>NZ_JBNCLV010000009.1:0-257537 GCF_049844855.1 Tsukamurella sp. DT100
GCAACACCACCGGCGAGTCGCAAACGGGGCCAGGTCTAGCCGTCGAGCCGGGGCCTCTTCAAGCTGTCATAGTGAGAGTTGGGCGCACCAGCGTCGTTCGGTGTGAACGCGACCCGATCGGGTTGGATCTGGATCGTCGCCTGCTGGCGTGGAGACGACGCCGCGCACGTCGAGATCGCGCTCGGAACGCAGTCGGAGGCTGAGGCGACGAACTTCCTCACCCGACACGCGACCCGTCGCGTTCTGGTCAAACACGATTCGACCGGTGCTGCGAAGACCGTCGGCGAGAAGCTCAAGCAGCTCGGCTACGGCGCAGCCGCATACACACAGAACGAAGTTGGAGCCGGCAATGCGCTGTGGCTCGGGATGGCTGAAGGAGGGCGACTGTCACATGGTGGACAACAGGAACTCTCCGATGCGATTCGAGGATCACGGCGGCAGGACCGTAAATCGGGAGGGTGGACTCTGATGCCTCGTTCCGATTCCTTCGACATCGGCCCCGCGATCGCGATGTCCGCTGCGGTGTACGCGGCAATGACGAAGCGGGCTCCGACGGGCACGGGTCGCTCCGCCGCGACCGGACGCCGTCCCGGGGCCGGCCGACGGACGGGTAGCCGATGAACTTCACGGTCCGCATCCCTGATCTGTCGCCGGATGAGAACGACCTCGTCAACGGCCTGCTCGAGCAGATCGCTCACCGCAGCATGGGGAATCGGCTGCGCACGTCGTACTACGACGGGAAGCGGTCGATTCGCCAGGTAGGGACGCTGATCCCGCCGCAGTACTACACGCTCGGATTGACACTCGGGTGGACAGGCAAGGCCGTGGACGCCCTTGCGCGCCGCTGCACCCTCGAGGGGTTCGTGTGGTCTAGCGGCGACCTCGCGTCTATCGGCGGTGATGACGTGTGGAACGACAACCACCTGGCGGCGGAGGTTGACGCGGCGATCGTCTCGGCGATCCAGCACGGCCCCGCGTTCCTGGTGAACACGGTTGGGGCAGATGGCGAACCCGACGCACTGATCCATGTGAAGGACGCCACCGAGGCGACCGGTGAGTGGAATCGCCGGCGTAGGCATCTGGACAACCTGCTGTCGGTGATCGCTCGCGACAAGGACGGTCGTCCGTTGACGCTGGCCCTGTACCTCGACGGAGAGACGATCACAGCGCATCGCGACAAGGCGACGCTGAAGTGGCAGGTCGACCGCGCAGATCACGTCTACGGCGTTCCGGCGGAGGTGGTGCCGTACAAGCCCACGCCGCAGCGGCCGTTTGGGCGGTCGCGGATTTCGCAGCCGATGATGGGCCTGCAGGACGCCGCGGTGCGCGGACTGATCCGCCGCGAGGGCCACATGGACGTGTACGCCTACCCGGACTATTGGCTGCTCGGTGCCGACGAGACGGCGTTCGTGAACGCGGACGGCGTGCAGCGCGACATGTGGGACATCCGCCTCGGTCGCATCAAGGGCATCAACGACGACAAGGATGAGGCGAACCCTCAGCTGGCGCGCGCCGACGTGAAGCACTTCCCCGCGGCGAGCCCGGAGTCCCACTGGGCTGACCTCAACGGTCTGGCTAAGTTGTTCGCCCGCGAAGCGTCGCTGCCGGATTCGGCGTTGGCGATCAGCGACATGGTCAACCCGACCTCGGCTGAGTCGTACGACTCGTCGCAGTATGAGTTGATCGCCGAGGCCGAGGGGGCAGTCGACAACTTCACGCCGGCTCTGCGGAACTCGTTCGTGCGGGCGCTGGCGATGCGGAACGGGATCGCTCTCAAGCACATCCCGGTGGAGTGGAAGTCGATCGACGCTCAGTGGCGGAACCCGCGCTATCTGGCTCGGTCGGCGGTCGCGGACGCTGGCATGAAGCAGTTGGCCGCCGCTCCCGAACTTGCCGGCACTGAGGTGGGGTACGAACTCCTCGGCCTGACGCCGCAGCAGATCAAGCGGGCGATGGCGGATCGCCGACGCTCGACGGGACGCGCTGTACTTGAGGCCCTTCGTCAGCCCGCGGTGACCGCAGATGACAACGCCGACTGAGCTTCGTAGTTCGCTGATCCGTCTGAGTGACAACGCTGAGGCGGACCTCGCGGCACTCTGGGCGCAGCTCGACGCGGCCACGGTCAGTGATGCGGTGTTCGAGGTGATGCCTGCTCTGGTCGCCGACTACGGCGACGCGGCGGCAACCTTGACCGCCGAGTGGTATGAGGCGTATCGCGCCGCGATCAACGTGGCGGGCGCGTACTCAGCCTCGCTTACCACCATCGATCTGGGGGCGAACGCACTCGCTGGTTGGGCCGTCGATCTGGCGCGCATCAACTGGGATACCGCGCTCGCTCAGGTTTCTGGTGGCTTGGTGAAGCGGGTGATGACCTCGAGCCGGCAGACAGTTCTGGACAACACCGATCAGGATCCGCAGGCGGCCGGGTGGATGCGAGTCGGCCGGCCTCAGTGCGGCTGGTGCGCGATGCTCATCTCCCGCGGCGATGTGTACCGGAGCCGTGAGACCGCCGACTTCGCGGCGCATGACAACTGTAGGTGCGCTTGCAGTCCCGCGTGGGATCAGTCGCAGATCACGTCGGTGCGCAGGGAGTTCGTGCCTACCGCGCGTCGCAGGTCCGAGAAGGCAACTGAGGCTGACCGCGCTCGAGCGAAGGCTTGGATTGCAAAGAATCTTCCCGTCACGTCGTGACGGGTTTACGCCCACGTCCGGCGGTCAACGGACGGATCAGGAGAGAACACATGTCTGACGCAGTAGAAGCAACCGGCGAAGACCAGGGTGCTGCCGCCGCCACTCAGGAGCCCGCAAAGGACGAGGGTGCCGGCAAGACGTTCACCCAGGACGAGGTCAACAAGCTGATCGGCGCAACGCGGACTGAGGAACGAAACAAGGCCGCAACCAAGTACGCCGACTACAACGACCTCAAGCAGGCAGCGGAGGGCAAGAAGTCCGCCGACGACCGCATCGCTGAGCTGGAGAGCAAGTACGCGAAGTCCGAAGCCAACGCGCTTCGTCTCCGCGTGGCTGGCGACTTCGGCATCAGCACGAAGCGCGGCGCCGACGGAGAGCCGTCCGACGCTGAACTGTTCCTCACCGGAACTGACGAGGAAACCCTCACAGCTCAGGCAGCGCGGCTCGCTGCACGGAATGCCGAGCAGGCGAAGGCCGAAGCCGAGCGGAAGAAGAAGAGCCCGATCGTGTCCAAGGAGGGCACGTCAACCCAGGGAACGACCACCGAAGAGGACGACCGCGAGTTCGCGCGGGCGTTCTTCCACGGGGGAAGTTCCTAACCCGAAAGGAACAATCCCATGGCCGTCCTCAATACCGGTAGCTTCCAGCTCCCCCGCCACCTGGTGTCGGGCGTCTGGCAGAAGGCGCAGGGCCAGTCGGTCCTGGCGCGTCTGTCCGCCGCCGAGCCCCAGGAGTTCGGTGAGCAGCAGTACATGACGCTGACCGCCCCGCCCCGCGGCGAGGTCGTCGGTGAGAGCCAGCAGAAGAGCGAGTCGACCGCGACGTTCGCGCCCGTGACCTCGCTGGTCCGCAAGGTGCAGGTCACCCAGCGGTTCAGCCAGGAGGTCAAGTGGGCCGACGAGTCCCGTCAGCTCGGCATCCTGCAGACGATGGCGGACCTGTCCGGCGTCGCACTCGGCCGCGCCCTCGACCTCATCGGCATCCACGGCATCAACCCCCTCACCGGCGCCGCACTGGCCGGCACTCCGCCGAAGATCATCGACACCACCAACGTGGTGGAGCTGACCACGGCCACCCTCGAGCTGCCCGATCAGGCGATCGAGGCAGCCGTCGGCCTGGTGCTCGACGACAGCATCGCCCCGAACGGTCTGGCACTCGACAACAGCTACGCCTTCAAGCTCGCCACCCAGCGTCACCCGACGACCGGTCAGAAGCTGTACCCCGAGCTGGGCTTCGGCACGGACATCACCGGCTTCATGAGCCTCGGTGCGGCCGTCTCGGACACGGTGCGCGGTGGCCCCGAGGCTGTGACCGCGTCGACCGGCGCGTACCGCACGACCAACCCCAACATCAAGGCCATCGCGGGCGACTTCACCGCGTTCCGCTGGGGCGTCCAGGCCAGCATCCCGCTGACCCTGATCGAGTACGGCGACCCGGACGGCAGCGGCGATCTGCAGCGCAAGAACGAGATCGCGATCCGCTCCGAGGTCGTGTACGGCGTCGGCATCCTGTCCACGGACGCATTCGCTGTGGTCAAGGACGCGGTCGCCAATGTCTGACCTGACTGAGACCGTCACCCTCATCGCCCCGAACGGACAGAGGGTGTCGGTCGCCGCGTCGAAGAAGGACCAGCGGATCTCCTCTGGCTACAGCCTTCCGGGACCGGAGAAGCGTCCGCCCGGTCGTCCGCCCAAGTCGGCGAGCAACTGAGGGATGGGGCGTGACTCGTGACCGACATCATCGAATCCAGTGACCTACCTGCCGACATCGCGGGGAACGCGATGGTCGCCGTGTGGATCGCTGGTGCGAATGCTCGAGCGGTCCGAGTCGCGCCCTGCCTTGGTTCAACGGACCCGGCCCCGACTGAGGAACAACTCGCTGAGGCGAAGCTGATCCTGCTCGGCGCGATCATTCGATGGTCGCAGGCCGGGTCGGGGGCGTACCAGTCGCAGACCGCTGGTCCGTTCGGCGTCACCTTTGACACCCGGCAACGGGGTGGGTTCAATCTGTGGCCGAGTGAAATCTCTCAACTGCAGGACATCTGTAAGACCAGCGGGCAGCAGGCGTACGGAATCGACACTGTCCGGGCGACCGGCGTCCACTCCCCCGTCTGCTCGATCTACTTCGGCGGTGGGGCGTGTTCGTGTGGCGCGTCGATCGCCGGGGAACCGATCTATGAAACGGACGCCCCGTGATCATCCCGCTCCCCTTCGCCGCCCAGCATCACGCCTACGCCTCGGGCGTGGAGAACGAGGACGGCAACACGGTTCCTGGGCATCTGGATCCGGTGTCGGTGGCGTGCATCTGGTGGACGCCGTCGAGCGCGGAGCCGGCGACTGGTCCGGTGAGTTCGGATCGTGTCGTCGCGGACGTGGTGATCGCGGTCGATTCCGCTCTGCAGCTCGACTCGCGGGACTACTTCACGATCGCTGAGCTGATGGATCCGAATGGTGATCCGATGCGGCTGGATGTGGTTGGGATGCCGAAGGACTACGACCATGGTCCGTTTGGGTTCGCTCCGGGTCGGCGGATCGTCGAGTTGAAGGCGGTGAATGGCTGATGGCGGTGATCGACTTCCATGATGAGGGGTTTCGTGAGCTGCTGACGTCGGCCGGCGCGGAGGGTTTGGTGAGCGTGCATGCTCACCGGATCGCTGCGGGTGCGAATGCGACGCCGTCCACTACGAATCCGCCGCATGATCGGCCGTACTACACGGTTGAGGAGGCGTCGGACGGGGATCGTGCTCGGCGTCGTGTGGTGTCGGATGGTGCTCGTGCGGCGGCGCATGAGGCGAAGACACACGCTCTGTTGAGGCAGCTGTGATCGTCGCGCCGGATATGACGGTGATCGCCCGCCAGTGCATCTTGGACGGCCTGGCCGCCTTGGGTGTGCTGGCGCAACCGGTGTCGACGCGGACCCCGAATCCGCGGCCGTCGTCGGAGCGGTTCATCACGTTCCAGGTGCTGGGCGGGCGGAAGAGGAATCTTCGGATCGCGCAGCACATGGTCGTGGCGTTGGTGCACGACAAGGTCGCGAACGAGGTCGCGTGCCGGAAGACCGCGCGTCAGGTGGCGGCGGTCCTCGAGGACGCGGTGAACACGGTCGACGTCGTGAATGTCACGAGCGTCGAGTCCGTGGTGGCGTCCGATGATCCCGCTGTGTCGGCTGCTTGCCGATATCAGGTGACGGTCTCGTGGACCGTCGCCTATCCCACTAGCTAGTTGAAGTAGCCGAGGACTGATCGAGCCCCGCACCGCCCTGGTGTGGGGCTATTCGCCGTGCCCAAAGCAGGGGCGGCACAACCCCTGACAAAGGAGAGCCAGCATGGCACACACCCTGGTAAAGAACACCGGCGTCTTCAAGCCGGGCGTGAACGGCGGCATCTTCCGCTACCCGCTCGGCACCACTGTCTCGACGAACCCGTCCGCGGCTCGCCCGAGTGTGGCGAACTGGGATCCTCGGATCGGTGGCTGCGACGAGGACGGCATGATCCTGTCGACCTCGCGCGACCAGGAGAAGAAGCGCGACTGGAACGGCGACAAGGTCCGCGCCATCCAGACCGGCAAGGACGACACGGTCAAGTTCAAGCTGATCGAGCCCAAGTCGGTCGCCGCGAAGAAGCTCATCTTCGGCGACCCGAACGTGGTCGTCACCGCCGCGACGGTCAGCTCGGGCACCCTGATCGAGACGAAGAGCAACAGCGACATGCTGGAGCACTTCACGTTCGTCGCCGACACCCTCGACGGCTCCGATCGCGTCCGCACCATCTTCCCCGACGCGCAGATCAGCGAGATCGGCGACATCATCTACCAGTCGAAGGACTGGACCGTCTACGAGGTCACCCTCGAGCTGTTCCCGGATCTCGCCGGCAACACCTGGTACGAGTACACGGAGCTGGACGACAAGCTGGTGACGACCAACGTCACCGTCACCATCACCGGCACCCCGACGGGCGGCACCTTCACACTGACCGTGGGCGGGCAGACGACCACCGCGATCGTGTACAACGCTGCGACGTCGGCTGTGAAGTCGGCGCTCGAGGCTCTGTCGACCGTGGGCGCCGGCAACGCGACTGTGACCGGTTCGGCGGGCGGCCCCTACTCGGTGGCTCTCGTGACCGCTGGCGTCGCGACGGTGTCCGCGGATGGTTCGGGTCTGACCGGCGGTACCTCGCCGGGCGTCACCGTCTCCTGACCGTGACGGGTGGCCGCGCAGCTTACTGGCTGCGCGGCCACCTTCTCGGGCGCTTACAGGAGCGCACGATAGGATGGAATCAAGGGTTCAGCGGTCACTGCTTCTCGGGCGGCAAGGCGACCTCGAGCCGATTCGAGGCGATCGCATGACGCTGAATCATCGCGAGTCGGCGGACTCAGTCTGACTGCTCGTCTGATCCGAGGTGTGCAGCATCCCGTCGATCACAGCAAGAATCGCCTGACGCTGCTGATGGTTGAGCAGGTTGGCGCGCCTCGGCAGAACAAAGGGCTCGAAGACAGGCTCGCCGCGGAGGGTATACACCTCCTGAATGGAGATTCTAAGAGCGTTCGCGACCATCCGAACGGCTTCGTCGGTTGACTTCCTTGTCCCGAGGACCACCCCCTGAACCACGCCAACCGACGCGCCTGCTCGGCGAGAAAGCTCGCGCCAGGACTCGACGCCAGTGCGGTCGAAGACCGGCTTCCATCGCGCGGGTATCTCGGTGGGCATGTGAGCACAATCTGCTGGTGGTGGCCGTTGTGGCAATCCTACCGGGGTACAGGATGTCCGCAAACTACATGCCTGAAAGTCGGTTCCGTCTCGTCTCGCCAGGCACTTTCCGTGACGAACCGCTGGACAAGAGCGTCCACTGTGCTACTGTCACTAGTGACACGGAACGATGGGAGGTGAAGGATTTGAAGTACGCGAAGCTGGTCAACCGCGACGGTCTGGCAACCCATGTGGAGTATGCGGACTACACGATCCGGTCATTCGCGGACGCAGTGACGTTCCAGCTCATGCGCAACCAGCGGCGAGGTTCTGGCGCACTGAAGTCGTGCTCGAAGTCAACCGTTCACGGGCTACTCTCTGGCGCTCGTGCAACCACGTCGCTCGATGTGGCGAAGGCGATGGAGCAGGTGCTGAAGGTGCCGCCCATGACCTTCTTTGCGCCCACCGCAGTCCCCAAGCACTGCCGGCGGATCGACGCCGCAGCATGAAACAGCCCCCATCTGCGGGAACAGATGAGGGCCAACGAGAACTTTGGAAGGAGTTCTTGCTATGAAGCATACCATCGTCACCCAGGACCAGGTCAAGGTTCCTGGCTCAACACTCCCCTTGTACACCGACGGCAAGTCGCTCGCCGCGTTCCGTCCGATTGTCGAGCACTTCGGACTCGACTACTCCGGGCAGTTGCAGAAGCTGAAGTCCAAGTCCTGGGCAGTCATGGAGAATTTCTCCACAACTGGATCGGACGGCAAGACCTATTCGATGGTCGGCATCAACCGTCGCACCCTCGGGATGTGGCTCGCCACCCTCGACGAGAACAGGGTGCGCGAGGAGCTGCGCGCCGAGCTGATCGCGTACCAGTCGGAAGCGGCGGACGCCCTCGACAAGTTCTTCCACGAGGGCGCAGCGATCAACCCCCGCGCCACCGAGCATCAGCTCAACGCCGCGATCTTCCAGGCTCGTGCGCAGATGGAGCTGTGCCAGTCGGCGAAAGGCTTGATCCATCCCGATCACCTCGAGGCTCGGGCGCGGGTCGTCCTGGCGCGCGGTCTCGGAGAGCACGCTGAACTCGACGCCAAGCGTCGGCCGCTGTACACCCAGGACTTCCTGCGCGGCAAGAACCTCACGCGCGCCAAGATGAAGTCCGTGGCCGGTGTCTTCGGGAAGCGTGTTAAGGCGGCGTACATCGAGCTGCACGGCCGGGAGCCCGAGATGTACCCGCTGGATATGCAGAACGGTCAGGTGCGCGAGGTGCGTGCGTACACCGAGGAGGACCGTCCGCTGATGGAGCGGGTGTGGCTCGATCACTACGGTGACCAGCACCTCCCGCTGGGAGGCTAGGCGCGATGAATCGCTACGTCTGGAGCCTTGACGTCACATACCCGGAGGCCGCGTACCACGAGCATGAGTGGCGCGGTCATGAACTCAACCCGGAGTGGGAGCCAGCAAACTGGGATCCCTATGCGGACTATCTGGTCCGGTTTGGCGATACCCGGTTCCGGTGGCCGGCGGTCCGCAAGTACTACCTGTCCCGGAGTTCGGCGGTCAACCGCGCGAACCTGCTCGAGTTCTACGGGGCGAAGGTTCGGCTCATGCGCTCACTGCCGATCGAGTTCGAGGAACGCGACTTCAAGCACGTCCACCGCACGGTCCTCAAGGTGATGTCGTAATGAGCTGGGATGCTAAGCGTTACGCGGAGGACGTCAAGCTTCAGGAGTTCAAGACCGGACGAAGGCTGCGGGAGGGCTTGTGCTGCGAGTGTGGCGCGCACTTCGTGAAGTGGCGCTCACCGTACTTCGGTGAGTTGCGTGTACGTGATCCGGAGCCGTTCGAGATGCGCACGTTCATCGCCAAGTGCGACTCCTGTGGGCGTCGGACGAAGCACGCCAGCTTGAGCCCGCAGTTGGGCGTCCGGGACTACATCGAGATGATGCAGCATGTCGCGGTTGATGGCTGGCCTGTTCCGGACTGGTGGGTTGAAGTCTCGGGTTGGACCAAGGAGCAGGCTCGAGACCAGATGGTCTGTGAGTACTTGGAGTCCAGCCTGGTCGAGAAGTAGTGACCCGAACTTCTTCATGCTAGGCTGATCACAGCACCGGAAGTATCTCTACTGCCGGATTCGAAACCCCCGACGCATTAGCGTTCGGGGGTTTCGTCGTTGAGGCGTCAGATTGACGGTTCCTCATTGCCGGGGAGCACGCCGTTCCAGCACGACCCACCCGAGCTGGGGAAGTACTTCTTCCACACGACACAGTCTCCGTCGACAGGGCCGTCCAGGTACGCGGCGAGGTTGGTTTCGACTGGGTTATACGGCGCATAGATGCCTGGCGCCAGGGCAACGACTTTCCCGTTGACGAGTTTCCCGTCGAAGTTGCTAACCAAGCGGGAGTCGAGTGACGTCACGTTCACGATCAGTGGGTAGCCCTTTACGACCTTGTCGCCGGACGGGTATGTCAGGTTGGCGGGCGCCGTCGATGATGCCCGTGCAGACGACTCGGCAGATGCCGTATTTGTGACCGTCGTCGCCGACTTCTGTTCCTGCGCCCCGCACCCGGCCAGTGATACCGACGCGGCCAGCACTGCTGCAGCCGCCCCCATTTTGAGTTTCATTCCGCGATCGTACGCCCGAAATGTGGCGTCTCGCCCCCGTTTGTCGTCCCGCACCGCTCATTCCTCGGCGGCGGTGCGGGGCGGCTCCTTTCACCACCGCAGCCGAGGGAAAGCCGAGGATAATCATGGCCGCAGCTAAGAAGAAGCCCGTCGACGACCCCATCGCGGAGGTTGAGCAGGACCGCGCCGACTTCGACGACGCGCACGCCGCCGCACAGGACAACGTTTCGGCGCCCGAGCCGGGCGACGCCGGCTACGACTGGACGCAGCACTACCCCAAGGGCACGAAGCTCTACCGGCACACCTACGCCGACGGCGTGGTGGTCGCGATCCGCCGGTTCGGTGACATCACGTCGAAGCAGTGGATGCTGAGCATCAGCCACCTCCAGACGGACTTCCAGATCGAGAACGCTGCGTTCGAGCGTGGCGCGTGCCCGGAGGCTGCGGCGATCATCCGCAATCGGCCGGCGCCCCTCGATGGCCCTGACGACTTCCAGGATCTGTGGGATTCGTGGACGCGGGACAGCAACGGCGGCGAGGTGGCTGAGCCGGGGGAATAGCTCGGCTGGCTGGGATCGTCGCTGATCCGAAGTTTGCTGGGCCGTTGGCTCGGGATATGGCGGCGGACCGGCTGGCCTTCTGTGATCTGTCGTTGTCGGAGTTGGCCGCGTACGTCGACTATCCCCCGATTGGAACTGCGCTGCGGGAGGCGGTCGACGGCCCGGTGTCGATGTCGGCGATCGAGACGGCCCGCATTATCCAGGCGGTCCGCGAGGTGTCGTGGAACATCCGCGGCGGCAACGGTGCCGAGGGCGAACCGTACCCGGCGCTCGTGATCCCCGGCCTGGAAACCGCCGAAGAAGCAAAGCCTGAGTGGACCGATGAGGGCATCGAGGAACAACTGAACAACCCTGCGTTGCAGGCGATTATGGCGGGAGGCTGACCATTGGCTGAGTGCAGCATCTCCGGTTGTAGCCACACCGTCAACGCACGCGGAATGTGCCCCACCCACTACGGGCGGTGGCGCAAGACCGGTTCAGCCGAACGTGAGTGCCTTGGCTGCGGGAAGGTCGTGGCTGACGGTCGGACACGCTGGTGCTCACCAGCCTGCAAGCCTCCGTGTATCTTCGACGGCTGCACCAAACGCGCCTACTCCCGAGAAGGACTATGCGCGCGCCACGCCCGCATGAAGCATGAGACCGGTGAGCTTCGTCCACTGAAGTGGGAGTGGGCCGCATCAGGACGAAAGTGCTTGGTGTGCAATACGCAGATTCCGCAAGGTAAGCGCTGGCGGTACTGCTCGGACGGGTGCAAAGTCCGAGCGAGCGTCCATCGACGACGTGGAGTCGAACGTCCAAAGGTTGTCGCGTGTGCCGGGTGCGGATCCGATATCGACACCACCTTGCGGCGGACTGATGGAACGCTCCGTCGATCCGATATCAGGTGGTGCGATCAGTGTGACACCGACACTGGAGCACGGCGGCGGATGCGCCGCTACAACGTCACACCGAGCCAGTACGCCGCAGCTCTTGCAAGAGGGTGTGAAGTGTGCGGGCGGCTGGGCGTCGAACTTCATATCGATCATGACCACGCCTGCTGCCCAGGCAATTACACGTGCGGCAAGTGTGTCCGTGGATATCTGTGCGGGTCTTGTAATCGAATGCTCGGCCTCGCTAGCGACGACGTAACCACCGTGCTGGCCGCCGCCAACTACCTCATGCGATCTCGGGACGTGCTTGCTTGCGCGCCGACGCTGACCGATCGGAAGGAGTGAGCCTTGGAGCTTGCAACTGCATGGATCACGATCGCAGCGAATACGGGGGGTATGCAGCGCGATATCCGTCGTGCCGTCAACTCTGCCGAGCGTGGCGCGAAGGTCAAGGTTGATGCCGACACGAACCCGATGGAGCGGAGTGTCGATCGGGCGTACGCGAAGGTGGCTGTTCAGTCGCGTTCTGCCGGGTCGCGGGCGGGCCGAGAGTTCGGGCTGTCGTTCTCCCGTGAGATGAAGGTGGCGACGGCCGCGGTGGCGCTCGGTAGCTTGCCGGCGGTCTCGGCTGGCCTGGCATCTGTCGCGGGCGCCCTGCAGCAGGTGTCGCAGGCGGCGCTGCTGGTTCCCGGCGGTATGGCGGCTGTCGGCGTCTCGTTCGGCACCTTGAAGCTGGGCACTGTCGGCGTGGGCGACGCGATCAAGGAGATGTGGAAGGCCGCCGAGTCGGGCGACCCGAAGGATCTGAAGAAGGCCGTCGAGGCGATGAAGGATCTGTCGCCGAACGCGAAGTCCGCTGTCACCGCTTTGGGTTCGCTGCATGACGCGTACTCCAAGGTGAAGACGACTGTGCAGGACAACCTGTTTGAGGGCACCGATCGCGGCCTGAAGGATCTGGCGTCGAAGACGTTGCCGACGCTGAATGCGGGGCTTGCGAAGACGTCCGGGGTGTGGGGTGAGACGTTCCGGGAGATCCTGCGGGTCGGCGGCCAGAAGTCGACGGTGAGTGTTCTCGACCGGATCTTCGGCGATACGGCCACGGCGCAGAGTCGCGCGAATCGGGCGATTGAGCCGATGGTGTCGGCGCTCGGCAAGCTGGCTGCTACGGGCACGGGGTCACTCCCCCGCATCGCTGACGGTCTGACCTCGGTGTCGCAGCGGTTCGATCGGTTCATCACTACTACGGCTGCGGACGGCCGGTTGAACCAGTGGATCGACGAGGGTATCGACGGCCTGGGGCATCTCGGCGGCACTGTACTGAACATCGGCAAGTCGTTCACCGCGATCACGAACGCCGTCGGCAAGAACGGTCTTCTCCGCGCGCTGGATGATGGCTCCAATTCGCTGCAGCGGTTCCTGAACTCCGCCGAGGGACAGTCCAAGATGGGCACGTTCTTCCAGCAGGGCAAGGAGCAGTTGGCGTCGTGGGGTCCGATCCTGCAGTCGCTGCCGACGATCCTGAACAGCGTCTATGGCGCGTTCACGACGGTGGTGCTGCCGAAGATCGCGTCGGTCGCGACGTTCCTCGCTGAGCACGCCCAGCTGGTGAAGACCGCGGCGATCGCGTGGCTGGCGTTCCATACGGTTCCGGCGATCATGGCGGGCATCCGGCAGCGGATCGCTGCGACTACAGCGTCGATGGCGGCCAACGCTGCAGCTACCCGAGCGGCATCAGCGTCCTATTCCGGGTTCGGTGGCGCGGTCCGGCAGGCGGCGGGCGCGAACCGACTGCTGGTGTCCTCGACTGGCGCGGTCCTCAGCTCGGGGCAGCAGCTCGCCGGCCGGATCAACAACTACACGAACGCGTACGCCGCGAGCAGTGCGGCTATGGCCCGGAGTGCCGGCCAGAGCGCCGTACAGTTCGGCCGGTTCGGTTCGGCGGTCGCAACGATCGGGCAGCGGCTGCCGGTTGTGGCGGCGATGCAGCAGTCCTTCGTGAAGGCGGCGACCTCGGCTGAGCGTTTCGGGCGCACGGCTGGAACGTTCAGCGCGGCGGGTGCTGCGGTCACGTCTTCGATGTCTGGCATGTCCCGCGCCGCAGGCGGTGTTGTTGGCGCCTTGGGCGGCCCGTTCGGTGCGGCGCTCGCTGGCGCGGGAATCGCTCTCATGGCGATCACCAGCATCAACCGGAAGTCGGCCCGTTCGTTCGAGGCGGTCCAGGATTCGATCCGAGCGACTGCGAAGGCTCGCGCCGAGCTGGGCGACGCGTTGGTCAAGTCGCGTGGCGCCGTCACTGACGATGTGAAGTCCCGGCTTGACGACAGCATCACCGAGATCGATAGCGCCCTCGCGGCGGCGGCGTCCCGTCGAGGTTCCGCGCTGGATCGTGTGCGCGCTCAGGGGCAGTCGGTCTTCAGCTGGGATTCCCTCACGGGGTCGGGTCGCACTGGCAACGGCGAGTTCAAGTCGCAGGCGGACGCGATCAAGGACGAGGCGGACAAGGCGAAGGACGCTCAGGCCGCAATCGATGCGTTGAAGCTGTCGAAGCAGGGCCTGCGTGATGTGGCGATCGGGTCGCAGGCGGCTTTCGACTCGTTCACCAAGAAGCTTGAGGCTGCGGGTGATGGTGGCCGGATCGCGGCGGAGAAGTTCCGTGAGATGCGGTCGGATTTCCAGAAGCAGCAGGAGGCTGCGAAGCAGCTCGGCCCGGGGATGCGCGAGCTGTCGACGGCGTTCCGGACGATGGGTGATGCGACCGCGACGGCGTCGGACAAGATGTCGTCGCTGCAGGCTGCGATGGAGGCGTTGACGCCGGCCGCGTCGCAGGCTGAGGCGGTTGGTCGGTACGCGGAGAAGGTGCGTGAGGTGACTGCTGCTGCGTCGGGGATCGGCGCCGTGAAGGTCAAGGACGACGGCACCCTCGACGTGTTCGACGTCAACAGCAAGAAGCTCGCGGATGATCTGCGGTCGCTGGCGACCGAGGCTGCAGGTGTCGCGGCGAACGGGTCGCTCGAGGACATCCAGCGGATGGCGTCGAGTAACGCGGAGGCGTTCCGGGCGTGGTCTGCTGCGACGGGTAAGCCGGTCGCGGAGATTGAGCGGCTGTATGGCGTGTATGGCGGCAAGGCTGTTGAGCTGGCGATCGCGCTGAAGGGTGCGCCTGAGGCGGCTCAGTCGATCGCGTTGCTGGCGACGGAGTTCGATCGGATCCCTGGTCGCAAGGCCGTGACGATGGAGACCAGTCAGGTCGAGTCGGCCCGCGGGCAGATCGAGAAGCTGGGGTTCTCGATCAAGGAGGTCGCCGGCAGTAACGGGCAGCGGGTCACGATCAGTGCGAACACCGATGAGGCGCGGGCGAAGCTGGCGGAGATCCAGACGATCCTGACCAGCCGGATTCCTTCGGACAAGCCGGTGAGCGTGTCGGCGCCCGGCGGGCAGGCCGTCTTCGATCTGCTGGAGTCGATGGGTGTCGCAGTCCGTAAGGACAACGACAAGATCATCAACACGGGTGCCCCGCTGGCTCCTGCGGTGCTTGAGATGCTGCGGAGCCTGGGGATTGAGGTTCGGCAGAACAACGACAAGACGATCACTGTTCGGCAGGTTGGGGCGGCCGAGACCCTGACGACGCTGAACGGGCTGAAGGCGACGATTGAGCAGATCCCGGGTGAGAAGCGGATCCGGGTCACGTACGACACGAGCGGAGTTGTCCCGAACTCGCGGCCGAATCCGTCGCAGATCCCTCTGGCGCCCGGCGTCATCCCGAATGCGAACGGTTCGATCACGTCGTATGCGAACGGCGGAATCGGTGGCCGGCTGCCGTCGCAGGCTGTGATGCAGCGCGGTCGGGGCCGGGGGTTGGTGCAGTGGGCTGAGGGCTCGACGGGTGTGGAGTCGTTCATCCCGTGGGCGAGCAATAAGCGTGGCCGGTCGACGATGATCCTGTCGGAGACGGCGCGCGCGTTCGGCTACCAGTTGGTGCGTCCGGGCGACTTCTTTCAGAAGTTCGAGAACGGTGGCATCTCCGTCGAGCAGTTGAAGACTTTCGCGTCGGGGATCCAGGGCAAGAAGTACACCTGGGGTGGCGGTGGCAACACCTTTGACGCTGACTGCTCTGGTGCGCAGTCGACGATCGCGAACTTTTTGACTGGCGCTACGGGTCGGTTCGCTACTGGCAACCAGGGCGAGGCGTTGGCGGCTCGCGGATTCCTGCAGGGCGATCCGCCCGAGGGTACTGCGGCGTATGCGATCGGTTGGGTCAACGGCGGCCCTGGCGGTGGACATACTGCCGGCACGATCATCGATTCCGACGGCTCGCGGATCAACGTGGAGATGGGCGGTGCTGGCGGCAACGGCCAGTATGGCGGGCAGGCTGCCGCGGCGGCGTCGTTCCCGAATCGTGCCTATCTGCCGTTGCAGGGTCAGGACATGTCCTCGTCGGGCGGGTCTGGTGCGAGTGATGATTCGTCGTCGTCGGGTGGTTCGGGTGGCGGTTCGGGTAGTGGTTTCGGTTCGTTGGGATCGTCGATCGGTGCCGCTCTGTTCGGTAGCCGCTCGGGCGGTGGCACAGGCGGATCCGGGACATCGTCGAAGACGACGGCCGCCACGGCGAAGCAGTTGCGGGAGGCGCAGGACAAGGTCACGGATTCGGAGAAGGCTGCGGCGGTTGCGAAGCAGAAGGTCGCTGAGTTGGAGGCGAACCCGAAGACGAAGGCGTCGGCGCTGCAGGCGGCTAAGGACCGTGCGGAGAAGACGGAGCGCGATGCGAAGCAGGCCAAGACGGACCTGGAGGCGCTGAAGGCCAAGGGGACGGGCTCGGGCAAGCCGGGTGACGGGAAGACCGGCGACAGCGGCAGCAACACGTCGGAGTTCCAGTCGCTTGGCCAGAACCTGGTGTCGGGGATGCTGCAGGCGATCGGGCTGGACGGGTCTCTGTTCTCGAACCCGTTTGAGTGGCCAAACGTCAAGAGCCTGTTCGCGGGCATCAACTATGCGGGCGGTCTGGCGAAGGCGGTGGCGGGTCAGAGCAGTGAGAACACGGGCGGTCTGGTTGGTGGTGCCGGCGCTGGTCTCGGGCTGAACATCCCGAACCTGGCGGATCTCGCGAAGCCGCAGACCCCGCAGGCCCCGGTCGGCCCGGGTGGCGCGCTGCCTCTGCAAGGCGGCGGCGTCACCTACGACTTCCGTGGCGCCAACCTCGGCGTGAACCCAAAGGAGATGACGCAGCGGATCGATTCGCGTCAGAACGCCGCATTCCGTCGACAGTCAGGAGCGCTGGTATGAGCCGCGATGAGTGGGTGATGTTCGCCCCGAAGACGGGTCGGCGTTCGGAGCCGACGTTCTCGCACTGGCACGATATGGGTAAGTGGCAGGATCTGCTGCAGTCGAAGCAGTCCCGGATTGTGTATGTCTCCCCTGATGGTCAGCGGATCTACAACTTGGCTGGCTCGTTGAAGGGGGACCGTGGTGTCCTGCTGGACGACAAGGGCATCAAGGGCACCACGGGTTCGCCCTTCGAGCAGTTGTATTCGGGGGGTCCGTGGCTGATCGGTGAGCGACCGGAGCGCACGGACTTCGGGAAGCGTGTCATCCAGGCGGGGTTCCACATCGGGCCGTCGCTGAACTACGCCTCCCGCCTGCGGTTCTCCGATACCCCGTTCGCGTTGCGGTCGATTCAGGAGCAGTGGTGGGACGACTGGCCTGAGGATGTTGAGCAGCCGATGGGGTTCTGGGGCGAGTTCACCCGCTATTCCGGGTGGCGGTGGACTCGGGTGCGGAACGGTGAGGCTTCGGACGCGGTGGTTGAGCGGGATCCGCAGTACGCGGGCAACAACTACACGACGATGCCGATGACGATCCACGCCCCCTTCTCGTTCTTCTCGAAGCGGATGCTGACGAAGGAGTGGAGCAACGCGGAGTCGAACGTCCGCAATCAGGGGACGTTGCGGCTGCCGAATCGTGGTGACTACGCGCAGTGGCCGAAGTTCATCGTGGAGGGCCACGGTGAGGTGACGATCCAGGATGGTGTTCTGGATCGTCAGGTGGAGATCCCGATCATGCGTGGCGACGGGATGGTGTTGGTGGATACGGACCCGTCGAAGCGGACCCTCACTAGCGAGCATGATCCGATCGACACCCCGCTGTACAAGCTGATCCGCAACAGCATGATCCTCGACTTCCTGCTGGGTGATCTGACGCAGGCGGACGCAGGGCTTCCGATCGGCCGGCGTGTGCCCGGCGGTGTCGGGTTCATGGCGGAGACGCCCGCGCAGTCGATGGCTGTGGTGAAGGTGACGCACTCGAACCCCAACGGCAAGATCACGATGCTCATGCCCCAGTGGTACCGGCGTGGAGTGGCGGCCTGATGGCGCTGTTTCGCCGGCCTGCGGGGTTGCGGGTCATCGACAAGGCGCAGGATGCGGTCACGAAGTGGCGGCTGCTGAATGAGCGCCGTCTGTTGTGGGAGCGCAGTGGCCGGATGCCGCCGCTGATCCGCGTGTGGGACAAGAAGCTCCACTACCTGGGGACGCTGCTGGGCCAGATGCAGTCGGGTGAGTGGGAGCGGCTGTGGGACGACACGGGCACGGGCACGATCCGGGTTGCGTGGGCGGACTGGCTCGCTGAGCTGGTAGCTCGAGGTACCCGGTACACCGAGGATCTGCACCTGAGCATCGACCCGAACCGGCACATCCGGTCCTGGCGCACTCGCCTGGGGTACCGCATCCAGGCGGTGAAGGAGATGAAGCTCGAGGACGGCACGCGGTGTGTCGAGCTTGAGTTGCTCCAACTCAGGGAGCATGCGAAGCACATAGCCCTGATTCCCACACCTTTCAGCGCCCCTGAATTTCAGCCCCTCAAGTCGTGGATCTGGATTCAGAACGCGGCGTCGAACCTGGCGTTCACAACCCAGTTAAACCTGATGCGGAACTTCCTGCCGCTCCTGTCGATCCCGACGAGCTTGTTCGATCCGTTGCACTGGCTGACGACCCGTGTGGGGAACATGAGTCCGCTGCATTGGCCGATCCAGGTGCAGTTCATCAACCCGTTCTTCGATCAGTCGCGGATTGTGCCGTTGTCTGCGAAGGCGCAGATGCTGCATGACATTCATGCCCCGATCGGCGAGGACACCGGTGTTGGCCTGATCGACTACCTGTGGCTTGAGGAAGACAGGGATTCGCCGCATCCGGAGCTGGCTGCTCTGATCGGTGAGGAGTTGGCGCGGCCGTCGCGGAACTGCATCGTGCTGGCTTTCGAGAACAAGTCGGGCGTGACGGGTCCGACGGGTACCGCATTCGATGGTGCGCTGAACGCTGTGGGCGCGCTGCTCGACGACACGCTCACTGAGGTGATTCTCCCGCTCGACGCTGACGGGGACGGGATCACGGATCCGTTGTTCCGCCGGCTGTTGGGTGTGGCTCCGGAGAAACCGTCGCTGGTGTGGCGGGACTGCAAGCACTCGGGGATCCTCACCAGCGAGCATCGGATGCAGCGGCATTCGGCGCAGACGGTGTGGACTGGCGGGCAGTCGCCGACATGGCTCAATCAGCTCATCACGTTCGTCATCCGGTATGCGTTGGCGCAGTTGGAGCAGGTCATCAACTACGGCGCCGGCGCCTACCAGCAACCGGGCACATCCGGTCTCGACAACGTGTACCAGGGGCAGCTGGACAACATCTTCTTCGCGTGGCAGAAGTTCACGAATCCGAAGGTCGCGCTGGCGATGAACGACTACGCGCTGCTCGATCACGTGGAGAACGGGTCCGGGTACGCGTACGTGGTCGCGGCGGCACTCACGCTGCGGCAGGGAACGTTCAAGACCAGCCCGAAGGTGTCGTTCACGATGACGACCCGCGATGGTGCCCCGCATGTGTACGGCTTCGACTACGTGGTCGGTGACCGGGGCATGTGGGAGATCGCGGAGATCTACTACGTGGATCAGGTTCGGGGTGTGAAGTTCTCCGTTGATGCGTCGAAGCCGATGGCGTTGTCGCTGACGGTGGGTAAGGCCCGCGATCACGATCCGTTTGAGGCGGGGATGAAGGCGTTGGCGGATGGCTGGAATGCGATCGGTTCCTTGGTCGGCGGCGCTGCCGTAGCCGCGTAAACGAGGCGGGGACCGGCTGAGCCGATCCCCGATCCTCTGCTTTCGAGTGGGCCTAGCCCGATCCCTACTAACCGATTCCGATTCTACCCCGCACCGCCCGGTGTCGGGGGTGTTCGTCGTACGCCGAGGAGGGCACCGACATGACCGAAGACCCGAAGCAGATGCCGCGTGACGTGGTGATCGACCGGCAGGCCGGGGAGATCCTGATCGACGGTGAGCCACTGCCGTATCTGATCGCCGAGGAGGGGCCGTCGATCACCCGGATGGGTGACGACGTCATAAGTGGCGTGGACGCACTCGTGGTCGTCCCGATCATGGTGCTCGCGTCGGACCTGCAGATCATCGCGCGCGAGGGGTCGCAGTGCATCGTCCGTGAGGTCGACGCCGAGAGCGTGGGTGAGGAGATCGGCTCTGCCATTCTGCGGTCGGTTGGCATCGACGGTGACCTTCCGAAGGATGCGGCGTGACGGCGAACCCGGATCTCGAGCGGATCCGGCAGAAGCTCCGCGGCGGCAACAAGACCGAGCCCGAGCAGCCTGCGGATCCGTTCGTCCTGACCCGCGTCTACGAGCCTGAAGACGACGCCGACGACCAGGTGGCGCGGCGGCTCAAGAACGCCACCGCCCGCATCTTCGACGCGCTCGCCTTCGCTCGAGGTCCACGCGGCGAACTGCTGTTCATGCCCGACGACCTACGCCTGGGCATCGCATTCCACGCCGCCCGCGCCGGCATGGACCAGTTCGACGACCTGGCGGTCATCAAGGCCCGCGCACTCCCCGATCGTCCCGGCCAGTTGGCAGGCGTCGTCGATTGGGTGCCCATCGATGCCCCTGACGACCCGGATGCACCGGAGCGGATCACCGCGGTCGGCCCTTTGCCGGAAACCCCTGACCTCGAAGCGATGAACGACCGCGTGCCGTGGCACACGGACACCAAGATCGAAGGAGACTGGACATGAGCATGCCCGTTGCCGGTGCGCCGTTCCACATCAAGGACTGGCTGAACACCATGCACATCTTCGGAGTCTTCTCCGATGAGGACACGCCTGGTGTCTCGACTGCCACCTTCGAGGGTATCGACGACGACCTCGTGGTCACGGTCCCGGTGATGAAGGGCGATAAGGGCGACGACGGTATGCCGTCGCCGGTGGTGGTCCTGCAGCGGGACTACACGGCGGTGCCGACACCCGCCGATCTGCCACAGACCCTGACCGAGGCGGACGCAGGTAAGGCGTGGTGGTTCCCAGGCACCGCCGAGGCGTACGTGTGGTTCGGCGACCGGTACCTCACCCGCCCCCTCGGCGCCGAGGGCCGACCGGGTCCGGTGCCGCAGCTGTCGTTCAGCATCGAGCGGAAGGCTCCGGGGACGGGGACGACGATCACGCAGACCGGTTCTGCTGCGGCGCCGCATCTGCATATCGCGGTGGATCCGCCGGCTGGTCCGCAGGGTCCGGCGTCGGCGATCAGTCTCGCGTCGGACTACAACGATGCTCTGCCGCCGGATAACGGTCAGGTGCTGACGTGGAATCAGGCGCTGAACAGCGGTAACGGCCTGTGGGAGCCGTCGGATTTCGCGTCGATGCACCCGATGTTCTTCTCCATCCCGGAGAACGCGTTCACGAACATGTCGTCGATCATCTCGGGGCGCATGACGATCTTGTCGTTCGCGATGCCCGCGCTGGATTACGCGTG
Organism: Tsukamurella sp. DT100; assembly: GCF_049844855.1. Lineage (NCBI taxonomy): Bacteria > Bacillati > Actinomycetota > Actinomycetes > Mycobacteriales > Tsukamurellaceae > Tsukamurella > Tsukamurella sp. DT100. Next base: position 21,224 of record NZ_JBNCLV010000009.1, read on the forward strand.
GGTGCCGCACATCACGGGGCATTTCAAGGCCATCGGTATCGACCTGAACATTCTGGATCCGTTCAAGATCGGCGCTGAGGTGCGGATCGGCGATCCGATGAACGGGACGCTGGTCGCTCGTGGTGTCGGCAACATCGCGCAGGAGTGCACGGTGACGCCGCACTTCTCGAGCCCGGGTGATCCGGGTGTGTCGGTGTCGCCGGATAACGGTGTCGCGCAGATCGCGGCGGGTGTGGCGACGACGATCAACGTGAACCTGGTGAATGACGGTCTGATCGGCCTGTACTCGTTCAACCGGCAGAACGCTCAGCTGGCGGTGCTCTGCATCCCGCAGGGGGCGTGACCATGGCTTACGAAGTGGTGAAGTCGGCGGTTGTGCCGGTTCCTCGCGAGATGTTGGGCACCGAGGATGAGCGGGTTCTGATCTGGCTTGCTCGGGAGTCGTTCATGAACTTCGCGGCCGGTCAGTGCCTGGAGTTGGCGGAGTGGCGCGACCTGGGTGAGCTGCCGGCGGACGAGATTCCGCCTGCGCAGGAGACGACGCACGGCAGCCCGCATGAGACGCACGCGTGGCGCCGCTTCGAGGGTGTGATGCGCCGCCCTGCCCCTCCGTCGATGACTGATGTGCACGCAGCTGGTGGCGCGATCGTGGCGGATGAGGGTGTGCCGGTGGAGGTCGCGCGGTAATGCCTGCGTCCTTCGAGATGCGTGGCACTGCTGTCACGCACGACCCGAACCTGCGCCTGGACTCCTCGCTCGGGAAGCTGCCCGCGTTCGACCCGATCAAGCTGCTAGAGGGCTTCATCGACATGTTCATCGAGGTCATGGAGGACATTCCGATCCTCGGTGACCTAGTGAAGGTGCTGAAGGAGCTGCTGGATACGAACGGCAACGGGCACCTTGAGCTTGAGGATCTGCTGGGGCTGCTGACGGGCCGCGGGATCCTCGATGGTCTGGCGGCGCTGTTCGGTGGCAACAATGGCCTTCCGTTCGGTGACATCTTCGCGGGTTTGCAGCAGATGTTCGGCGGCCTGACTCCAGGTGGCAAGTTCGATGCGGCCGAACTGATCGGCGACCTGCCGATGGCGATCGTCAACACGCTGCGTGGTCTGATCTCGGCGGTGTTCGATCTGGGGTTGCTGCGGATCACGCCGAACATGATCTTCGGCGGCAACTCCGACAACCTGCTGTTGGCCTCGGATTTCAAGGCCGCGGAGTCGATGGTCGTTGGTGATGGCTGGTTCTGGGATGGCGTTGAGGGGCGTACTGCTCCGGGGTCTGCGAAGGCGACCGCGAGCGGCAATCGGCTGGTGCAGCTCTCGAATCTGGTGCGTGTCGAAGAGGGCCAGAAGATCGACGTTGCTGGCTGGGTGAAGTGGTCTGGTGTCGCCGGGTCGGGTGATGCGTTCCGTGTGGAGTGCCAGTGCTACAACGGCGCTTCGTCTGCGGCGTCTATGCCGGTGGGTGTGATTTCGTCGCCGGCTGCGTCTGGTGGTTGGCAGCAGATCAACGGGCAGGTGACGATCCCGTCTGGTGTGGATGGTGTTCGGGTTCGGATCGCGGTTGAGGCTGCGGTGACAGCGGGCTCTGTGTGGTGGGACGACGTGACCGCGGTGCGCGTGGGCACGATGCCGCAGAACTTCATCACCAACCTCATTCCCGACCTCGCGGGGCTGTCGTCGTTCATCCAGGACGTGATCGACAGCATCATGAACGGCTTCGGCTTGTTCGGCAGCGGTTTCGGGCTCGGCTCACTGCTCGATCAGATCGAGAAAGTGTTCACTTCGGACGGTTCGATCCCGCAGGCGAACCTGCCGATCGTCTCGGATGTCATCAAGGGCATCACGGGGTTCCTGTCGGGTCAGGGTTCGTCGTCTTCGTCGAACGTGCTGGCCGACATGCTCGGCGCATTGAACCTGTTCACGGGGTCAACGAACACGACTGCCACGACGGCGGATTCGGCGCAGGGTGTTGGGTCGAATGCGCTGACGAACACGGTGTCGATTCAGGCGCAGGTGTCGGGACTGGTGGATCGTGCTGACGCAGGGTGGACCGCTCGCCCGTTGTATGCGTCGATGGACTACACGGCCGATAGCACCTTCGAGAAGGGGAACATGGCCGCGGCGATGTCGTCGGGTCCGCACACACACTTCTTCTCCGGGACGACCAGCAACCCTGGAAACCACACGCACACGTACCAGTCAGGTGACAGCATCACGATTGCGACCGGCGGTAGTGGTGGCCACGTTCACACGATCTCTGGTTCCACCGACTCGACGGGGTCATCCTTAACTCCTGCGGTGGTGAACAGTTCGACGGCGTTCCTCGGCTACATCCGCTGCGGTAGCGTGCAGGAGAAGCGCCTGTTCACCTTCCTCGCTCGATCCTCGGGCACCGTGTCCACGTTCAACCTCGACGTGTACCGCATGGCCTCCGACGGCGGCCTGACACTCGCGTACAGCTCCGCGAACTTCGCGGGCGCGATCACGGGCGTCCTCGGGTGGGTGCAGCACGCCATCCCCTCCGGCACCGCGTCGGTAGCGGTGCAGCCTGGCGACATCATCGCGATCCAGCTCCGCATGACCGGAACCGGGTCCGTCTCCCTCGGCGGCATCACCACACCACTGCCGCTGAACCCGGCAGGCTGGTACCCACTCCGCGAGAGCGCGGTGCGGAACCCATCCACGCCCGCGCCGTCCACGATCGCAGCAGGCACAGCGAACGCATCGCACACCTCCACGGCGATCCCGTACATCGAAGCGGGAATCGACACCGGCCTAGCAAACGCACCCCTGTCGCTCGCCGACAACTTCAACGGCTCCCTGTCCCAGTACTGGCTGATGACCGGCTCCAACTCCCTGGTGATCGCGTCCAACAACCTCGGCATCTCCCAGACCGGCACATCCGGCTCGACAGGCGTGTCGTGGGGCAAGTTCCAGAAGCAGGTCAACACCGACCAGTCGAAGGTCGGGTTCACCACCACCTCGCCGAATGGTCAGCGGCAGATCGTGTGGTTCCACGGTTCCGGCCCGAACGATCATGTGGGGTTGGAGATCACGTCGAGCTACGCGACGCTCTACACGATGGCCGGCGGGACTCGGACGCAGCGGGCACAGGTGGCGATCTCCACCGCCGCCGCCACCTACGAGATCCGGTATGCCGCGGGCACGAAGGTCTACTCAGTGTGGCGGAACGGCTCACAGATCACATCGTGGACCGACTCGGGAAACACCGCCCCAACCGGTCTCGGCAACCGGTACGGCGGCGTCGCGCTCGAAGGCACCCGCACCGGCTGGTTCGGACTCTCCTTCGACAAAGCCAACCCCATCGACGACTGGCTCCTCGCGGACATCTGATGACCTGGTCCCCAACCCCCACCCTGCCGACAGATCCGATCCGTCAGGGCTGGTCACCCAGTGGCCCGGTCGTGCAGATCGACGTACGCCTCGGATGGTGGCCGGAAACCTACCTGTCCATCCAGCCAATGTCGGCAGCAGCCACCGCGCACACACCGTCCATCGTCAGCGGCGTCATCATCGCCGCACCGACCATGCAGGCAAACGGCACCCTACGACAGCCCAAGGATCTCGACCCCACCATCGTCCCCGCTTCGATGCTGGCGGGCGCGGACATGCTGCCATCCACGGTCACGTCGGACGCGACGCTACCCGCGAACACTATGGCCGCGACCAGCGAACTACACGCTCCCATCGTCGAGTCCGGTGTGCAGATCGACGCGGCCACCATGACCGCCGACGCCACCGCAACGGCACCCGCCGCAGCATCCGGCATCGGCATCCCCGCCATCAACCTCGACGCGACCGCCGACCTACTCGCGCCGACCGCCGAAATCCTGAACATCGTCACCGTCAAGGTGCCGACCATCGGAGCGGGCGCACCAGGATTCCCGTACGAGTTCCCGTTCCCGCTCGCCGACCCATCCGAGCGCGGCACGGTCGCGGAGTTCCAAACCCCCAACGCGGGTACGTCCTACGTGGTGACGAGCATCCCGATTGTGACCGCATCGGCAAGTGCTGGCGACCCCGGCGTGGTGTCGGGTGCCGGGATCAACCCGGCAGCGTTCACCGCCACGGCCGCAGTCGCGCTGCCCGCCGCACAGTCCGGTGCCACCGCACCCGCGCCGACGGCGACCGCGTCCGCAGCGTCCACCACGCCCGAGAAGATCGGCATGTCCCCGATCACCGCGACCATCACGAGCACGCAAACGTACACGCTGCCCGGCTGGTTCCGGCTCGGTGTTGATCTCGTGGACGTGATCCCTTACGGCGGCGGATCAGGCACTAAGGGCACGGGATTCTTCTTCCCCGGCAACGGCGGCGCAGGATCACCGTCGTCTGCGCTCGGAGTCACCGGCAACGGCGGCGCATCCTCGTCGAGTACGTCGCTGAACAACGCGTCGAACACCACGTTCAACGGCAACACCTACGCGCCGGGCAGCTCGTACGCGCGTGGCGGCAACCCCGGAACATCCGGCACCGGCACCGTCTCGCCCACGTCGGCATCGTTCACCGTCACCGTCGGCGGCGGTGGCACAGCAGGCAACACGGGCGGTGGCTCATCATCCGCAGGCGTCCCAGGAGTCGTCTACCTACGCATCTACCAGGCATAACAAGGGAGCATCATGATCGCCAAGTACTACGGTCTCTATTTCAAGAGCCTCTCCGAAGCCAAGATCAACCTCGCAGCCGACACGATCAAGGTCATGCTGTGCACCAGCGCGTACACCCCAGATCAGGACACGCACCAGTTCAAATCCAGTGTCACGAACGAGGTGTCAGGAACCGGGTACACCGCTGGCGGCGCAACCATCACAGGCGTCTCCGTCTCCTACAACGCGAGCACCAACGTCCTCTCCTTCGACGGCGGCGACGTGTCCTGGTCGCCCGCAACGCTCATCGGAGCCAACGCTCCCCGGTACGCCGTCATCTACGACAGCACCCCCGCCACCGACGCCACCCGCCCCCTCATCGGCTACATCAACTTCGAGACCGACGACTACGCCCCCAACGGCGGCACCCTCACGATCCAGTGGAACGCGGGCGGCATCGGCTCGGTCACGGTGAACTAGCCATGCCACTTAAGAGCACGTGGATCGCGGGGGAGGCGTTCACCGCCGACGACGCGAACGCGGTCGCTACCGACGTGAACGCGAACACGATCGCAGTCGCAGGAAAGGTCGACGGCACCGATCCGCGACTGACGGACGCGCGGACACCCACCGCGCACGTCCACGCGGGCACGGACATCACCACGGGCACCGTCGCCTACGCGCGGCTACCCGTCGGCACTGCGGCGTCTACGGTCGCAGCGGGCAACCACGTCCACGCAGGTTCCGCGATCACCTCGGGCACAGTGGCGTACGCCCGCCTTCCCGTCGGGACGGCAGCATCGACGGTCGCGGCGGGCAATGACTCGCGGATCGTCGGCGCGGTACAGGCGGGGGATTCGGCCCTGACGGACGCCCGCCGCTCCCTCGGTCCGACGGTCGAGTCCACCGCCTCCTCGGGCACCCCGACACCCGCGATCACCTCGGCCTCGCACCAGTACAACCTCACGGCGCTCGCGGCGAACGCGACGTTCGGCGCACCGACCGGCACCCCCGTGGACGGCGGCACGCTCATGCTGCGGGTGAAGGACAACGGGACGGCGCGGACGCTCGCGTTCAACGCCGCCTTCCGCGCGCTCGGTATCACCCTTCCGACGACGACCACCGCGAACAAGACGCTCTACATCGGCTGCCGCTGGAACGCCGCCGATAGCAAGTGGGACGTCCTCGCAACGGGTGTTGAAGCCTAATGTCCACCACGTTCATCGGCTCCCAGGGTGGAAGCTTCGGCGGAACAACCGTCACCATCCCCGCCCACCAGGCGGGCGACCTCATCGTCATGTTCGTGCTCTACACCGGCACCCTCACCCCGCCCGCGGGGTGGACGCTCGTCGGCACAGGTCCGTATGCCACCGCGCAGACCGCGATCTACTACCGGTTTGCGACCAGCACATCTGACACGTCCGGGACATGGACAGGTGCGGCCCTCCTGGCGAACTTCACCTACCGACAGGCGGCACCCTCCACCATCCCCACGGCATCGCCTGCAAACGGCAACAGCGCCACGATCTCGTTTCCTGAACTCACGGGGCACTCCGCCTACCTGCGGATCGCCTACCCCGCAAGCGGGGCGGCGGCGTCAGGGTGGACCAACCGACCGACCGCGAACGTGCAAGGCGTTGATGCTCTGGCCGCCTCTGGTGCCGCATCCGCTGTGGGCGGGAACACGACGACCATCTCCTCCCAGGACTGGGTGTCGTGGACGGTAGGCCTCAGTGTCGCCCCGGCAGGCAAACCCGGCGCCTTCTTCCAGTTCTTCTAACCCCTCTCGAGCCCCGCGCCCAGCATCCGGCGCGGGGCTTTCGCGCCGAGCAGTGGTGCGGCCCTATAGATTCCAGTAGAATCAAGACGAGGCCGGGTGCGCGCCAACGCATCCCGACCTCTGACCCACTCACTTGAGCGAAGCAAGGAGGGGCTATGCAGCAGCATACCCAAGGTGAAGTCTGGCTCCCAGTCGTCGGGTACGAGGGCTACTACGAGGTGAGCACCGAGGGAAGAGTCCGCAGCGTGGACCGTGTCATCGTCACGCGCGATGGCACTTCACGCAGGCAGCGAGGCGTGGAGCTGCAAGGGAAGGCTGCTCGGTCCGGCTACATCTACGTGACCCTGAGCAGTGGGGACGCCGTGTACGCAGCAGTGCACCGACTGGTTCTGGAGGCCTTCGTCGGACCATGTCCCGAGGGTATGGAGGCCTGCCACTTCAACGACTCAGCGAGCGACAACCGGCTCGAGAATCTCCGCTGGGACACCCATGATCGGAACGTCGCGGATCGCGTTCGCAACAAGCAGGAGTGCATCCGAGGGCACGCGCTGATGGAGCCGAATTTGCGGCGTTCGGCGCTCGCCAGTGGGAAGCGGCAGTGTCTGGCGTGCGACCGCGCCCGGAAGTACACCGACCGGCACCCTGAGCAGCTAGGCGACATGCGGCGACTCGCCGACGAGCGTTATGCGGAGATCACCGCCGCCAACAAGTAAATACCCAACCCTACCCGGAAGGCCTCCTGGAATTGATCAGGAGGCCTTCTCTCGTACCCCAAGGAGGCCCCCGTGCCCGACTACCGCACCGTCACCGCCGACTACACCCGGCTCATGAACAAGCACTTCACCCCCGGACGCGGCGGCCAGACCATCCAGTTCATCACCCGCCACCACAACGGCGGAGTCTCCAACACCGACCAGACCTGGAACACCTGGCAGACCCGCGAAGCCTCCGCCCACTACCAGATCGAGACCACCGGCCGCGTCGGGCAGCTCGTCAACGACCGCGACACCGCATGGGCCAACGGCGACAGCACCGCCAACGCCCGCACCATCGCCATCGAGCACTCCAACGACGGCAGCCCCGACTACGGCATGACCGACGCCACCGTCGTCGCGGGCGGCAAATGGGCTGGTGCCCTCTGCTGGTTCTACAAGCTCGGTCGCCCGAACTACGGCACGAACATCCGCGACCACCGGAACTTCTACGGCACCGCCTGCCCGTACCACCTCGCCAACGGCGGCAAGTACCACGCCCGCTGGATGAAGGCGGCGCAGGACCAGTACGACCTCATGACCAACGGCACCACCCCGACGACAGGAGCACTCATGGCACTCACCGACGCTCAGCAGAAGCAGCTTTTCGACCGCGTGAACTACATCTTCGACCAGCTCTGCGGACCCGGTGACAGCTTCGGTGGATGGTCGCAGACAGGGTCACGTACGGCCGTCGACACCATCGCCGCCATCGCCGCGAAGGTCGGCGTCCCCAACACCCGCGACACGAAGGCGAGCTGACCATGGCCCACCGCGCACCCGAGCAGTCGAACACCGTCACCGACGTAATCGCCTGGCTGACTCCCGACCGCCGCCGCAAGCTGTACGTCGTCCTCACGCTCATCGCCCCGCTGCTCGTCGGCTACGGCGTCATCGAGGAGCAGCAGGCCGCGCTGTGGCTGTCGCTCGCGAGCGCCATTCTCGTCGGCGGCATCGCGGCTCTCCACACCCCGAAGGCTGCGCCGCTCGTCGTCTGGGGCGGGCAGACCGAGGGTGAGGCGTACATCCCACTCGCCAACGAGCACAGCAAGAACCTCCGCGAGTGACCGGCCCCATCGGCGCCGACTCCTGGATGGACGTCGCCGCCTACGCCGTCGTCGGCATCCCCGCCCTCGTCGCCAGCCTCGGTGCCCTCCGCGTCGCCAAGAAGGCCAGCGCCAAACAGGAGGCCATCGGACAAGACGTGTCCGTCGTCCGAGAGCACGTCGCCAACACCCACGAGTCCAACCTCCGCGCCGACGTCGACAAGCTCCTCGTCGGCATGGTTGAGGTCAACCGCGCCGTCGGACGCATCGGCGACGAGGTCCGCGACGAACGTGCCGCGAACGCCAGCGACCGCCGCGAGATGTGGGCACACATCCGACGGCAGGACCGGATCGCCGACAAGCACCACCCCGACGAGCCTTAACCCCCCACCACAACTGAATACCGACAGCCCCGCGCCATCCCGGCGCGGGGCTTCTTGTCGCGCCGAGTGACGCCCCGCCACCTCGGACCCAGCGACTGTGAACGGGGCACCAGCGCACCACGGAGGTGCCTTATGTCCAGCCCCAACTACCCCGCACGCTTCACCGCCGCCTGCTCCATCCCCTTCGTCGTCATGGCAGGCATGAGCATCGTCATCCAGCCACCCGCCGCGCAGGCAGCACCGTGCCCCGCCACGATGAACTTCTCAGTCGGCGGCGTGGGCGATCCCGCGTCCACCAACACCCCCGGCGTGCCAGCGGGTCCGCGCACCAACGTCCCCTGGCCTGCCACCGTCGACAACAACGCCGTCGCCGTCGGGCAAACCAACCTCACCAACGCTGTGAACAACTTCCGGGCACAATGCCCCGGATCCCACGTGACTGTGACCGGCTTCAGCGGCGGTGCCTTGATCGCGGGCAACTGGCGCGACGCCAACCCGGGCATTCAGAACGCGAACGTCATCCTCGTCGCTGACCCCCGCGCGAACGGCGGCATCTCCTCGGTACTTCCGAGCGTGCCCTTCTGGTTCACGAACGCCGGCCCGCGTCCTGCGTCGCCGGTTCCCACCTCCAATGTGTGCCGCAACGACGACTTCATCTGCAACATGGGCAACCCGCTGCAGGATCCGATCCACACGCTCAACACGTTCATCGCGTGGAACTTCGGCAACCCCGCCGGCAGCCACGGCTACACCAACCGCGACGTGAACCCCGCGCCCGGTGAGCATGTCCTGCCGAACCGACAGGCTCCCGTGATCCCCGAGGTGGTGAAGGTGCCCGTGAAGGTGCCGACGCCGCGCCAGATGAGCCCCATCGAGCCGTTCGTGTCCGGCCAGGTGCAGAAGCAGTGGACACCGCCCGCCGTTGCACGAGGCACCGCAGCCCGGAACGTGGCTGAGGTTGTGCCCCCGGTGGTCGCCGCCGCACTGCCCCCGCAGGTCGGCCAGCTCCTCGCGGGCATCCCGCTCCCGCACTGACGCAGCCAGGCAACTGACACAATGTGACAGCTCTTGTCACTGCCGACACAAAGCCGCCCCGTCTTCGGACGGGGCGGCTTTCGTTGTTTCAGGTACTACTAAGCTGCCAAGCATGAATGAACTTGGCTCGAATCTCGGTAGAGCGCGCGGGCACATATGCCCTGGTAGGCGCCGATTCTTAGCCCCAGAATGCGGACCGCGCGCGGTATGCCTAGCAAGCTTAGCATGAGTCGCGCCGTTGCGCGGTCACCACCGCTCCATCCACCTCGGGTGCAGCACGTGCGTCACGTACCCGCAGCCGCCACACTCGTACGTCCGGCACGGTGGGTTGTGCTGGTTGTCCCAACCGACCAGGCCGCCACCACCGCGCACGAATGGAACCGATCACCAGGCTGGTGCGTCTAACAGGTATGGACCCCATCGCCGAGGTGCTGCACGACTACTACATCGCGACCCTCGGTGATGGGGTGCGCGATGACGTTGGAGACGCCCGGGTAGTGGCCGCGATCCGGGCAGCTACCTGTCCAGCATCTTCCCGAACGTGCCCTCGAGGGCCGCGCGAGTCTGCTCCTGACTGACATGCGCGTACATCCGGTGAGCCGCTGCCGTCGAGTGTCCGAGTATCTGCATCCGCACATCTTCCGTGACACCCGCCTCAAGCAGGAGGGTGGCCGCAGTGTGTCGCAGCCCATGCTGCTTCACGCCCTCGATCCCCAACTCCGCGCACAGTTGATTCCATGCCGACGTGTCGTCCTGCCGGCGCAGCGGACGACCACCATCTCGCGTCCACACAAGGCCGCGACCGCCCGACAACTCGCGATGAGTCCGCAACACCTCAACCAGTGGGTCTATCAAGGGCACCACGCGAGACCGCTTCGTCTTCGTCTCCACCAGGCAGGCGGTCTTCCAAATCGGACGCAACAGCACACCGGGAGCCACCGCGAACACACTCCTGGGATAGACGACCCCCTGAGGGTGTACATCCGGCTTCAGCTTCTGCCATTGCAGCGCCCATGAAACATCCATCGTGCCCGCCTCGAGGTCGATTCGGTCCCACTCCATCCCGAGTAGGTCTTCCTGGCGTGCCCCGGTGAACATGGCCGTCGCCCACCTCGACAGCGCCGCTGCCGCCTCGCCGCGAGCCTTGTCGTTCTCTGCAGCATCAACCTTCTCGCCCAGGTGCCGTAGAACCATCTGCGCCTGATTGAGCGTCAACGGTGCGCGCTCCTCACGCACCACGCGCGGCGGATCGACGCGCTTCACGACGTTCGCAGGGATCCGCCCTTGAGAGACTGCCGAGTCGAGGATCGCCGACAACGTCCAGTGCACATTGAGCGCTGTGCCGGTCTTCAGCCCCTTCCCGCCCGCAGACTTCGGGGACACCAACATCTCGGTCAGATGCAACACGTCGGTCGGGGTGACGCGCTCGAGCTTCTTGCGTCCGAGTGCAGGCACGATGTGATTGTTGGTGTACGACCGCACCGTCTCGAGCGCCTTCGGTTGTCTGGTGCGCGGGGCGATGGTTGTAAGCCAGTGCTCGCACCACCACTTCATCGTGACGCCGCCACCCTCGGCGAGAGTTCCGTTCTCGGCGTCAGTCCGCAGCTTCCGCAGCTTCGACATGCAGTCGGTCTTGGTCTTCGCGATCACTGTCCTCCGCCGGCGGCGTCCATCGCCGCTCGGTGGTAGTTCTATGGACCCGACCCATTCGCCACTACTCCGCTGGTAGAGAGCGCCGTCACCCTTGGTTCGCCTACTCATCTACACAGCCAATGACACAGCCTATGGGATGTCCCAGGACTGATATTGCCTGTCCTCTACTGACCTCACGATGACTAGTCAATCCAAACAAAAAGACCTCCTGACCTGCGGTTTGTGCCGCTGACCAGGAGGCCTCTCTGAGCGGGCGACGGGAATCGAACCCGCGTAGCTAGTTTGGAAGACTAGGGCTCTACCATTGAGCTACGCCCGCGTACGTCCGAGGACGCGCCGAACATATTACGACATGCCGAGCCGTCAGCGGCAATCGCGGGTGGGAAACGGTTCGGCCGGGACCGAACCGTTCCGGCACCAGGCTGAGGACATGCATCCCGCCCGGCGGCGCACCGTCGCCCTCCTCGCCCTGTCGATCGCGTTCGGCCTGATCCAGTTCGACGCCACCGTCGTCAACGTCGTCCTGGGGGCCATGACCCGCGACCTCGGCGGCGGGCTCGGGCTCGCGCAGTGGGCGGTCGACGGGAACGCGATCCCCTTCGCCGCCCTGATGCTGATCGCCGGGCCGGCGGCGGATCGGTTCGGGCGGCGCCGGGTCTGCGTCCTCGGCTTCGCCCTGTTCGCCCTGGCCACCGCCGTGTGCGCGCTCGCCCCGGGGTGGCCCGTCCTGATCGGGGCCCGAATCGTGCAGGGCGTCGCGGCGGCCATGATCCTGCCCAGCTCGCTCGCGATGATCGGCGAGCTCTACCCCGGCCCGGCGGAGCGGGCTCGCGCGCTGGGGATCTGGGGCGGGATCGCGAGCGCCGGCTTCGCCGCGGGTCCGCCGATCGGCGGGTTGCTGGCCGCGACGTCCGGGTGGCGCGCGGCATTCTGGGTCGGCGCGCCCATCGCGATCATCGCGGGGATAGCCGTCGCACGGACGGCGCCGGACTCGCCGCGGCACGCCCGGCCCCTCGACCTCCGGGGCGCGACGCTCGGCGCCACGGCCCTCGCCCTCGGCACCGCCGCCCTCATCGAACTCGGGCAGGGACGCGGGGCTCTCGCCTGCATCCTCGCGGCCGCAGCCGCGGCGACGACCTGCGGCTTCCTCGCGGCGCAGCGGTCCGCGCGGAGTCCGATGATCCCGCCGGGGTTGCTCACTCGCGGTCCCTTCCGCGGCGCCGTCCTCACCGGGCTCCTTTTCAATTTCGCTCTCTACGGCGCGCTCCTCGTCGTCGGGCTCGCGCTGCAGGACGTTCACGGCCTCACCGTCCTGGAGACCGGCGCGGCGATCCTGCCGATGACAGTCGTGGTCGCGCTCGGTTCCACCGCCAGCGGCTTCGTCACCGCACGCACCGGTCCGCGGGTGCCGATGATCGCCGGATTCACCTGCGCGGCGGCGGGCGCGCTGGTCGTGGCGGCCGGGGCGAACCACGCCGCAACGATCGTGACCGGCATGGCGCTCATCGGCCTAGCCGCGCTCGCCATGCCCGCCATGACGTCAGTGGCCCTGTCCGCCGCGCCGCCCGAGCACGCGGGTCTCGCGGGCGCGGTGCTGAACTGCGCCCGCCAGGCGGGCGGGGCGCTCGGCGTCGCCGGGTTCGGGGCGCTGTACAACGCCGCAGGGCGCTCGTCAACGGCACTCGCGCTGACCTTCGTGGTGGTCGCGGCCATACTCGTGGTCGGGGTGGCTACCAGCATCGGCGCCACCGCGACGGACCGGACGGAGGTGGGCTGCGATGTCGGGTGACGCTGACCTGGCGCGCGTCGGCGAGCTCTTCGCCGACCGCACCCGCAGCCGGATCCTCCTGTCACTGTTGGGCGGCCGGGAGCTGGCCGCCGGCGTCCTCGCCGACGAAGCGGGCGTCTCCCGCCCCACCGCGAGCGGCCACCTGCGCAAGCTGGTCGACGGTGGGCTGCTGGCCGTCCGCGCGGAGGGCCGCCACCGCTGGTACCGGATCGCCGGGCCGGAGGTCGGCGACCTCGTCGAGCGGCTCGCGGCGCTGGCGCCGCCGCTGCCGGTGGCCTCGCTCAAGGCGTCCACCCGCGCCGACCGGCTCCGGACCGCCCGCACCTGCTACGACCACTTCGCCGGACGGCTCGGCGTAGCCATCATGGGCTCGTTGCTCGACCATGGCCGGATCACGGGAGGCGACGGGCTCTTCCACGCCGACGGCGGCGACCGCCCCGCGTCCGCCGGCCGCGAGCTCGACTACCGGCTCACGGACGACGGGCGCGACTTCCTCGCGGGTCTGGGCGTCGCGCTGCCCGACGGATCCTCCCGCCCCGTCGTGCGATATTGCATCGACTGGACCGAGACCCGGCACCACCTCGCGGGCGGCGCCGGGCGCGCCCTGTGCGACCGCTTCTTCGCGGCCGGGTGGGCGGAGCGGCTCCCCACGTACCGCGCCGTCCGGGTGACTCCGGCCGGCGAGCGCGTTCTGGCCCCGGCGCTTCGCCGTCGACTGGCCCGCCTGACCGTCACCGGAACAGCGTCGCCGCCATCGCGGCGGTGACGGCTACCAACAGCCCGACGTACCAGCGGGCATGCGCGCGGTCGGACAAGCGCGGGCCGCGGCGGCGCAGGAGCACGATCACGGGCAGCGAGCCGACGAGCAGCGCGACGGCGGCGCGGACGTCCACGGCGCCCACGAAGCCGGCCCCGGCGCCCGCGGGCCGTCCGCCCGAGAGCAGGAGGAAGATCGCCGTCGCGGGCAGTGCGACCGCCAGTGTCAGCGGGTTCGCCAGGGCCGTCGCGACCGCCATCCGGTGGCCGTTGCGGCGCATCAGGGGCACCGTCACCACGCTGCCGCCGACGCCGAGGAAGGCCGCCACCGCGCCGATCGGGAGGCCGGCGACGGGCCGGATCGGACGCGCACCGTCGTCCCCCGCCTGCAGGAATCCGGGGCGGACGGTGACCGAGACGATCGTCAGCAGGAGGTACGCGACGAAGCCGACGGCGATGACGTCGCCGGGCACGTGCCGCGCCGCCACGGCGCCGGCCGCGCCGCCGAGAGCCAACAAGATCAGCAGGCGCGCGCTCCCCCGCAGCTCGGCGAGCACGGCGCGCGACGTGGAGGCCGTCGCGACCGCGGCGGCGACCACCACCAGCACGGACGAGGTGGCGACGGCGACGCGGGGCGCATCGCCGCCGAGGGCGGCGTCGGCCCAGACGAGGACCGGCACCGCGACGAAGCCGCCGCCGAAGCCGAAGAGGGCCGTCGTGACGCCCGACGCGGCGCCCACCAGAATCAGGATCAGTGCACTCACTGCTCCGAGTCCACTCCACGCCGCGGCGTCCGGCAATCGAAGGTCGGTGCGGTACCTTCGAATCTCGGTAGCCTGTCACCATGCGGAACATCCCCGTCGCGACGCTGGAGGACCTCCCGCGCGACGTGCTCGCCGTCGGCACGGACTACCCCGACGGCTACGCGCAGGCCCGGCACCACCACCGGCGCGCGCAGTTCCTGTACGCCGCCGCGGGCGTCATGGAGGTCGACACCGACGACGGGGCGTGGACCGTGCCGACCGACCGCGGCGTGCTCATCCCGCCCGGTGTGCCGCACGGCGTCCGCTACTGCGGCGTGAGCACGCGCAGCCTGTACATCGAGCCGGCCGCGGCGCCGTGGTGGCCCGCGCCGTGCACGGTGGTCGACGTGACGCCCCTCCTCCGCGAACTCCTGCTCGCCGCCGTCGACCTCGAGGCCGAGTACGACGAGGCCGGCCGCGACGGGGCGATCGCGTCGCTCCTGCTGCACGAGATCGCCGCGCTCGCACCGCTCCCGCTGCACGTGCCGCTCCCCGCGGACCCGGAGCTGCGCGCCCTGTGCCGGGACTACCTCGCCGCGCCGGACGTCGCGGTCGACAACGCCGCGTGGGCGGACCGCTGCGGGCTGAGCGAGCGCGCCTTCACCGCCCGGTTCCGCGCCGCGACGGGGACGAGCCCCGCGGTGTGGCGGCGACGAGCCCGGCTGCTCGCCGCGCTGCCGGTCCTGCGCACCGCGACCGTGACGGAGACCGCGGGGAGGCTGGGCTACGCGACGCCCGCGGCGTTCACCGCGGCCTTCACCGCCGAGTTCGGGACGCCCCCGTCGCGGTTCCGAACCACATAGGGTCTCCCCCATGACCGAACCACTCCTGATCGAGCGCGACGGCCCCGTCGTCACTTGGACGCTGAACGATCCCGCCGCCCGCAACCCCGTCTCCGACGAGGCGATGATCGAGGCGATCGAGCGCGCCGTGGACGCGGTCAACCGCGACGACGAGGTGCGGGTCGCGATCCTCACCGGCGCCGGTTCGGCGTTCAGCTCCGGCGGCAACGTCAAGCACATGCGCGACAAGGAGGGCATGTTCGGCGGCACCGCGGCGCAGCAGCGGCAGGGCTACCGGCACGGCATCCAGCGCATCCCGCGGGCGCTGTACCACTGCGAGGTCCCGACGGTGGCGGCCGTGAACGGGCCGGCGATCGGCGCGGGCTGCGACCTCGCGATGATGTGCGACCTGCGGGTGGCGTCCACGAAGGCGGTCTTCGCCGAGAGCTTCGTCAAGGTGGGCCTCATCCCGGGCGACGGGGGCGCCTGGCTGCTGCCGCGGATCGTCGGCATGGCGCGGGCCACGGAGATGGCCTTCACGGGCGACGCCGTGGACGCGCGGACCGCCCTCGACTGGGGCATGGTGTCGAGCGTCGTCGAGCCCGACGAACTGCTCGGTGCGGCCCGCGCGCTCGCGGACCGGGTGGCCGCGAACCCGCCGCAGGCGCTGCGCATGACGAAGCGCCTGCTCCGCGAGGGCCAGCACCAGAGCCTCGACGCGCTGCTCGAGCTCTCCGCGGCCATGCAGACGATCGCGCACTCCACCGCGGATCACCACGAGGCCGTCGCCGCGATGCTCGACAAGCGGCCGCCGCGGTTCACCGGGAACTGAGCTTCCGGAGAACCGAACCCGAGCATTTCTAGAACACGTTATAGTCCGCGCATGGCGCAGGACTGGGACGCGACGGCGGACGTGGTGGTGGTCGGGTTCGGCGGCGCGGGCGCGGCGGCGGCGCTGGCGGCCCGCGAGGCCGGGGCCGAGGTGTTGGCCCTGGACCGGTATCTCGGCGGCGGCGCGACGAACCTGTCGGGCGGCATCGTCTACGCCGGCGGCGGCACGCGGATACAGCGGGCGGCGGGCGTCGAGGACGACGTGGAGAACATGCTCGCCTACCTGCGCCTCGAGGTCGGCGACGCCGTCTCCGAGGCCACGCTGCGCCGGTTCTGCGAGCAGTCGCCCGCGATGATCGACTGGCTGATGGGTCACGGCGTACCCTTCGACCCGTCGCTGTGCCCGTTCAAGACCTCCTACCCCACCGACGACTACTACCTGTACTTCTCCGGCAGCGAGAACTCCGGCGGCTTCCGCGAGGCGGCGAAACCGCGCCAGCGCGGACACCGCGCCCACGGCCCCGGCGTCTCGGGCAAGAAGCTCTACGGGCCGCTCGCCGCATCGGCCGCGGCGCACGGCGTCCGCGTGCGCACCGGCACCCGCGTCACCGGCTTGATCGTCGAGGACGGGCGGGTGGTCGGCGTCGAGGCCCGGACGATCGAGAACGCGCCCGCCGCGGTCCGCCGACGGTTCGCCGTCCTCACCCGGATCTCGGCGAAGCCCGGCGTCTACCACCAGGGCCTGCGCGCGGCGATGCAGCGGCTGTTGGACCGGATCGAGCGCCGCCACGGGACTCCGATCCGCATCCGCGCCCGCTCCGGCGTCGTGCTGAGCACCGGCGGGTTCATCGCCAACGGTGCGATGGTGCGCGAACACGCGCCGGGGTACCCCTGGTCGCAGGGCCTTCCGCTCGGCACCGCCGGCGACGACGGCAGCGGCGTCCGGCTCGGCGTCTCGGCGGGCGGCGCCACCGGCCGCATGGACTCCCTCTCGAACTGGCGGTTCATCGCGCCGCCCAGCGGCTACCTCGGCGCGCTCGCCGTCGACGCGGACGGGCGGCGGATGGTCGACGAGTCCCGGTACGGCGCCGCCCTGGGCGCCGCGATCGCCGACGCGCCGGGGCACCGCGCCTGGCTGCTCGTCGACGCCGACCTCGCGACCCGGGTACGCGCGCAGATCGGCGAGCAGACCGTGTGGTTCCAGCGACTCCAGCTCGAGCGTCTCCTCCGCATCGGCAGCGTCTGCGCACCCACCGTCGAGGAGGCCGCGACCCGCGCCGGAATCGACCCCGCCGGGCTGCGGCGCACCGTCGACGCGCACAACGAGGCGATCGCGCAGGGCCTGCCGGACCCGTTCGGCAAACCCGACGACCTCCGCCGGCCCGCCACCAAGGCCCCGTTCACCCTGCTCGACATCTCGTTCACCGACCGGATGACCTACCCCATGCCGATGCTCACGCTGGGCGGGCTGGTCGTCGACGAGGACTCGGGCGCGGTCCGCACCGACGCCGGGACCGCGATCCCCGGCCTGTTCGCCGCGGGCCGCACCGCCGTGGGGATCTGCTCGAACTCCTACGTCAGCGGCCTCTCGCTGGCCGACTGCATCTTCTCCGGCCGCCGCGCGGGCGCCGCCGCCGTCGCATCGTCCGACGCACTCGACGGGGCCTAGCGCCGCTCCCCGGCGGGCAGCGCCGGGGCCATCACCCACAGGACGCGGGCACCGTCGGGGCCCGCGACGAAGGTGTGCGGCCGCCCCGGGTCGAAGGTCATGGCGTCCCCGGCGGCCAGGTCCACGCCCGGCTCCGGCGGGAACGCGAGTCGCAGCTCGCCGCGCTGCACCAGGACGAAGGACACCTCGGCGGGCAGCGCGTAGGCCTCGTCCCCGCTGCCGCCCCCGGGCTCGATCTCGCTGAGCAGCACCTGGACCCGCTGCTCCCCCGACGGCGTGAGCAGGAACTCCGCGAGTCCGTCGCCGCCGAAGCGCACCTGCGGGTAGGCGTCCGCGCGGACGATCGACCCGGCCGCGCCACCGTCGAAGAGCGATCCGACGGGGACCTCCAGCGCCTCGCACCACCGGACCAGGACCGCCATCGACGGCGCCGCCAGGCCGCGCTCCACCTTGGACAGGTAGCCCTTGGTGACGCCGATGCGCTCCGCGACGGCCGCGAGCGTCAGGCGGCGGGCCCGGCGGGCCGCCTTGAGCGCGGCACCCACCTGATCCGGCACGGCGAGAACGTCATCCGCCCGCACAGCAGTGGCATCCAACAGATGTTTCCTTTCAGGAAACTCGAGTTGACAAGTCGGTCGATGTCCCACACTATGTGATCCGGCCCACAAAAGCAGCCCCTGCGAGAGGATCCATCCGTGCCTGAAGAATCCCAGCGCCCTTCTCAGCCCCGCGGACCGGTGGATGCGAGCCTCGTCCCCCGCTACTGCGGGCCGGAGACCTTCGCCCGCCTGCCCCGCCTCGACGAGGTCGACGGTGCCGCCGTCGCCGTCCTCGGGATCCCCTTCGACTCGGGCGTGAGCTACCGCCCGGGCGCACGGTTCGGCCCCGGGCACATCCGGGCGTCGTCGAAGCTGCTGCGCCCGTACAACCCCGCGCTCGACGTCTCGCCCTTCGCGGTGCACCAGGTGGCCGACGCCGGCGATCTCGCGGTGAACCCGTTCGACATCGTCGAGGCACTGGGGACCGTCGAGGCCGAGATCACGCGCCTGCGCGGAGCCGGCTCCAAGGTGCTCACCCTCGGCGGCGATCACACCCTCGCGCTGCCGATCCTGCGCGCCGTCGCCGCCGACCGCGGCCCCGTCGCCGTGCTGCACTTCGACGCGCACCTCGACACCTGGGACACCTACTTCGGCGCCCCGTACACGCACGGCACCCCGTTCCGGCGGGCCAGCGAGGAAGGTCTGATCGATCTCGAGCGCTCGATGCACATCGGCATCCGCGGACCCCTCTACGGCGAGCAGGACCTCACCGCCGACGGCGTGCTCGGCTTCCAGGTGGTGCGCTCCGACGACTACGAGAACGACGGCCTGGCCAGCGTGATCGAGCGCATGCGCCGGCGCCTCGCCGGGCCCGACGGTGCCGGCGGCCCCGTCTACGTCTCCGTCGACATCGACGTGCTCGACCCCGCGCACGCGCCCGGCACCGGCACCCCCGAGGCCGGCGGGATGACGAGCCGCGAGCTGCTCAACACGATCCGCGCCCTCGTCGGCACGGACGTCGTCGGCGCGGACGTCGTCGAGGTCGCCCCGCCCTACGACCACGCCGAGCTGACGGGCGTCGCGGCGGCCCACGTGGCCTACGAGCTGCTGTCGGTGCTCGCGGTGAACGCCCGATGAGCACGTTCGCGGCGAGCCTCCTCGCCCGCAAGTCCGTCGACCGCATCCTCGCCGACAGTGCCGCCGCGCACGACGGGCCCCAGCTCAAGCGCTCGATGGGACTCGGACACCTCACCGCCCTGTCGATCGGCGCCTCGCTCGGCACCGGCATCTTCGTGATCCTCGGCGAGGCGACACCCAAGGCGGGGCCCGCGGTCATCGTCGCTTTCATCCTGGCCGCGGTCACCGCGCTGTTCTCCGCGCTGTCCTACGCCGAGATGGCGGGCACCATCCCCGTCTCGGGCAGCTCGTACTCGTACGCCTACGCCACCATCGGCGAGTTCTTCGCCTGGATCTGCGGCTGGTGTCTGCTGCTCGAGTACGGCGTCTCCGTGGCGGCCGTCGCCGTCGGCTGGGGCCAATACATCAACGAACTCCTCCGCACCCTCTTCGACGTCGAGCTCCCCACCGCGATCGCCGCACCCCCGGGCGACGGCGGCATCGTGAACATTCCGAGCATGGTGATCGTGGCCCTGGCGTGCCTCGTCCTCGTCGGCGGCGCGACCGAGAGCGCGCGCCTCAACACGGCGATGGTCGTGCTCAAGGTGTGCGTCCTGGTCTTCTTCTGCGCCATCGCCTTCACCGCCTTCGACTCGGGCAACCTCAGCCCGTTCATGCCCTTCGGCACCAACGGGATGACGGCCGCCGCGGCGATGGTCTTCTTCTCCTACATCGGATTCGACGCGGCCTCGACCGCGGGCAACGAGGCGAAGAACCCCACCCGCGATCTGCCGCGCGCGATCATCCTCTCGCTCGGCATCATCACCGTGCTCTACTGCCTGGTCGCGCTCGCGGCGGTCGGCGCGATGCCCTGGCAGGAGTTCGGCGGCACCGAGGCCTCCCTCGCGAAGATCCTCACCGACGTCACCGGCCAGACGTGGCCCTCCGTGATCCTCTCCATCGGCGCGGTGATCGCGATCGCCAGCGTGGTGCTCGCGGTCATGTACGGCCAGACCCGCATCCTCTACACGATGGGCAGCGACGGCCTGGTCCCCCGCGTCTTCGCCAAGGTCAACCCCCGCACCTTCGTGCCGGTCCGCAACATCGTGATCGTCAGCGTGATCATCGCCGTGCTCGCGGGTCTCGTCCCCCTCGGCGAGCTCGCGAACGCCACGTCGATCGGCTCGTTGTTCGCGTTCGCGCTGGTCAACGTCGGTGTGATCCTGCTGCGGATCAACCGCCCCGACCTGCCCCGCGCCTTCAAGACGCCCCTGTTCCCGCTCATCCCCGTGCTGGGCATCGGCTTCTGCGGATACCTCATGCTCCAGCTCGAGGCCCGCACGTGGATCGCCTTCGCCGTCTGGTCCGCGGTGGGCCTCGTGGTCTACTTCGCCTACGGCTACCAGCACTCGCGGCTGCGGCAGGACGTCGACCTCGCGAAGGACGCGCGATGACGGTCACCGTCGGAATGTTCCAGGGGCCGGAGGGCCTCGGGCCGCAACCGGACGTCGCACGGAACCTGGCGGCGATCGACGAGGCCGCGGCCCGGGCCGCCGCCGCGGGAGCACAGATCCTGGTCACGCCCGAGATGTCCGTGTCCGGCTACGACATCGGCACGGCCGCACGGGACCTCGCCCGCCCGCGCGGCGGCGAGTACCACGCGGCGCTCGCGGGCATCGCCGGCCGGCACGACATCGCCGTCGTCGCGGGCTACCCGGAGCTCGACGACGGCACCGTCTTCAACGCCGTCACCGTCGTCGGACCCGACGGCGCCGAGCTCGCGCACTACCGCAAGACGCACCTGTTCGGCGACCTCGACCGCACGATGTTCGCGCCGGGCGGCGAGCTGCCCGTCCAGTTCGACCTCGGCGGCCTGCGATGCGGGCTCCTCATCTGCTACGACGTGGAGTTCCCCGAAGCCGTACGCGCCCAGGCGGACGCGGGCGCCGACCTGCTCCTGATCCCCACGGGCCTGATGGAGCCGTTCGGCCGCATCGCCGAACTGGTCGTCCCGGTGCGCGCCTTCGAGAGCCAGCTGTACATCGCCTACACCAACCACTGCGGCCGGGAGACCTCGCTCGAGTACTGCGGGCTGAGCACCGCGGCGGGCCCCGACGGTGAGGTCGTTGCCCGGGCCGGGCGCGACGAGGAACTGCTCGTCTTCACCGCCGACCCGGAGGCCCTGCGCGAGGCGCGGATCGCCAACACCTACCTGCGCGACCGGCGCACCGACCTGTACTGAGCCCCGCCACCCCAGGAGCCCACATGACCCAGCCCGCCATGCCCGCCCACGGTCCGTCCGCCTCGGACGCTCCCCTGACGATGTTCGGGCCCGACTTCCCCTTCGCCTACGACGACTGGGTCGCCCACCCCGACGGCCTGGGCTCCGTGCCCGAGGCCGTGCGCGGCACCGAGGTCGCCGTCATCGGCGCCGGCCTCGCCGGCCTCACCGCCGCCTACGAGCTGGCCCGCCTCGGCCTGAAACCCGTGGTGTACGAAGCCGACCGGATCGGCGGGCGGATGCGCAGCGAGCGCTTCGACGGCTACGACGACGACCTGGTCGCGGAGATGGGTGCGATGCGCTTCCCTCCGTCGTCGACCACGCTGCAGCACTACCTCGACCGCGCGGGCCTGGAGACCGAGGCCTTCCCCAATCCCCTCGCCGAGGCGACGCCCAGCACCGTCATCGACCTCAAGGGGCGCAGCCACTACGCCCGCACCACCGCCGACCTCCCACCCGAGTTCGCCGAGGTCGCCCGCGCGTGGGACGCGACGCTCGCCGACTACGCCGACGCCGCCGAGCTGCAGGACGCGATCCGCGCGCGCGACGTCACGCGGATCCGCGCCGTGTGGTCGCGCCTGGTCGAGGAGCTCGACGACCAGACCTTCTACGGCTTCCTCACCGCGTCGAAGCACTTCCGCTCGTTCGCACATCGGGAACTGTTCGGGCAGGTCGGATTCGGCACGGGCGGCTGGGACACCGATTACCCCAACTCGATGCTGGAGATCCTCCGCGTCACCTGCACCGCCGCCGACGACCACCACCGCGGCATCGTCGGGGGCGCGGACCGGCTGCCGAAGCACCTGTGGGAGAGCCCGTTCGACGGTGCGCGGTCCGTCCGGGACCTCAACGGCGGTGCGCACCGTCCGGCGGTCACCGCGATCAGGCGCACCGCCGGCCCCGGCGGGGCACCGGCGTACACCCTGACGGACGCGGCGGGCGAGACCCGCACCTTCCCCGCGGCGGTCTTCACCGGCCAGGCGTGGATGCTGCTCAACACGATCGACTGCGACGACGACCTGCTGCCGATCGATCACTGGACCGCGGTGGAGCGCACCCACTACATGGGCAGCTCCAAGGTCTTCGCAATGGTGGATCGGCCCTTCTGGCGCGACGTCGACCCGGCCACGGGCCGCGACACGATGTCCATGACGCTCACCGACCGGATGAGCCGCGGCACCTACCTGCTCGACCACGGGCCCGACCGGCCCGGCGTGATCTGCCTGTCGTACACGTGGTCCGACGACTCGCTCAAGGTGCTGCCGCTGGACGTGAACGCGCGGCTCGACCTGATGCTCAAGTCGCTCGGCGAGATCTACCCCGGCGTCGACATCCGCAGCCACATCATCGCCACTCCGAAGACGGTCTCGTGGGAGACGGAGCGGTACTTCATGGGCGCCTTCAAGGCGAACCTACCCGGCCACTACCGCTACCAGGAGCGGCTGTACACGCACTTCATGCAGGAGTCCCTCGACCCGCGGCACCGCGGCTTCTTCCTGGCGGGCGACGACATCTCGTGGACCGCGGGGTGGGCCGAGGGCGCGCTCCAGACCGCGCTCAACGCGGTCTGGGGCGTCGTGCACCACCTGGGCGGGGGCACGGCGGAGACCAACCCCGGACCGGGCGACGTCTTCGCAGACATCGCCCCAGTCCGACTCGGCGACGAGCGGGGCACGCGCGCCTGAGGTCTGCCACGCCCGAGGTCTGCCGCGCCCGAGGCCGGTCGGCGGGTCAGTCGCGGCGCAGCGCGGTCACCATGCCCCCGTCGGCGGGGATCATCGTGACGTTGCGGTGCCGCGGCTGCTCGGCCGGCGCATCGGTCATCGCGAGGTCCACGCGCAGCAGGATCTGCGTCACCACCGACCGCAGCTCCGCCATCGCCAGCCCCGCGCCGAGGCAGCGCCGGGTGCCGCCGCCGAAGGGCATCAGCTTCTGCGGCGAGGGCTTCACGCCGAGGAAGCGGTCGGGATCGAAGGCATAGGGCCGCGGGTACAGGTCCTCGCGGTGGTGCAGCAGCAGGATCGAGATCAGCGCGATCACACCGCTTTCCACGGTGTACGGCCCGAACTGCCAGTCCGACAGCAGCTCCCGCGCGACGACCGGGACCACGGGACGGTTGCGCATCGACTCGTTGATGAGCGCCTCGATGTACGCCTCGTCGCCCTCCCGGGCCGCCTCCACGGACCGGCGGTACACGTCGGGGTTGCGGGTGAGCCGCTCGAAGGTCCACGCCACCGAGTTCGACGTCGTCTCGTGCCCCGCGAGGACCAGGGTGAGCAGCTCGTCGCGGATCTCGCTGTCGGCCAGGGGCGCACCGTCGTCGCCGCGGGCCGCCATGAGCACCGTGAGGATGTCGGACCGGCCCGCACCGTCGGGGCCGTCGACGCCCTCGCGCCGCCGCTCGGCGATCACGGCGTAGATGGCGCGGTCGAGCGGACGCAGGATCATCTTCAGCACGCCCCGCGGCTCGGGGCTACGCGCGTTCACCAACTGCACCGCGGTCGCGAGCGGGTGCGTCGAGAGCTGCAGCAGCCGGATCATCGACGTGCGGACCGCGCTCTCGGCGGCGGTGGCGCCCGCCTCGTCCTCGATCCCGAACACCGCCGACATGATGACGTCGAGGGTGATCTGCTGGCCGATGTCCGCCAGGGCCACCGGCTCCCCCGTCCGCCATTCGTCGATGCGGTGCGCGGTGGCCGCGTCGATCCGCCGCTGGTACTCGGTGACCGCGCGGCCGTGGAACTGCGGCAGCAGCAGGCCGCGCTGCTGCTTGTGGCGCGGCCCGACCGCGGTGAGCACCGAATCCGGCCCCACGATGGGCCGCAGCGGCGAGAAGCGGGTGGCCGACGGCGCCTCGTCGGGCCGCGACATCAGCGAGGCGACGTGGGCCGGGTTCGACACGATCACCACCTGCCCGGGGCCGCCAGCGAACTCGGACCGGAAGACGTCGCCGTACCGCTCCGCCGCGCGGAACGTCACGTCGCCCTCGCGGAGGGTGTAACTCAGGGAGGCCCGCAGCGGCCCCATCGGGAGCGACGGGGCCGCACGCAGCGCCGCGGCTCCCGCGGCGTCGACGGGGCCCGCCTCGACGGCGTTCCGGCCGTCGAGGCCCGGACGCGCGGGATCGCGCAGGTGCCAGGCGGGCTCGGGGATGGACAGGGTGCGCGCGACGGTGCCGCCGAGCCCGCTGCCGATGCCGGTCCGGAAGGCTCGTGTGATCGTGGTCATGTCGTCCTCCTACGTCGATTGTGCACGCCGATCGCGGCGCGCGGGCGGGCCGTCGCGATCGTCAGGGAACGACGGTGCCTCCGGGGCCGGTCCGGCGGTCCCGGGCCGCCATCGCGCGGTGGATGTCCCGCGCTCCGAAGTCGAGGCCGTCGCGGTCGTGGGTGAGCCACAGGACCGCGAGAACGAACGCTGCCAGGGCGAGAACGGTGATCATGGCCTTCTCCTTCTCCGGTGCCCGGTCGGTGTTCCGGGTCGCCTTCGACGCTACGAGCGCGATCGCCGCAGGTCAGCGTGCTCAGGACGGAAGTCCGGTTCCGCCCTGAGGTGGGCGCGCGGATCCGCCCCAGGGTGGGCGACCGGGCGCGCTCGCGCGGCTACGATGCACACCATGCGCTGGCTGCGGTGGTTGGAGGCGCGATACCGGCGGGACTTCGAGCTGCTCGGCTACGAGTACCCGCCGTACTACATGACGATCACCGAAGTGGCCATGCTCGCGCTGGTCATCGAGGCCGCGGTGCCCCGGATCATGGAGGGCCCCGAAGGCCGCCAGTGGATCTGGCTGGCGGCCGCCGTCTTCCTCTCGCTGTGCCACACGGCGGGCAGCCTGCTGCGCAAGGGCGGCGTCTCACTCACCGCGCACTCCATCGTGATCCTCACCAGCGCCTCGCTGTTCTGGTGCGTGCCCGCGGCGTTCGACGTCGTGCCGCTCATCGTCATCCTCGGGATCACCCAGGTCGCGGCCGTGACCCCGTTACGGGTGACGGTGGTGCATCTGATCGCCTACCTGGCCGTGGTGATCACCGCGGGCGTGCTCGGTGCGATCCATCAGGCGTGGCTCATCGCGCTCACGGTGTGCTTCGGGGCGGCGGTCGGCCAACTGCTGCAGAACCAACTCCTGCTGCTCCGGGCCGAGCGGCGCGCGCATGCCTCCCGGACCGCGCTCGACCGCGCCGCCATCGCCGGCGAGGTGCACGACGTGGTCGCGCACTCCCTGGCGGTGGTGCTGCTCAACGTCACCGCCGCGCGCCGGGCGCTCGAGTCCGGCGACGATCGGGCCGAGGCCGTCGACGCGCTCCGCGACGCGGAGACCCAGGGGCGGACCGCGATGAAGGACATCCGCACCACCATCGAGCTGCTGCGGTCGGACAGCGCCGACGCCGCCCAGCCGGGACTCCCCGAGGTCCCCGAGCTCGTCGCCTCGTTCGCTCGCGCGGGCCTCGCCGTCGAGCTGGAGCAGCACGCCCCGTCGACGGCGCTCTCCGGCACCGCCGGCCTCGCCGCCTTCCGGCTGGTGCAGGAGTCGCTCGCGAACGCCGTGAAACACGCGCCGGGCGCACGGGTCTCCGTGCTCGTCGGGCCGCGCCCCACGGGCCGCGTCGGGATCCGGGTCTCGTGCCCCGTCCCCGACGGTGCCCGGCGCGCCCCCGGCGGCACGGGACTGACGGGGATGCGCGCCCGGGTGGAGAGCGCCGGCGGAACCCTGACCGCGGGACCCACCGACGGCGTGTGGCTCGTGGACGCCGTCTTCCCCGCCGAGACCGGCGCCGGGGCAACCGGTTCGATCGAAGGAGCATCACCGTGACCGACCGACCGATCCGCCTCGTCCTGGTGGACGACCAGGACCTGGTGCGACTGGGGCTGCGCCGCATCCTCCGCCGCCGCGACGGCTTCGAGGTGGTCGGCGAGTGCGCCGACGGCGACGAGGTGGCCGCCGTCGTCACGGCGGAGGACCCCGACGTCGTGCTGATGGACCTGCGCATGAAACGGGTCAGCGGCATGGAGGCCACGCGGCGCCTCACCGCGTCCGCCGGCGCGCCGCCGGTGCTGGTGCTCACCACCTTCCGCGACGACGACCTGCTCTCCGAGGCGCTGCGGGCCGGCGCGTCCGGCTTCGTCCTCAAGGACTCGCCCGCGGAGGAGCTCATCCGCGCGGTGCGCCTCGTCGCCGCCGGGGAGGCGGTCCTCGACCCCGCGGTCACCGGCCGCGTGCTCGAGACCTACCGCACGGCCGCACCGGCGGTGGCGGCACCGGCGGGCGAGGCGACGCGACTGACCTCCCGCGAGGCGGACGTGCTCGCGCTCGTCGGCCGCGGGCTCTCCAACGACGACATCGCCGCCGAGCTGGTGATCTCGATCGTCACCGTGAAGAGCCACATCGGCTCGATCTTCACCAAGCTGGACGTGCGCAACCGCGCGGAAGCGATAGTTTTCGCGTTCGATCACGGCATCGTCCGGCCGGGCGGCTGACGCCCCTGCGATTGAACGCTGTTTCGGAGAGGAAAGACGCAGGTCGGACTCTCCAAAACAGCGTTCAATCGGGTGGGGAGTGCTTACTGCCGCTCGATGAAGGAGGGCTTCTCCTTGTTGGCGGCCGCGGTGCGGGCGATCACGTGGTTCTTGCCGCGGATCAGGCCCAGCTGCAGGGCCTGCTCGACGGGGAAGGACAGGCGCGAGCCGCTGTACCAGGTGTTCTCGAACAGCGCCTTGGACGCGGCCACCGCATCGGGCGAGCGCTCCTTGAGCTTCTCCACCAACTCCAGCGCGTCCTTCATCGGATCGGCGGAGACGCCGGTGACGAGGCCCCAGTCCAGCGCCTGCTTCGCGGAGAACATCTCGCCGGTCATCGTGAGGCGCTTGGCGACGTCGATGGTGGTCAGCTGGGCGATGGACGCCGAGATCGACATGTCGGGGATGAGGCCCCACTTGGCCTCGAGGATGGAGAAGTCCGCCTCGCTCGAGGCGTAGCGGAAGTCCGCGCCGAGCGCGATCTGCAGGCCGCCGCCGTAGCAGTGGCCGTGCACGACCGCGATGACCGGCGCGGGCACGCTGCGCCACGCCCAGCCCGCGGCCTGGAAGTTGTTGGCCGCCGAGATGCGCTTCGGCACGAAGTTCATGAGCAGGCGGCGCTGCTCCTTGCCCGCGGAGGCGAAGTCGAGGCCGGAGCTGAACGAGCTGCCCTCGCCGGAGAGGATCACGGCACGCAGCGAGCGATCGTTCTTCGCGCGATCGGCGGCCTTCGCGAGGTCGTCGATCATGTCCAGGGTGAGGCCGTTGTGCTTCTCGGGTCGATTGATCCGCACGTGGGCGACCTCGTCGCGCACCTCGTAGTCGATGTTCGACATCCGCTTCTCCTCGTTTCGCCTCGCCTTGGCCGTCATCTGCAACCCTAGCCGCCGCGTCGGTCCCCGTATGGGAAGGCACGGCTGAAGTAAAGTGGCGCTCATGGCGGTCACGTTGCACATCACGGGGGAACCCGAGTCGGACGCGGTGCTCTCGGAGCACCCGTTCGCGCTGCTCGCGGGCATGCTTCTCGACCAGCAGTTCCCGATGGAACGCGCGTTCGCGGGTCCGTGGAAGGTGCTCGACAGATTCGGCAGCATCGACCCGCGCGACATCGCGGTCGCGGACCCGGTCCGGTTCGAGGAATTGTGCACCACGCCGCCCGCGATCCACCGGTACGGCCGTGCCATGGCGGCGCGCCTGCAGACCCTCGCGCAGATCGTCGTCGACGAGTACGACGGGCAGGCCGAGCGGATCTGGACGGAGGCCGCGTCCGGCGCCGACCTGGTGAAGCGGATCGAGGCGCTCCCCGGCTTCGGCGCGCAGAAGGCGAAGATCTTCGCGGCGCTCGTCGGCAAGCAGCTCGGCGTGAAGCCGCGCGGCTGGGCGACGGCGGTCGGCGACTACGGCAAGGCCGGATACCGGTCGGTCGCGGACGTCGTCGACGGCGAGTCCCTGCAGAAGGTGCGGGCCCACAAGAAGGAGATGAAGGCGGCGGCGAAGAAGGCGGGCGCATGACCGGCCCCGGTCCATACGGCGGCCAGAACCCGAACCAGCCGGGGCAGGCCTACTCGCAGGCGATCCCGCTCCCGAACCCTCCCCGCGGCCCCGCGGCGCCGGGCCCCGTGCCCGGCGGCCCTCCCCCGACCCCGCCGCAGAAGCCCAACTCGAGCCGCAACGTGATCCTGGCGCTCGTCGCCGTCGCGTCGGTCGTCGCCCTGGTCGCCGCGATCGTGGTGGCCGCGCTGCTCAGCGACTCCAACGGGGCCGAGCCGGGCAAGGACACCGCGTCGGCCACGACCGGCGCCGGCGCCGTCTTCCGCATCAACGACTGCCTCTACGACGTGCCCGAGGCGCCGAAGGTCGGCAACTGCGACGACGGCGGCTCGCCGTACAAGGTCACCCAGGTGATGCCGGCCGGCGAGAAGTGCCGCGCCGAGCAGACCTCGATCGCGCGGGGCCTCTGGTACTGCCTCACCCCCAATCTCAACGTGAACTACTGCTACACGGCCCCCGTGCCGGGCACCTGGATCAAGGCGGCCGGGCAGTGCGGCGCGCCGGGCACGATCACCGTGGTCTCCGTGGTGGGCGGCCTCAAGGACTCCGGGCGCTGCTCGGGCGAGTGGGACCGCAGCTACTTCTTCGACGATCCGGTCTACACGATCTGCGCGAAGTCCTACACGTAGTCGCGGCGTCCGCCGTCGCCCCGGGTGGGATCGGGCGGCTGCGGCACTGAACTAAGCTGGTCGGGTGCCCGTCACCATGCCCCACGACCTCCCCGCCCGGGCCGTCCTGGCCGCGGAGCAGGTCTTCGTCATGTCCGACGACCGCGCGGGACATCAGGACATCCGCCCCATGCGGATCGCCATCCTGAACCTGATGCCGATGAAGGTCACCACCGAGACCCAGCTGCTGCGCCTGCTCAGTAACAGCCCGCTGCAGATCGAGCTCACACTGCTGCGCATGGCCAGCCACGTCTCGCGGACCACCGCGTCGGAGCACCTCGACTCGTTCTACTCCACCTTCGACGACGTGGCCGAGCAGCACTTCGACGGCCTGATCATCACCGGGGCCCCGGTCGAGCGGCTCGACTTCGAGGACGTCGACTACTGGCCGGAGATGACCCGGATCCTCGACTGGACGCGGACCAACGTGCAGTCCACCCTGCACGTCTGCTGGGGCGCCCAGGCGGCGCTGTACCACCACTACGGCGTCGGCAAACACGAACTGCCCCAGAAGCTCTCGGGCGTCTACCCGCACCGTCTCACCGCGGCGCGATCGCCCGTCGTCACCGGCTTCGACGACGAATTCCTGGCCCCGCACTCGCGGCACACGGACGTCGAGGCGGCCGACGTCGAGGCGACCGGCCAGGTCGACGTGCTGGCCGTCAGCGCGGAGGCCGGCGTGTACCTCGCGGCCAGCCGGGACGGTCGGCAGGTCTACGTGACGGGCCATCCGGAGTACGACGCGGACACCCTCGCCCGCGAGTACGCGCGGGACAGCGAGCAGGGGCTCCCGGTCGCTCCGCCCGCCCACTACTTCCCGGACGACGATCCCGCGCAGCTCCCGCGCAACCGCTGGCGCGGCCACGGGAACCTGCTCTACAGCAACTGGCTCAACTACTGCGTCTACCAGGAGACGCCGTTCGACCCGGACGGCGCGTAACGCTCAGCCCTGTGCGGGCGGATCGCCGCCGTCCGCCGCGGGAGCCTCGGTCGCGGTCGGAGGCTCGGGCGCGGCCGGAGCCCCGGGCGCCTCGGGCAGGACCTCGACGGCCTCCACCTCGACGACCGAGGCGACGACGACCGCGGGCGGGACCGCGACCGACGGGGCCGCCACGACCCGGGCGGGCCTGGGTTGGCGCGGTTGCGCCGCCTTGGCGACCTCGCTCGCGGTGCGCAGCGCGAACTTCGGCAGGCTCGAGAGCAGGTCGGTCACGGGCTCGGCGACGGTGTTCGCCGCGCCGACCACCGTCTCGATGTCGCCCAACCGCTGCCCCATCGCGGCGATCGTCGGCGTGAGCTTGTTCATCGCCTCGGTCACCTCCGCGAGCTTCTGCACCACGCCGTCCTCCGCGGTGAAGGCGTCGACGATGCCGCCCTCGCGGGTAGCGCGATCGAGCGGACCGTCGGGCCGGATCACGCGGTCGACGGCGCCGCCCTCGTCGAACAGGTCCGCCACCCGGTCGGCCGCGCCGCCGGGGCCCACCACGCGATGGATGGCGCCGTCGTCGCTCAGCAGGTCGGACACGCGGTGCACGATGTGCGGCACGCGCTGCGCGGCGGTGATCAGGTTCTCGTGGCGGGTGCCGCCGCCGGAGCCGGGATCGATCCTGTCGGCGGCCATCGACACGACGTCGCGCGCCACACCGACCGAGGTCTCGGCGGCGGCGAGGCCCAGGCCCGCCGCGGCCAGCCCGACGCGGGCGGGGGCGAGCAGTGCTTTCGGAAACTCCATGGATCCAGCGTAGCGCCGATCCGCGATGGCGGAATCAGGAGATTCCCTGAGGTCAGGCGCCGGGCGTGGGGCTCACGACGTAGGTCACGTCACCGTCGTTCGACGAGATCCCGACGGTGAAGCCGTGGCCGCGGTACACGGCCCCGATCCGGCCGGCGTCCAGCGGGACGCCCGGCGCGACGGGCACCAGGCCCGCCGCGAGCAGCGCGCGGGCGGCGGCCACGGTGTCGCGCCCCTCGACGGTGACCCGCCACATCGCGTGCCCGACCTCGATCGTCTCGGCCTTGCGGATCTCCCCGACCACCGGGACCTGCTGCGCCGGGAAGCCCGCGGGCAGCGCGACGGGGCCCGCCGCGGGGCCGCTGCATCCGGCCACGAGAAGCCCGGAGACGACGAAGGCGGCGCCGATGCCGGCGCCGCCTCGTTCCGTGCGATCCATGCGGGTCAGAGCGAGATCTTGCCCTCGGCGATCGCGCGGATGAGCTGCTTCTCGCGACGTGCCCGCTTGAAGCGCGAACCGATCACGAGCGCGGCCAGCACCGCGACGCCGGCCGCGGCGGCGAGCACCGGCGGCTTCGTCACGGTGGCGATCACCGACTGCTGCGCCTGCTCGGCGAGCTTGCGGGGGTCCGCCCGCTCGCCCAGCTGGTCCAGCGTTGCCGCCAGCTGCTCCCGGGCGCGCTCGATATCGCGCTCGATGCTCTCGGTGTCACGTGCCACTTCGCTCTACCTCCGGGTCAGCCGGCCTGCAAATACTTCACCGACTCTAGACCAGCGGCCGCGGGCGCACCGCTCTGCGGGGCCCCGGCGGCGCGATCCGGCTCCGCCGGGAGGGCGAAGGTGGCCTGGACCTGCAGCCATTGCGCCAGGATCTGGCAGCCCGTGAGCTCGTAGTCCTCGTGCCGCAGCCGCGCGAGCGGCTCGGTGGCGTACGCGGTGTGCCGGTTTCCGCGCAGGTTGTAGTCGCGGCCGCGGTACTGCACCCGCGGCAGGTAGCCGAGGATCTCCCGGCCCGCCGTGCGCAACCGGTCCACGTCGCGCCGCCACTGCCGGGAGCCGAACGCCGTGCGGGTGGCGTTCTGGAAGCGGTGGCCGAGGTACTCCCCCGCCGCGCGGGGCGCCCACGTCGCCAGGTCGCGCAACGTCAGGTAGGCGGTGGCGTCGGCGATGTCGCGGACGAAGGAGTCGACGCTGGCGTTGCAGATCACGTCCTGCGGGTGCGAGATCCACTGCAGCGGCAGCCCGTCGGGCACCGACGGGCCGTCGCCCGCGACGCCGGAGCCGCACAGCGCCGGGTCGCTGCCGTGCGGACGTTCGGGGTCGGAGATCAGGCCGGCGGCGAGCACGTTCGGCGCGAGCACGGGCCCGTCGGCCATCGCGCCGAGCACCCGGCGGACCACGGTGCAGCCCTGCGAGTAGCCGATGAGGACGACGGGGCCGTCGGCGTCGGCGATCGCGGCCAGGAGGCGCTCGACGCCGACCGACACGGACTCCGCGAAGGAGATGCCGTCGCGCGCGGGCACCGGCCCGTAGGAGGCGGGGTAGCCCACCCAGCGAGAGCCGAAGCGCTCGTCGAGCTCGGCCACCACGTGGCTGAGCATGCCGGTCACCTCGGCGCGGGGATCGTCGATCCAGGACTCGCCCGTGCCCCCGACGGCGAGCACCGTGATCCGGGCCCGGCCGGCGTCCGCCGGTCGCCGGGCCGCCCTGCTGTGGACGGTCAGCGTGTTCATGGGACAACCCTTGCGCCCGCGGATGAGAACGAGCTGAAATCCATGTTAAGAAACCGGTGATGTGTCCGAGCTAACAGCGGCGTCAGCTCTGACAGATGGGGCACCAGTACAGGTTCCGCGCCTCCATGACCTCGGTCCGCACGGGCGTGCCGCATACGCGGCAGGGGTCGCCGGTCCGCCGGTAGACGTAGGTCCGGGGCCGGTCCTCGGCGTACGACGGTGCGCCGTGGTCGTGTTCGGGCCGGACGACGTGCATGCGGCCGCGCTCGACGCCGATCGGCATGAGGGCGACCAGATCCGCCCAGATCCCGTCGAACTCCTCCCGGGAGACGTCGCGGCCCTCGCGGTGCGGGTCGATCCCGGCGCGGAAGAGCACCTCGGCGCGGTAGACGTTGCCGACGCCGGCCATCACCTTCTGGTCCATGAGCAGCGCGCCGACGGGCCGTCGCGACCGCTCGATGCGGCGCCACGCGTCGTCGGGATCGGAATCGGGCCGCAGCGGGTCGGGGCCGAGGCGCGCGAGGACACCGTCGACCTGCTCCTCGGTGACGAGCTCGCACGCGGTGGGGCCGCGCAGGTCGGTGCCGCCGCGCGGCCCGACGATGCGGTACCGCACCTGCCCGACGGGATCCGGCGCACCGTCGGACACCCCGAAGTCGCTGAACGCGCCGTACAGGCCCAGGTGGACGTGGACGATCAGCCCGCCGTCATAACGGTGCCAGAGGTGCTTGCCCCACGAGTCGGCGCGCTCGAAGACGCGACCGTCGAGGCGCTTCGCCTCCGGGGCGAACCTGCCCTGGGGGCTGGAGACGCGGACGCCCTCGCCCGCGAACAATGCGTCGTGGGCGAGGGCGAGCCGGTGGAGTGTGTGCCCTTCGGGCATCGTCGGTGCCGGTCAGGCCTCGGGGGCGCCCGGAACGGCAGGGGCGACGCCGGTGCGCTCGTACTCGGCGAGGATGTCGATGCGGCGCTGGTGCCGGGGCTCCTCCGACCACGCCTGCCCGAGGAAGGCGTCGACGATGGCCAGCGCCTCCTCCTTGCTGTGCATACGGCCGCCGATGCCGATCAGCTGCGCATTGTTGTGCTCGCGCGCCAGCTTCGCGGTCTCGACGCTCCAGGCGAGGGCGCAGCGGGCGCCGGGCACCTTGTTCGCGGCGATCTGCTCGCCGTTGCCGCTGCCGCCGAGCACGATGCCGAGGCTGCCGGGGTCGGCGACGACGCGGGTTGCGGCGTCGATGCAGAACGCGGGGTAGTCGTCGACGGCGTCGTAGGTGTGGGCGCCGCAGTCGACGGCCTCGTGACCGTTCGCCGTCAGGTGCTCGATGATCTGGGACTTCAGTTCGAATCCGGCGTGGTCGCCGCCGAGGTAAACGCGCATGACTACAAGTCTGACACGCGCCGCGCGCGCATCGATGAGCGGCACAGCCTACATTCGATGGCATGGATGACAGCACCGAGCAGACACCGGGCCGGGAGCCGCAGGGCGACTCCTCCCCCACCGCGTCCGCCCGCACCGGGGCCTTCAGCTCCGAACCGGACGAATCGACGATGCCGAGCACGGGCTTCTTCCCCGTGGTGCAGCCCGACGAACCGGCGGCGGACCCGTCGCCGTCCGACGCGGCGACCTCCGCCATCCCCGCCGCGGACTTCCCGACCGAGCGGCACCACTCCGGCGGGCACCACGCGCTGCCCGAGCTCGGCGCACACGACCCGTCGGTGACCGCGGGCCTGGGCGCCCCCGCCCAGCAGCCCGGCGGCCCGCAGTTCGGCTCGGGCCACTTCCCGGGCGCGCACGTCCCCGGCGGACACTTCACCGGCGGACACTTCCCGGGTGGCCCCGGCGGCCCCGTTCCGCCGGTGCCGCAGGCCCCGTCGTATGCCGGGCCGCCGCGGCGTCATCCCTGGGAGATCCCGCTGCTGGTGATCGTGATCCTCGTGACCCTGCTGATCTACGGGGGCGCGCTGGTCCTGGCCGCGGTCGGGGTGGTCAACGAGTACCTGCTGCTCGCGCTCCTCGCGCCGATCGTTGTGTTCCTCGTCCGAGGCATCACCTGGGCCTCGCCCCGCGTCCAGGGGGTGCAGATGACCCCGACGCAGTTCCCCGAGGGCTATCGGATGGTGCGCGAGGCGGCGGCCCGGTACGGCATGCGCGAGGTCCCGGACGCCTTCGTGGTGATCGGCAACGGACAGATCAACGCCTTCGCCTCGGGCCACGGCTTCCGCCGCTTCGTGGTGGTCTACAGCGACCTGTTCGAGATCGGGGGCGAGGCCCGCGACCCCGAGGCGCTCGCGTACATCGTCGGCCACGAGGTCGGCCACATCGCGGCGGGCCATGTGTCCTACTGGCGGCAGCTCGGGTCGTTCGCGATGAGCTACCTGCCGGTGATCGGCGCGGCCCTGTCCCGCTCGCAGGAGTACACGGCCGACAACTACGGTTACTTCAACGAGCCCGCGGGGACGCCCGGCGGCATGGGCGTCCTCGGCGCCGGCAAGTACCTCGGCAAGGAGGTCGACTTCGACCAGCTCGCCGACCGCGCGTCCACCGACAAGGGCTTCTTCACCTGGCTGGTGAACCTCACCGCATCGCACCCCGTGCTCACCTGGCGCGCGGCCGCGCTGCGCAACCGCACCAAGGCCGGCTCGCTGTGGTTCGCCCCCAGCGGCCCGGTGCGCGGCGTCGGCGGCGGCGCGGTCGTGCCGGCCGGCCCGGTGCCGACGTACACCCAGCAGGAGGTGCTGGCGCCCGCCCCCGGGCAGGTGCAGGCGGCCCCCGTCGGGCCGGGTCCCGTGCACCAGGTCCCGACGGGACCGTACGGCCCCACCCACGTCCCGACGGAGCAGCCGGCACCCGCGCAGCAGAGTCAGCCCTACCCGGAGGGCGGCTACTTCGCGCAGCGGCACAGTCCCCAGGGCGGCGACGCCGGCACGCAGGCCGAGAAGGGCTCGGACGGGCAGCCCGAGCAGCCGGGGCGGAATGAGAACCCGCCGGCCGGGCCGGCCGGCTCCTAGCCCTCGAACCGACGAACCCCGCCGCACCGTTGACGGTGCGGCGGGGTTCTGCGTTCGCGGTGTCAGTCGAACGCGGGCTCCTCGTGGCGGCTCCTCTTGAGCTCGAAGAAATGCGGGTAGCTCGCGAGGAGCACAGCGCCGTCCCACACGCGGCCCGCGTCGTCACCGCGCGGGATGCGCGAGAGCACGGGGCCGAAGAACGCGGTGCCGTTGACGTGGATGGTCGGCGTACCGACGTCGGGTCCCACCTTGTCCATGCCGGCGTGGTGGCTCGCGCGCAGGGCCTCGTCGAAGTCGGTGCTGTTCGCGGCGGCGGCCAAGTCCGACTCGAGGCCGGTCTCGGCGAGCGACTCGGCGATCACGACGGCGAGATCCTTGTTCTGCTCGTTGTGGATCCGGGTGCCCATCGCGGTGTACAGCTTCGGCAGCACGTCGTCGCCGTGGCGCTGGGCGGCGGCGATGAGGACGCGCACCGGGCCCCACGCCGTCTTCATCAGCTCCTGGTAGATCTCGGGAAGGTCGTCGCGGCCCTCGTTGAGGACGGCCAGGCTCATGACGTGGAACTGCACGTCGATGTCGCGCACCTTCTCGACCTCGAGGATCCACCGCGAGGTGATCCAGCACCACGGACACAGCGGGTCGAACCAGAACTCGACGCGATCCTTGGCGGTGGACGGGGCGGTATCGGTCACTTCGGCTCCTGCTCGTGGGACGGTCACTTCTCAAGAAGATCCTGCTCCCCCGTGCAACATCGCGCACGCCGATCTGCTTCCCGCGCGGGCACGCGGGGGCGGCGGGTGGCATTGTGGGACGGGTCGAGCCGGTGCGTCCGGTTCCGCCGTCCGCCGAGTCCAGAAGGAGCGTCCCCTTTGTCCGCGCCCAACCTCACCCGGGTCCAGGCCGCCGAGCGCGCCGCGACCGTCGCCGTCTCGCGCTACGCGATCGACCTCGACCTCACCGACGGGGCGGATGCGCCCGGCCACAAGACCTTCGGGTCGACCACGACGATCACGTTCACGGCGACGCCGGGTGCGGAGACGTTCATCGACCTCATCGCCAGCGGCATCACGGCCACGCTCAACGGGCGGCCCGTCGACACCTCCGACTACACCGAGGAGGGCGGACTCGCGCTGCACGGCCTCGCTGCCGAGAACGAGCTGGTGATCTCGGGCCGGTTCTTCTACTCCAACACCGGCGAGGGCCTGCACCGCTTCGTCGATCCCGCGGACGGCGCGGTCTACCTGTACTCGCAGTTCGAGACGGCCGACGCCAAGCGCATGTTCGCGTGCTTCGACCAGCCCGATCTCAAGGCCGTCTTCGACGTGGCCGCGACGGCACCGTCGGACTGGACCGTGGTGACGGGCGGCGCGGAGGCGACCCGGGAGCCGCTGCCGACCGGCGCGCACCGCTGGACCTTCGTCACGACCGAGCCGATGTCGACCTACCTGGTGGCGCTCATCGCGGGCCCGTACGCGGTGTGGACGGACGCCTACACGGACGAGCACGGCACCATCGACCTGCGCCTGTTCTGCCGTGCCAGCCTCGGCGAGTACATGGACGCCGAGCGGCTGTTCACCGAGACCAAGCAGGGTTTCGGCTTCTACCACAAGAACTTCGGCATCCCCTACGCCTTCGGCAAGTACGACCAGCTGTTCGTGCCGGAGTTCAACGCGGGCGCGATGGAGAACGCCGGCGCGGTCACCTTCCTCGAGGACTACGTCTTCCGGTCGAAGGTCACGCGCTACCTCTACGAGCGCCGCTGCGAGACTGTGCTGCACGAGATGGCGCACATGTGGTTCGGCGACCTGGTCACCATGCGCTGGTGGGACGACCTGTGGCTGAACGAGTCCTTCGCGACCTTCGCGTCGGTGCTCAGCCAGGCGGAGGCCACCGAGTACACCTCGGCGTGGACCACCTTCGCGAACGTCGAGAAGTCCTGGGCGTACCGGCAGGACCAGCTCCCGTCGACGCACCCCGTCGCGGCCGACATCCCCGACCTGCAGGCCGTCGAGGTCAACTTCGACGGCATCACCTACGCCAAGGGCGCGTCGGTGCTCAAGCAGCTCGTCGCCTACGTGGGCCTCGAGCCCTTCCTCGCCGGCCTGCGCACGTACTTCGTGGAGCACAAGTTCGGCAACGCCACCTTCGACGACCTGCTGCGCGCGCTGGAGGCCTCGTCGGGCCGCGACCTGTCGGACTGGGGCGCCCAGTGGCTCAAGACCACCGGCATCAACATCCTGCGCCCCGACTTCGAGGTCGACGGCGACGGGAACTTCACCCGGTTCGCCATCGTCCAGGAGGGCGCGGAGCCGGGCGCCGGCGAGCTGCGCACGCACCGCCTCGCCGTGGGCGTGTACGCCGATCAGGACGGGAAGCTGGTGCGCACGCAGCGCGTCGAGCTCGACGTCGTCGGTGCGCGCACCGACGTCCCGGAGCTGGTGGGCGTGCACCGCGGCGAGCTCGTTCTGGTCAACGACGACGACCTCACCTACTGCTCGGTGCGGCTGGACCCGGTCTCGCTGGCGACGGTGACGAGCCGCATCGCGGACATCGCCGACTCGCTCCCCCGCACGCTCGGCTGGTCCGCGGCCTGGGAGATGACGCGGCAGGCCGAGATGAGGGCCCGCGACTTCGTCGAGCTGGTGCTCGGCGGTATCGGCGCCGAGACCGAGGTGGGCGTGGTGCAGCGCGTCGTGCTGCAGGCGCAGACGGCCGTCGAGTCCTACGCCGACCCGGCCTGGGCCGCCGCGGAGGGCCGCGAGCGGCTCGCCTCCGGCCTGCTCGGGCTGGCCCGCGATGCCGAGGCGGGCTCGGACTTCCAGCTCGCCTTCGTCAACGCCCTCGCGGCGTCGGCGCTGGGGCGCGCCGAGGTCGAGGCGCTGCAGGCGCTGTACGACGGTGCCGAGCCCGCCACCGTCGGGCTGGCCGGGCTGACCGTCGACACCGACCTGCGGTGGCGCCTCCTGACCGCCCTGGCGCGCGCCGGGGCCGCGGGCACCGACGAGATCGAGGCCGAGGTGCTGCGCGACCCGACCGCCGCGGGCGAGCGGTCCGCCGCGGCCGCGCTGGCCGCCCGGCCGGACGTCCGGGTCAAGGAGGAGGCCTGGGAGAAGGTGTTCGGCGACGACTCGCTGTCGAACACGCTGACCCGCGCGATCTCCGCGGGCATCGTCGCGCCCGGGCAGGGCGAGCTGCTGGCGCCCTTCACGGCGCGCTACTTCGACTCGATCGACCAGGTGTGGGGGCGCCGGTCCTCCGAGGTCGCGCAGACGGTGGTCGTGGGCCTGTACCCGTCGTGGGACATCTCCGACGGGGCCGTGGCCGCCGCGGACGCCTGGCTCGCGGGCGACAAGCCCCCGGCCCTGCGCCGCCTCGTGCTCGAGGGCCGCGCGGGCATCGTCCGCTCGCTGGCGGCGCGGGCCTTCGACCGCGCCTGACACTCGTACGACGGCGGCCCCGGGATCGAATGATCCCGGGGCCGCGGTCGTGTGCGGGGCTCAGCTGATGAACGGGTGGCCGCTCACGGTCTTGCCCGGGTCGTCCTGGATGACGTCCCAGTGCTCGACGATCTTGCCGCCCGCGACGCGGAAGATGTCGGCGACCGCCTGCGCCTTGCCGTCGTAGACCGACTTCGCGTAGACCACGACGATGTCGCCGTCCGCGACGACGCGCACGATCGACGTGCTGTACTTCGGGTCCTTCACGACGGGCCCGAGCACCTTGACGAAGGCGTCGCGGCCGTCGGCGACCTCGGGGTTGTGCTGGATGTAGTGGTCGCCGATGTAGCGCTGCGCCGCACCCGCGATGTCCCGCTGCACGAAGCCCTCGGTGTAGAAGGCCGTCACGACCTCCCGCGGGGTCGACGGTGCCGCGCTCGCCTGCGCAGCGACGCCAAGCACCAGGGCGCCGACGGTCAGCACTGCGGCGACGGCGTTACGGATCGTCCGGTTGAGGTTCATACCGTGTCCAATCATTGAAACTTCAATACTTTGATTCGATCAGAACACGATCGGGCGCCGAGCACAACGTGATGACCATCGCCGTACGCTGCACGAATGGACGCACACCACACACCCGAGACCGCCGAGGCGCTGATGCGCTCCCGGTTCGCCGCCTTCCGCGACGGCGACGCGGCGTGGCTGCTCGCCTCGTGGCACCCGAGCACCCGCCCGGCGGACCTCGAGCTCGACGAGGACGTGCGGTGGCGCGGCCTGCAGATCGTGGACACCGTCGCCGGCGCCGCGAGCGACGACACGGGCATCGTCGAGTTCCGGGCGACGTACGTCGCGGACGGCGCGCACGGCGTCCTCCACGAACGCTCCCGCTTCGTCCGCGAGGACGGGCGGTGGTTCTACGTCGACGGGGACTTCCCCGAGTAGCCCCCCCCCCGGGAACGCGACAGGCCCACCGGACGGATCCGGTGGGCCTGTCGCGTTGTCGAAGCGCTTACGCCGTGGGCGGCTTCACGGCCGAGGCCATGACGCGCAGGGCGGCGATGACGCCGTCGATCAGATCGCCGGCCTGGAAGGGCGGGATCGCGGCGGTGACGCCGAGCTGAGCGACCTTGTCGCCCAGGCGGTCGGCGACGCCGCTACCGGTGAGCACGACGATGTCGCGCGTGTTCGGGGAGACGGCGATGAGTGCGGCGTACTCGGGCTCGGGAGCCTGGCGGAGCACGGCCTCGGCGCCGGCGTGCGCGTCGTCACCCAGGTCGCCGATGTACACCGAGAACCGGGCGTTCGCGTCGCGGGTCGCGCGGATCAGCGCCTCGTCGAGGCCGATCAGCTCCTCACGGGAGAACGGCGGGTTGGCCGGGCTGTCGCTCGCCTGGCGCGCCGCCGAGATGCGGCCGCTCGACGTGATGGCCGTACCGATGGGCAGCTCGCCCTGCGGAACGGCGACGGTCTGCGTCTGGTCACCACTTGCCACGAGCGGCACCCCCGATCAGGTTCTCGTTGTCATGGTCGCCGTGGTGCGCACCGTGCGGGCCCACCGGGGCCTCGTCGACCGCGCTGAACAGCATGGGCTCGCGGGTCCACGGCTCACCGAGCTTGTACTCGCCCGGCTGCTGGTACTTCTCGTTGCGGCCGGTGGCCATCGAGATGACACACAGGACGACGATCACGATCGTCGCGACGACGGTGATCCCGCCGACGATGTTGAGCAAGCTCACTGTGGGCCCCTTTCCTTCTCTGTCGGACGCCCGACGGCGCTGGTCGGTCTGTGGAACAACTTAGCCTATGCCGCATCGAGGTCGAGATACCGACTCCACATCGGGTCGACCTCCTTGAGCGTCGACAGGAGGCGCCAATGCCGCCCCTGCGGCGCCCGCGGCTCGGTGCGCAGCTTCCAGCCGATTTCGGACAGCAGCCGGTCGGCCTTGCGGTGGTTGCAGGACGCGCAGCAGGCGACGCAGTTCTCCCAACCGTGACCGCCGCCGCGAGAGCGCGGCAGGACGTGGTCGATGGTGTCGGCCTTGCCGCCGCAGTAGCCGCAGCGGAACCGGTCGCGGTGCATCAGCGCCGCGCGCGTCATGGGTACCTGGGCGCGGTACGGCACGCGGACGTACGTCCGCAAGCGGATGACCGACGGCACAGACAGCGAACGGTCCGCTGAATGAACCAGCGGACCGTTCGGATCGTCGTGGACCACGTCGGCCCTATCCCTGAGCATGAGGACTATCGCCCTCCGCATCGAGATCGCGGTCAGTGGCTCGTAGGTGGCGTTGAGCAGCAGCACCCTGCGCTTGCCCCACACGGCACCACCGGAACGGGAGTCGTCGGCGAGCGCCGTGGTCGCGGGGCCACCCGCGGCGTGCGTTCGCTTCATCGACACTCCTCACCGTCGCGCGGGCCCCGCCGGTCGGCCGAGGCCCTTCGCCTCTAGTAGTGCACCACGGCCGACGGCGATCCGCACGGTGATTTCCGCGCATTTCCCGAGGCGAATCGGCGGATACCGGGTGAACGTCAGGTGACCTAACCGGCGACGACCCGGTTGCGGCCGTCCGCCTTCGCCCGGTACAGCCGACGGTCCGCCTCGTGCAGCAGCAGGCCCGGAGCCGTGGTCGACGCCGTCGCGGACACCCCGCCGATGCTGACCGAGACCGGCAGCCCGTTCGGCGCGAGCCCGAGCGCGAGGATGTCGCGCCGGACCGACTCGAGCACCGCGGCCAGGTCGACGTCGCCCACCAGCAGCAGCGCCAACTCGTCGCCGCCGTACCGCGCCGCGACCTCGCCCCGGCGGGACGGGATCCGCGCGATCACCGCGGCCAGCTCGCGCAGCACGTGATCCCCGACGACGTGCCCGTGGGTGTCGTTGTAGGTCTTGAAGCCGTCGACGTCGATGAGGGCGAGGTGCACGAGGTCCCCGACGTCGGCCGCCTCGCGCAGTGCGGCGTCGAGCGCGCGACCGAAGCCCCGCCGGTTCGCGATCCCGGTCAGCTCGTCGATCTCCGCGAGCCGGCTGAGTTCCTGCGCCGCGTCCTGGAGCGCGCGCCGCTCGGCGATCTCGGCCGTGACGTCGGTCAGGCTGCCGATGATCCGCACGATCGCGCCGGTCTCGGACCGCTCGATGACGCGCCCCCGGCCGCGCACCCACAGGTACTCGCCCGACTTCGTCCGGATCCTGTGCTCGCAGCGGTACTCCGCGGTCTCGCCGCGCATGTGCCGGTTCATGGCGCGCAGGGCGGCCTCCAGGTCGTCGGGATGCACCCGACGCTCCCACTCGTTCGTGGTGTCGCCGATCTCGTCGGCGCCGTAGCCCAGCATGCTCTTCCAGCGGGGCGAGTAGTAGACCTCCCGCGAAGCGAGGTCCCAGTCCCAGATGCCCTCGCCGGCCGTGTCGAGCGCGAACTGCCAGCGCGCCTCGGCGCGCAGGAGGCGGGCCTCCATCTGCCGGGTCGCCGTCACGTCGCGCG
This sequence comes from Tsukamurella sp. DT100, assembly GCF_049844855.1. Taxonomy (NCBI): domain Bacteria; kingdom Bacillati; phylum Actinomycetota; class Actinomycetes; order Mycobacteriales; family Tsukamurellaceae; genus Tsukamurella; species Tsukamurella sp. DT100. Next base: position 64,171 of record NZ_JBNCLV010000009.1, read on the forward strand.
AGATCCCGACGAGCCCGATCACACGGCCGGACTCGTCGCGGTACGGCGCCTTGAGCGAACGGACGGTGCGCCACCGGCCGTCGATCAGGGCCGACTCGTCGACCTCCTGCGCGATCCCGGTCTCCATCACCTCCTGGTCGGTGTCCATGACCCGCGCAGCGGCCCGGGCGTCGAGGAAGTCGTCGTCTGTGCTCCCGAGCACCTCGCCGATGGGCAACTCGGTGGCCTGCAGGACGCGCACCGCGGCACGGTTGAGGAACATGAATCGCCCCTGGCGATCCTTGACGTAGACGGAGTCGGGCGCGGCGTCGGCGATGGCCTGGAAGGTGCGGAAGGTGGCGAAATCGGCCCCCGAGACCGGGCCGGGATTCGCCGCCGCGGTCGCGGCGGCCTGGAGCGCCCGCAACCCGGCGACCTCCTCGGCGGTGCTGCGGGTGTCGGTGATGTCGCGGGACACGCCGATCAGCCCGACGATCTCGCCGTCGGCGTCGCGGTACGGGGACTTCGTGGACAGGAACGTCCGCGCCAGGCCGTCGACGGTCGTCGACTCCTCGAGTTCCTGCCCGACCCCGGTGCGCATGATCTCGCGGTCCGTCTCCCGCAGTTGCGCCGCCGCCGCCGGGTCGAACATCTGCCGGTCGTCGTTGCCGAGGAAGTCGGCCACCCGGACCCCGTAGAGCCGGGCGACGGCGTCGTTGACGAACAGGTACCGGCCCGCGAGGTCCTTGACGTAGATGAGGTCCGTCGCCGCCTCGGCGATCGCCCGGAACATGGGCAGGGACCGCCGGGTGTCGTCGAGCTCGGCGGTCAGCGATGCGACGCGCTCGCGCAGGCGCCGGACCGTGGCACCGTCGCCAGCGTCGATCGATTCCTCGCTCATCGTCCCGACAGTATGCGAGTCCGGCGCGACGACGAACCTCGAACGGCCGTCGAGACGGCCCGTGCGAGACTGGAGGGCGTGAGCACGCCGGACCAGCAGAGCTTCTACGACGCCGTCGGCGGCGCGGACACCTTCGCGGAGTTGATCCACCGCTTCTACCAGGAGGTGGCGCGCGACGAGCTGCTCCGCCCCCTGTATCCGGAAGAGGACCTCGGCCCCGCGGAAGTGCGGTTGCGGATGTTCTTCGAGCAGTACTGGGGCGGGCCGCGTACCTACTCCGAGCAGCGCGGACACCCGCGACTCCGCATGCGGCACGTGCCCTTCCGCATCACCGAGATCGAGCGCGACGCCTGGCTGCGGTGCATGGACGTGGCGATCGCCTCGATCGACGACGCGCGGATGAGCCCGGATCGCAAGCAGCAGCTCAGGAACTACTGTGAGATGGCCGCACAGATGCTCGTGAACACCCCCATGGGCGCTTGAACAGGAGTGAGATGACGCCACCCGTCCGCACGCCCCACTACATCGAGGCCCCGTGGTGGAAGGACGCGATCTTCTACCAGGTGTACCCCCGGTCCTTCTCGGACGCGAACGGCGACGGAGTCGGCGATCTGCGCGGCGTGATCGACCGGCTGGGCTACCTGGAGCTGCTCGGGGTCGACGCGTTGTGGCTCTCGCCCGTGATGCGCTCCCCCATGGCCGATCACGGCTACGACGTCTCCGATCCCCGGGACATCGACCCCCTCTTCGGCACCCTGCAGGACATGGACGAGCTGATCGCGGCGGCGCACGCCCACCGGATCCGCGTGACCATGGACCTGGTGCCGAACCACACGTCCGATCGGCACCCGTGGTTCCAGGCGGCGTTGGCCGCGGGGCCCGGCAGCCCGGAGCGCGACCGGTACGTCTTCCGCGAGGGCCGCGGGCCGCACGGCGACGAGCCCCCCAACAACTGGCCCAGCATCTTCGGCGGCCCGGCATGGCACCGCGTCACCGAGGCCGACGGCACCCCCGGCCAGTGGTACCTGCACATCTTCGCGCCCGAGCAGCCCGACCTGAACTGGCAGAACGAGGACGTCTTCCAGGACCTGGCCGAGACCCTGCGGTTCTGGCTGAACCGCGGCGTCGACGGCTTCCGGATCGACGTGGCGCACGGCATGGCGAAGCCCGCGGGCCTGCCGGACATGGACCTGGTCAACAACCAGATCATGGACAACGACGAGAACGACCTGCGGTTCAACGATCCCGGCGTGCACGCGATCCATCGGCGCATCCGCCGGGTGATGGACGAGTTCCCCGGCCGGGTGACCGTCGGCGAGATCTGGGTCAAGGACAACGACCGGTTCGCCGAGTACATCCGGCCCGACGAGCTGCACCTGGGGTTCAACTTCCGGCTCGCGGAGGCGGAGTGGGACGCGCGCGAGATCCGCGAGGCGATCGACAACTCGCTGATCGCGGTCGAGTCGGTGAACGGCATCCCGACGTGGACGCTCTCCAATCACGACGTGCCGCGCGAGGTGACCCGGTTCGGCGGCGGCGAGCTGGGGACGGCACGCGCGCGGGCGATGATCCTGGTGGAGCTGGCGCTCCCGGGAACGGCCTTCCTCTACAACGGCTCCGAGCTGGGCCTGCCGAACGTCGACCTGCCCGACGGGGCCCTCCAGGACCCGACCTGGGAGCGGTCCGGGCACACCGAGCGCGGCCGCGACGGCTGCCGGGTGCCGCTCCCCTGGCAGGGGACGCTGCCGCCGTACGGCTTCTCGACGAGCCCGGACACCTGGCTCCCGATGCCGGACGACTGGAAGGACCTCACGGCCGAGGCCGAGCTCGAGGACCTCGATTCGACGCTGACGCTCTACCGCACCGCCATCGAGCTGCGCCGGATGCGGCCGGAGTTCCGCGGCGACGCCATCGAGTGGTACGGCGCGCCACGCCCCGGCGCGCTGGCCTTCCGGCGCACCGACGGCCGCCTGACCTGCGTGCTCAACGCGTCGGACGGCCCCGTCGAGCTGCCGGGTGGCGAGGTCATCCTCTCCAGCGCACCGCTGGTCGACGGTCTGCTGCCGCCGAACGCCGCCTGCTGGCTCGCCTGACCGGATCGACGCCTCAGGCGCCGATCCGCTCCCGCGAGGTCCGGCCCCGTCGGGCCAGCGGCTGCGCGCCGACGGCGGCGGCGAGCCCGACCGGGGCCGACAGGTCCGCGTAGATCGACTCGTGCGCGCCGGCCGGAACCCGGTAGGTCTCGTGCCAGATGCCGACGGTCGAGCGGCCCTCGGCGTGGGCCATCTTGTAGAACTGCAGCCAGGCCGGCCGGTGCGCGAAATCGGTGGAGTGCGAGTACGTCTCGAGCTCCTCGAAGCTGCGCCAGTACTGCACGAGGAGCGGGCCGCCCGGCGCGATCGCCTTGAATCCGCCCAGGTAGCCCAGCGCACCGCCGCGCTTCCGGTCGCGCTCGATCTCGGCCTGCATCCTGCGCAGGGAGCGCCCGACGAACGCCGCCTGTCCCAGGCGCCACGTGCGCCGCGGGCGCATGCCGAGCAGGAACACCACCAGGTCACCGTCGTGGGTATCGGTCTGCAGATCGTGGTTCATGAGTCTCTCCCTGCCGGAGCCAGCTTGGATAGTGCCACTACCCATATTGGAGAGTGAAGCTATCCCGTGTCAAGATCAAGGGATGAAATTGTCGGAACTCTCCACGGAGACCGGCGTGAGCACCGCCTCGCTCAAGTACTACCTGCGCGAGTCGCTGCTCGCGCCCGGCGAGCCGGTCACCAAGACGCAGTCCGAGTACGGCCCTGCCCACGTCGAGCGGGTGCGGCTGATCCGCGCGCTGGTCGACTCCGGCGGCCTCTCCCTGGCCCAGGTCCGGCGCGTGATCGACGCCCTGGACAGCCCGACGGTGCCGCGGCACGAGCTGCTCGGGGTCGCGCAGGAGGCGCTCATGGACGCCGCGCAGTTCGACGAGGACGCCGAGTGGACCGCCCTGGCGACCGAGTTCGTGGACCAGCGCGGCTGGCGGATCCAGGACGGCGACGTGCTGCTGCCCCAGCTCGGCGCGCAGCTCAAGGCGCTCGCCGAGACGTGCGAGGTGGGCGGCCGGGAGACCCTGGAACGCTGGGCCGACGCTGCGGAGACGGTGGCCGCGTCGGACCTCGACACCCTCACCGGGGACGACGCCGAGGCGCTGCGGACGGCGATCGTCGGCACCGTGCTCTCCGACAAGGTCCTGCAGACGCTGCGCCGTCTCGCGCAGCAGAACCGGACCGCGCAGCTCTACGAGGCCTCGACGCGCGCGGACGGCGGATCAGACGAGTAGGCCCGGCCCCGCCTCACGCCGCTGGTACAGCGAGCCGAACCGGGCGTCCACCCGCACCCAGGTCGCCGACGCGGACACCCGGACCGGCTCATCGGCACCGTCGGCGGCGAATCCCATGGCCTCCAACGCGAACGCGGTGCGCAGGCTGATCGGCACGGTGGTCCCGTCGGTGCTCACGCTGACCACCTCGGAGTCGAGCAGGGACGCGGGCGGGCCCGCCGGTCCACCGGTCTCGCGGCCCACCTCGACGCCGCGCGCCGCGACCGCGCGCAGCGCCTGCGCCGGAACGTCGTCCACCGGCTGGAAGCCCGTCGCGGGCGGCAGCGCCCCGCGCCACGCGGAGTCCAGGGCGAAGCCCACGTCCACGTAGCCGCCCTCGTCCGACGGTGCCGCGCGCAGGGAGTCGAGCACGGTCGCGGCGCTGCACACCAGCGACTCCGGCGCGACGGCCCCCGTCAGCACCCGCACCGCGAGCACCCCGAAGCCCGTCCTCCCCCAGACCTCCACGTGCTGCTCGTCGCGGCGCCGCACGCGGATCACGGCCGAGTCATCGGTGCGCAGTAGGCGGGTGACGAAGGCCGCGAGGTTCGAGCGCGGCCCCGCGCCCGACACCGTCAGGCGTCGATCGCTCACCGGGAGAACGACTTCAGGTAGTCGCGCTGCTCCCCCGACAGCCGCCGCACGCGCTGCTCCGCCACGTCGAAGGCGGCGAGCCGCACCTGCGCGACCACCGCCGGCGCGGTGGCGAGCGCGGCGCCGGCGGGCCGGACTTCGTGGTGCACCACGAAGTCCGCCGCCCGCACCGCGGAGGTCCACAGCGTGATCTGCAGCGGCGAGTCCTGATGCCGCAGCTGCCCGCGGTACTCGACCTCCAGCTTGGCCAGCAGCAGCCCGTCGAGCAGGTCGCGCGTGGGCGCGTCCGGCGCGAAGAGCAGCGGGATCCGCGCCTCCTCCAGCAGCGTCACCATGCGCGCGTTGTTGATGTGCTGGTAGACGTCCATGTCGGACCAGCGCACGTCCACGGGCACCGTCAGGCTCGCGGCACCGTCGTCGGCGACGGTGCGCACGCCCGTGACGCCCGCCGCGGTGAAGCTGTATTCGGTCACGGCTCCACGCTAGCGGACCGCCCCGGGGCTACCCCACGTGCCGCAGCAGCGACCGGAGCGCGCGGGTCGCGACGGAGAGCCGCGACTCGTCGTTGGCGATGGGGCTGGTCCCGTCGGCGGGATCGAGGATCTCGCCGAGCAGCGCGCCGACCCGCTCGAGGCGACGCGCGTTGTGCGAGGCCCAGTCGCCGATCTTCTGCGTCGCCGGCTCGGTGGGATCGGTGAAGTTGAGCACCTCGATCGTCAGCCCCCGCAGCGCGCCGTACAGGTCGTCGCGCAGCGCGAGCCGCGCCATCTCGCTCCACCGGTCGCCGCGCGGCAGTTCGGCGACGGCCGCCAGCATCTCGTCCACCCGCAGGCGCTGCATGAGGGCGAAGTACAGCTGCCCCACCTCGTCGTCCTCGCGCTCGGCGATGTCCGCGATGTCTACCACGTCCAGCAGGCTGAACCGGTACAGCGCGCGGCCCACGGTGTACGCCAGCTCCTCCGGCACGCCCGCGGCGATCGCGCGGTCCGACGAGGCGCACGCGTGCCGGTCGTAACGCAGGTCCCACGAGCCCATGGCGGCCGACAGCGCGGCGATCCGGTCGGCGTAGCGGTTGACCTCCGCGCCGATCGCGATCGGCTGCGGCCGGTTGGTGAGCATCCACCGGGCGCCGCGGTCGAGCACGCGGCGGCTCTCGGCGAGCAGCGCCGCGGTCTCGCCCGCCGAGACGGGCACCTCCTTGAGCTCCGCCCAGGTGCGCGGCAGGCCGAAGACGCGGCTCACCGCGACGAAGGCGCGCACGGCGTCGGCCGCGCCGGCCCCGGTCTCCTCGGCGAGGCGGTAGACGAAGCTGACGCCCGCGTTGTCGACCATCTCGTTCACCGTCTGGGTGGCGACGATCTCGCGGCGCAGCGGGTGCGCGAAGACCGCCTCGCCCGCGCGCTCGCGCAGCCGGTCCGGGAAGTACTCCGGCAGCTTCGCGACGAGCACGTCGTTGTCCGGCAGGTCCCCGGACAGCACGTCGTCCTTGACGGCGAGCTTGACGTGGGCCATGAGGTTCGACAGCTCCGGCGAGCTCAGCCCCAGGCCCGCGGCCTGCAGCTTGTCGGTCTCCTTGCGGGTCGGCAGCGCCTCCAGGCGCAGGTCGACGCCGCGGTTGCGGGACAGGTCCGCGAGGATCCGCGCGTGCACGTCGACCATCTTCGGGGCGAGCGAGCGCTCGACCGACAGCGCCGTGTTCTGCGAGACGTTGTCGGCGAGCACCAGGCGCGAGACGTCGTCCGTCATCGAGACCAGCAGGTCGTGCCGCTCGCCCGCGGGGATCGCGCCCGCGGCGATCTGCCGGTCGAGCAGGATCTTGATGTTGACCTCGTGGTCGGAGCAGTCCACGCCCGCGGAGTTGTCCATGGCGTCGGTGTTGATCCGGCCGCCGGCGCGGTCGAACTCGATGCGGCCGAGCGGGGTCACGCCCAGGTTGCCGCCCTCGCCGACCACCTTGGCGCGCACCTCCTGGCCGTCGACGCGGATCGCGTCGTTGGCGCGGTCGCCCACGTCCAGGTTCGTCTCGGTGGACGCCTTGATGTACGTGCCGATGCCGCCGTTCCACAGCAGGTCGACGGGGGCCAGCAGCACCGCGCGCATGAGCTCCGGCGGGGTCATCTCGGTGACGTCGTCGGCGAGGCCGAGCGCCGCGCGCACCTGCGGGCTGATCGGCACCGACTTCTGGTCGCGGCTGAAGACGCCGCCGCCCTCGCTGATCTTGCTGGTGTCGTAGTCCTTCCACGACGACCGCGGCAGCGCGAACAGCCGCTCGCGCTCGGCGAAACCGGTGGCCGCGTCGGGGTTCGGGTCGAGGAAGATGTCGCGGTGGTCGAACGCGGCGACCAGCCGGATGTGCTCGGAGAGCAGCATGCCGTTGCCGAAGACGTCGCCGCTCATGTCGCCCACGCCGACCGTCGTGAAGTCCTCGGACTGCGTGTCGACGCCCATCTCGCGGAAGTGCATCTTGACCGACTCCCAGGCGCCGCGGGCGGTGATGCCCATGCCCTTGTGGTCGTAGCCCTCGGAGCCGCCGGAGGCGAAGGCGTCGCCGAGCCAGAAGCCGTAGCCGGCCGCGACGTCGTTGGCGATGTCGGAGAAGGAGGCGGTGCCCTTGTCCGCGGCGACCACGAGGTAGGTGTCGTCGGGATCCCGGCGCACCACGCGCTCGGGCGGGAGCACGTCCCCGTCGGGGCCGAGGTTGTCGGTCACGTCGAGCAGGCCGGAGATGAACATGCGGTAGCAGGCGACGCCCTCGGCGCGCTGCGCGTCCCGGTCTACGGCGGCGTCCCCCGTGACCTCCGGCGGCTGCTTCACGACGAAGCCGCCCTTGGCGCCCACGGGCACGATGACCGCGTTCTTGACCGCCTGGGCCTTCACCAGGCCGAGGATCTCGGTGCGGAAGTCCTCCCGGCGGTCGGACCAGCGCAGCCCGCCGCGGGCGACCATTCCGAACCGCAGGTGGACGCCCTCGACGCGCGGCGAGTACACGAAGATCTCGAACCGCGGGCGCGGCTTGGGCGCCTCGGGGATACGGCCGGGCTCCAGCTTGATGGAGATCACCGGCTTGTCGGCGTAGAAGTTGGTGCGCACGGCCGCCTGCACGACGTGCAGGTAGGCGCGCAGGATCCGGTCGGCGTCGAGGCTGGTCACGGCGGCGAACGCGGCCTTGAGGTCGGCCTCCGCCGCCTCCGCCGCGTCGGAGTCCGCCGCGATCGGGTCGAACGTCGCGGTCCACAGCCGGCCCAGCGCGAGGACCGCGTCGCGGTGCTCGAGCAGCACCTGCGCCATGTGGCCCGGGCTGTACGGGAAGCCGCACTGCCGCAGGTACTGGCCGATGGCGCGGAGCAGCGCGACGCTGCGCCAGTCGAGGCCGAACGCGAAGATCAGCTCGTTGAACTTGTCCACCTCGGCCTCGCCGCGCCAGACGGCGGCGGCGCCCTCGCTCGCCAGCCCGCGCAGGCGCGCCAGGTGCGCCGGAAGATCCGCCTCGGCGACGCCCTCGGCCGCGGTCGCGCGCAGCACGGGCGAGACCCGCAGCCCGAAGTCGTAGACCGAGCACAGCGCACCGTCGGGCCGGCGGACCGTGTAGGGCCGCTCGTCGAGCACGTCGACGCCCAGGGACTGCAGGACCGGCAGCACCTGCGAGAGCGTGACCTGCCCGCCGGTCATGTACATGGTGAACCCGAGGTTGGCGCCCCGGCCCTCCGGCGGGTCGTAGAAGACGAGGTCGCTGCCCTGCGCGGGGAGCGCCGCGATGCGGTTGATGTCGAGCAGCGCGACCTCGGGGGTCTGGTCCTCCTTGTAGTTGGGCGAGATGCCCGGGAGGTACGCGGAGACGGTGGCGGCGTCCGCGCCGGCGGCTACGGCGGCCGAGAGGACGTCCTCGTCCCAGGTGCGGCTCACGTCGCCGAGCCGGGCGCGGATCCGCGCCTCGTCGGCGGCCTGGAAGACGGGGACGGTGTCCTCGCCGCGCGGCAGCAGCACGAACTGGATCCGGGCGATCGCCGATTCGGTGACGCGGGCGGTGAACCGGTCGACGTGCATGCCGGTCTCGTCCTCGAGCACGTCGATCAGGACGCCGCGGGCCCGCGAGGTGTAGCGGTCGCGGGGCAGGTAGACGAGGGCGCGCGCGAACCGGGCCAGCTTGTCGGTGCGCAGGAACAGGGCCAGGTCGTCGTCGCCCAGGTCGCGCAGGGCGCCGAAGACGCGGGCCAGCTCGTCCTCGTCGGCGACGACGAGACGCAGGCGGGGGTAGGTCTGGATGTACTCCATGAGGCGCTGGTTGGCCGGGTCCGTCCGGTCCACGCCGATCCGGGCGAGCACGCGCTCGATCTTCGCGCCCACCATGGGGATGCCGAAGACGTTGTGGTGCAGGCCGAGCACGGTGAGGGCCATCGCGAACAGGTCGACCGGGCTGCCGTCCGAGGGCGCCGCGGCGAGCAGGAAGGGCGAGCCCGCCGCGTCGCCGAGCGGCTGCGCCAGTTCCACCACGGCGATGGCGCCCGGCTCGGGCGCGGGCATCGCGTCGATCACGGCCTGCAGCTTCGCGTCGGGGTCGGCGAGGACGCCGGTACCGACACCGTCGACCCGGCTTCCGAGGACGCGGGCGTTGTCCTCCGACAGCCACGTCAGGAAGTCGGACGGTGACCTTCCGGGCGGCTGCGTGGCCACGACGGACGCGACGCGAGTGAAGACGGACGGATCGATCGCGGACTGCGCCACGGGCGTGCTCCTCCTGCGGGGTCGTGACAGCGGCACGCCAAATGCGGGGTCAGCACGCGGCGCCGTTGCCATGGTGTGACGGAGCCTGTCGGCTCCGGGCACCACACTACGACCGGGAGGGGGGCTACGCGCCAGTAATGACGACGAAGCCCGCGACCGGTGCGGTCGCGGGCTTCGTCGCTGCGCTCGATCTCAGTCGCGCGTGAGCTTGCGGTGCGTCACGGCGTGCGGGCGCGCCGCCTCCGCGCCGAGGCGCTCGATCTTGTTCGCCTCGTACGCCTCGAAGTTGCCCTCGAACCAGAACCACTGCCCCTCGGAGACGTTGCCCTCCCACGCCAGGATGTGCGTGCAGGTCCGGTCCAGGAACCACCGATCGTGGGAGATCACCACGGCGCAGCCGGGGAACTGCTCCAGCGCGTTCTCCAGGCTGGACAGCGTCTCGACGTCCAGGTCGTTGGTCGGCTCATCGAGGAGGATCAGGTTGCCGCCCTCCTTGAGCGTAAGCGCCAGGTTCAGGCGGTTGCGCTCACCACCGGAGAGCACCTCGGACGGCTTCTGCTGGTCCGGCCCCTTGAAGCCGAACGCGCTGACGTAGGCGCGGGCCGGCATCTCGTTCTGGCCGACGGTGATGTAGTCGAGCCCGTCCGAGACCACCTGGAAGACGGACTTCTTCGGGTCGATGTTGGCGCGGTTCTGGTCGACGTAGCTGAGCTTGACCGTCTCGCCCACCTTGACCTCGCCCGAGTCCGGGCTCTCGAGACCGACGATGGTCTTGAACAGCGTGGTCTTGCCGACGCCGTTCGGGCCGATCACGCCGACGATGCCGTTGCGCGGCAGGGTGAACGACAGATCCTTGATCAGCACGCGGCCGTCGAAGCCCTTGTCGAGGTTCTTGACCTCGACCACCACGTTGCCCAGGCGCGGCGGCGTGGGGATCTGGATCTCCTCGAAGTCGAGCTTGCGGTGCTTCTCGGCTTCGGCTGCCATCTCGTCGTAGCGCTCGAGGCGGGCCTTGTTCTTGGTCTGCCGGGCCTTGGCGCCGGAGCGCACCCAGGCGAGCTCCTCCTTGAGCCGCTTCTGCAGCTTCTGGTCCTTCTTGCCCTGCACCTCGAGGCGCTCGGCCTTCTTCTCGAGATACGCCGAGTAGTTGCCCTCGTAGCCGTGCAGCTTGCCGCGGTCGACCTCGCAGATCCACTGCGCGACGTGGTCCAGGAAGTACCGGTCGTGGGTCACGGCCAGGACGGCGCCGGCGTAGCCCGCGAGGTGCTGCTCGAGCCAGAGCACCGACTCGGCGTCCAGGTGGTTGGTGGGCTCGTCGAGGAGCAGCAGGTCGGGCTTGCTCAGCAGCAGCTTGCACAGTGCGACGCGGCGCTTCTCACCACCGGAGAGGTTCTCCACCGATGAGTCGCCCGGCGGGCAGCGCAGGGCGTCCATGGCCTGCTCGATCTGCGAGTCGACCTCCCAGGCGTCGACGGCGTCGAGCTGCTCCTGCAGCTGCCCCATCTCCTCCATCAGCTCGTCCGTGTAGTCGGTGGCCATCAGCTCGGCCACCTCGTTGTAGCGGCGCAGGTTGACCATCGTCTGGCCGAGGCCGTCCTCGACGTTCTCCTTGACCGTCTTGGTCTCGTCGAGCTTCGGCTCCTGCATCAGGATGCCGACGGTGGCGTCCGGGTCCAGGAAGGCCTCGCCGTTGGACGGCTGGTCGAGGCCGGCCATGATCTTGAGGATCGACGACTTGCCCGCGCCGTTCGGGCCGACCACGCCGATCTTCGCGCCCGGGTAGAACGACATCGTCACGTCATCGAGAATGACCTTGTCGCCGTGCGCCTTGCGCACCTTCTTCATGGTGTAGATGAACTCAGCCACAGTCCCTGCCCTGTCTCACGCGAAAACGACCCACCGGTGTGCCGGGGGCAAACGACTCCAGCCTACCGACCGGCACCCGCGGGCGGGTACCAGACCGGGGCGAGCGCACGCGACCCACGCGGTGCACGCGCGGCGGACCGGGTAGCGCGCCGCCCCGGAATCGAGTAGTCGGCCACTCGCGCGCCGCACCCCGCCCCGCGTTTGACTCGTGCGATGACGAGGCGAACGGACGGCGCAGGTCTCGGCTCCGCGCCGCGATCCGCGACCGCTCCAAGCGGCTCCCCCGCGGCGACTGGCCCGTAACAAGCGGGCCTTAAGGACCGAACGAGACAGTAGGAGCACGGTCGCTGGGGAGCGACCGTCGGACCGCAATCGTCCACAGGGGATAGGGGATTCGTCGTGAGGGATGAGGTAAGTGCAACCCGGGTGTGCGGAGAACCGGCGCACCGCGAGCCGATCGCCGTCGTCGGCATCGGATGCCGCCTGCCGGGCGGTGTGCGCTCCGCCGACGACTTCTGGAAGCTGCTCGACGAGGGGCGCGACGCGATCGTCGACATCCCCGCCGACCGGTGGAGCACGGACCGGTACTACGAGTCCGAGCGCACGCCGGGCAAGAGCCGGGTGCGACGCGGCGGCTTCCTGACCGACCCGGTGGACGAGTTCGATCCGGTGTTCTTCGGGATCTCCCCGGTCGAGGCGAGCTCGATGGACCCGCAGCAGCGGCTCCTGCTCGAGGTCGCGTGGGAATCGATCGAGGACGCCGGGCTGCGCGCCGAGGACCTCGAGCGCTCGCAGACCTCGGTCTTCACCGGGGGCTTCACCCTCGACTACAGCCAGATGCACTTCTCCACGTCCGCCGCGGAACCGCCGACGGTCGCCGCGCACACCGCGACCGGCGTCGTGATGACGATGCTGTCCAACCGCATCTCGCACGCCTTCGACCTGCTCGGACCCAGCATGTCCGTCGACACGGCGTGCTCGTCGTCGCTGGTCGCGATCCACCTCGCGTGCCAGTCGATCTGGAACGGCGAGAGCGAGCTCGCCCTCGCCGGCGGCGTCAACCTGATGCTCAGCCCGAACTTCACCATCGCCGCGTCCACGGGCGGCTTCCTCTCCCCCACCAGCACGTCGCGGGCGTTCGACGCGGCGGCCAACGGCTACGTCCGCGGCGAGGGCGCCGCCCTCGTCGTGCTCAAGCCGCTCGCGCAGGCCCGCGCCGACGGCGACCGGGTCTACGCGACGGTGCTCGGCACCGCCGTCAGCCAGGACGGGCGCACGAACGGCATCACCGTGCCCAACGGCGACAGCCAGAAGCGCGCCATCGAGGCCGCGCTCGCCCGCGCGGGCGTCGCCGCGGACTCCGTCGACTACGTGGAGGCGCACGGCACGGGCACCCCGGTCGGCGATCCGATCGAGGCCACCGCGATCGGCGAGATCTACGGCGCCGACCGGCCGGCGGACCGCCCGCTGGTGATCGGCTCGGTCAAGACGAACCTGGGGCACCTCGAGGCCGCCGCGGGCGTCGTGGGCTTCATCAAGTCCGCCCTCGCGCTCGGTCACCGGCGCGTGCCGCGGCACCTGCACCTCGACGCGCTCAACCCCGCCATCGACCTCGACCGGCTGCGGATCCGGATCGCCACCGAACCGACGCCGCTCCGCCCCGACGGGCCCCTGCGCGCGGGCGTGAACTCCTTCGGCTTCGGCGGCACCAACGCGCACGCGATCCTCGAGTCCGCCCCCACCGCCGACGCGCCCGCCGCGCCCGCCGAGGACGTCGTGCGCGACGGGATCGCCGTCGTACTGCCCCTCGCGGCGCGAGGCGAGGACGCCCTCGCGCAGCTCGCGGGCGCCTACGCCGGACTCGCGGCGACCGAGGGCGCAGCGCTGCTGGCCGGAGCGCTCAGCCACCGGCGCAGCGCCCACCGCGCCGCGCGCCTCGCGGTGATCGCCGCGGACGCCGCCACGACCGCGGACGCGCTGCACGCCGCCGCGGAGGGCGTCCCGCACCAGGCCGTGCGGACGGGATCCGCGCTCGCCGACGCCCGGCCCCTCGCCTTCGTCTACACCGGCATGGGCCCGCAGTGGTGGGGCATGGCGCGCGGCCTGCTGCAGCACAACGCCGTCTTCCGCGCCGCGATCGACCGATGCGACGCCGCGATCGCGCCGCTCGCCGGCTGGTCGCTCACGGCCGAGCTGCTGGCTCCGGAGGCGACGTCCCGCATGCAGGAGTCCGTGGTCGCGCAGATCGCGAACTTCGGCGTGCAGTACGCGCTGACCCGGCTGTGGGAGTCGTTCGGCGTCCGGCCCGATCTCATCATCGGACACAGCGCCGGCGAGGTCGCCGCCGCGCTCGAGGCCGGGGCCCTGACATTCGACGACGCGATCACCGTGATCGTGCACCGCGCCCGCCTCCAGCACACGGCGAGCGGGACCGGCCGGCTGCTGGCCGTCGCACTCGGCGAGGCCGCGGCCTCCGAGCTGCCCGAGGTCGCGCGCGGCGAGGTCGAGTTCGCCGCCGTCAACAGCCCCGGGTCGGTGGCCCTCGTCGGGGCGCTCCCCGTCCTGGAGTCGCTCGCGGAACGGCTCGGCGCCGAGGGCGTCTTCGCGCGCCTCGTTCCCGGCGACGTCCCGTACCACAGCAGCGCGATGGACCCGCTCGAGGCGGAGCTCCGCACGGTCCTCGCCGGGCTCACCCCCGGCGCACCGTCGATCCCCCTCTACTCGACGGTGACCGGTGCTCGGGTTCCGGCCGACGGCTCCGAGCCGCACGACGCCGCGTACTGGTGGGGCAACATCCGCCGGCCGGTGCTGTTCGGCGCGGCCGCCGACGCCATGCTCGCCGACGATGCCGTGACCTTCCTGGAGATCGGCCCCACGGCCGTGGTGGGCCGGGCGATCGCCGAGGCCGCCGCCGCCCGCGGGCGCCCGGTGACGACGATCGCGTCGCTGCGCCGCGCCGGCGAGGACGCCGAGTCCTTCGCCGCAGCGCTGGCGGACCTGTGGGTCCACGGCATCGACGTGGACTTCTCCCCGCTCGCGCCGCGCGCCCCGATGCGGCCGCTGCCCGCCTACCCGTGGCAGACGGGCCGGTACTGGTCCGAGGGCGACGCCGGGCGCCGGGAGCGGCTGGCGGACACCGTCGAGCCCTACCTCGGCAACCGGTCCGACGGTGCCCTGCCCGCCTGGCGGCGCCTGCTGGACGGCACCGCGCCCCGGTCGCTCGCCGATCACGTGGTGCACGGCGCGACGCTGTTCCCCGGCGCCGGCTACCTCGAGATCGCGGCGGAGGTTGCGCGCGACGAGTACGGCGCCGCCGCGTGCACCCTGCAGGGCGTCGAGTTCGAGACCGCGCTGGTGCACGGCGGCGGCGGGACGTACCTGATCGACACCAGCCTCGACGCCGATTCCGGCCGGATCGCGATCCACGGCAAGGTGCCCGGCGCCGGCCGCTGGGCGCGGCACGCGACCGCGACGCTGCGGCCCGCGCCGTCGGTCGCACCCCGCGTCGACCCCGCCCCGATCGCGGGCGCGCCGGTCCCGGAGGACGAACTGTACGGGCTGTTCCGCGACGCCGGCTTCGCCTACGGGCCCGCGTACCGCCTGCTGCACGACGTGACCGTCGGCGATGGCGCCGCGACCGCCCGGATCCGGGCCGTCTCCGCCGAGCCCGTCGCGGACCGGGCGCCGATCCTCGAGCCGAGCGTCCTCGACGCGGCCTTCCAGCTGCTGCTCCCGCTGGCCTTCCAGCGCGCGGAGGGCGCCAAACTCATTCCCGTCGGCGTCGACCGCGTGGTGATCCACGGGCGGCCCGAGGGCCCCGTCGTCGCCCGGGCCACCGCCCGGACCTCGCCCGACCCCGCCACGATCAGCGGCGACGTGATCCTCGCCGGCGACGACGGCCGGGTCCTCGCCGAGGTGGAGGGCTTCACCGTTCGGATCCTCGACGACGCCGCCGCCGCGGCGCCGCAGCGCGTGGGCACCGACTGGGTGTACGAGCAGGCCTGGGAGCCGCAGCCCGCGGACGACGCCGAGCGCGCCTCCGCCGAGGGCGTGTGGCTGCTCCTCGCAGACCGCACCGGCGTCGCCGACGGCCTCGCCGAGCGACTGTCCGCCGCGGGCGGCACCCCGGTGCTGCTCCGCACGGGCGCCGTCGCCGACGGTGCCCTGCCGCCCGCCGACCGCGCGGCCCTGGCCGCCGCGCTGGACCGCACCGTCCCCGACGCGGGCCTGCGGGGCATCGTCCACCTCTGGTCGCTCGACGCCCGGCCCGACGCACCCGACCCGCTGCGCTGGACCGCGCACGAGGCGGTCCTCTCGGTGGTGCACCTCGCGGCCGAGCTCGAGCAGCGCGGCCTGGCGGCGCCGACCTTCCTGGTCACGGACGGCGCCCAGCCCGTCGCCGGCGCCGTGTCCGCGGCGGGGCTGCTGCAGTCCACGCTGCTCGGCGTCGGCCGGGTCCTGCACCACGAGCTGAGCGGGCTGCAGGCCCGCCTGGTGGACCTCGATCCGCAGGACCGGGACGCCAGTGCCGCCCTGCTGTTCGACGAGCTCACCGTCACCGGCAGCGACGAGGACCAGGTGTCCTTCCGCGGCGGCGCGCGGTTGGTCGCGCGCCTGTACCCGTCGGCCCGCTCCGGCGGCCGGATCCCCGCACGGATGCGCCCCGACGGGGCCTACCTCGTCACGGGCGGCCTCGGCGCGCTCGGCAGGCTGGTGCTCGTCGCCCTCGCGGAGCGCGGCGCGGGCCACCTGATCGTGACCAGTCGTTCGGGCCTCCCGGCGCGGGAGACCTGGGACGACCTCACCGATCCCGCGCAGCGCGACGCCGTCGTCGCGGTCCGCGCGGCGGAGGCGGCGGGCGCGACCGTCCACGTCGTCGCCGTGGACGTGACGGACACCGACGCCCTCACCGCGTGCCTGTCGCGGCTCCGGTCGGGCGGCGCGCCCGCACTGCGGGGCGTGATCCACTCCGCCGGCGCGGTGGACGACCAGATCCTGGTCCGGATGACGCAGGAGCAGGTCGAGCGCGTCGTGCGGCCCAAGGTGCTGGGCGCCTGGGCCCTGCACGAGGCGACGGCCGGCGAGCCGCTCGACTTCTTCGCCCTCTTCTCGTCGATCTCGGCGGTCATTCCGTCGCCGGGCCAGGGCAACTACGCCGCCGGCAACGCCTTCCTGGACGCGCTGGCCCACTACCGCCGGGCGCAGGGCCTGCCGGCGCTGTCGATCAACTGGGGCCCGTGGGACGCCGGGATGATCGCCAGTCTCGGCCTCCGCGACCTGTACGGGCAGCGCGGGATCGACCTCATCGACCCCGCGACGGGCATGGACCTCCTCGCGGAGCTGCTCGGCTCCGGCGAGGTGCAGCAGGGCGTGGTGTCCGCGCACTGGCCCACCGTGATCGAGAGCTACGCGCTCACCCCGACCCTCGTCGCCCACCTGGGCCGGACGGAGGGAGACGCGGAGGGAGACGGCGAGTCGATCCTCGACCGGCTCGGCTCCGCCGCGGCGGACGACCGCGCGCCGATCGCCGCGGACGGGGTGCGGCTCACCGTGTCCCGCGTGCTGCGGATGGCGGAGGAGCACATCCCCGACGACGAGCCGCTCGGCCGCCTGGGCGTGGACTCGATGCTCGCCACCGAGCTGCGGATCCGCGTGGAGCAGCAGTTCCGCGCCGCCCCGTCGATCGCCTTCCTCCTCGACGGCGCGACGGTGGCGACGATCGCCGCCGAGCTGCTCGCGACCCTCGACTTCTCCTCGGGCGACGTCGAACCCGACGCCGAGGTCGACGACCTCGCGTCCCTGCTCGCGGACCTGGACGACGAGGCCGTCGCCGCCCTGCTCGCCCAGTCCGAGACCACCGAACCCAACGCCGGAGGCCCCCGATGACCGAGATCGAAGACCGCCTGGCGGCGCTCAGTCCCGCCCAGCGCCGCGCCCTCCTGGCCCGGCTCGGGAAGGCGCCGTCGGCCGCGCCCGCCGCGGCGCCGATCACGCGCCGCGTGCGCGAGGGCGACGCCGTGCGGCTCTCGGCCACACAGGAGAACATGTGGTTCCTGGAGCAGTTCCACCCCGGCACGACCATGCACGTCATGTCCGGCGTCGCTCGGCTGCCGATCGACGTCCCCCTCGACGTCTTCACCGACTGCCTGGCCGAGGTGATCGCGCGGCACCCGGTGCTGCGCACGCGGTTCGGCATGGAGGACGGCGAGCCGGTCGCCCGGATCGCACCCGCCGAGCGGCCCGAGGTCGGGTTCCTCGACGGTGTCGACGACGAGCGGATGTGGGACCGGTTCCGCGACGACGCACGGACCCCGTTCGACATCGCCCGCGAGCCGCTGCTGCGGGCGACCCTCGCGCGCAGCGCCTCCGGCGGCACGTGGGTGCAGGTCACGCTGCACCACATGGTGGCCGACGGCTACTCCACCGGCATCCTCTTCGCCGAGCTGGGCCGGCTCGCCACGGGCCGGCTCGTCGGCCGGCTGCAGCAACTCCCCGAGGTCCCGTTCCAGTACGCCGACGTGGCGCTCTGGGAGCGGGAGCGCGCGGAGGCGGACGCCGACGCCGCGGACATCGCCTACTGGACCGAGCGGCTCGACGGTGCGCCGACCGCGCTGACCCTCCCGACGGACCGCCCCCGCCCGGCCCGCCAGGCCTACCGCGGGCGGCGGACCGAGTTCGCGCTCACCACCGAGCAGGCCGCGACGATCCGCACGTTCAGCGCCGAGCACGGCGTCACCCCCTTCGTGACGGTGCTCGGCGCGTACGCGGTGGTCCTGGGCCGCTGGTCCGCGCAGGACGGCGTCGTCGTCGGCGTTCCCGTCGCACAGCGCTCCCAGCCGGGCTCGGAGCAGGTGATCGGCCCGTTCCTCAACACGCTCGCGCTGCCCGTCGCGCTCGAACCGGGCGAGACGGTCAAGGGCCTGCTCGCGCAGGTGAACGCCACCGTGCGCGAGGGCTTCACGCATCAGGACGCACGCTTCGACCGCGTGCTCTCGGCGCTCGATCTCGGCCGCGACCCCGCGCGCCCGCCGCTGTTCCAGGCGATACTCAACATGCAGGAGGACCGCAGCGCGCCCGAGATGCAGCTGCGCGACCTGTACAACGGCTGCGCCAAGTTCGACGTGCTGCTGAACGTCACCACCACGCCCACCACGATGACCGGCACGCTCGACGTCGCGGCGGACCTGTTCGACCAGGAGACCGCCGACGCGCTGATCGACTCCGTCGTCGCGGTGCTCGAGGCGGTGACCGCGCCCGGATCCCCTACGGCAACCGAGATCTCGACGTTGCCGCTCTCGACCGTCCCGGTCCCGGCCGACCTGACCGCCCCGCAGCCCGCCACCCCCGCGCTCGACGAGTACGTGCTCGCCGCGGCACGCGGTTCCGCCGACCGCACCGCGATCGTCGCCGGCGCGGAGCGGATCACGTACGCCGAGTTGGACGCCCGGGTCGAGCGGCTCGCCGCCCGGATCGCCGAGCGGCTCGATGCGCCGCCGCAGACGCCGGTGGGCCTGCTCCTCCCGCGGTCGGCGGAGGTCATCGTCGCCATGCTCGCGACGCTCCGGGCCGGCTACTCCTTCGTGCCGCTCGACCCCGCCTATCCGGCGGAGCGCCTCGAATTCATCTGCGCCGACGCGGGCATCCCCGCGCTGATCACCACGGCCGAGAACCTGGCCGAGGTGCCGGGCCTGAACCTCCCGTGGATCGACGCTACCGATGCGCCCGCCGCCGGGCCGGCCCCGGCCCCGTCGACGGAGGACCCCGCGACCCGGACCGCGTACATGCTGTACACCTCCGGCTCCACGGGGCGCCCGAAGGGCGTGCGGGTCTCGCACCGCAACGTCGTCACCTTCCTCGAGGCGATGCGCGCCGAGCCGGGCATGGCAGCGTCGGACACGCTGCTGGCCGTGACCAGCCCGTCCTTCGACATCGCGATCCTCGAGCTGCTGCTCCCGCTCGCCACCGGGGCGCGGGTCGTCATCGCCGACGGCGACGACGCGCGCGACGGCGACCGGCTCGCGGCGCTGCTCGACGAGCACGCGGTCACGGTCATGCAGGCCACCCCCACCACGTGGCACCTGCTGCTCGACGCCGGCTGGTCCGGCACCCGCGGGCTGCGGGCGCTGTGCGGCGGGGAGGCGATGCCCGCCGTGCTCGCGGGCCGGCTCCTCGCCTGCGCCGACGAGCTGTGGAACATGTACGGCCCCACCGAGACCACCATCTGGTCGACGGTGCACCGGGTCACCGAGGCCGACGTCGCCGCGGGTGCGATCCCGATCGGCCACCCGATCCGCGGCACCGACATCGTGGTCGCGGACGCCACCGCCGCCCCCGTCCCCGACGGGGTGTTCGGCGAGCTGTGCATCATCGGCGACGGCGTCACCCTCGGCTACCACGCGCGCCCCGAGCTCACCGCCGACCGCTTCGTGACGCTGGCCGGGTCGGAGCCCGTCCGCGCCTACCGGACGGGCGACCTGGTGCGCCGGTTCCGCGACGGACGGATCGAGTTCGGCGGCCGGATCGACACCCAGGTCAAGGTGCGCGGCTTCCGCGTCGAGCTGGGCGAGATCGAGAGCGCCCTCGAGACCGCGCTGCCCGGCGTCCGCGCGATCGCCGCCGTGGACGCGGCCGGTGCCGCGATCACCGCCTACCTCGAATGCCCGGCGGAACGACTGGGCGACACCGGCGCCCTGCTCGCGAGCCTGCGGGAGACGCTGCCGCCGTACATGGTGCCGAGCGCGTTCGCCGTCGTCGACGCCTTCCCGCTGACGCCGAACCGCAAGATCGACCGCAAGGCCCTCGCCGCCGCCGGCGGTGCACCCGTGGCCCTGGCCGCCGCGAGCGGCACCGAGTACGTCGCCGCCCGCACCGACCTGGAGCGCGACCTCACCGCGATCTGGACCGACCTGCTGTCGTTGCAGGCGGCGCCCGGCGTCCGCGACGACTTCTTCCTCCTCGGCGGCCACTCGCTCCTCGCGACGAAACTGGTCTTCCGGGTACGGGAGAAGCTCGGCCGGGTGGTGCCCCTGCCCGCCCTGTTCGCGGGCGAGCTCACCATCGAACGGCTGGCCGCGATCCTCGAGCAGGGCGGCGCGGGCTTCGAAAGCACTCTGGTGCTCGCCGACGAGGTCGTTCTGCCCGAGCACATCCGGCCCGCGCCGGGTGCGCCGGTGCGCGACGTCACCGACCCGCGGAACCTGTTCGTCACGGGCGCGACGGGCTTCGTCGGTGCGTTCCTCCTCGCGGAGCTGTTGGACACCTCGTCGGCCACCATGCACTGCCTGGTCCGCGCCGGCTCGCCCGATGAGGGGTTCGACCGGATCCGGAGGACGATGCGCGACTACGGGATCTGGCGCGACGCCTACGCCGCCCGGATCGTCGCGGTGCCGGGCGATCTGACGCGCCCCCGGCTCGGCCTCGACGACGCCGCCTGGACGGAGCTGGCCGCCACCGCGGACGGGATCATGCACTGCGGCGCCGACGTGAACTTCCTTCGGCCCTATCCGACGCTGAAGTCCGCGAACGTCGACGGCACGGTGCAGGTGCTCGCGCTCGCGTGCGACGGCCCCGTCAAGCCCGTGCACTTCGTGTCGACGACGTACGTCTTCTCGCGGTTCTCGTACCCGCAGGACACCGTCTTCGCCGAGGACGACCGCAGCCCGGTCCAGGACCCGCGCTTCACGTTCGGCTACACCCAGTCCAAGTGGGTGGGCGAGCAGCTCGTCTTCGAGGCCCGTTCACGGGGCGTGCCGACGTTCGTCTACCGCACGGGCCGCGTCGCGGGCCACAGCCGCACCGGGGCGTGCCAGCTGTCGGACTTCCTGTGGCAGACGATCCGGCTCGGTGTCGCCCTGGGCGCGGCGCCGACGATGGACATGTCGACCGACATCACCCCCGTCGACTACGTGGTCGGCGCGATCGCGCGCCTGGCGCGGCAGCAGCACCTCGCCGGGCGCACGTTCCACGTCGTCTCGTCGAAGACGGTCGCGGTGCCGGACCTGGTCCGGTGGATGTCCGACTTCGGTTACGCCGGCGAGGAACTGCCGTTCGGCCAGTGGTGCGAGCGCGCCGCGGACCTCGCCGAGCGCGAGGGCGACGAGACGGCCGCCGCGCTGGCGCCGTTCCTCTCGGCGACGCCGCTGGACAACATGCCCGATGCGACCTTCGACGACGCGAACGTGCGGGAGGGCCTGGCCGGCACCGGCATCGCCTGCCCGCCGATCGACGGCGCGCTGCTGCGACGCTACTTCGAGTGGTTCATCGACTGCGGGTACCTTCCGGCGCCGTCGTCCCTGGATCTCCCGGAGAGCGCGGCGTCATGACCGATTCCACCTCCCGCGCCTCCGTGGAGCGGACGACCACGACGCTCCGCGAGCGGCGCCGCCGCACACCGGTGCCGCCCGCCAACCCGCCGACGCTGCCCACCGGGCGGATGAGAGCGTCCCGCCCGGCGGTGTCCGCGTCCCGGCCCATACCGACCGTGGCGCGACCGCTCCTCTCCGGGCCCGCACGCCCGGCGGCGCGCGTGTCACCGCCCGCCGACCCGCCGCAACAGGCGCGCCCGGCGGTGGCCACCACCGCCAGACCGACGGCCGTCGGCTCGTCCGCCCCGCCCGTGCCGTCGGCCCCGGCGCCCGCTGCCGCACCGTCCGCCACGCCGGCTCCGTCGGCCCCGCCTGCCCAGTCCGCTCCGGCCGACCGGGCGTCGATCCCGCAGCCGCCCCTCCGCCCGACGGTTCCGCCCGCGCGACCGTCCACACCCGCGCACCCGCCCGGCCCGGGGCGGCCCGCGCCCGCCGGCCGCGCGGCGCCCGGCGCCGGACCCGGTGCTCCGCCGGTCATCAGCGTCCGGAACCTGGTCAAGAGCTACGGCGACGTGCGCGCGGTCGACGGCGTCTCCTTCGACGTGGCGGGCGGCAGCACGTTCGCTTTCCTCGGCACCAACGGCGCCGGCAAGTCGACGACGATCAGCTGCATCACCACGCTGAAGTCCGTGTCGTCCGGCTCGATCCACGTCGCGGGCCTGGAGGTGGGCAAGCAGGACCTCGACATCCGCCGCGCCATCGGCGTCGTCTTCCAGGAGTCCCTGCTGGATCCGGTGTTGTCCGTCCGGGAGAACCTGGCACTGCGGGCGACCTTCTACGGCATCGACGCGAAGACGACCAAGGAGCGGATCGCCGGGCTGTCGTCTCTGCTCGGGCTGGAGGAGTTCCTCACCCGCAGGTACAAGGCGCTGTCGGGCGGGCAGAAGCGGCGCGCCGACATCGCGCGCGCCCTGATCCACCAGCCCCGCATCCTGTTCCTCGACGAGCCGACGACGGGCCTGGACCCGGACTCGCGCGACCGCGTGTGGTCGACGATCCTCGACCTGCAGAAGCGGCTGCGGCTGACCGTCTTCCTCACCACGCACTACATGGAGGAGGCGGAGCGCGCCGACCGGATCGCGATCATCGATCACGGCCGGATCGTCACGGCGGGAACGCCGACGGAGCTGCGGAGCGCTCACGCGAAGGACGAGTTGCGGGTCACGCTGCGGGACCCGCGGCGCTTCGACCAGCGGTTCGGGCCGCGCGCACGGAGCAACGGCAGCGAGCGGAGGATCGCCGTCGAGTCCAGCGACGAGGCCAGGGCCCTCCTGCGCGACTTCGACGCCGAGATCGCCGATTTCGAGTTCCGGCACGGCACGATGGACGACGTCTTCCTGGCCATCACCCGGGGAGGTGCGCGATGACACTCGCGAACCTGACCCGGCGCAACGTCGTCGTCTTCTTCCGCGACCCTGCGGCGGTGTTCTTCTCCCTGCTCTCGCCGATCATCCTGTTCGTGCTGTTCTCCGCCTTCCTCGGCGGTGTGCAGACCGATGCGCTGCAGAAGTCCCTGCCCACCGCGAACGCCGACGACGTCGACGCCTTCGTCTACTCCTGGGTGATCGCCAACCTGGTGATGATCACCACGGCCACGACCAGCCTGTCGGCGCTGGTGGTGTTCGTGAACGACCGGGTGGGCAACGTCTTCCGCGACTTCCTGGTCTCGCCGATCAGCCGGTTCCAGATGATCCTGAGCTACCTGCTCGGTGCGTTCGTGGTGTCGACGGCCCTGAGCACCACGGTGTTCGTGCTCGCGGACGTCTACCTCGGCGTCGTCCACTCGGCGGCGCTGTCGGCGGGCGCGTTCGCGCAGGCCCTGGCGCAGCTGGTCGGCTTCTGCCTGCTGTTCTCCGCGATCTGGAGCCTGGTGGTCACGTTCATCGGATCGGCGGGCGTGTTCACCTCGGTCGCGACGATCGTCGGCACGGCGGGCGGCTTCCTCGCGGGCGCCTACATCACCGTCGGCGCCCTGCCGAGCGGCGTCGTGACCTTCATGAGCGTCCTGCCTCTGAACCAGGCGGCGACCCTGATGCGCGGGCCGTTCACCCGCGGCCCCCTCGACGCGCTCGTCGGATCCTCCGAGCCTGCCCGCGCGACGGTCGAAGCGGAGTACGGCCTCCTGCCGTACATCGCGTCCGCGCAGGTGCCGGCCTGGGCGATCTGGGTGCTCTTCGCGGCGCTGTTCGTCGTCTTCGTCCTGCTCGGCGCCTGGCGCATCGGCCGCAGGATCGGGTGAGCGGTCGTAGCCTGGCCCCATGAGCCCCGCGAGCTTCTCCGTCTCGATCCCGCAGATCCTCGACGGCGCCTTCGACGCCGCCGGCGTCCGCGACTACCTGATCCGGGCCGAGGAACTCGGCTTCGAGGGCGCGTGGACGTCGGAGCAGACGGTGGGCGGCGCGGCGATGCTCGCGCCCCTGGAACTGCTGTCCTGGGCCGCGGCGTACACCAACCGGCTGCGCCTCGGGGTGGGGGTGATCGTGTCCTCGCTGCACGATCCGCTGCAGCTCGCGGCCGCGGCCACGTCCGTCGACAGGCTCAGCCACGGGCGTCTCGACCTGGGGCTCGGCTCGGGCGGCGACTTCCGCCCGTTCGCCGCGTTCGGCGTCGCCCGCGAGAGCTTCATCGCCTCGTACACCGAGGGCGTCGAACTCATGAAAGCCGCGTGGGCGGACGGTCCGACGGTGACCTTCGACGGGCGCTTCCGTCAGGTCGACGGGGTGTCGATCCCGCTCAAGCCGGTGCAGCGCCCGCATCCACCGCTGTGGTTCGGCGGCGGCGCCCCGAAGGCGCTCGCCCGGGCCGTCCGGCTCGGGGACGGCTTCCTGGGCGCGGGATCGTCCACCACGACGCACTTCCGCGGGGCGGTGGGCACCGTCCGAGACGAACTGGCGCGGCACGGACGGGACGCCGACGGGTTCCGGATCGGCAAGCGGGTCTACCTGGCCATCGACGACGATCCCGCCCGCGCGCGCCGCGCGGCGGACGAGGGCCTGTTCCGGATCTACGGCGCGCTGGCGACCCGGTTCGGCGATGTCGCCGTGACCGGGACGCCGGAACAGGTCGCCACCGGGATCGCCGAGGTCGTCGACGCGGGCGCGCAGACCGTCCTGCTCAACCCCATGGGCGTCGACGTCGCCGCGGACCGCGAGCAGCTCGAGCGGCTGCACGCCGAGGTGCTCCCCCTGCTCGGCTGACGGGGCTCCTCAGCGAGGACCGGTCGCGCGGTCCCCGCGGGTCATCCCAGTACCCGGCGGCTCGATGCCGCGGCGTTGTCCGCATGGGCCCGGCTGCGCGAGGCGGGGGTCACGCACACCACGTCGCCGTCGTACGCCTCCCGCCAGACGAAACCCTGCTTGCAGGTGTTCGGCCCGTACGCCCCGCCGCCCGGCTGCCGGCGGGATGCCGCGAGCCGATTCTCCTCGGCCGTCGCGGTCCGGGTGGGCGGCGTCACGCAGACGTGATCGGAGGCACGGGCCTCGCGCCAGACGAAGCTCTGTTTGCAGGTGTCCGGGCCGTACGGCAGGTTCGGTCGGGCGGTGATCGACGCCTCCTCCCAGGGCGAGCACGTCGAACTGCTCAGGACGTGGGTCTCGCAGCCCTGGACCTTCACGGTGTACGTGACGCCCGGGTTCACGGTGGTGATCCGGAAGCTACCGCGGCGGCCCCCGGCCACGGCGTGCTGCGTCTCCGCTCGGCCCGGGCGGCTCCACCGGAAGTTGTACCCGTCCCACTCCTGATCGCCCCGCCACTCGACCACGATCGTGGTCCCTGTCTGGTACAGGTTGTCGATGCACGGCTGCCCCACCGCGCACAGCACCTGATCGCCGCCGACCGGCACGGCTGCGGCGGGGGCGGGAACGGCGAGGACGCCGCACACGACGGCACCCCAGGCCACCGCCGCACCGAGGTGCCGCGTACCGCGCGGACGATCGCTCCTGGTTGTCCGAGTACTCATGATGTCTCCTTCGGCCGGGCTGCTGATCCGCCGAGTCAACCGCCGCGGCGGTGGACTCCGATAGCGTGACGGACTACTCGTTCTCCGGCACCGCGCTACTCGATCCGCCGGCGGCGGACGGGTGCCGTCGGAGCGCACGAACGCCGCGCGCCGTCCCGCCACCCCGCCTCACGCCGGTCGCCGCGGTGCGGCGCGCACCAGGTCACGTCGCCGTAACAATGCGGCCCGAACCCGGAAACACCGCGCGGGCACCGTGGGCGGCATGGATGTGGAGACGGTGTGCGGGTACTGCGGGGTGGGCTGCGGCCTCACCCTGCAGGTGCGCGACGGCGCCGTCACCGGCTCGGTCGGCACGAAGCACCACCCCGCGAATCGCGGGCGGCTGTGCACCAAGGGCACCACCACCGTCGACCTGCTCGCCGCCGGTGGCCGGCAGACCCGCGCGGAGGTGCGTGCGGACCGCGACGCCGACCGCGGCACCGTCGAGCTCGCGGAGGCGATCGCGGCGACCGGACGGCGCCTGCGGGAGATCCGGGACGCGCACGGGCCCGACGCGATCGCCCTGTACGTGAGCGGGCAGATGACGCTGGAGGCGCAGTACCTCGCGACCAAGCTGGCGAAGGGCTTCCTGCGCACGAAGTGGATCGAGTCCAACTCCCGGCTGTGCATGGCGAGCGCGGGAACGGGCTACAAGCAGTCCCTCGGCTCCGACGGGCCGCCCGGCAGCTACGACGATCTCGACCACGCCGACGTCTTCCTCGTCACCGGCGCCAACATGGCCGACTGCCACCCGATCCTGTTCCTGCGCATGATGGACCGGGTCAAGGCGGGCGCGAAGCTGATCGTGGTCGACCCGCGGCGCACCGCGACCGCGGTGAAGGCCGACCTGCACCTGCCGATCCGCCCCGGCACCGACCTCGCGCTGCTCAACGGCCTGCTCGCATTGCTCGTCGACCGCGGCGCCGTGGACCGGGAGTTCGTCGACGCGCACACAGAGGGCTGGGACGCCATGCCCGCCTTCCTCGAGGACTATCCGGTGGATCGCGTCGCCGAGATCACCGGACTCGACGCGGCCGACATCGAGCGCGCGGCCGAGCTCATCGGCGGCGCCGCGAACTGGACCAGTCTGTGGACCATGGGCCTGAACCAGTCCACCCACGGCACCTGGAACACCATCGCGCTCTGCAACCTGCACCTGGCCACCGGCGCGATCTGCCGCACCGGCTCGGGCCCGTTCAGCCTCACGGGCCAGCCGAACGCGATGGGCGGCCGCGAGATGGGTTACATGGGGCCGGGCCTGCCCGGCCAGCGATCCGTGCTCGACGGCGGCGACCGCGCCAGCACCGAGGCCCTGTGGGGCCTGCCGGAGGGCACGATCCGGGCCGACGCCGGCCAGGGCACCGTCGAGATGTACCGGGAGCTGGCGGCCGGGAACATCAAGGCCGCGTGGATCATCTGCAGCAACCCGGCGGCGTCGATGGCCAACCGGTCCACCGTGATCGACGCCCTTCGCTCGGCGGAGCTGGTGGTCGTGCAGGACGCCTACACCGCCACCGAGACGTCCGCCTACGCCGACATCGTGCTGCCCGCCGCGCTCTGGGCCGAGACCGACGGCGTGATGGTCAACTCGGAGCGCTCCCTCACCCGCACCGCCGCCGCGACTGCGCCGCCCGGCGACGCGCTCCCCGATTGGAAGCTGATCTGCCTGATCGCCGCCGAGCTCGGTCACGGCGCCGACTTCGACTATCCCGACGCCGCGGCGGTCTTCGAGGAGCTCAAGGCCTTCCACAATCCCCGCACCGGCTGGGACGTGCGCGGCGTCGACCACGCACGCCTCGCGCAGGGCCCCGTGCAGTGGCCCGCCGCGCCGGGCGGGCCCGACCGGAACCCGATCCGCTACCTCGACGAGGACCGGGGCCTACGGTTCGCGACCCCGACGGGCCGCGCGCGCTTCCTCCCCCGCCCGTACCTGCCGCCCGCGGAGCTGCCGGACGACGAGTACCCGCTGATCCTCACCACCGGTCGCCTCGCGCACCAGTGGCACACCATGACCAAGACCGGCCGTGTCGCCAAGCTCAATCGACTCAACCCCGCGCCGTTCCTCCAGCTCAACCCGGAGGACGCCCACCGGCTCGGTCTCGCCGACGGCGCGCGGGTGCGGGTCTCCAGCCGGCGCGGCGGGGCGACCCTGCCGGTGGCCGTCGACGACGCCGTCCGGCCGGGAGTCTGCTTCGCCCCCATGCACTTCGCCGACACCTTCGGAGAGGATGTGGCCGTGAACGCGGTGACCAACGACGCCGTCGACCCCGAATCGCTGCAGCCCGAGTTCAAGGTGAGCGCCGTCGCGCTCACGCCCGTCCCGGCGGACCCGCCCGCCCCCGTCGAGGCGCCGGCGTCCCCGCTCGCCGCGGCGCTCGCGCCGTACGCCTCGGGCCCCGGCGAACTGACCGCGGAGGCGTCGGGCTACCTCGGCGGCCTGCTCACGGGCCTGAGCGCCGCGCCCCCGTCCGGGGTGCCGACGGTGCCCGGCGACGCCCCGCTCGCCCCGATCGCGCGGGCCTGGCTCGAGGGTGTCCTGGCGGGCGTGTTCGGCGGCGCCCCGCAGGCCCCGGCGGCGACGGTGACCGTCGTCTGGGCGTCGCAGACGGGCACGGCCGAGGCCTACGCGACGGACTGCGCCGCAGCGCTGGACGGCGCGGGCATGACGGCGAGGGTCCTCGGCGCCGAACAGGTCTCGCCCGCACAGCTGACGGGAACCGTGTTGTTCCTGGTCGCCACGACCGGCGACGGCGAGGCCCCCGACAACGGCGTCGCGCTGTGGGACGCGCTGGCCGGGGCGGAGCCCGGCGACCTGGGCGGCCTGCGGTTCTCCGTCCTCGGCTTCGGCGACCCCTCGTACGCCGACTTCTGCGGCTTCGCCCGCAAGCTGGACGCCCGGCTCGAGCACCTCGGGGGCGCCCGGCTCGCCCCGCGCGCCTCCTGCGAGCCCGACTACGCCGAGACCGCCGCCGCCTGGCTCGGCGCGGTGGTGTCCGCGCTGGATCCGGAGGCCGCGCCGCCGCAGCCTGCGGCACCGGAGCCGACCGGCCACTCCCGCACCCATCCGTTACGCACCCGCCTGCTGGAATCCGAGCGGCTCTCCGGCGACGGTTCGGCGAAGGACGTGCGCCGCTTCACCTTCGCGCTCCCGTCCGACGCACTCACCTACCGCGCCGGCGACGCCCTGGGAATCTGGCCGGTGAACTCGGGCGCCGTCATCGAGGAGTTCTGCGCCCGCACCGGCGTCCACCGCGACTGCCCCGGCCTGGACCGCAAGGACCTCACCCGGATCACCCCCGAGCTGCTGCGCTTCGTCGCGGACCGTTGCGAGGTGGGCGACGAGCTGCGCGGGGTCCTCGACGAGCCCACGACATTCGCCTCGTGGACCTGGGGCCGCCAGCTGCTCGACCTGCTCGCCGAGCACCCGGTGCAGGCGGAACCGGAGGAGTGGGAGGCGCTGCTACGGCCGCTCACGCCGCGGCTGTACTCGATCTCCTCGAGTCCCCGCGAGGACGCCGACCGGGTCTCGATCACCGTCTCCGTCGTCGGCTTCGACCACGACGGCAGGCGCCGCGGCGGCGCCTGCTCGACGCACCTCGCCGGCCTCGACGCCGACGGAGAGGTGGACGTCTTCGTCCAGCCGACCCGCGGCTTCCTGCCGCCGGAGGACGCCGACGCGCCGGCGATCATGATCGGCCCGGGCACGGGCATCGCGCCCTTCCGCGGCTTCCTGCACGACCGGGCGCGCAGCGGCGCGACGGGGCCGAACTGGCTGTTCTTCGGCGAGCAGCACGAGGCCACCGACTTCTACTACCGCGCGGAGCTCGACGGCCTCGCCGCGGACGGGGTGCTCACCCGGCTCGACACCGCCTTCTCCCGGGACTCCGACCGGAAGGTGTACGTACAGGACCGGATGCGCGAGCACGCCGCCGAACTGTGGGAATGGATCCGCGCCGGCGCGCACCTCTACGTGTGCGGCGATGCGGCGCACATGGCCCGCGACGTGGACGAGGCCCTGCGCGGTATCGTCGCCGAACACGGCCACATGGCCCCGCGCAGCGCGGACGCCTACCTGGCGGCGCTGTCCGCCGAACGGAGATACGTGCGTGACGTCTACTGACCACGACCCGGCCGCGTCCTGTGACGCGGCCGTCGTCGTGGCCGGTGGCGCAGCCCGTCGCCTCGGGCTCGACAAGCCCGAGCTCGTGGTCGGCGGCCGCCGGTTGCTCGACGCCGCGATCGCTGCTGCCGGCGAGGCGGCCGTGGTCGTGGTGGGACCGCCGCGCGCCGTGCCGGAGCACGTCGTCGTGGTCCGCGAGGACCCGCCCGGCGGTGGTCCCCTCGCCGCCATCGCCGCGGGGCTCGCCGCCGTTCCCGCGACGGCGCGGACGGTCGCGGTGCTCGCTGCGGACCTGCCCGAGGTGGAACCGTCGACCCTGGCCCGCCTCGCCGCGCTCCGCGCCGAGACCGCGGCGCCGGTCGCGCTCGCCGAGGACCCGCACGGGCACCCCCAGTACCTGCTGGCGGTGTGGGACGCCGCCGCCCTCCGCGCCGCGCTCGCCGGGATCGGCAGCACCGAGAACGCCCCCGTCCGCGCGATCCTCCCGCCCGACGCGGCCCGGTTGCGCCTCCCGCTCGAGGACGCCGACACCCCCGAGGACCTGGCGCGCGCCGAGAAGTCTCCCCTCGCGATCCGCCGCCTCCTGCGGACCGCCCTCCCCGCGCTCCCGGCGGCCGGCGGCCCGCCGGTGCCGGGTGCCGCGCTCGCGGAGGCGCTCGTGGCGGCCGCACCGTTCCCGCCGTTCGACCAGTCCGCGATGGACGGCTGGGCGGTGGCGGGCCCGCCGCCCTGGCGCCCCGTCGACGGCGCCGCGCTCGCGGGGCACGCCGCCCCGCCGCTGGAACCCGGCACCGCGGTACGAATCGCCACCGGCGCGCGCCTGCCTGCGGGCGCCGACCGGGTGATCCGCGACGAGGAGATCGTCACCGACGGGCCGGCCCTGAACTGCACCGATGCCGCCCGCAACGACGTCCGCCCGGCCGGATCCGCGTGGCCGGACGGCGCGACGCTGGCTCCGGCCGGCGCCGCGATCGACCCGGCGCTGGTCTCGCTGGCCACCGCCGCCGGCGTGACCGCGATCGCCGCCCGCGGACCCCTGCGGATCCGCCTGCACACCTCCGGCGACGAGGTCGGGGCCGCGGGCCGCGCGGGCCTCCCCGAGACGGCCTGGGGCCCCGTCGCCGCGGTCTTCGAGGCCTCGGGCGCGCGCGTGCTCCGGGGACCCCACCTGCCGGACGCGCCCGCCTCCTTCCGCGCCGCCCTCCTCCCCGACGGTGCCGACGTCGTCGCCGTCATCGGCGCCACCGGCCGCGGCGCCGCGGACCGGCTGCGGGGCGCCCTCGCCGAGGCCGGCGCGACGCTGCTGGTCGACGGGGTGGACGTGCGCCCCGGCGGCTCCCTCCTCGTGGCGACGGTGCCGGACGGCCCGATCGTGCTCGGCCTGGGCGGAAACCCGATGGCGGCTCTGCTCGGGGCCGCGCTCCTCGCGCGGCCGCTGCGTGCGGCGCTGCTGCGCGAGACCCCGCCGGCCGCGGAACTGCTCGCCCTCGCCGATCCCAACCCCGACGACCGGTGGCGCATGCTGCCCGTCGAGCCCGACGGGGCCGGACGGTGGCGCCTGCCCGCCACGGTGGCGACGCCGCACCTCCGCGACGCCGCCGGGCGCCGCGGCATCGCGCTGGTGCCCCCGCTGGCGCAGCCCGGCGACCTCGTCGAACGCCTGGCCTGACCCTCCTCACGACCGCGCGACGCTCTCCGTGAGGAAGGCGTGATCGACGGGCAACACGGCGGCACAACCCCGCAACACCACCTCCTTACATTCGGTGCCAACGGTTTCCGACGAGAGGAGAGGTCCATGGTCACCCAGCGCACCGTCGTCGTGGTGGGTCACGGCATGGTCGGGCACAGGTTCGTGGAGGCGCTGCGCGCCCGCGACGAGGCGGGGGCCTGGCGGATCGTCGTCCTGGGCGAGGAGGCCGACGGCGCCTACGACCGGGTGGGGCTGTCGTCCTACGTCGGCACGTGGGACCGCTCCGAACTGGCGCTCGCGGGCAACGACTACGCCGGCGATCCGCTGGTCGAGCTGCGGCTCGGGGCGCGGGTGACCGGCATCGACCGGGCCGCGCGAACGGTGACGACGGCCGACGGCCCCGTCTCCTACGACGCCCTGGTCCTCGCGACCGGCTCGTACGCCTTCGTGCCGCCGGTACCCGGCCACGACCTGCCGGGATGCCACGTCTACCGCACCCTCGACGACCTGGACGCGATCCGCGCCGACGCCGACGCGGCGCTCGCCCGCTCGGCGGAGCCCGTCGGCATGGTGGTCGGCGGCGGCCTGCTCGGCCTGGAGGCCGCGAACGCCCTCCGCACGCTGGGCCTGCGGCCGCACGTGGTGGAGGTCAACCCGCGGCTGATGCCGCAGCAGGTCGACACCGGCGGCGGCGAGCACCTGGCGCGGATGATCGGCGACCTCGGCATCGACATCACCCTCTCGTCCGGCACCACCGACATCGCCCCCGGCCAGCACGGGCTGGCGGTGACGCTCAAGGACGAGAGCGTCGTGGACGCGGCGGTCGTGGTCTTCGCCGCGGGCGTCCGCCCGCGCGACGAGCTGGCCCGCGAGGCCGGGCTCGACCTCGCCGAGCGCGGCGGCGTCCTCACCGACCTGTCCTGCGTCACCTCGGATCCCGCGGTGTTCGCGATCGGCGAGGTCGCCGCGATCGAGGGCCGCTGCTACGGCCTCGTCGGCCCCGGCTACGCGACGGCCGAGGTGGTCGCCGACCGCCTGCTCGGCGGCGACGCCCGGTTCCCCGGCGCGGATCTGTCCACCAAGCTCAAGCTCCTCGGCGTCGACGTGGCCTCGTTCGGCGACGCCCACGGCGCCACCCCGGGCGCACTCGACGTCGTGGTCAGCGACCCGATCGGCGGCACCTACGCCAAGCTGGTGCTCTCCGACGACGCCTCGACCCTGCTCGGCGGCGTCCTGGTCGGCGACGCCTCGCAGTACGGCGTGCTGCGGCCGCTCGTCGGGTCGTCGCTGCCGGGCGACCCGGTCTCGCTCATCGCGCCCGCCGGCGGCGACTCCCCGGGCATCGGCATCGGCGCACTCCCCGATGCGGCGCAGGTCTGCTCGTGCAACGACGTCTCCAAGGGCACGCTGTGTTCGGCGATCGCCGACGGGGCGTGCACCGTCGCCGAGCTCAAGGGCTGCACGAACGCGGGCACGTCCTGCGGTTCGTGCGTGCCGCTGCTCTCGCAGCTGCTGGAGGCCGAGGGCGTCACAGTGTCGAAGTCGCTGTGCGAGCACTTCACCCAGTCCCGCGCGGAACTCTTCGAGCTGGTCCAGGCGAGCGGGATCCGCACCTTCTCGGGCCTGATCGAGCGCTTCGGGTCGGGCACGGGCTGCGACCTCTGCAAGCCGACGGTGGCATCGATCCTCGCGTCCACCAGCTCGGACCACATCCACTCCGGCGAGCAGGCGTCCCTGCAGGACAGCAACGACCACTTCCTCGCGAACATCCAGCGCAACGGCACCTACTCGGTGGTGCCGCGCATGCCGGGCGGCGACGTCACCGCCGAGCAGCTCATCGTGATCGGCGAGATCGCCCGCGACTTCGGGCTGTACACCAAGATCACCGGCGGCCAGCGGATCGACCTGTTCGGAGCCACCGTCGACCAGCTGCCGCTGATCTGGCGGCGCCTCGTGGACGCCGGCATGGAATCCGGTCAGGCCTACGGCAAGTCGCTCCGCACCGTGAAGAGCTGCGTCGGCAGCGACTGGTGCCGGTACGGCCAGCAGGACTCGGTGCAGATGGCCATCGACCTCGAGCTCCGCTACCGCGGGCTGCGGTCGCCGCACAAGATCAAGATGGGCGTCTCCGGCTGCGCCCGCGAGTGCGCGGAGGCCCGCGGCAAGGACGTCGGCGTGATCGCCACCGAGTCCGGCTGGAACCTCTACGTGGGCGGCAACGGCGGCATGACGCCGAAGCACGCGCAGCTCCTCGCGGGCGACCTGGACCGGGAGACGCTGATCCGGTACGTCGACCGGTTCCTCATGTACTACATCCGCACCGCCGACCGGTTGCAGCGGACGGCGCCGTGGGTCGAGGACCTCGGCATGGACCGCCTCCGCGAGGTCGTCATCGACGACGCGCTCGGCCTGGGCGCGGACTTCGAGGCCACCGTCGAGCGGCACGTCGACGGCTACGGCTGCGAGTGGAAGGGCGTCCTGGACGACCCCGACAAGCTCGCCCGCTTCGTCTCCTTCGTCAACGCCCCCGGCGCCCCCGATCCGACCGTCGACTTCGGCGAGAAGAACGGCCGCAAGGTGCCGATCCTGCTGGGCACCCCCACCCCGTCCATGCCCTCGAGGGAGGACCGCGCATGACCACCGCACCCTTCGACCTGCACCGCTGGACCCGCGACTGGACGGCGGCGTGCCCCGCCACCCGCCTCGAGCCGCTGCGCGGCGTCGCCGTCCTGTTGCCCGACGGGGCCCAGGTGGCCCTGTTCCGACTGGCGGACGACAGCATCCGCGCGATCGGCAACATCGACCCCATCGGCCGGGCGGCGGTGATGTCCCGCGGGATCGTCGGCGACCGGGGCGGATTCCCCGTGGTCCAGTCGCCTCTGAAGAAGCAGGCCTTCAGCTTGCTCGACGGCCGCTGCCTCGACGCTCCGGGCGTCTCGATCCCGGTGTACGACACGCGGATCTCGCTCGACGGCGTCGTCTTCGTCGCGAACTCGCCCGAGGTGCGCTTCGGCTTCCGTCCCCGTCCCCGCACTCTGTGATCGCACCACCGCTACTCTGCTCCTGACAGCTGAAGGAGTAGGCGATGACAGGTCCCGGCGACCCTTCCGTTCGACTGCACGACCGGAGTCCCATGGCGGCCGCCGACGTCGGATTCCTCATCGGCTCGATCGCGCCCGTCATCGACGACCGCGGCCGCGCCGGTGCACCGCACGGGCGGATCAGCCCGACCGCCCTGTCCGTCGATTCCGCGGGCACCCCGCGACTGATCGACGTCCCGGACAGCGACGAGGCGCTGTTGTACGCGGCGCCGGAGATCCACGACACCGGACTCATCACCGGCCAGTCCGAGGTGTACTCCCTCGGGAGCACCACGTACACGCTGCTGACGGGCCACCCGCCGAATCCGTACGGGTTCGCGACGGTGCGCCGGGATCGGCCCGATCTCGGACCCGGTGTCGACGGCGTCCTGCTCCAGGCGACCGCTCGGACGCCGGAGCTGAGGTTCGCGACGGCGACCGCGTTCGCCGAGGCGCTGGCGGAGGCTCTCGAGCAGCCCGTGCACGCGTCAGCGATACCGGTGCGGTCCCCGGCGCCCCTGCCGGAGCCCCAGTTGGTCGTCGACGTCCCCGCACCCCCGGAGCCGCCGGCCCCGAGCCGCCCGTTCGAGATACCCGAGGCCGCGCTGCCGATCGTCTTCCTCCTGCTGGTCGTCCTGGCCGCGGCGGGCTTCATGGCCCTGTTCCTCAGCGGATCCTGAACCGGGGCATCGGATGACCGACGGCGACGACTTCGCGACCCTGGTCCGCGCGACCGGACCGCTGCCCGCCGACCGGGTCGCCCGCGCCGTCGCGGAGGCGGCGGCCGAGGTGGACCGCCTGCTGGCCGAGGGACACCCGCACGGCCGGATCAGCCCCGCGGCGATCATCGCGCCTGCGGACGGCCGCATCGCCCTCGCCGACCCGGCCTCCCTCGGCGGCTCCCCCGACACCGGCGCGCATGCCGCACCGGAGATCTTCGCGGGCTCCCCGCCCGATGCGCGGTCCGAGGTGTTCTCGCTGGCCAGCACCGCGTACACGCTCCTCACCGGGACCGCGCCGAACTCCTTCGGCATCGCCAACGCTCGCCGCGCGCGGCCCGATCTGGGCCCGGGTCTCGAGGCCGCGCTCACGCGGGCGACCTCGCGCGACCCGGCGTTCCGATTCCAGTCCGCAGGCGATTTCGCCCGGGCGCTCGCGGAGGCCCTCGCGCCGGCACCCGATGCCGCCCCGCAGGACTCCACCGCGGAGGTGTCCCGCGCCGCCGGACGGCCGCGGCGGGTCTCCGCATCGACGCTGATCGCCCTGGTCGCCGGCGCGCTCGCGGTGATCAGCGCGCTGCTGTGGGGCGCGATCTTCGTCGTGCAGAACCTGTTCTGACCCCGAGGTCAGCGCCCGACGACGGCGTCCACGCCCTTCGACGCGGCCAGTCCGGCGTGGCTGCGACGCAGGCAGGCGAGGCGCACGACCGACGGGTGCAGGCCCAGCGGTTCGGCGACCACGTCGGCGCCGGAGTCGCGCAGGCGCTGCTGGAACAGCCCCTCCGCCAACAGATACGACGCGACCGCCACCGACGGGGCACCGTTGGACCGGACGCGGGCGACGACCTCGGGGACCGAGGGGTAGCCCTCGCTCTGCTGGCTGGGCGCGGCGAAGGCGATGGACACCCGGCTCCCCACCAACGCCGACAGGGCGGCGGCCGTCCGCCGTAACTCTCCCTGCGCGTGCACGTCCCGCGTGCCGGCGGCGGCCATGACGACCGCGTCGCCGCGCTGCCACCCCGACTCCAGCAGCCGCCCGAGCATCGCGCGGGCGAGCTCCGGAGACGGGCCGAGTGCGGGCGTCACCGTGGCGGCGCGGTGGCCGGACTCGGCGACCTCACGGGGCAGGTCGTGGCGCACGTGGAAGCCGCTGGACAGGAAGGCGGGCACGACCACGGTGGGCTCGTGGTCGAGCGCGGTCAGGACCTCCGAGGGCGTCGGTCCGAGGACGTCGACGAACGCCACGCGGACCGTCTCCGCCAGTCGCGCGGACATCGCCGCGGCGAGGTCGCCGACCATCGCGACGCCGTGCTCGCTGCGGGTGCCGTGCGCCACCAGGAGGGTTCCCATGTCAGTGCTCCTCATCGATCGCGAGGCGGTAGCCCCGCTTGACCACGGTCGCCACGATCTCCTTGTGGCCCAGGCCCGATCGCAGCCGCCCGACGGCGGCCTCGACGGCGTGCGGATCGTCGCCACCGAGCGCGGCGAGGAGGTCCTCGCGGGAGACGACGGCGCCGGGCTCGCGGGAGAGCATGCGCAGCAGGACGATCGAGGTGGGCGTCAGCTCGCGCTCCTCGCCGTCGACGACCGCGCCCCGGGCGCGCAGGCCGAGGCGGTGGCCCGCGACCGGGAGGTCGGGGCGGCGCGCGGGCAGGTCCTGTTCGACCAGCCGGGCCAGGGCACCGAGGCGCATGCGTTCGGGGGTGACGGAGGCGATCCCGAGTCGGTCGAGCGGCGTCGCGGTGACCGGGCCCACGCAGTACGGCACGACCGGGCCGGTCAGCGCGCCGCTGACGGCCCCGTCGAGCCCGAGCTCGGCGGCGCGCTCGAGGACCGAGGCGACGGCGGGCGCGGACGTGAAGGTGACGGCGTCGACGGCGGACGTGGCGATCGCCTCGACGATCCGGTCGAGGCCGGTCAGGTCGGCGGGCCGCTCCCAGCGGTAGACGGGCACCTCGACGATCTCCGCGCCGAGCGCGCGCAGCCCGTCGAGCAGGCCGGGGTTCGGGTCCCACTTGTCCGTGGCGCCGTGCAGCTGGACCGCGACGCGCTGACCGGTGAGGTCGGTGCCGGAGAGGTGGCTGAGCACCTCGGCGGAGGACTCCGACTCCGGCGACCACTCCTCGCGCAGCCCCGCGGCCCGCAGCGCGCCCGTCGCCTTCGGCCCCCGGGAGATGACCCGGCCGGCGCCGAGCGCCGCGATCAGCCGCTCCGCGAGCCCCCAGCCCTCGGCGGCCTCGAGCCAGCCGCGGAAGCCGATGCCGGTGGTCGCGACCAACAGGTCGGGCGGGGATTCGAGCAGATTCTCGGTCGCGGCGCGCAGCCGGTCGTCGTCGGACAGCGGGACCATCGCGATCGCGGGAGCCGCGAGCACGGCGGCGCCGCGCCGCTCGAGCAGGGTGGCCAGCTCGTCGGCGCGGCGCGCGGCCGTGATGGCCACGGTGAATCCGAGAAGGGGGCGGGCCGGCGCCTCGGTCATCGGATCGGGCTCCTTCAGTGGGACGGTCATCGGGTGTCGGCGACGGTGAGGGCATCGTCGCGCGACGTGTGCTCCAGCGTCCCATGCCCGCGCGGCGCGGGCGTACGCACGTACACCTTCCAGGTGACCACCGCGGCGAGGACGTAGAAGGCGCCGAACACCCAGAACGCGATGGTCGCGGTGCCCGAGGACTGGTACGAGGCGCGCAGGACCAGGTTGATCCCGACGCCGCCGAGGCCGCCGATCGCGCCGGCGATGCCGATCACGGCGCCGGACATCGCGCGGGAGTAGTGCGTCCGCGTCGCCTCGTCGGCGTCGAGCGAGCGGGCCTTGGCCTCGAAGATCGACGGGATCATCTTGTACACGGAGCCGTTGCCCAGTCCGCTGAGCAGGAACAGGGCGATGAAACCGAGGACGTACGCGCCCAGCACCGCGCCGGACGGGGCGCCGGAACCCGCGGTCGTGGCCGCCGCGATGAGCACACCGCCGGCGGCGATCATCCCGGCGAAGACGTACAGGGTCACCCGGCCGCCGCCGAGCCGGTCGGCGAGCTTGCCGCCGTACACCCGCGAGATCGAGCCCAGCAGCGGACCGAGGAAGGCGATCTGTGCGGCGTGCAGCGAGGCCTGCGCGGCCGTCTCGCCGCCGGCCCGGAACGTCGCCTGCAGCACCTGTCCGAAGGCGAAGGAGAAGCCGATGAAGGAGCCGAAGGTGCCGATGTACAGCAGGGAGACGATCCAGGTGTCGCGATCCTTCGTGGCGGCCCGCATCGCCGCGGTGTCGACCGTCGGGACCTGCAGGTTGTCCATGAACAACGCGGCACCGATGCCGGCCACGGCCAGCAGCACCAGGTAGACGGCGCACACCCAGTAGGGCTCGCGGTTGCCGAAGGTCGCGATGACGAGGAGCCCCACGAGCTGCACCGCCGGGACGCCGATGTTGCCGCCGCCCGCGTTGAGCCCGAGGGCCCAGCCCTTGAGCCGCTGCGGGAAGAAGGCGTTGATGTTGGTCATCGACGAGGCGAAGTTGCCGCCGCCGAATCCGGTGAGCGCGGCGCACGCGAGGTACACCCACAGCGGCTGCCCCGGGTTGGCGAGGATCACCATCGTGGCGATCACCGGGACCGCGAGGACGAAGGCGCTGAAGATCGTCCAGTTGCGCCCGCCGAAACGAGCCGTGGCCAGGGTGTACGGGATCCGCAGGCAGGAGCCGACCAGGGTGGCGGTGGCGCCGATGAGGAACTTGTCGGCCGTGCTCAGGCCGTAGACGTCCTGCGGCATGAACAGGACCATGACGGACCACAGGGACCAGACGGAGAAGCCCACGTGCTCAGCGATGACGGACCAGAGGAGGTTGCGCTTCGCGACCTTCTCCCCTCCCGACTCCCACTGCTGCCGGTTCTCCGGATCCCAGTCCGTGATCGTGTGTGATCGGCTCATGTCCAGACCTCCCGGTGCGTCGACGATCTCTCTGGCGTCGAAGGTAGGCAGGCGATGTTGCGGCGCCGGTTCCCGCGGTGTCCGCCCCGTGAACTCGACCTCACGCCACCGCACCACGCGATGTGAGGAACCGCGTACGGAATAATCGCGGCGTGATTCCGGCGACCCTGATCGCAGCCGCGACGTTCCTGCTCTGGTGCCTGCTCTCCGGGCGCATGGATCGGTGGGGCGTCTCCGCGCCGCTGGTCATGGTCATCGCCGGGGGCGCCGTGGGCATCGGCGCGCACGGCGCGATCGCCGAAGCGCTGAACACCGGGGCGGCGCAGCGGGCCGCCGAGATCATCCTCGCGGTGCTGCTGTTCGTGGACGCCACGCATGTGCGCGGATCGCTCCTCGGCCGCCACCCGCGCCTCGTCCTGCGATCGCTGCTGATCGGCATCCCCGTCGGACTGGCGCTGTCCGTTGTCGTCGGCTGGCTGCTGCTCCCCCATCTCGGTTGGTCGGTGCTGCTGCTGGTCGCGTGCGTCATCGCCCCGATCGATTTCGCCTCGGCGCCCTCGCTGCTGCGCGATCGACACGTGCCCGCTCGGGTCCGCGACGTACTGACCGTCGAATCGGGATACACGGACGGCCTGGTGACCCCCGTGTTCCTGTTCGCGCTGTACTGGGCCGGCCCGGGCCACGGCGATGACGACCCGGCCCCCGCGCTGCTGGCCGCCGCCCCGCAGGCCGCGATCGCGCTGGCGGTCGGCGCGGCGCTGGGCGCGGCGATCGCGGCGGGCGTGCAGTACACCGAGCGGGCCGGGCTCGCCTCCGAGAGCGGGCGGCGGCTCGCGATCGCCGCCACCCCGCTCCTGACGTACGCCGCGGCGGTGGGCCTCGGCGGCAACGGCTTCGTCGCCGCGTTCGTCTGCGGCATCGTCTACCGACTGCGCCGCGGCACCGAGACGTCCGACGACGTCGGACTCACCGACGACGTCGGCTTCCTCCTCGCCGCCGCGATGTGGTTCGTCTTCGGGTCCGTCGCCGTGGTCGGGCTGTTCGACGGTGTCGACTGGCGGACGTTCGTCTTCGTCGCGGCGGCGCTGACCGTGCTCCGCGTCCTCCCGATCGCCGTCGCGATGACCGGTAGCGGGCTGCCGCGGAAGCAGGTGCTCCAGCTGGGGTGGCTCCGCCCTCGCGGTACGTCCACGATCGTCTTCGCGCTCATCGCCTTCAACACGCTGCCCGACGGCCCGGTCGCCGACCTCACGCTCACCCTCGCCGTTCTCGTCGTGCTGGGCAGCGTCGTGCTGCACACGGTCGGCGTCCCGGTGGCGATCGCCGGCCACGACCGACGCGCCCGCGGCCGGGCGTGACCGCCCGCGGCGGCGCGTGACAGCGCGCGGCCGGGCGCTAGAAGTCCGGCGCCCCGCCCACCGCGGCCGGCTCGCGCCCCGCCGCCTCGCCGTCCTCCGCGAAGCCCTGCACGACGACCAGTCCGTCACGCCCCGGGCCGGCCGTCGCACCGCCGGGATCGCCGTCCGCGCCCGGCGCTTCCGACGCCGTCGCGGCCGCCGGATCCGCGCCGACCGTCTCGAGCGGCGGCGGGGCGACCTCGCGGTACCGCTCCCCCGTGCCCACGTACTGGCTCGCGCACATCCGCAGGTTGAGCCCGATCGCGTCG
The DNA here is from genome assembly GCF_049844855.1 of Tsukamurella sp. DT100. Classification (NCBI taxonomy): domain Bacteria; kingdom Bacillati; phylum Actinomycetota; class Actinomycetes; order Mycobacteriales; family Tsukamurellaceae; genus Tsukamurella; species Tsukamurella sp. DT100. The sequence continues at coordinate 105,142 of NZ_JBNCLV010000009.1, forward strand.
GCCTTGAGGTCCAGCGAGCTGTGCCGCTGGCCGTCCGCGCCGTCGAAGGTCTCGTGCTTGAGCTCACCGTGCACGATGACCGGCCGCCCCTTCGCGATCACGGCGCGCGCGTTGCGGGCCAGCGCGCCGAAGGCCTTGACGTTGAGCCAGACCGTGCTGGTCTGCTTCCACTCGCCGTTGTCGTCCAGGTAGCCGTTGTTGGCCGCCATCGTGAAGCTCAGGAAGTCGTGCCGCTGATCGCGGGCCGACTCCCGGTAGGTCAGGTCGTTCGTGACGTTCCCCGCTGCGAAAACAAGCACCCCGGGCATGGTCGCCTCCTCGTCGATTCCGCGGCCGGCGGATCCCGGCCGTCGTCGACGAGTGTCGCGCGCAGGGCCCGCCCCGGACGGCGTCCGAGGCGGGCCCTGTGGAGGAAAAACGTTACGTACGCTTAGTTGTGGATGAAGGGCGTTTTCGCGGCGTCCACGTCGCACCGCCGTGGCAGGTCACCGGGCCAGCCAGCCCGCCGCGACGAAGCCGTCGAGGTACCGCTCGATCAGTGCGTGATCGAGGCGCGGAAGGTCACCCCCACCGACGTTCTCGGAATGCACGGCCTCCCGGAACCGGTCGGCGGTCAGCGCGGTCCCCGCGCCGGCGTCGGCCGGCCGGGCGAAGGAGTGCAGCAGCGGGAGCACCGACCGGTGGCGGTCCTCCGTGGGCAGGGCTCGCAGCGCCGCCTCGAACCGCGCGAGCCACTCGTCGTAGTCCGCGATCCGTTCGATCGGCCGGTCCTCGGCGATCCAGTCGACGAAGTCGTCGAGCCCCGCGCCGCCCTCGGCGACGTTGAGCACGTGGAACGTGCGGAATCCGGTACGCCCCGCGGCGCCGAGGCGGGTGATCGCCTCCGCGGTGAAGTCGACCGGCAGGCCGTCGTAGTGTGCCCGCGGCCCGTTCGGGTCGGCGGAGAACGAGGCGGGCGCAAGGCCGGTCTCGGCGATGCTCAGCAGCAGCCGCGTGAACTGGTCCACGGGGTTGTACTGGCCGCGGAATCGGCTGTGCGCCAGGATCATGTTCGAGCGGAAGACCCGCACCGGCAGGCCCGCGAGGTCCGCGGCCTCGCGGAGCAGCACCTCGCCCGCCCACTTGCTCACCGCGTACCCGTTCGCATACGCCTCGGCACCGATCCGCCGCTCGGCACCCGCGACGCGGACGTCGTCGTCCTCCACGAGCAGGCGGCCGTCGTCCTGCGGGACCACCGCCACCGTCGAGACGTAGTCGATCGATTTGCGGCGCACGGTGAGCGCCAGCCGGGCGATCTCCGCGGTCCCGACGACGTTCGGGCCGAACAGCTGGTCGTAGGGCAGCACGTGGTTGACCATCGCGCCGCAGTGCACCACGTGGTCCACGCGGCCGCTGAGCGCGTCCCAGGTCGCGGCGTCGAGCCCCAGCGACGGCGCGCCGAAGTCGCCGACGACGACCTCCAGGTGACGCTCCGCGAGCGCCTCGAACTCCGCGGTCAGCGCGGGATCCGACGTCCCGATCGCAACGGCGAGGCGTCGGCGCGCGTCGTCGGCGTCCGCGGCGCGGACCAGCGCGACGACCGTCCCGTCGTGCGGGGCGACCCGGCGCAGCCATTCGAGCAGGAGGAATCGGCCGAGGTATCCGGTCCCGCCGGTGAGCAGCACCGTCGCGGGCTCGCCGTGCGGCGCGGGCAGCGACGGGGCGGCCGCCAGCAGCGCGGGGTCGATGAAGCGGTCGAGCCGCAGGTCGGAGGCGTGGGCGACCTCGGCGTCCGGACCGTGGATCGACGCGGCGGTGGGCGCCTGCACGCCGCCCGCCCGGACCTCCTCGATGTGGGCGATCACGCCGCGCAGCGTCGCGGTGGGGCCGACGATCGCCTGCACCGGCACGGGCAGGTCGTAGACCCCTTCGAGCGTCGTCGCGAGCGACAGCGCGGACAGCGAGTCGCCGCCCAGGTCGAGGAAGCGGGTGTCCTCGTCCAGCTCCTCGGGCAGCACGCCGAGGGTCAGGGCCGCCGCCCGCACGACGGTCTCCGCCACGGAGCCGCCGGCGTCCAGGTCGCGCAGACCCTCGCGGCGGCGTTCCTCGGCGGCGTCGTACAGCGCGGTCAACTCCGCGCCGTAGCGGGCGGTCAGGGCGGGCCGGACGAGTTTGCCGATGCCCGAGCGCAGTCCGTTCTCCTGGGAGAAGGGCTCGCGCTCGACGATCACGTCGCGGGGAAGCTCGTACGCGGCCAGGTCCTTCTCACGGGCGATCGCCGCGAGGCCGTCGAGCACCCGCGTGCGGGCGTCGGCGTCGGTCTCGCCGTCCGGGCCGGGAGCGGGGACCACGACGGCGAGCAGATAGGAGCGCTCACTGGTGCCGTACAGGAAGATCTGGTGCACGTCGGGGCCGGCGGCGTACGTGGCCTCGAGCTGCGCGATCGGCACGAACTCGCCCTGCGCCAGCTTGATCACGTTGCTGCGGCGGTCGACGTATTCGAGGTGGTCGGGCGCGAGCTCGGCCATGACGTCGCCGGTGCGGTAGAAGCCCTCGTCGTCGCGGATCCGCTTGTCGGAGTTGTAGTACCCCGGAATCAGCTGGGTCGACTTCACCAGGAGCTCGCCGCGCGGGTGCGGGGAGTCGGTGACGAAGTAGCCGAGCTCGGGCACGTCGATGAGCTTGTACTCGGTGACCGGCGGGCGGACCACCACGCCGTCGCGGATGACGCCGCCGGCCTCGGTGGAGCCGTAGCCGATCTGGATGTCGATACCCAGCAGCCATTCCATGAATGCCTGCAGCTCCGCCGACAGCGCGGCGCTGCCGCACATGGCGGCCTGCAGGCGTCCGCCGAGGACCCGGTCCCGCAGCTCGACGCGCGCGGTCTCGGTGTCGGTCTCGGCCTCGACGGCGAGGAAGCGCTGATGGATCAGCTCGCACACGCGGGGGACGAGGCCGATCGCGGTGGGGCGCGCGGCGGCGAGGTCGTCGAACAGGGTCGACATGTCGGACGCGCCGGCGAAGTAGCCGGTGCCGCCGGAGGCCAGGCCGGCGATCAGCCAGTTGCGGCCGTACATGTGACTCATGGGCAGGAAGTGCAGCAGCGATTCGGACGGCAGGTCGATGTCGACGATGCTGTCCACCTTGAGCCAGGCGTCGGAGACCAGCTGCTCGGTGTACATCGCGCCCTTCGGGGTGCCCGTGCTGCCCGAGGTGTAGATCAGCGTCACGAGGGGGTCCGTGCCCGGCTCGGGCGCGAAGAACTCGGGCGCGGGCAGGGCCTCGCCCGCGAGGACGTCGGCCTCGATGCCCTCGTAGCCGGCGTGCTCGCCGTCGAAGACGACGACGCGGGGCGTCGCGGAGGACTCGGCGAGGGCCTGCTCCGCGAGACCCACCTGGTCGGCGCTGACGGCGAAGATCGTCGGCCGGGTCTCGTCCAGGATGGCGGCGATCCGGGCGGCCGGGGCGCCGGCCTGCAGCGGCACGTTCGGTGCACCGAGCAGGGTGGTCGCCAGGTCGACCGTCACGAAGTCCGCGCTGGTGAAGCCCAGGATCGCGACGAAGTCCCCCGCGGCCAGCTCGCCCTGCCAGGCCGCCGCCAGCGCCGTGACCCGGCGCCAGATCGCGCCGTAGGTCACGCTCGCGTAGGGCGCGCGGGGTCCGCCCGCGCGGGTCGCGAAGGCCGGACGGTCCGCGTACCGGGCGAAGATCCGGGCGATCACCTGGGGAAGCCGCTCGGCCTGCTCACCGGCCGGGGCGGCCGCCGCAGCGCCGCTGGTGGCGGGGTCACCGCCGTGCATCGTCTCGATCGACATCCAACACACCTCATTTCACTACGGAACTCTAACTAACTCTTTCCCTAGCTTAGCTACTGACCGGTAGGTGTGCACGTTCGACGCATCACGAGTCGAAACCTGGCCGCCGCGTCCGCGCGGTGATGGACTGGCGCTTCGTATCCCCGCTCCCCCGACGGAAGGCCGACGTGAGCTCGCGCACCCCTCTCCACCTGCACTGGTTCCTGCCCACGTACGGCGACTCGCGGAACCTCATGGCGGGTGGGCACGGCAGTGGCATGAGCGGAGATCGCCCCGCGAACCTGCACTACCTCAAGCAACTGGCCCTCGCCGCCGAGGCGAACGAGTTCGAGGCCGTGCTCATCCCCACCGGCCTGTGGTGCGAGGACTCCTGGCTGACCGCCGCGCTCCTCACCGAGTCCACGGAGAAGCTCAAGTTCCTGGTCGCACTGCGCCCGGGCCTGGTCAGCCCTCTCCTCTCGGCGCAGATGGCGAGCACCCTGCAGTGGCAGTCCGGCGGCCGGGTCCTGCTCAACGTGGTGACCGGCGGCGAGTCGTCCGAGCAGCGCGCCTTCGGCGACACGCTCAGCAAGGACGAGCGCTACGCCCGGTGCGGCGAGTTCCTCGACATCACCAAGCAGCTGTGGACCTCGTCCGAGCCGGTGAACGTCGCCGGGAAGTACGTCTCCGCGGAGAACGCGCTCCTCGCCCGCCGGCCCGATCCGGCCCCGCCGATCTTCTTCGGCGGCAGCTCGCCCGCCGCGGGCGACGTGGCCGCGAAGCACGCCGACACCTACCTCACCTGGGGCGAGCCGCCCGCGCAGGTGAAGAAGAAGCTGGACTGGATCCGCGGCCTCGCCGCGGAGCAGGGCCGCGAACTGACCTACGGCATCCGCCTGCACGTGATCTCGCGCGACACCAGCGAAGAGGCGTGGGCCGAGGCCAACCGGCTGCTGGGCAACCTCGACCCCGCGGCGGTGCGCGCCGCGCAGGCCAACCTGGCCCGGAGCGAGTCCGAGGGGCAGCGCCTCATGCGCGAACTGCACGGCGGCGGCGCGGCCTTCGACGAGGCCGCGGACGCCCGCTCGCTCCAGGTCTACCCGGGCCTGTGGACCGGCGTCGGCCTGGTCCGCGGCGGCGCGGGCACGGCGCTCGTCGGCTCCCACGACGAGGTGGCCGACCTCATCGCCGAGTACGCGGCGCTGGGTCTCGACCACTTCATCCTCTCCGGGTACCCGCACCTGGAGGAGGCCTACCACTTCGGCGAGGGCGTGCGCCCCCGCCTCGCGGCGCGCGGCCTACTCGGCGCCTCCGACGCACCGTCGGAGCCCGTGCGCGGCGCCTTCCTGCCCGACCTCTCCCCCACCTCCTAGCCGCGAAGGACCGCACGGATGACGACCGAGAAGATCGCCGACGAGATCAAGTTCGCCTACTGGGTGCCGAACGTCTCGGGCGGCCTGGTGACCAGCGACATCGAGCAGCGCACCAGCTGGGACTTCGAGTACAACAAGAAGCTGGCGCAGACGGCCGAGCGCGTGGGCTTCGAGTACGCCCTCTCGCAGGTGCGGTACATGGCCAGTTACGGCGCCGAGTACCAGCACGAGTCGACGTCGTTCAGCCTGGCCCTTCTCGGCGCGACCGAGAAGCTCAAGGTGATCGCGGCCGTGCACCCCGGTCTGTGGCACCCCGCGGTCCTCGCGAAGTTCGGCGCCACCGCCGACCACCTGTCGAACGGGCGCTTCGCGATCAACGTGGTCTCCGGCTGGTTCGCGGGTGAGTTCAAGGCGCTCGGCGAGCCCTGGTTCGAGCACGACGAGCGCTACCGCCGCAGCGCGGAGTTCCTCGAGGTGATCCGCAAGATCTGGACCGAGGACAACGTCGATTTCGGCGGCGACTTCTACCGGATCCGCGACTTCACGCTGAAGCCGAAGCCGCTCAACACGGCGGAGCGCCCCAACCCGGAGCTGTTCCAGGGCGGCAACTCCTCCGCCGCGCGCGTCAACGGCGGCAAGTACGCCGACTGGTACTTCTCCAACGGCAAGGACTTCGACGGCGTCACCGATCAGCTCGACGACCTGCGCCGCATCGCCCGGGAGGCGCAGCGCGAGGTGAAGTTCGGCCTCAACGGCTTCATCATCGCCCGCGACACCGAGAAGGAGGCGCGGGACACCCTGCGCGAGATCGTGGAGAAGGCCAACAAGCCCGCCGTCGAGGGTTTCCGCGACGCCGTGCAGCAGGCCGGCAAGTCGACCTCGGACGGCCGCGGCATGTGGGCGGACTCCAGCTTCGAGGACCTGGTCCAGTACAACGACGGCTTCCGCACGCAGCTCATCGGCACGCCGGAGCAGGTCGCGGAGCGGATCGTCGCGTACAAGGAGCTCGGCGTCGACCTGATCCTCGGCGGCTTCCTGCACTTCCAGGAGGAGATCGAGTACTTCGGCGAGAAGGTGCTGCCGCTGGTCCGCGAGATCGAGGCGAGCCGCGCCGGGGCACTGGTGTGACCCTCGCGTCCGCGATCGACTCCGCCGAGGCCGCCGTCGAGGCGGCGCGGGAACTCGCGGAGCGGTTCGCCGACGGTGCCGCCGAACGCGACCGGGAGCGGCGCCTGCCGCACGCCGAGGTCGAATACCTCTCCGACGCCGGGCTGTTCGCACTGACGGTGCCCGCCCGCTTCGGCGGGCCCGACCTGCCGCCGTCCGTGATCGCCGAGGTCTTCCGCACCCTCGCGACCGCCGACGGCTCACTCGCGCAGATCCCGCACAGCCACTACGTGTACCTCACGGCCCTGCGGCTTGCGGGGCCGGAGGAGCTGCAGCGCAAGATCTTCGACCAGGTGCTCGACGGGGCCCGGATCGCCAACGCGCAATCGGAACGGGGCGGGCGGACCGTCGCTGACGTGGCCACCACGCTCACCCGCACCCCCGACGGCGCACACCTCGACGGTGAGAAGTTCTACTGCACGGGTTCGCCCTACGCACACCTCCTCGCGGTGCTCGCCCGGGACGCGGAATCGGGCGAGCAGGTCATCGCGTTCGTCCCGGCGGACACCCCCGGCATCGCCATCGCCGACGATTGGAACGGCCTGGGCCAGCGCACCACCGGCAGCGGCACCGTCCGCTTCGACGACGTGGTCGTGCCGCTCGACGCCGTCGTCACCCGCTCCCCCGCGGTGTCCGAGCCCACCGGCTACGGCGCGTTCGCGCAGCTGTTGCACGTCGCCATCGACGCCGGGATCGCGCGGGGAGCGCTCGACGCCGCGGCCGACTTCGTCCGCACCAAGTCCCGTCCCTGGTTCGAGGCCGCCGTCGACCGGGCGCAGGACGATCCGCTCGTGATCCAGCGCTTCGGCGAGCTGACGGTGACGGTCCGCGCCGCGGAGGCGGCGCTCGCCGTCGCCGGGCAGGCGGTGGACGCTGCGTTCGCCACCCCCGGTTCCGACACCGCGGCCGAGGCCTCCCTGGCCGTCGCCACCGCGAAGGTGCTCGCGGACCGCGCGGCGACCGAGGTGCCGTCGGCCCTGTTCGAGGTGTCCGGCACCCGGAGCGCCGGCGGCGACACGGGGCTCGATCGGTACTGGCGGGACGCGCGCACCCACACCCTGCACGACCCGGTGCGATACAAGGTCCTCCACCTCGGCCGATTCACCCTGAACGAGGAGCGGCCGCCGCTGCACGGCGTCGTCTGACCCACCGGAAACAAATTCGGACCCTAGTCCGTTTATACCGGTACTATGACTGACATGAAGATTCCCGAGTTCGGCGTGGACACGTTCGGCGGCGTCACGAAGGACGCGCAGGGTGAGCCGCTGCCCCATCCCCAGGTGATCCGCGACCTCGTCGAGGAGGCCGTCGCCGCGGACGGCGCGGGCCTCGACTTCTTCGGCGTCGGCGAGCACCACCGCGCGGACTTCGCCGTCTCGAGCCCGGAGATGGTGCTCGCGGCGATCGCGGCGCGCACCGAGTCCATCCGCCTCGGTTCCACGGTGACCGTGCTGAGTTCCGACGATCCGGTGCGCGTCTTCGAGCGCTTCGCGACCCTGGACGCCGTCTCGAACGGCCGGGCCGAGATCGTCGCCGGGCGGGGCTCGTTCACCGAGTCCTTCCCCCTGTTCGGCTACGACCTGCAGGACTACGAGGTGCTGTTCGAGGAGAAGCTGGAACTCCTTGCGGCGCTGCTCACCGAGGAGCCGGTCACCTGGTCGGGCACCACGCGCGCGGCCCTGTCCGAGCAACGCGTCTTCCCCACCACCGCGGACGGCATCCGCGCCTGGGTGGGCGTCGGCGGCAGCCCCGAGTCCGTCGTCCGCACCGCGCGGTACGGCTTCGGCCTCTTCCTGGCGATCATCGGCGGCCCGGCGGATCGCTTCGCGGCGTACACCGACCTGTTCCGGCGGGCCGAGAACGAGTTCGGCGGGTCGCCGCAGCCGATCGCCGTCCACTCGCCCGGCCTGATCGCGGAGACCGACGAGCAGGCCCGCGCGCTCGTCCACGACGGCTGGCTGCGGATGCGGCAGCGCATGGTCGCCGAGCGGGGCTGGCCGCCGCCCGCGCTGGGCGATTTCGAGCGCGAGGTCGAGACCGGTTCGCTGTACGTAGGGTCGCCGGAGACGGTCGCGCGCCGGATCGCGGCGACGGTCCGCACGCTCGGCGTCGACCGGTTCGACCTCAAGTACGACCAGCCCGTGACCCACGCCGATCTGATGCGGTCGATCACCCTCTACGGCGAGAAGGTCGTCCCCCTGGTCAAGGACATGCTCAGCGACTGAGCCCGTCCACAGCTGGCGCGAATCACGGCAGGACGCCGAGCCCGGCCGCGGCGAGGGGCGCGCCGGCGCCGTCGAGCCCGGACAGGCCGGCGGGTCGACCCGACAGCACGAGCAGCAGGTCGGCGATCGGACCGCGCGCGACGGGGCCGTCGCCCGCGGACCAGTCCGCGTCGACGGCCTCGAAACGCACGCCCGCGAACCGCTTCCGCGCGCCGAACAGGTAGCCGACCCGCCAGATCCGCTCCGCCCCCTGGGCCGCGGCGGCGGTGTCCATCGGCAGGTGCAGCCCGAGCGGGCGGGCGATGTCCTGGGCGTGGATCTGCGTGTCGAACAGGATGTTCCGCCAGTTGGTCAGGCGCGGCAGCGCGGTGACGCCCGCCTCCTCCCGCAGCATGACGGCCGAGCGGGTGCCGTACTCGGCGGCGGCCTCCCGGGAGAGCAGGTCGATCATGCCGTGCAGCCTGCCGCGGGCACGGACGGCCGCCGAGACCACCGCCCCCGCGGGCGCCGGGCGGAGCACCGCCGCGAGGTGGCCGGCGACGTCGGTCACCGTCCACCCCGCGCACAGCGACGGCGCGGCCCACTGCTCCGCGGTCAGCCCGTCGAGGAGCTCCGCGACCGCCATGCGCTGTTCCGCGATCACCCGCCACGCCTGCTGCTCGTCCATGACGACCTCCATTGGTCAAATTCCCTGACCAATATTAGTCAGTCTCTTGTACCATCGCAAGGGTGGAGATCGGAACTGGCGTCATGCTGTTCGTCGCCTATCGGGCCATGGAGACGCGCGCCATGACCGCGGCCAGGGAGGCCGGCTACACCGACATCACGCTCGCGCAGGCACGCATCGGTCAGCGCATCGGTCCCGAGGGCACCCGCCTCACCGACCTCGCCGAACAGGCGCAGGTCACCAAGCAGACCGCGGGCTTCCTGGTCGATCAGCTCGAGCGCGCCGGATACGTCGAGCGCGTCCCCGATCCCGCCGACGGCCGCGCGCGCCTCATCCGCCTGTCCGCCCGCGGCGCCGGGGTCGCCGACGTCGCGAACGCCGAGGTGGCCCTCGTGGAACGGGAGTGGGAGGACCACCTCGGCGCCGCCGCCTATCGGGACCTGCGCGTCGCGCTGCTGAAGCTGCGCGAGGTCACCGACCCGTATCGCTGAGGACGATCGTCGCGCCGGGCGGCGCCGCCTCGATCATCCGGATCCGGGCCAGCGCGGGCGAGCCGTCGAGCATGCGGCCGGCGTTGGCGAGCGCCCGCAGCGCGGCCGTCTCGGCCCGCGCCTCCTCCAGCCGGGCGGCGCCCCGTGCCTTGGCGGTGATCAGGCCTACCGCGGCGCTCCGGATCTCGGCCGGCAGCACCACGTCCTTGACCACGACGGCGAGCACCTCGACGCCCACGGTCTCGGCGGTCGCGCCGACGCGCGAGCGGATCGCCTCGCCGTCGACGGCCGCCGTGCGACGGGCCAGGTCGTCGATACCGATGCCGCCCAGCGCCTCTCGCAGCGCGACCTGCGCGGCCAGGTAGACCACGGCGTCCGGATCGGCGGCGCGCTCGAGGTACGCGACCGGGTCGGCGACACGGATGCGCAGCGCCATCGACACCCGGACCGGGACGGACTCGGCGGTGACGACCTCCTGCGGCGCCACGGCGAGCAGCCGTTCGGCGACGACGACCGGGACGACGGTGTGCGCCCGGCGGACCCGATGAGGGCCGGGCCCGAGGACGCGGGCGACGGCGCCGTCCCGGTACTCGACGGCGCGGCGGCCCACCGGCACGACGATGCGTCGGCCGCGGATCGCGGTCATGATCGACACGGTGGATCTCCTCTCGTGGTGGCCCGGGGGCCTCGATGTGGGTGGCACCGCCCCGCCGGGCGGGCAGCGGCGGCGGGATGTCCCGGGTAATGGCCGGGGCATCGCAGGGCCGCCGCCGCCCGCGCTTCCGGCGGAACGGCGTTCGAGGGACTCGAACCCTCTGGGCCCCGATGGGGCCGTGCCACTGGTCGGTTCTGCCGGATCGAACGCGCGGAACCGGTCGCGGTACCCCGCTCCGGCCGCTCCCCGGTCAGTGCCGGAACCACTCTGACAGCCGCCGATGACCTATCGCAAAGCCCTTTTTCGCCGTGGGCGGAATCCAGGCAGCGGCGAGCACGGACGAGCGCACATATCCTGGTCGGGTGCCCCCACCTCGCGCTCTGCGCGGCGCCGCCGCGCGCCCCCTCGTCACCGGTGCGGCGCTGGTCGCCGTCGTGATCATCCTCGCCGCGTTCGCGGCGTGCGGCCTGGGCGGGAGGAGCGCACCGTCGTTCCAGCGCACCGACCAGGCGATCGACGGGGCCGGGGTGCGCCTGGACACCTCCTTCTTCCGGCCCGACGGTGCCGGCCCCGCCCCCGCGGTGCTCCTCGCACACGGTTTCGGCGGCTCCAAGGACGACGTTCGCGCCGAGGCCGAGCAGCTGGCGGGCCGGGGATACGCGGTGCTGACCTACACCGCGCGCGGTTTCGGGAAGTCGACGGGCCTCGTCGGCCTCGACTCCCCCGACGCCGAGGTCGCGGACGCGCGCAAGCTCCTCGACTGGCTCGCGACGCGCTCCGACGTGCAGCAGGACCGGCCCGGCGATCCCCGGGTCGGCGTCGCCGGCGGCAGCTACGGCGGCGCCCTGGCGCTCCTGCTCGCCGGGCACGACAAGCGCGTCGACGCCATCGCCCCGCGAATCACGTACTGGGACTTGGAGCAGGCCCTGTTCCCCGGCGGCGTCTACAAGAAGCAGTGGGCGGGCATCCTGTTCACGATGGGCGGCGGCTGCGCCCGGTTCGAGCCGGCCGTCTGCGAGATGTACACCCGGATCGCGCAGGGCGGCACGCTCACCGACGCCGATCGAGCGCTGCTCGCGGCGCGGAGCCCCGCCTCGGTGGGTGCGGAGATCCGCGTCCCCACGTACCTCGCGCAGGGCGAGCTCGACTCGCTGTTCCCGCTCGACCAGGCCGATGCGGCGGCGCGGCGCATCGCGGCGAACGGCGCGCCCGTCGCGGTCGACTGGATCGCCGGCGGGCACGACGCGGGCAGCGCCGAGGACGCCCGGGTGAACGCCCGCACGGCGGAGTGGTTCGACCGCTACCTCAAGAACGAGGACGCCCCGGCGGTGCCCGCCTTCCAGGTCTCCCGGTCCGGCGGCGTCGACCGCGAGACGGGCGAGCGCACCGTCCGCGCGTCGAGCACCGACGCCTACCCCGGGCTCGCCGGGACCATCACGCGCACCGTCGCCCTGCCCGGCGAGCCGCAGCGGGCGGAGAATCCCGCGGGCGGTGCGCCACCGTCGATCTCGGGGGTGCCCGGCCTCGGCGGCCTGGCCTCGTCCGCGGCGGCGCTCGGTTCCTTCGGGCTCTCGCGCGACCTTCCGGCGCAGGCCGCGATCGTCGACTCGGAACCGCTGAGCGGACCGGTCACCGTGACCGGCGCCCCGACAGTGACGATCAAGGTCGACTCCCCCGCGTCCGACGCGGTGCTCTTCGCGAAGCTCTACGACGTGGGCCCCGAGGGCACGCAGATCCTCCCGCAGCAGCTCGCCGCGCCGATCCGCATCCCGATCACCGCGGGCACGGCGACGGCGACCATCCGGTTGCCCGTCATCGACCACGAGTTCGCCGCCGGGCACCGCATGCGGCTCGCCCTCGCCACCACCGACCTGGCCTACCTCTCCCCGTCCGCGCCCGCGACGCACACGATCACGGTGACGAGCCCCCTCACGGTTCCGGAAGTACCGGCGCTGAAGACCGCGCCGGCGCCCCTGCCCACCTGGGTGTGGGTACTGCCGCTGGTCGTGCTGGCGATCGCCGCGGCGTTGCTCCTCGTCCGCCGTCCGCGCCCTGCGCCGCCCGCCGACCCGGAGCTCGCCGATGTGGCGCTCCAGGTGACCGGGCTGTCCAAGAAGTACGCGGGCGGCGACGGCTACAGCGTGCGCGACGTGACCTTCCGGGTGGAGCGCGGCCAGGTCCTCGGCCTGCTGGGCCCGAACGGCGCCGGCAAGACCACCACGCTGCGGATGCTGATGGGCCTCATCACGCCGGACGAGGGCGGGATCCGGGTCTTCGGGCACGAGATCCGGCCCGGTGCGCCGGTGCTCTCCCGCGTGGGCGCCTTCGTCGAGGGCGCGGGCTTCCTGCCGCACCTGTCGGGCCGCGCGAACCTGGACCTGTACTGGCGGGCGACCGGCCGCCCCGCCGACCAGGCGCACCTCGAGGAGGCCCTCGAGATCGCGGACCTCGGTAGCGCGCTCGAGCGCCCGGTGCGCACGTACTCGCAGGGCATGCGGCAGCGGCTCGCGATCGCGCAGGCCATGCTCGGCCTGCCGGACGTGCTGGTCCTCGACGAGCCGACCAACGGCCTCGACCCCTCGCAGATCCGCGAGATGCGGGACGCGATCGTCCGTTACGGCGCCACCGGCCGCACCGTGATCGTCTCCAGCCACCTGCTGGCCGAGGTCGAGCAGACCTGCACGCACGTCGTGGTGCTGCGCCGCGGCGAGCTCATCGCCGCCGGCACCGTCGACGAGATCGTCCAGGCGGGCGAGGGCGGCGGGTCCCGCACCCTCGAAGACGCGTTCCTCCAGCTGACGGGAGACGGGGCATGACCACCACGAAGGACTCCGCGGCCGGGCGCGACGCGACGCACGGCGCCGCACCGGGCTACGCGCCCGGGCACACCCTGACGGTGCGCGTGGAACTCGCCCGCCAGCTGAAGCGCCGCCGCACCCTGGTGATGGCGGCCCTGCTCGCGGCTCTGCCGATCGTGCTCATCATCGCGCTCGCCGTGGGCACCGACGACGGGGGCAACGGCAACGGACGGCCGTCGATGTTCGACGTCGCCACCGCCTCCGGGCTGAACCTCACGGCCACCGTCCTCATCGCGGGCACCGGCTTCCTGCTGGTGATCCCCGTCGCCCTGTACTTCGGCGACGCGGTGGCCTCGGAGGCGGACTGGTCGTCGCTGCGGTACCTGCTGGCCGCGCCCGTCCCGCGGACGCGGCTGCTGGTGACCAAGGCGATCGTCGCGCTGATCCTGTCGGTCGCCTCAGTGGCCCTGCTCACCGCGGTCGCGCTGATCGCGGGAACCCTCGCCTACGGCTGGGGCCCGCTGCAGACGCCGGCGAACACCGCGATTCCGGCGGCCGACGGCCTCTGGCGGCTGTTGCTCGCGGCGGGCTTCATCATCATCTCCGAGCTCGCCACCGCCGGCCTTGCCCTGTGGCTCTCGACCCGCACCGACGCACCGCTCGCGGCGGTCGGCGGGGCCGTGGGCCTGACGGTGATCGGCAGCGTCCTCGACCAGGTCACCGCTCTCGGCGGCCTCCGCGCCGCGCTGCCCGCGCACTGGCAGTACGCGTGGACCGACCTGCTCCAGCCGAGCATCGAGTGGGCGGCGATGGCCCAGGGTGCGTCGTTGTCGGTGAGCATCGCCATCGTCCTCTTCGCCCTCGCCGTGCGCGGCTTCCGGACGAAGGACGTCGTCAGCTGACCGACGCGGATCTCCGCGATGATCGCCGTCAGACGCCGGACGGGATGGTGCGGCTGTCGCCGCGGAACTCGGCGATCACGTCCTCGCCGCGGCGCACCGTCACGTCGTAGAGGCCGTTGCGGCCGAACCGCTCCCGCTCGACCGCGGTGGCGGTGAGCACGTCGCCGAGCCGGGTGGCGCGGAGGAACCGGACGTCCGCCCGCGCGGCGACGGCGGCGTCGCCCCGCGAATTGCAGGCGAGGGCGAAGGTCGTGTCCGCGAGCAGGAAGACGTAGCCGCCGTGGGTGATCCCGTGGCCGTTGACCATCGTCTCCCCCACGGTCACCGTCGTGGTCGCGGTGCCGGGACGCAGGTCGACGATCTCGATGCCGAGCGCCCGGGAGGCGCTGTCGGCGGCGAACATCGACCGCGCCGGCTCGCACTCCTCGATGCGTGCGGACGCGGTCATCACGCCTCGCCCCCGTCCCGTGTCTTGGCGACGAGGGTCAGCACGTCGTAGGTGGCGACCGGCGCGCCGTCCTGGTTCGTGACCACGGCGTCCCAGCGGACCTCGCCGTAGTCGGCGCCGCTGCGCGGGGTGATCTGCTTGGCCGTGAGCGTGACGGTGAGGGCGTCGTCCGCGCGCACCGGGGTGAGGAAGCGGAGCGAATCGACGCCGAAGTTCGCAAGGACGGGGCCCGGCGCGGGGTCGACGAACAGGCCGGCCGCCAGGGAGACCACGAGGTAGCCGTGCGCGACGATGCCGCCGAACAGCGGGTTCGCCGCCGCTGCCTCGGGATCGGTGTGGGCGTAGAAGGTGTCGCCGGTGAAGTCCGCGAAGTGGCCGATGTCCGCGAGGGTGACGGTGCGCGGGCCGCCCACGATCGTGTCTCCCAGGCGGAGCTCGGCGAGGGACTTGCGGAACGGGTGCTCGGCGCCCTCGGTGCGCGGGGCACCGGTGACCCACTGCCCGGTCGCGGCGGCCAGCACCTCCGGGGTGCCCTGGATCGCTGTGCGCTGCATGTGGTGCAGCACGCCGCGGATGCCGCCGAGCTCCTCGCCGCCGCCGGCGCGGCCGGGTCCGCCGTGCACGAGCACGGGCAGCGGGGAGCCGTGGCCGGTGGATTCGCGGGCGTCCTCCGCGTTGAGCACCAGCAGCCGGCCGTGGTACGGCGCGATCCCGAGCAGGACCTCCCGCGCGAGCTGCGGATCGGCGGTGACGAGCGAGGCGACGAGGCTGCCCCCGCCGCGGGCGATCAGCTCCACGGCATGCGCCGTGTCGCGGTAGCCGATGACCGTCGCCACCGGCCCGAAGGCCTCGATCTCGTGCACCTCGGGCGCCTCGGGATCGGTGCTGCGCAACAGCATCGGCGGCAGGTAGGCACCGGTCTCCGCGTCCCCGCCGACGACCGCGACGCGGTCCGGGTCACCGACCACCAGATCGGCGGCGCCGCGGAGCTTGTCGACCGCCGCGAGCACGTCGGTGCGCTGCGACAGGGAGACGACGGGGCCCATCGTGACGCCCTCGGCGCCCGGAGCACCGACGACCACCCGGTCCAGCCGGGCCCGGGCCGCCTCGATCACCGCGTCCACCATCGGCTCGGGGACGAGCGCGCGGCGGATGGCGGTGCACTTCTGCCCGGCCTTGACGGTCATCTCGGTGGTGAGCTGCCCCACGTACAGCTCGAACTCGGGGGCGTCGGTCGTGACGTCCGCGCCGAGGACGGAGGCGTTGAGCGAATCGGCCTCCGCGGTGAAGTGCACGCTGTTCGCCACGAGAACGGGATGCGCGCGCAGCGTCGCCGCGGTGTGCGCGGACCCGGTGAAGGCGACGGAGTCCTGCCCGCCGAGGGCGTCGAGGAGCGGGGCCGGATCGCCGCACAGGAGCTGCACGGAACCCTCGGGGAGCAGGCCCGATTCGATGATCCGGCGGAAGACGAGCTCGGTGAGGTACGAGGTCTGGGTGGCCGGCTTGACGATGGTCGGCACGCCCGCGATGAAGGCGGGCGCGAGCTTCTCGAGGAAGCCCCAGACGGGGAAGTTGTAGGCGTTGATCTGCACTGCGACGCCGCGGCGCGCGGTGTGGACGTGCCGGGCGACGAAGGTGCCCTTCTTACCGAGCTGCTCGACGGGGCCGTCGAGGTGGATCACGTCGTTGGGCAGCTCGCGTTTGGCCTTGCTCGCGTAGCTGAGCAGGGTCCCGAAGCCGCCGTCGATGTCGACGGCCGAGTCCCGCTCGGTGGCACCGGTCCGGGCGGACTCGGCGTAGAACTCCGCCTTCCCCGCCATGAGGGTCAGGCCGAGCGCCTTGAGTGCCGCGGCACGCTCGTGGAAGGTCAGCGCGGCGAGCGCGGGTCCGCCCGTCTCCCTGCCGTAGGCCGCCATCGCGGCGACGTCCAGCCCGGTCGACGAGACCCGCGCGACCTCGGCCCCGTCGACGGGGCTGATCACCGCCCGCCCCTCGTCCGTCGCCCGGTGCCACCGGCCGCACGCGTAGCTCTCCACCATCCTGCTGTCCATCAAGCACGCTCCCATTACCGTATGTTCGGTCGGTAATCAGGGTGGCCCGAGACCCCGCCCCCTGTCAAGAGGGCGGTCGATCTTCGATCAGGTCCGGCGGAGGCCGGCGAAGGCGATCGCCACGAGGGCGTCGGCGACCTCGCCGACGGGGTGATCAGGCCGCGGCCGATACCACTCGATGAGCGAGTTGACCATGCCGAACAGGAGACGGCTGGTGACGGCGGGGTCGGCGTCCGCGCGCACGTCGCCCTCCTCCACGGCGCCCGCCACCAGGTCGGCGATGACGGTGTCGAATTCGCGGCGGCGCGCCAGCGCCCGCCGCTCCACCTCCGAATTGCCCCGCACCCGCAGCAACAGCGTCACGTAGGGCAGCTCCGCCACCAGCACCTCGACGCTCCGGCGCAGCACGTACTCGAGCCGGTCCACCGACCTGCCGGTGGTCGCGCCCGTCTCCGTGGTGACCGCGAACAACCCGCTCAGCGCGCGGTTGAGCGCGAGCTCGAGGAGCTCCTCCTTCCCGGCGACGTGGTGGTAGATCGAGGACTTCGTCAGCCCCAGATTCTTCGCCAGCACATCCATGCTGGTGGCGTCGTAGCCGCGCTCGTTGAAGACGCGGACCGCGACCGCCAACAGGGAGTCGAGGTCGTAGCCGGGACGCCCCGGCGAGCCGGTACGCCGCCGGACGGGTGTGGTGCTCATGAACAGATTCTCCCATCCGGACCCGACTTCCGATCAAGACCTTGTTACCGACCGAATGATCGGTTATTATTTCGGGGCACCGACCGAAGAGGACAGCGCTATGACCGAAGCCCTGACGGCCGTACTCCCCGGCCTCCGCACCGTCTCCGTCGTGCGGACGGAGGACCGGTACGTCGTGACGCTCGACCGCCCCGCGGCGCGCAACGCCATCGACGCCGCGATGATCGCCGAGCTGCACACCGTCTGCGGCGCGATCGAGTCCGATCCCGCGCCCGTCCTGCTCACCGGCGCCGGCGACCACTTCGCGGGCGGCGCCGACATCGGGGAGCTCCGCGACCGGGGCCGCGACCAGGCGCTCGCCGGGATCAACCGCACGCTGTTCGACCGGTTCGCCGCACTCCCCCTGCCCACCGTCGCCGCGGTGAGTGGCTACGCGCTCGGCGGCGGCGCGGAACTCAGCTACGCCTGCGACCTCCGGATCGCCACCGAAACCGCCGTCTTCGGCAACCCGGAGCCCGGCCTCGGCATCCTCGCCGCCGCGGGTGCCACCTACCGGCTGCCCGCCCTGGTCGGCCAGTCTGTCGCCAAGCAGGTGCTGCTCGCGGGCCGCACGCTCAACGCCGCGGCCGCGCTCCGGTGCGGCCTCGTCATGGACGTCGTCCCCGCCGGCGAGCACATCGCCGCGGCCCATCGGGCCATCGACCGCATCACGGCCTCGTCCGCGCTGGCGCTGCGCCTGACCAAATCGATCATCGACGGCACGGGCCGGGTGGAGGACATCGCCCAGGCCGTCCTGTTCGACACCACCGACAAGCAGGAGCGCATGACCGCCTTCCTGGAGAAGAGGAACCGCAGATGAGCACAGCACCGTCGAAGGTGGGCGTCGTCGGCGGAGGCCGGATGGGCGCGGGCATCGCGCAGGTCTTCGCGACGCTCGGCGCCACCGTCGTCCTCGCCGAGAGCGGTGACCGGGAGGCGGCGCGGGACCGCGTCGTCACCGGCCTGCGGCGCGCCGCCGAGCGCGACAAGCTCGGCGGACGCACGCCCGAGGACGTGGCCGCTCGGCTCACCGTGGTCGCCGACATCGAGGACCTGCCCGCCGACGCCGACGTGGTCATCGAGGCCGTGCCGGAGCGCATCGACCTCAAGCTCGACGTGCTGCACCGCGTGGAGCGCGCCGTGGGCGACACCTGCGTCGTCGCGAGCAACACCAGCTCGCTCTCGATCGCCTCCCTCGCCGCCGCGCTCGACGACCCGAGGCGGCTGGTGGGCATGCACTTCTTCAACCCCGTGCCGGCGTCGACGCTCGTCGAGATCATCCGCACCCCGGACACCGACGAGGCCGTCGTCGACCGCGTGCGCGGCTGGGTGGAGCTGTTGGGCAAGCAGGAGGTGCTGGTCAACGACTCCCCCGGCTTCGCCACCAGCCGACTCGGCGTGTGCCTGGGTCTCGAGGCGATCCGCATGCTCGAGGAGGGCGTCGCCGACGCGGAGTCGATCGACCGGGCGATGGAGCTCGGCTACCGCCACCCCATGGGGCCGCTGCGGTCCACCGACCTCGTGGGCCTCGACGTCCGGCTCGCGATCGCCGAGCACCTGGCGTCGACGCTGGGCGATCGGTTCACGCCACCGCAGCTGTTGCGCGACAAGGTCGCGAGCGGCGAGCTCGGCCGCAAGAGCGGCCGCGGCTTCCACACCTGGTCCTGACCCGCCGACATCGATCCGAGGAGACCCCATGGATTCCGCCACCCTCACCGTCGCCGACGGCCTCGCCGTCCTCACTCTGAACCGCCCGCAGGCCGCCAACGCGCTCGACGTCGCGCTCAAGACCGCCCTTCTCGACGCCGTCCGGTCCATCGCCGCGGACGACGCCGTGCGCGCCGTCCTGATCCGCGCCGAGGGCCGCAACTTCTGCGTGGGCCAGGACCTCGGCGAGCACGCGGACGCGCTGAGCCGCTCGCCCGAGCGCGCCATGGATACCGTCGCCGAGCACTACAACCCCCTGATCTCCGGCATCGCCGCGCTCGAGGTCCCGGTGGTCGCCGCGGTCCAGGGCGCTTGCGTCGGTGCAGGACTCGGCCTCGCGCTCGCGGCCGACGTGGTCGTGGCCGCCGAGAGCGCGAGCTTCGCGACGGCCTTCACCGCTATCGGCCTGGCGTCCGACTCGGGCCTGACCCGGACGCTCGTCGACGCCATCGGCGCGGTCCGCACGCGGGCGTTCATCCTGCTCGGCACCAAGATCTCCGCCGCGCAGGCCCTCGACTGGGGCCTCATCGCACAGGTCGCCGCCGACGACGAGGCCGCCGCCACCGCCGAGGCCGTCGCGCGCCGGCTCGCCGCCGGACCCACCGCGGCGTTCGCCGCCGTGAAATCGCTCGTCGCCGCCTCCCTCCCGCCGCTCGACGAGGCGCTCGAGCGCGAGCGCGCCGGAGCGGTCCCCCTCGCCGCCACCGCCGATCACACGGGCGCCGTCGAGGCGTTCCTCGCCAAGCGCCGGCCCGCGTTCACCGGTCGCTGACCACCAGCCGCACGGAAGGCACAGCCCATGACAGACACCACGACCGACCTCGAGACCGAGTTCGACCGCATCGTCCAGTCCGACCAGCGCATCGAGCCGCGCGACTGGATGCCGGACGGATACCGCAAGACCCTCGTCCGGCAGATCGCCCAGCACGCGCACTCCGAGATCATCGGCATGCAGCCGGAGGGCAACTGGCTCACCCGCGCGCCGTCGCTGCGCCGCAAGGCCATCCTCATGGCCAAGGTGCAGGACGAGGCCGGCCACGGCCTCTACCTGTACTCCGCGACGGAGACGCTCGGCGTCGACCGCGCGGAGCTCACGGAGAACCTCATCGAGGGCCGCCAGAAGTACTCGTCGATCTTCAACTACCCCACGCTCTCCTACGCGGACGTCGGCGTGATCGGGTGGCTGGTCGACGGTGCCGCCATCTGCAACCAGGTGCCGCTGTGCCGCAGCTCGTACGGCCCGTACGGGCGGGCGATGATCCGGGTGTGCAAGGAGGAGTCCTTCCACCAGCGCCAGGGTTTCGAGATGCTGATGACGATGATGTCCGGCACGCAGGCGCAGCGGGACATGGTGCAGGAGTCCGTGAATCGCTGGTGGTGGCCGGCCCTCATGATGTTCGGGCCGCCGGACGACCGCTCGCCGAATTCGGCGCAGTCGATGGCGTGGCGGATCAAGCGGCACACCAACGACGAGCTGCGCCAGCGCTTCGTCGACATGTCGGTCCCGCAGGCCGAGGTCCTCGGGGTGACCTTCCCGGACCCCGACCTGGCGTGGAACGCAGATCGCGGCGCGTACGACTTCGGCGAGCCCGACTGGGACGAGTTCATGCAGGTGGTCAAGGGCAACGGCGCGACCAGCGTCGAGCGGATCGCGAACCGTCGCGCCGCGCACGAGAACGGCGCCTGGGTGCGGGCCGCCGCCGGCGCCTTCGCCGCCCGCACCGCAGCATCGGAGAAGGAGTAGACATGACCGAGCAGACCCGTATCGAGTGGCCGCTGTACGAGGTGTTCCTGCGCGGCAAGCGCGGACTGAACCACGTGCACGTCGGATCCCTGCACGCCGCGGACGCCGAGATGGCGCTGCGCAACGCCCGCGATGTGTACACGCGCCGCAACGAGGGCGTGAGCATCTGGGTGGTCCGGTCGACGGACGTCGTCGCCTCCAGCCCGTCCGAGAAGGACCCGTTCTTCGCGCCGAGCGGCGACAAGGTCTACCGCCACCCGACCTTCTACGAGATCCCCGAGTCCGTCCCGCACATGTGACCGCCCCTCGCTCAGCCCGCGAACAGGAATGACAGCCATGATCGATCACGACAACGCCTACGAGGGCCTCGTCGACTCGGACTCCCACGGCCAGTGGGCCTTCGGCACCAGCTTCGACGAGCCCCTCGCCGGGGTGGACACGACGGTGCCGGACGACGCCGACCCGCACGCCCTCGCCGTCTACTGCCTGATGCTCGGCGACGACGCGCTGATCTCCGCACAGCGCCTCGCCGAATGGAGCACCCGCGCCCCCGAACTCGAGGAGGAGGTCGCGCTCGCCAACGTCGGCCTCGACCTCATCGGGCAGGCCCGGCTGCTGCTCGCCCGCGCGGCGGCCGCCGACCCCGCCGTGGTGCCGCACGTCTCGGACACCTCGCCCGTGCCCGCCGAGGACGCCCTGGCCTTCTTCCGCGACGACGCGGCCTTCCGCAACGTCCGGCTCGTCGAGCTCGACAACGGCGACTTCGCCGTCTCGATGGTGCGGCTGCTGGTGTTCGCGACCGCCCGCCTGGCGCTGTTCGACCGCCTCCGGGAGTCCCGCGACCCGGTGCTCGCCGCGGTGGCGGCCAAGGGCGTCAAGGAGATCACCTACCACCGCGACTACGCCGCGCGCTGGGTGGTCACCCTCGCCCAGGGCACCGACGAGTCGCGGCGACGGACCGAGGCGGCGATCGCCCGCGTGTGGCCGTACGTCCCCGAGCTGTTCGAGCCGTCGACCGAGGAACTCGCGCTCACCGCGTCCGGCATCGGCGTGGATCCGAGCGGTCTGCGCCCGGAGTTCGACGCGGTCATGGCACTCACCTTCGGCGCCGCGGGCCTCCCGATCCCCGACGCGCCGGGCGTGGCCCGCGTCGGCGGGCGGGCAGGGCGCCAGGGGCTGCACACCGAGGAGCTCAGCCGCATCCTCGCCGAGATGCAGTCCGTCGCGCGCGCCCACCCCGAAGGGACGTGGTGACGTGCGCGCCACCGCGACCCGTTCCGCCCTCGCCGTCGTCGGCGCCGTGCTCGACCCCGAGATGCCGCAGGTCACCCTCGCGGACCTCGGCATCGTCCGCGACGTCGCCGAGGCCGCAGGCGGCGCAGTGACCGTGACCATCACCCCCACCTACTCGGGCTGCCCGGCGATGGGCACGATCCGCGCCGACATCGAGAGCGCTCTCCGCGGCTCCGGTTTCGGCGAGATCACCATCGAGACCGCGCTCTCCCCCGCGTGGACCACCGACTGGATCACCGACGCCGGCCGCGCGAAGCTCCGCGCCGCCGGGTACTCGACGCCGGGCCCCGCGCCGCGCCGCGGCGACGGTCCCGTCCCGCTGACCCTGCAGCCCGCGCCCCGCCGGATCGCGTGCCCCGCGTGCGGCTCCACCGCCACTCGGCTCGACTCCGAGTTCAGCGCGACGCCGTGCAAGGCGCTCTACCGCTGCCTGGACTGCCGCGAGCCCTTCGACCACGTCAAGGAGATCTGATGACCGCCACCGCCACCCGCGGCCGCGCCTTCCACGCGCTCACCGTCGACGACGTCGAGTCCCTCTGCGACGACGCGGTCGCCGTGACCTTCGACGTTCCGGCCGCCCTCGCCGACGAGTTCGCCTTCGCCGCCGGGCAGTCGCTCACCCTGCGGCGCACCGTCGACGGCGTCGAGCACCGCCGGTCCTACTCGATCTGCGCGCCGGTCGGCGAGCGCCCCCGGGTCGGCGTCCGCGAGGTCACCGACGGCCTGTTCTCCTCCTGGCTGGTCCACCGGGTCCGCCCGGGCGACACCATCGAGGTCCAGGGCCCGACGGGGACCTTCGCCGCGGACCCCGACGCGGGCGGCGTGCACGTGCTCATCGCGGCCGGTTCCGGCATCACCCCGATGCTGTCCATCGCCGGGACCGTGCTCGCCAATCCCGCTGCCCGCGTGATCCTCATCTACGGCAACCGGCGCACCCGCTCGGTGATGTTCGCCGACGAGATCGCCGACCTCAAGGACCGCTACCACGACCGGCTCGACGTGATCCACGTCCTCTCCCGCGAACCCCGCGACGTCGAACTGTTCACCGGCCGCGTCGACGCCGAACGCCTGCGGGAGCTGCTGCGCACCGTCGTTCCCACCGCCGACGTCGACCACTTCTGGCTCTGCGGCCCGCACGGGATGGTGACCGACTCGGAGTCGGTGCTGGCCGAGCTCGGCGTCGCCCGCAGCGCGATCCACCGCGAGCTCTTCTACGTCGACGACGGCACCCCGCCGCCGCAGGAGCGGCACCGCGAGCCCGGCGTCACCGGGCCGAGCAGCGCGGTCACCGTCGTCCTCGACGGGCGGAGCGCGACCGGCACGATCGCGCAGGACGACACCCTGCTCGACGGTGCCGAGAACTTCCGGCCCGACCTGCCCTTCGCGTGCAAGGGCGGCGTGTGCGGCACGTGCCGCGCGAAGGTGCTGTGCGGCACCGTCGACATGCGCCGCAACTACGCCCTCGAGGACGACGAGGTGGCCGCCGGCTTCGTCCTGACCTGCCAGACGTACCCGACCAGCGACACCGTCACCGTCGACTTCGACGCCTGACCCCGCCGCGACCAGCCGCCCCAGCCCGAGGAAGCCAGCCATGACATCGACCGTCCCCACCGACGACATCGAGTTCGCGACCCGCGACCGGATCTCCGCCCTGCAGCTCGAGCGCATGCAGTGGTCGGTCACGCACGCCTACGAGAACGTGCCGCACTACCGCCGCGCGTTCGACGAGGCCGGCGTGCACCCGTCCGACCTCAAGGAGCTCGCCGACCTCGCCAAGTTCCCCTTCACGACGAAGGCGGACCTGCGCGAGAACTACCCGTTCGGCATGTTCGCCGTGCCGCGCGAACGCGTCTCCCGGATCCACGCGTCCTCCGGCACCACCGGCCGGCCGACCGTGGTGGGCTACACCGCCGACGACATCGGCATGTGGGCCGACGTGGTCGCCCGGTCGCTGCGCGCCGCCGGGGTCCGCGCGGGCGACCGTGTGCATGTCGCCTACGGCTACGGCCTGTTCACAGGCGGCCTCGGCGCGCACTACGGCGCGGAGCGCCTGGGCGCCACCGTGATCCCCATGTCCGGAGGGCAGACGGAGAAGCAGATCCAGCTGATCCAGGACTTCGAGCCCGACGCCATCATGGTGACCCCGAGTTACATGCTCACCATCGTGGACACCATGCGCGCCATGGGGATCGATCCACGGGCGACCTCCCTGCGGACGGGCGTCTTCGGCGCCGAGCCGTGGACCGACCGGATGCGCACCGAGCTCGAGCAGGAGGTCGGTATCGACGCCGTCGACATCTACGGCCTGTCCGAGGTGATCGGCCCCGGCGTCGCGATGGAGTGCGTCGAGACCAAGGACGGCCTGCACATCTGGGAGGACCACTTCTACCCCGAGGTCATCGATCCGATGACCGGAGAGGTGCTTCCGGACGGCGAGCACGGCGAGCTGGTGTTCACCTCGCTGACCAAGCAGGCCACGCCGATCATCCGGTACCGCACGCGTGACCTCACCCGGCTGCTCGCCGGGACCGCCCGCACGATGCGGCGGATGGAGAAGGTCACGGGCCGCACCGACGACATGATGATCCTGCGCGGCGTCAACGTCTTCCCCACGCAGATCGAGGAACTGATCCTCGGGATCGACGCCCTGGCACCGCAGTTCCAGTGCGTCCTCGACCGTCCCGGTCGTATGGATCGGCTGACGGTGAAGGTCGAACATCGGCACGACCGGCCCCACGACGAGCACGCCGGCGGCACGCTCGGCAAGCTCATCAAGGACAAGATCGGCATCACGGTCGACGTGGACGTCCTCGCGCCCGGCGGGATCGAGCGGACCGTCGGGAAGGCCCGCCGGCTGGTCGACAACCGACCGAAGGACTGAGGCCCGGCCCTGCGTCAAGCCCCCGCGGCGCGCCCGCCGAGGTGCTGCGCGAGGAACCGCTCCGTCGCCCGGAACATGTCGATCGTGTTCTCCGGGTTGACGAAGCCGTGTCCCTCGTCGGCCTTGATCATGTACTCCACGTCGACGCCGCGTGCCCGGAGCGCCTCGACCAGGTTGTCGGACTCGGCCTGCACCACGCGGGGATCGTTCGCGCCCTGGACGACGAGGAGCGGGGTACGGATCTCGTCGACCTTCGTGATCGGCGAGCGGGCGAGCATGTCGGCCAACCGATCCGGATCCGACGGGTCGCCCACGTACCGGAACCAGTTGTTGGCCAGGTACGGCCGCGCGATCTCGGGCAGCGTCGCCATGAAGTTCGGCAGACTCGAGATCCCGACGTAGTCGATGGCGGCGGCGAAGACGTCGGGGGTGAACGTGACGCCGACCAGCGTCGCGTAGCCGCCGTAGGAGCCGCCGAAGATCGCGAGCCGCTCAGGGTCCGCGATGCCCTCCGCGACGGCCCAGTCGACGGCGTCGATGAGGTCGTCGTGCATCGCGCCGGCGAGTTCGCCTATGCCCGCCTGCATGTGCGCCTTCCCGTAGCCCGTGGAGCCGCGGAAGTTGACCTGCAGCACCGCGTAGCCGCGGTTCGCCAGGAGTTGCACATCGCCGTGGTAGCCCCAGGTGTCGCGGAACCACGGGCCGCCGTGCACGAGCAGCACGAGGGGCAGTCCGACGGGGTCGACGCCCTGCGGCAGCGTGAGGTACGAGGGCAGCGCGCGCCCGTCGCGCGCCGTGATGGTGACCGGCTCCATCGGCGCGAGCGCGGCCGGGTCGAGGTGCGGGAACGGACGGAAGAGCAGCCGCGACTCCCCCGTGCGGTGGTCGTAGAGGTAGGTCGCGCCGGGGTCGCGGTCGTGCACGAACGAGACCGCCCAGCGGTTCCCGTCGAGATCGGAGGTCAGGGCGCCGATGTCGCCGTCCGACAGGGCGCGCAGGGCGTCGAGCACCTCCCCGAAGCGCGGGTCCAGCGCCCGGATCTCCTGGCGCTCACCGAGGTAGCGCACGCCGAGCAGCGCGCCGGTCCTCGGGTCGACGATGAGCGGCTGCGGCATCGTGGGTGCGACGAGGCCGGTGGTGTCCAGATTCAGCGTCGGGTGCGACGCGACCTCCGTCTCCTCACCCGTCGCGCCGTCCAGGTGGACGACGCGGGTGCGGTCGGTGCCGCGGTTCGATCCGAGCCACAGGCCACCGTCGGGCGAGGGCACGATGGGGAAGACGCCGAGCGGGTAGTCGATACCGTCGAACTCCGCGATCGGGCGCAGCTCGCGCGCCTCGGTGTCCCAGCGGCAGATCGCGATCGCGCCCTCCGGGTCCTGGGTGGAGGCGAACAGGGTGCCGTCGGCGCCGTAGACCCACCCGGCGACGTTGCCCGGGTTGCGCTCGATCTCGGTGAGCGCGCCGGTGGCGATGTCGAGCTCGAAGACGTCGAACTCGTCGACCTTGCGGGCGTTGGTCGAGATGATCGCGATCCCCGGGCGGGCGATCGGCAGATCCATGAGGAAGGTCGTGGAGCCGTCGAACGGGGTCAGGTCCACGGCGGGCTCGTCCGGGTCGTCGAGGTCGGCGCGCATCAGGTGCCACCGCTCGTCGCCGCCGTCGTCCTGCAGGTAGATCAGCCAGCGCGGGTCGGTGGTCCAGGAGAACATCTGCACGCTGCGGGTCGCGTCCGCGGTCACGCGCCGGGCGGGCGCGTCGCCGTCGAGATCCTCGACCCAGACGTTCAAGCGGTCGTTCGACGGTGCGAGGAAGGCGATCCGGGTGCCGTCGGGCGAGATCTTCGCTGCGGCGCGGACGGGCGACGAGAAGAACTCCTCGACGGTGATGAGGGTCGGCAGCGGCATGGTGGTACTCCTTTCGGCGGGTGACTCCAGGAGAAACCATGCCGTCGGGGCACGGTCAAGCGCCGCCTCCGCGCGGCCGCGCGATCAGGCGAAGACGCGGGCGAGGAAGGGGGTCGAGTCCTTCATGGATTCGAGGACGGCGCCGCTGTGGCCGGCGTTCGGGTACTGGTGCAGCTCGACGGTCGTGCCGCTCTTCTTCAGAGCGGCGGCGAGGGCGATCGAGGACTGGACGGGCACGTCGGTGTCCTTGAGGCCGACGCCGAGGAACACCGGCCGGTCGTAGCCCGACGTGGGGGTTCCCATGTACCGGTCGAGGGCGGCGCTCGCGCCGGGCACGGTGCTGACCTTGGCGGTGAGGAAGTCCGTCGGCTTCTGCCCGGCGAGGGACGTGCTGAGCTGCGCGTAGCACTGCACCTCGGCCTTCGCGGCGGCCGCCTTGCCGCGCGGGGTGAGCACCGAGTCGAAGTCCACGCCGGGGTTCGCCTCGCGGATCCCCGCCAGGATGTAGGCGGTGTAGGACGTGGCCGCGGAGCTCAGTCCGCCGGGCAGCCCGCTCGCGGGCCCGACGTTCTTCACGACCTCCTCGATCTTGAACGGGGTGCCCGTGGCCACGACGCCGCGGTAGTCGAGGCCGCTCCCGGCGCTGAACTCCGTCGCCCATCGGGCGCTGTTGACGGCGGCGCCGCCACCCTGCGACTGGCCGACGATCGCCCACTTCTTCGACAGCTGCAGCGACGGGTCCTGGTGCGCCGCGACGACGGAGTCGACCACGTTGTGCGCGGTCGAGACGCTGTTGAGGTAGCTCATGAGACCCGGCGTCCCCAGCCCGGCGTAGTCGGAGGCGACGACGGCGTACCGCTGCGACAACCAGTGCCCGAGGTACTCGCGGTCGCGGGCGGACCGGGGACTCGCCGACGGGGCGCAGGTGTCACCGAGGCCGACGGTGCCGTGCGCCCACGCGATGACCGGCCAGCCGCCCGCGGGCGCGGGCCCCTTCGGCACGAAGATCGCACCGGTGCTGGTCGCGGGCTTGCCGTGCTGATCGGTCGTCGAGTAGAGCACCCGCTTGGCCGTCCCCGCGCCGGGGATCGAGAGCGCGGGATCGAGGTCCACGGACCGGATCTGCTGGCCGCCCTTCGCGGGGATCGGCCCGGCGTAGTTCGCGACGTCGAGGCCCGACCAGTTCGGCGCGGCGCCGGCCGGGGCAAGGAACAGCCCGGATCCGACGAGTGCGGTGATGCCGGCGAGCGCGAACCGAGTGATTCTCATGGCTTCGGACTCTAGCGCCACCGGGGGCGCGGTACCCGGCGAGTCGGTCGATCCGCTCGCGGACATCGCGCGGCGCGGAAGACGGCTCAGCTCAGCGTGTACCGCTGGCGCGGCCGGCCCGTCGCGCCGTACTGCAGGGCCATCGTCAGTGTGCCCTCCCGGACCAGTTCCGCGAGGTACCGGCGGGCGGTCGCCGGCGAGACGCCGACCTCGGCGGCGATGTCATCGGCGAGCATCGGGCCGTCGGCGGCGCGCAGCGCTTCGACGATCCGTCTTTCGGTGACCGAACCGCCCTCGTCGCGGCGCGGGGCGGGCCGTTCGCTGCGCAGTACGGAGGCGGCGGCATCGACCTGCTCCTGGGTGACCTCCGCCGTGCCGAGGATCCGGCGGTACGCCGTGTAGGCGCCGAGCCGGCGCGCGAGCTCCGTGGTCGCGAAGGGCTTGATGAGGTACTGCAGCGCGCCCGCAGCAAGGCCCGCCCGGACGCTGGCGGCATCGTCCGCGGCGCCGAGGATGAAGGCGTCGCAGCGCATCTCACGCACCAGGTCGATGCCGGAGCCGTCCGGCAGATAGACGTCGACCAGGGCGAGGTCGACCCGGTCCCGCTCGAGAATGGCCCGCGCCTCCGACAGCGTGCGCGCGGAGCCCGCCGTCGTCAGGCCGACCATGGCGTCCACGATCTTCGCGTGCATCGCGGCCACCCGGAAGTCGTCGTCGACGACGAGGATCCGCAGCTCGTCAGGCATCGTCGCGCACCCCTTCCGGCAGCGTTGCCATCACCGTGGTGGGCTCGCCGTCGCCGCCCCGGGCCACCACTGTCACGTCTCCCCCGTGCCCGCGGGCGACCTGTCGGGCGATGACCAGTCCCAGCCCGCGGCCGCCGGGCACCGTCGGGTCGGTGCGGGTGCTGACGCCCTCGACGAACGGGTCGTCGACGGCGAAGCCGGGGCCGCTGTCGACGACGATGACGGCGAGGTCGTCGCCGTCGCGGAGCACGTCGAGTTCCACCTCCCGTGGTTCGGGGCCGTCGCCCGCGGCGTCGATGGCGTTGTCGAGGAGATTGCCGACGAGGGTGGTGGTGTCGACGGGGTGCGCGAGCACGCCGACGAGCGCGGTGTCGGCGCCGACGCGCAGGACGACGCCCCGCTCGCGGGCCCGCGCCGCCTTGGCGGAGACGAAGGCCCGCAGGTGCGGCTCGTCGAGTCGATCGAGGCCGGAGACCGGGAGGACGCCCGCGCGGCCGGCGATCTCGTCCAGGTAGGCCAGGGCCTCGTCGGTGCGTCCGTCGCGGAGCAGCCCGGCGACGACGTGCACCCGGTTCGCCGACTCGTGGCGCTGCGCCCGCAGGGCCGCGCTCATCGCCTGCACCGAATCGAGCTCGCGGGTGAGCGCCTCGACGTCGGTGCGGTCGACGGCGGTGAGGACGGTGCCCAGGTCGGTGTCGCCGCGGTGGACCCGGCGCGAGGCGACGAGGACGACCCGCTCGTTCACGGCGGCGGCGACGGGCACCTCGGTGGGCGTCGCGACGACGCCCGCGACCCGGTCGGTGAGCCCGAGGCCGGCGAGCGGGGTGCCCGCCGCGGCGGTGACGCCGAGCAGCTCGCGGGCGCGATCGTTGATGACCCGGGCGACGCCCTGCGCGTCGATGGCGATCACGCCCTCCGAACCCGAGTACAGGACGGCGTTCTGCTCGCGGATGAGCTCCGCCATCTCCTCCGGCTCGAGGCCCAGGGTGAGGCGGCGCCACCGTCGGGCGAGCAGGCCGGACCCGAGGATCCCGACGACGAGCGCGAGCGCGGCCAGGCCCGCGAGCAGGAGCAGCGTGCGGCGGGCCGCCTCAGCCACCGTCTCGGTGGAGATGCCGACGCTGACCAGCCCCACGACGGTCCCATCGTTCCCGAGGACCGGGGCCTTCGCGCGGACGGAGTCGCCGAGGGTGCCCCGCTGCTGGGTCACCTCGATCTCGCCGCCCAGGGCGGTGGACGGGTCCGTGCTCAACGGCGCCCCGAGCTGGGCGGGGTCCGGGTGGGCGATGCGGTAGCCCGCGTCGTCGGCGATGACCACGAAGAGCACGCCCGTGCGCTCGGTGATCGCGACCGCCTGGCGTTGGAGCGGCGCGGCGGCGAGTTCCTCCTGCGTGGCGGGGTGGCCTGCGCGGCGCGCCGCCGACTGGGTGGCGGCGCCGGCGCGGACGTCGGTATCGGAGGCGACCGTCTCGGCGATCGCCTCGGCCCGGTGTCCGTACTCGGTGCGGGTGTCGGCGTCCACGCGGTGCAGGACGATGCCGAAGCCGGCGGCGAGGCTGACGATGATGATCACCACCTGGAGCAGGAGGATCTGCGTGCGCAGCCGGATCCTGGGCATCGGCTCAGCCTAGCCATCCGAGCCGCGCTCAGAAGGGGATCTGGCCGAGGAGGACACCGACCACGAGCATGACGATCGAGACGACGAACGCGCGCCAGAGCACCTTCTTGTGGTGATCGGCCAGTCCGACGCCCGCGAGGGCGACGAGCAGCAGGATGGCGGGCACCAGCGGACTCTGCATGTGGAAGGGCTGCCCGGTGATCGACGCGCGGGCCATCTCGGCGGCACTGATCCCGTAGTGGCTCGCCGTCTCGGATAGCACGGGCAGGATGCCGAAGTAGAAGGCGTCGTTGGACATCAGGAAGGTGAACGGGATCGACAGGATGCCGGTGATGACGGCCAGGTGCGGGCCCATCGACGACGGGATGATGCCGGTCACCCACGCCGCGACGGAATCCACCATGCCGGTGCCCTTGAAGACGCCGGTGAGAACGGCTGCGGCGAACACCATTCCGACGACCGAGACGATCGACTTCGGGTGCCGGGTGATGGCCTCCTGCTGGTCGGCGACCTGGGGGAAGTTGACGGCCAGCGCGATCGCGGCGGCGATCATGAAGAGCACGGGGATCGGCAGCAGGTCGAGCGTGAGCACCGACAGCAGGGCGACGGTGAGACCGGCGTTGAACCACATCAGCTTCGGGTTGCCGTGCGCGCCGGTGACGGCCGTGAGGGCGCTGTCGCCGGTGCCGCCGGTGGGCGGGACGGGCGCGTCGGTGCCGCCGTCGCCCCCGACGGTGCCGCCGGTGGCGCCCGCGCCGGCGAGGACGCGCTCGCGGATCACGATGCTGCCGAGCCGCTTGCGCTCCATGAGCCCGAGGTGCCAGGCGAAGGCGAGGACGACGACCATGCCCGCGATCAGTGACGGGATCATCGGGACGAAGACCTCGGACGGCGAGATCTTCAGCGCGGCAGCGGCCCGGGCGGTGGGGCCGCCCCACGGGAGGATGTTCATGGTGCCGTTGGCGAGGCCCGCGACCACGGTGAGCACGACGGGGCTGACGCCGAGCTTGAGGTAGAGCGGCAGCAGCGCGGAGGTGGTGACGATGAACGTGGTGGAGCCGTCACCGTCGAGCGAGACGACTCCCGCCAGGACGGCGGTGCCGAGCACGAGTTTGGCGGGGTCCTCGCCGACGACGCGGACCACGGCCCGCACGACGGGGTCGAAGAGGCCGACGTCGATCATCACGCCGAAGAAGATGATGGCGAAGAAGAGCATCGCGGCGGTGGGCGCGAGGTCCTTGATGCCATCGGTGATCATCTTGCCGATGCCCGTGCCGGCACCGGCCAGCAGGCCGAAGATCACCGGGACGGCGATCAGCGCGACGATGGGCGTCGCGCGGCGGGTCATGATGACGACCATGAACGCCGCGACCATGGTCAGTCCCAGGACTGTCAGCATGGGGTTTCTCCTCGTGGATGAGTGATCGGGGTAACACGAGGAGCATTGAGGTGACGACGTTCACAGCGCGCGCTTGTGCGTGTTAGTCGCCCTTTTGCGCGTTTCGCGCGGCGCGGCCCTACGCTGATTCGATGCACTTCACCGAGTTCCACACGCGCCTCGCGGTGTACGGCCTCGTCGTGAACGAGGCCGACGAGATCCTCCTGACCTGGTTCAACGGCAGCACGGGCGCACCGCCCTGCTGGACCATGCCCGGCGGCGGCGTGGAGTTCGACGAGACCCTGCACGACGCGCTGGTCCGCGAGTTCGAGGAGGAGACGGGTTACCGAGTGACCCCGGGCCGGTTCCTGGCGGAGAACCACATCACGGTGCCCGCCACCGCGACCCGCGCGCCGGTGCGCTCCCAGCGGTTCCTCGTCGAGGTCGCCATCGACTCCGGCGCGCTCGGCACCGTCGAGGTCGGCGGCACCACGGATTTCGCGGAATGGGTCCCGCTCGAACGGGCCCGGGAGCTGCAGCCCCGCGCGGAGATCGTCGACGTGACGCTGCGATTGATCCGGCTCAGCCGGCGGTGAACGCCGAGCCAGTCCGCGCTCCCACCCATGACCGCTGGTTCAGCTTCATCCGGCAAGGATCTCACCCCAGGAACTGCCGCGCGTCGGTTATAAGCGGTACCCGAATGGCAATAAAGATGCCCCATCGCCTCACACCGCTATGACCAGAATCGCAATTTTCGAGGACGGGTAACGCGCGCGCTTTCCAGCGATCCGCTTCAGCGGGGCCTCCCGAGCCGGTTGATATCTAGCCGACATTGTTCGCCAATTCTCGATATCCCGCCAATGCCCCGGGGCCGCCGCCCTATCCGCAGATCGCCCCCCTGGGCAAGTCACCAATCTCAATTTAGATCCGAAATCTTCGGCACGGCACGCTCCACGGAACAATAGTGTTCGAACACTGATTTGTGCAATTCCTCTACTGCCACGCTGTACCGACTAACAAAATCGGCATCCGCATCGGAAAACGGAAGCTCCAACCCGTTTCTGATCGCACCTCCTCCGACCACAGTGCCGATTATCTGGACTATCGCATCCAACTTCTCACTCACCTTGTCGGCGGAATCAAATGCAGGCTGCACCGTCGTTCGCACATCCTTACGCATGGCCGTTCGCGCAACCATCCACCCACGCTCGTATGCGTGACGCCATTCTCCGTTATATTTGGAGATTTCATTCTGACGGTCTCCCCACTCCTGAGGCGACACGTTCATAAATTCGGAGCGCACCACCGGCTTCGAGAGTGACGGAGCAGTCCTCTGCTCAACAAATCCAATCTGTGCGTCGTAGCCAATACTCCGAATCGCCAATCTCGAGAATGGCATCTTGAAGAGACCGATACTGACAAGCGCATCACTTGCCAGACTGATCGATCGCGAATTCCTGTCACGTCGACTTGACCGAAGTCCGATCCAGAGTGCCACCCCGGCAGCGAACAGAGTCGCGCACGGAGCAGCGACAGCAGCAAACGCCCGAGCCGTCTCCCATTTCTCAACCATGCAGCGATCCTGCCACGGGACATGCCTTACCGCATTCGAGACGCAACTCGCCTACTTCTGAACCTTGCCGGTTGCGAACCAATCAACAAGAGTGACCGCAAGCGCAATCGCCGACTCGGCTTCTTCTTGAGTGACTTCAGACACTCCGACCGCCGAGGGGCCGCCATGGCGATCGTGTTGGCCGGCCCATAACAGTCGCATCATGGACACGAGTACGTCATGCGATGGGGCACGGGTATCCTCCCTTAGATGCGGTAGAGTCCACGAGCCGCTGGCGATGGACCCGATCGCCTTCCCCAGATGCCCCGTCTGGTCGTTCGGAGAAACGACTGGCATTACGGCGTCCTCAACAGCCATCACGGCTAATCGGTAACCGTGCGAGGGATTCGAATCAAGGCCGTATACCGCTTCCCACGCCAGTGCCAGCCTCCGTCCGGCATTTCCGAGTTTCGACGCGGCTTCGGCTGCCTGCGCGACACCCTCTGGAATCCGGCGAACCAAGCCTAGTCGCCCGCTACGGTCTCCAACCTTCCAAGCGATTCCGCACTCCTTCAGCATACTTTCGAGGTTCCGCGGAGAATCTGACATCGGCCACGGCGTCATACGCGAAAGTAGGTAGTCGACCAAGCGCCAGGTCATAAGCGTATTGCCGTCAAAGACTCTTGACACAGCGGCAACACCCAAGTCGACACTGAGGTCATACGCAGGGATTACGACATGCAGCGCGCGCTCGCAAGAACGCGCCAGACCGACATTGAAGGTCGACATGAGGTTTTTTTCCGTGAACTCCGAGTTGATCCACGGCCACAGTGAGGACTCCAGCCACTCGGGAATATCTTCACGGAGCGCGGTGAAACGCGCTGTTTCCTGCTCATCCATCCCAAACGGCAGCCAGTCATCCTTATTGCCCACGCACAGATCGTCTCACGCGACACCGACACGTCGCCCCTCGCGACGCGCATCACGAGAGCGGCTTGCGAGCCGACGTCATCGGCCGGCAAGCCGCCTACCACTGGTTTCACTGCGCCCCCGGCAGGAATCGAACCTGCGACATTCGGATTAGAAGGCCGATGCTCTATCCAACTGAGCTACGGAGGCAGTGGTGCAGTGGTCATCCTATCGGCACCCTCGCGCGGCACCGAGTTGTGCATACAAGCGCAGTGCAACTAGTTGCATAGTTGTGTTCGCCGCGGTAGCGTCGCGGGCGTGGCCCTCGAACACGCACTGCTCGTCTCCCTGAGCGAGCGCTCGGGCACCGGGTATCAGCTCACCCGGCGCTTCGACCGCTCGATCGGGCACTGGTGGCGGGCCTCGCACCAGCAGATCTACAAGACGCTGGCGCGGATGACGGACAACGGCCTCGTCACGTACGTCGAACAGGCGCAGGACGGCAAGCCCGACAAGAAGGTCTACTCGATCACCGACACCGGCCGGAAGACGCTCTCGGAGTGGATCCGCACGCCCGGTAAGGACGCCACGGACCGGCGCGAGCTGGCCACCAAGATCCGCGGGGCGGCACCGTCCGACCTGGCCGACCTGATGGCCGAGGTCCGGCGCGTGCGCGACCTGCACGCCGAGCGGGCAGAGCTCTTCCGCAGCCTCGAGGCCCGCGACTACCCCGAGCCCACCACGCTCACCGGCACGGACCTGCAGCAGCACCTCGTGCTGCGCGGGGGCGTGTACTCCGAACAGGGCACCGTCGACTGGCTCGACGAAGTGCTCGCCGCCCTCACCCCCTGAACCAGCCCTCCCCATCAGCCCGGATCGATCAGCCGAATGAAGGATCAGCCCATGTCAGCGAAATACCCCCACCTCTTCGAGCCCCTCGACCTCGGCCACACGACGCTGAAGAACCGCGTCGTGATGGGCTCCATGCACACCGGCCTCGAGGACATGCCGTGGGACATCGGCAAGCTCGCGGCCTACTTCGCCGCGCGCGCCAAGGGCGGCGTCGGCCTCATCATCACCGGCGGCTACTCCCCCAACATCACCGGCTGGCTGCTGCCGGCCGGCGCGAAGATGTCGTCGCCGATCGATTCCCTCCTGCACAAGCGGGTGACCGACGCGGTGCACAAGGAGGGCGGCAAGATCGCGATGCAGCTGCTGCACGCGGGCCGCTACTCCTACAACCCGCTCAGCGCCTCCGCCAGCGCGATCAAGGCGCCGATCAACCCGTTCAAGCCCCGCGCGATGTCGGGCTTCGAGGTGCGCAAGACCATCCGCGACTTCGGCAACGCGGCTCGCACCGCGCAGAAGGCCGGCTACGACGGCGTCGAGGTGATGGGTGGCGAGGGCTACCTGATCAACCAGTTCCTCGCGGCACACACCAACAAGCGCACCGACGAGTGGGGCGGCTCCGCCGAGAACCGGCAGCGGTTCCCCGTCGAGATCGTGCGGGAGATCCGCAAGCGGTGCGGCAAGGACTTCATCGTCGTCTTCCGGCTGTCGATGGCGGACTTCGTCCCCGACGGCCAGACCCGCGACGAGATCCTCTCCCTGGCGCACAAGCTCGAGGACGCCGGCGTCGACATCCTCAACACCGACATCGGCTGGCACGAGGCGCGCGTCCCGACGATCGTGACCTCGGTCCCCCGCGCGGCCTTCGCGGCGTTCACCGCCGACGTGACCCGCGCCGTGAACATCCCCGTGTGCGCGGCGAACCGGATCAACATGCCCGCCACCGCCGAGGAGCTCCTTGAGCGCGGCGACGCCCAGCTCGTCCAGATCGCCCGGCCGCTACTCGCCGACCCCGAGTGGGCGAACAAGGCGCGCGACGAGCGCGCCGACGAGATCAACACCTGCATCGGCTGCAACCAGGCCTGCCTGGACCACGCCTTCGTGCACAAGAAGGTCTCGTGCCTGGTGAACCCGCGCGCCGGCCGCGAGACCGACCTCGTGCTCGCGCCGACCCGCGCCGCCAAGCGCGTCGCCGTCGTCGGTGCCGGGCCCGCCGGGCTCTCCGCCGCCGTCAGCGCCGCCGAGTGCGGACACAAGGTAGACCTCTTCGAGGCCGGCGATCACGTGGGCGGCCAGTTCGGCTACGCCGCGAAGATCCCCGGCAAGGAGGAGTTCAACGAGACCATCCGGTACTTCACCACGATGCTGGACCGGAACCAGGTGACCGTGCACCTGAACACCGAGGCGACCGTCGACGACCTGGCCGGCAAGTTCGACGAGGTCATCATCGCGACCGGCGTCGTGCCGCGCGTCCCGTCGTTCCCCGGCGTCGACCACCCGAAGGTCATCACCTACGCCGAGGCGATCAGCGGCGCCAAGGAGATCGGCGACACCGTCGCGATCATGGGCGCCGGCGGCATCGGCTTCGACGTGGCCGAATTCGTCACCACCGACAAGTCCCCCACCCTGCACCTCGACGAGTGGAACGCCGAGTGGGGCGTCACCCGCCAGGGCGACGTGCCCGGCTTCATCACCAAGCCGGCCCCCGCACCGTCGACCCGGTCCAAGGTGTACATGCTGCAGCGCAAGAGCACCCCGCAGGGCATCGGCCTCGGCAAGACCACGGGCTGGGTGCATCGCGCGACGGTGAAGATGAAGGGCGTCGAGCAGCTTCGCGGCGTGAACTACGAGAAGGTCGACGACGCGGGCCTGCACATCACCTTCGGCGAGGAGCGCAAGGACGCGCGGGTGCTCGACGTGGAGACCGTGATCCTGTGCACCGGCCAGGAATCGGTGCGCGACCTCGACGCGGCGCTCGCGGACCGCGGCGTCAAGGCGCACGTGATCGGCGGCGCCGCGCTGGCCGCCGAGCTCGATGCGAAGCGGGCGATCCGTCAGGGCACCGAGCTCGCGGCCTCGCTCTAGCCCCGAAGAGCGTTGCCGCTGAACCGGGTGGGGCGGATCGCGATCTTGACGCGATCCGCCGCATCCGGCGGCACGACCGAGCCCTGGCCGTACCGCTCCGCGAGGCGCGTGTACAGAGACCCCGTCGGGTCGGGCTCGATCCGGTCGAGCTCGCCCCGGATCTCCAAGTAGGCGTACGGATTCCCCTCGGGCAGGATCGAGATCGCCACCCGCGGCTCATGCTGGAGGTTCCGGAACTTCTGCCGGAAGTCGGTGTGCGTGAACCAGATCAGCTCGTCCTCGAAGAGGAACCACATCGGGTTGACCTGCGGACCGCCGTCGGGGCGGACCGTCGCCAGGTCGACGACGAGGGCCTGATCGAGGAGAGCGCGCGCGGCTTCGGGGATGTCAGTGGTCATACCGCCGACTCTGCCGCATCCTTCTCGTCGGCGCGGTCCGACGGGGCCTTTCCCTCAGCCTGACCCCCTGCCCGCAGGCGGCCGATCACTGCGTCGACGCTGATCGGCCCGGCGCCGGTGAACGCGAAGAGCAGGAGCACCCAGCAGTAGAGGACCGAGAGCTCGCCGTCGTTGGCGAGCGGCGAGAGCCCGTCGCCGGCGTGGAAGGCGAAGTAGGCGTATGCCATGGAGCCGGAGGCGATGATCGCGGCCGGCCGG
Organism: Tsukamurella sp. DT100; assembly: GCF_049844855.1. Taxonomy (NCBI): domain Bacteria; kingdom Bacillati; phylum Actinomycetota; class Actinomycetes; order Mycobacteriales; family Tsukamurellaceae; genus Tsukamurella; species Tsukamurella sp. DT100. The sequence goes on from NZ_JBNCLV010000009.1 coordinate 143,021, forward strand.
GTCAGGGCGCCGGCGGCGATGAGGAGGCCGCCCACGAGCTGGATCGCGGCACCCCACCAGCTCGGCCAGGCGAAGACGTCCGGGCTCGACCGGCGACCGTCGAGGAAGCCCCAGAAGGTCGCGGCACCGTGGAGCGCGAACAGCACGCCCGTCACGATCCGGAGAGCGGACAGGTAGTACGGGGCCCAGCGGTTCATGTCTTCCACCTTCAGCTCGTGACAATGGCGAGGCTAACCTAATAGCAGCGCAGCGCGGGCGCCACTTGAAACGCATCGCCGCAGGTCCAGCGTGCGCGAAATCGCCCGACGGCCCTCCGCGACCAGAGCGGTCACAGTGCGATCTTCGCGATGTCGACCCGTGCGTGCCCTCCCGTACGATCTGACCCATGCCAGTACCCGCACCCCATCAGTCCGCCCGCGCCGTCGTCACCGGCGGCTCCTCCGGCATCGGTGTCGCCCTCGCCACGGAGCTCGCCCGCCGCGGCCACTCGGTCATCCTCGTCGCCCGCAGCACCGGCCCCATGGAGGAGCTGGCCGCGAAGCTGCGCGCCGAGTTCGGCGTCGAGGCCGAGGTCCGCGGCGTCGACCTCTCCGATCATGCCGCGCGCGCCGTGCTCTGCGAGGAGCTCGCCTCGCGCGAGATCTCCATCCTGTGCAACAACGCCGGCACCGCGACCTTCGGCCGCGTCATCGACCTGGACTTCGACTACGAGCGCGCGCAGCTCGAGCTCAACGCCAACGCCGTCCACGACCTGACCCTGGCGGTGCTGCCGCAGATGGTGAAGCGCGGCAACGGCGGCATCATGATCACCGGCTCGGCGGCCGGTAACATGCCGATCCCGAACAACGCCACCTACGCGGCCTCGAAGGCCTTCGCCAACACCTTCTCCGAGTCGCTGCGCGGCGAGCTCAAGAAGACCGGCGTGCACGTCACCCTGCTCGCGCCCGGCCCCGTGCGCACCGAGCTCCCCGACCCCGAGGACCGCTCCACGGTCGAGAAGGTCGTGCCCGAGTTCCTCTGGGTCAACACGGAGTACACCGCCCGCGTGACCCTGGACGCGCTGGAGAAGAACAAGATGCGCGTCGTGCCGGGCCTGCTCTCGAAGGGCATGTCCATGGCGGGCCACTACACCCCGCGCGCCATCATGGCGCCCGTCGTCGGCGAGATGTACAAGAAGCTCGCGGGCAACTGATGCACCCCGCTGGGCCGACACTCCGGGAACGCCCGTTCCCGCCGATCCAGCACCAGTGGATCGCCGGGCCGGGCGACGCGTCGCGCGTCGCTTGGGCCGTCGCTCGGGCGATGATGTGGAACAAGCCGATGTGGGGGCTCTACGCGTTCATCGCCGCCGTGACGGTGTGGGACTTCACCCGCATGGGCTGGCTGGGAGTGTTCAGCGTCGTCCTCTTCTCCCTCGTTCTGGGCCTGCTCTTCCTCGTCTACTTCGGGTACTACCTGTCGGCGACGAGAGCGCTGCTGTCTCCGGGCGCAGTGTGGGCAACGGGCTTCGGCCCGGCAGAACTCTCACTGATCAGCCCGATCTCGACGAGCGTGATCGACTACGCGGCGATCACCGGAGCGCGCCGCGTGGGTCCGGTCGTTGTGATCCGGTATCGCGGCGGCGTTCTCTACGACGGGATCCCGTCCCAGCTGGTCCCCGACCGCGAATTCGAGATGCTCCGTCGGGCGGCGAAGGCGACGTAGCTCCTCCGGTATGAAGAAAGTCCGGTCATCGGATCCCACGATCGTGGGGACCGATGACCGGACTTTCGTCCGTCGTGCTCGCTCAGCGGCGACGCTTGGTGCCGAAGATGCTGCGGGACAGCTCGCGACCAGCGCTGGAGGCCGCGGACCGGAGGAAGGACTTCACGGCGGGGTTGCTCATCACGTCGGAGACCCAGCCGGACTCTTCCTCCTCCTTCTTGGGCGCGGGCGGGGGCGGCGGCGCCTGCTCGGCGGGCGCGTTCTCCTGCTGCGCCTGCTGCGCGTTCTGCGACAGCTTCTCGAAGGCCGAGAGGTTGTCGACGGTCTGCGCGTACTTGCCCCACAGCGGCGATGCCTGCGCGGCCGAGCGGATCGCATCGTCGCCGATCGCGGACATCAGCGAGCGCGGGGCCCGCAGACGGGTCCACGCCACCGGCGTCGGGGCGCCCTTGTCGGAGAGCACGGTGACGATCGCCTCGCCGATGCCGAGGCTGGTCAGGGCCTCGTCGAGCTTGTAGGCGGGTGAGGTCGGGTAGGTCTTGACCGTCTTGCTCAGCGCGGCCTGATCCTCCGGCGTGAACGCGCGCAGCGCGTGCTGGATGCGCGCGCCCAGCTGGCTGAGCACCGGGTTCGGGATGTCGGTGGGCAGCTGCGAGCAGAAGAAGACGCCCACGCCCTTCGAGCGGATCAGCTTGACGGTCTGCTCGACCTGGTCCTTGAAGGCCTTGCTGGCGTCGGCGAACAGCAGGTGCGCCTCGTCGAAGATGAAGACGAGCTTCGGCTTGTCCAGGTCGCCCGCCTCAGGCAGGTACTGGAACAGGTCGGCGAGGACCCACATGAGGAAGGTGGAGAACAGCGTGGGCCGCGCGGCCTGGTCGCCCAGCTCGAACAGGGTGACCACGCCCTGGCCGCCCGCGGTGCGCAGCAGGTCGCCCATGTCGATCTCGGGCTCGCCGAAGAAGGTGTCGCCGCCCTCGGCCTCGAGGTTGACCAGGGCGCGCAGGATCACGCCGGCGGTCTGCTTGCTGACGCCGCCGATGCCCTCGAGATCGGCCTTGCCCTCGGCGGAGGTGAGGTACTGGATCACCGAGCGCAGGTCCTTCAGGTCCAGCAGCTCGAGCTGATTCTGGTCGGCCCAGTGGAAGATCAGGCCGAGCGTCGACTCCTGCGTCGCATTGAGGCCGAGCACCTTCGACAGCAGGATCGGGCCGAACGAGGAGATGGTGGCACGGATCGGGACGCCGACGCCGTTGGTGCCGAGGGAGACGAACTCCGTGGGCACATTGGCGGGCTTCCAGTCGTCGCCGGTGTCGGTGGCGCGCGACGCGGTCTTGTCGTTGGCCTCGCCGGGCTTGGACAGGCCCGCGAGGTCGCCCTTGATATCGGCGAGCACGACGGGCACGCCGTTGGCGGACAGCTGCTCGACGATGAGCTGCAGCGTCTTCGTCTTGCCGGTGCCGGTGGCGCCGGCGACGAGGCCGTGGCGGTTCATCATGGCCAGCGGGATCCGCACCTTGGCCGACGGGTCGACGGTGCCGTCCACGAGGACGGTCCCGAGCTCCAGGGCGGGCCCCGAGAATTCGTAGCCGGCGGCGATGGTCTGCGCCGGGGAGTTCGCGTTGTCAGTCACGGTGCAAACCCTAGCGTGAGACCTGGGTCAATAGAGGTTCTGGCGGTAGTCGAGGTCGACTCCGGCCCGCATGACCCTTTCGTTCGCCACGGCCCGCAGCACTCGCGCGCCGACGCCGCCGGTCGTGTTGCGTTTGACGTGGTCGGTCCAGACGGCGGACGGGCGCGGCAGTTCCGCGGTGTCCGCATGCCGACCGAGGTCCCACAGCGCCGCGGCGGCGATCCCCTCGCTCCGGGCGAGGCGCGCGCGGGAGACCTCGACGACGATCACCGCCTTCGGCGCCTTCCCGCGCTCGGCGAGTTGCTCGCGCAGTGCGGGATCGGTGCTGATGGTGGCCGTCCCGGTCAGCTCCACCGCCCGGCCGTCGCCGGGGACCAGAGCCAGCAGCGCCACATCGGGATTGCTGACGATGTTGTGCAGGGTGTCGGTGCGCTTGTTGCCCGGGCGGTCGGCGATCGCGACGGTGGTGGGACCGAGCACGCGCAGGTCGCCCGCGGGGTCGCCGCGGGGGCTGCTGTCGGCGCGACCGTCCTCGTCGCGGGAGCTGATCACCGCGAACGGGGCGGCGGCGAGGAACGCGGCCGCGTCGGGTCCGATGGTGGCGGCGTCGGCCTCCGCGGTGGCCGCGCTGGGCGGCGCCGGCTGCCAGAGCCCGGAGCGGATCACCGCCTTCCCGCAGTGCAGGTAGGCCTCGAGGACCGCGAAGCCGCCGTCGCCGACGGTGCCGTTCACGCGAAGCGTCTCGCGCCAGCCGGGAACGAGAATCAGCAGCGAGGCCCCGCCCGGCGCGGCGTCGTCCGGGAGTGCGATCTCCAGGCCTGTGGGCGAGGCCACCGACAGGAAGCCCGGCGCACCGCCGAGGAGCCTCGTGCGCTGCACACCGTCGTGGTCGACGTAGCCGAGGACGGCCGCCGTGGAGACCGCGAGGATCGTACGGCAGTGCTCGTCGAGGTGGTCGATCGTCTTGAGCATCATCGCCGCGACGGGCTTCCCGACGGCCTTCTCGAGCTCCGGCACCGATCCGACTGGATTCATGAGGCCAGGCTACCCTCGCTGTTCGCTTCGGCTCGGCGCCTGACGGCGTTGGCTACGCTGATCGGCGTGGACGACAAACTCGTATGGGTCGATTGTGAGATGACCGGCCTCGACCTGACCTCCGACCGACTCATCGAGATCGCCGCCCTGGTGACCGACGGCGACCTGAACGTGCTCGGCGAAGGCGTGGACCTGGTGATCCATGCGGACGACGCCGCGCTCGCCGCCATGCCGCCGGTGGTACAGGAGATGCACGCGCGCTCGGGCCTGACGGAGGAGGTCCGGGCGTCGACGGTGACCGTGCGCGAAGCCGAGGAGGCCGTGCTCGCCTACCTCCGCGAGCACATCGAGGCGGGCGCCGTGCCGCTCGCGGGCAATTCGATCGCCACCGACCGTCGGTTCATCGCCAAGGAGATGCCGGAGCTGGACGGCTTCCTGCACTACCGGATGGTGGACGTCAGCTCGATCAAGGAGCTGTCCCGCCGCTGGTACCCGCGGATCTACTTCGGCCAGCCCGACAAGGGACTGGCGCACCGCGCGCTCGCGGACATCCGCGAGTCGATCCGGGAGCTCAAGTACTACCGGAGCACCGCCTTCGTGCCGGCTCCCGGGCCGTCGACCGAGCAGATCGCAGCGGCCGTCGAGGAGCTCGGCCCGGCCTGAATCCGCTGGTCACCGCGCTCGACGGGGTGGAGGCCATACCGATTGGATTCCGCCGGAACCGTCGGGTAAAGTTCTTCGAGCCTGGCGATCCCAGGCACCTGGTGGGTGTAGTTCAGTTGGTAGAGCACCAGATTGTGATTCTGGCTGTCGCGGGTTCGAGTCCCGTCATCCACCCCAATCGGTGAAGGCCGGTTGATCAGCAGAGATGCTGGTCGGCCGGCCTTCGTCGTTCGTCAGGCCGGCCGCGAGAGCAGCCCGCCGACCCACCAGTCCTGCGGCTCGCCGCGGAGCATCGCCCGCTGCCGCAACGTTCCCTCGACGACGAACCCGATCGACTCCGCGACCGACCGGGACCCATCGTTGCCCACCACCGCCCACCAATCGATGCGATGAATGCCGAGCGTGTCGAAACCCCACTGGCACAGCCGATGTGACGCTTCCGCGGTGTAGCCGCGGCGACGCTGCCCGGGTGCCGCCCAGTACCCCAGCTCGACGAACCCGGCCCCCTTGCGGGTGAGCTGCGCCATGCCGGCGAGAGCGTCGCCCACATGCACGGCGAAGGCGTACGACTCGTCCGCCTCCCATTCCCTAACCGCCGTCGCCACGAACTCGCGCGCATCAGCCTCCGTGTACGGCGACGGGACGGGCACGTACCGCTGGATCCACGGATCCGTGCACGCCGCCGCGATCGCCGGTACATCGGCGACCACGTGGCAACGCAGTGCGAGGCGATCGGTGAGCAGCTCAACGAGGTCCATCCCCGCAGTCTGCGGCGCGCGCTGCTCCGCGGCAATCGAGATTCCGGAGTGACCGACCCCACATGGCACAACCATAAGGTTAGCCTTACCATTCTGACTTCAGGTACCGCGCCCCGAGTGAGAGTGATCCGTTGAACGAACCACGCACCGGTCTGTACGACCCCACCCGGGAGTCGAGCGCCTGCGGCGTCGGCTTCATCACCCGCAAGGACGGCACCCAGCATCACGACGTGATCGCCTACGGCGAGCACGCGCTGTGCGCCATCCCCCACCGCGGCGGCATGTCCGCGGAGGGCGTGGGCGACGGGGCCGGGGTCAACGTCGACCTGTCCGTGGAGTTCTTCCGCGCGATCACCGGCAGCGAGCTGCAGCGCGGCCGGTTCGGCGTCGCCAACCTCTTCCTGCCCTCCGACCCGGAGCAGGGACCGGCCGCGCGGGCGCTCGTCCGCGAGACGCTCGCCGACCACGGCTTCGAGGTGATCACCGAGCGCGACGTCCCCGTCGACCCCTCCGCGATCCGCGTGGCGGCTCTCCGCTACCAGCTCCCCGTCACGCAGTGGGTGTTCACGGCACCGTCGGGCGTCCCGCGGATCGACGTGGACCGCGCCGCGAACGCGGCCCTCCTCGCGATCGAGCAGATCGCCTACGGCACCCCGGATCTCGCCGGGCTGTACCCGCTGTCACTGAGCGCGCGCACCCAGACCCTCAAGGGGCGACTCAATGCCGACGAGGTGATCCGTTACTTCACCGACCTCGCGGACCCGCGGCACTCGGTGTGCACCTTGTACTTCCACACGCGGTTCTCCACCAACACCGAGCCGCATCCGTCGATGGCCCAGCCGTTCCGACTGATGGCGCACAACGGCGAGCTCAACACGGACCGCAAGAACCGCCTGGCCGACGATGCCGTCGCCCGCGCCAAAGCGCGCACCATCGTCCGTCCTCCCGGCCAGTCGGATTCGAGCCGGCTCGATCAGTCGCTGCAGAGCCGGGTCTTCGACGACGGACTGGGCCTGGTCGAGGCGGTCGTCTCGCTCATGCCGCCGGCGTGGGAGAACGACGGCACGGTGCCGCAACCGGTCCGGGACATGCTCGAGTACTTCTCCCTCGGCGAGGAGAAGAACGACGGCCCGGCCGCGCTCATCTTCTCCGACGGTGATGTGGTCGGCGCGCGCCTGGACCGGCTCGGCCTGCGTCCGCTGCGCACCGTCGAAACGGCGGAGTACGTCGTCGTCGCCTCGGAGGCCGGGCAGGTCCCGTTCCCCGCGGACTCGGTGGTCCACCGCGGCCGCATCGAGGCCGGCGGCATGCTCTACGTGGATCACCGGGCCGGCGACGGTCGGGTCCGCCGTACGCGCGAGGCACTCGACCTGCTGGCCGCGCGCCGCGACTACGCCGAACTCCTCGGCGCCGCGCGCGTGAACCTCGCCGATATCGCGCCACCACCCATCCAGCGCGACGCCGGGACCCTCGGCTACCCGGGCGATCTCAGCCTGCACGGCCGGTACGTCGCCTACTCGCTCAACCAGGAGAGCTTCCGGTTCCTGCTCGACCCGATGCTGGCCGACGGCGCGGAGCGGATCTCGGCGATGGGCTACGGCAACGCGATCAACGCCCTGTCGGACCACGAGGGCGGCATGGCGAAGTACTTCTCCCAGCGCTTCGCGCAGGTGACGAACCCGCCGCTGGACTCGATCCGCGAGGCCGACGCCATGAGCATGCGGGTGGCGCTGGGCAACGCGGAACACGGCCACCGCGCCCCGCAGATCGTGATCGACTCGCCGATCCTCAGCCACCTGGAGATGGTGAAACTCCGCGACCAGCAGGTGACCCCGGTCCAGCACTTCGACCTGCTGTACCGCCCCGAGGTCGACGATGCGGAAGCGAACGCCGGCGCGGTGCTCGCGGCCGTCGAGCGGCTGTGCGACGACGTCGAGGCCTTCGCCCGCGACGGCGGCGGCATCGCCGTCCTCACCGACCGCGGCGTCTCCACTGCGCAGGCGCCCCTCCCCCTCCTGCTCGCTCTCGCCGCCGTGGACGTCCGGCTCACCGAGACCGGCCTGCGCCTGCGGCTCTCGCTCCTCGCCGAGAGCGGCCAGTTGCCGTCCTCGCATCACATCGCCTCGGCGCTGGGATTCGGCGCGTCCGCGGTGTACTCCCTCTCGGCGCGGCTGCGGGCGGAGGAGCGGTTCCCCGCCGACGCGGCGCCCGCCGGTGAGCTCACCGATACGGACCGCGCCTTCGACCGGTTCCGCAAGGCGGCGGAGAAGTCGCTCGCCAAGACGATGGGCCGGGTGGGCCTGTGCACGGCGGAGTCGTACATCGGCGGCCAGTTCTTCGAGCCCAATTACCTGGACACGCGGGATCCGGTGCTGTCCCGCTACTTCCCGCACCTGGACGCCCCCGTCGGCGGGGTCGGCTTCGCGCGGATCTCGGAGGCGAACTCCGACTGGCACGAACGGGCGGCCTCCGTGGCGGAGGAGCGCGACGTGCCGCTGCTCGGCCTGTTCAAGGAGCGCTCCGACGGTGCCGGGCACTCGTACGGCATCAACGCCGTCCGCGGCTTCACCCGGATGGCCGAGGAGCCCCTGGCCCTCACCGGTCCCGACGGCATCGGCTCCACGTCGCTGCGGCTACTCACGCTCTCGCGCCTCGACGACGCCTTCGGGCTCGACGACGCCGCGTACCGCAACAGTGGCTTCAAAGCGCTGCTGCCGCGCCAGATCGACGGCTTCGAGATCACCGACGGCTACCGCGAATTCCTCGCCGCCACCCTGGTCGAGCGCGAGCGCCGCCCCTCCGCGCTGCGCGACGTGCTCGCATTGCCCGCGGACGTCACGATGCTCACGACGGCCCAGGAGTTCCATCGCGAGCTGGCCCGGTTCTCCCTGGAGGGCAACGCGAGCCTGCCGACCCGTGGCCTGACCGTCGACACCGCGGCGGACGGCCGGTTCGTCGTGCGTTTGACCGACGCCCCGGAGCACCAGGCGGACACCGCCTACGCCGGGTTCGCGCAGTTCCTTCGCGAGCTGTTCGCGGACGAGGTCGAGGTCGAGACGAGCCCCGATGCCGGCGCCGTGATCGCCGCCACCGGACGGGCGCACACCTATCTGACGCTGCTGTGCACCGCGCCCCGCTCCCTGCGGCTCGACGAGGTGCAGCCCGCGCACGAGATCACCCGCACGCTGGCCTCCGGTGCGATGAGCCACGGCGCCCTCGTCGCCACCGCCCACGAGGCGGTCGCGCACGGCACCAACATGGTCGGCGGCATGTCGAACTGCGGCGAGGGCGGCGAGCACCGCACCCGCTACGGCACCATCCGCGGTTCGCGGATCAAGCAGTTCGCCTCCGGCCGATTCGGCATCTGGTCCGGGTACCTCGCGGATCCGATGCTCGAGGAGCTCGAGATCAAGATCGGCCAGGGCGCCAAGCCCGGAGAGGGCGGGCAGCTGCCGGGGCCGAAGGTCACCGTCGACATCGCGGCGGCCCGCGGCGGCACCCCGGGCATCGAGCTGATCTCTCCCCCACCGCATCACGACACCTACTCGATCGAGGACCTGGCGCAGCTCATCCACGACTGCAAAGCGGCCCGCGTGCGGGTGATCGTCAAACTCGTCTCCTCCGAGGGCATCGGCACGATCGCCGTCGGCGTCGCGAAGGCCGGCGCCGACGTGATCAACGTGGCCGGCAACACCGGCGGGACCGGTGCGGCGGCGGTGACCAGCCTCAAGTACGCCGGACGCTCCGCGGAGATCGGCGTGGCCGAGGTGCACCAGGCGCTGGTCGCGAACGGCCTGCGCGACAAGGTGACCCTCCGGTGCTCCGGCGCGCACCAGACCGGCGGCGACGTCGTGGTCTCCGCGCTCCTCGGCGGCGACTCGTTCGAGTTCGGGACGACCGCCCTGATGATGCTCAAGTGCGTCATGGCCAAGAACTGCAACCTCAAGTGCCCGGCCGGACTCACCACGAATCCCGAGGTCTTCGACGGGGACCCGCGGGCGCTCGCGCAGTACCTGCTCAACATCGCGCACGACGTCCGCACGCTTCTCGCCCGACTCGGACTGCGGTCGCTGCGCGAGGCGCGCGGGCGCACCGATCTCCTACAGCTGCTGGAACATCCCGCGGCGGTCGGCCACCTCGACGTGCGTGCGATGCTGCATGCGCCCGCGCCGCGGACCGTCGTCGATCCCGTGTACCTCGAGAAGGACTACGCGGTGGACGACCGCCTCCTCGCGGAGGTCCGGAACCGCCTGCTCGACGGTGGCGCGGAGTCGATCACCGTCGACGACGTGGCACTCGCGAACCCGAACAAGTCGGTGGGCGGCCAGCTCGCCGTCGACCTGGAACGCCTGCTCAACCACCCCGCGGCCGACCAGCGCGGGGCCTTCACCGGCGTGCCGGTGCCCGACGGTCACCCCGCGGTGCTCACCGACGAGCGCGGCCGCCGCTTCCTCGCCGACGGTGCCGTCGTCGTCCGCTCGCACGGCAGCGCGGGGCAGTCCTTCGGCGTCTTCTGCACGGACGGGATGGACCTGCAGCACACCGGAACCGCCAACGACGGCGTCGCGAAGAGCCAGTGCGGCGGCCGCGTCGTGGTCCGCTCCCCCGGTGGCGGCGGCGCCGACGCCGGGGCCAACGTCCTGATCGGCAATTTCGCGCTCTTCGGCGCGACGGGCGGCCGCACTTTCGTGCAGGGCGAGGCGGGCGACCGCTTCGCCGTGCGGAACTCGGGCGCCACCGCCGTCGTCGAGGGGGTCGGCGAGTACTGCTGCGAGTACATGACCGGCGGCGCCGTACTCAACCTCGGCGGCTTCGGCAAGGGCCTGGGCAACGGCATGAGCGGCGGCTTCGTCTACCAGTACGATCCCGAGGGCCGGGCCGCCGGCGCGGCGAGCTCGTCGCTGCACGTCGAGACCCTCGTCGGCCCGCACACCCCGCCCTTCCACGAGGTCGCGGTGCGGACCATGCTCGCCTGGCACGCGGAGGCGACCGGATCGCCGCTCGCCGCACGCCTCCTCGCGGACTGGGCGGGCACCCGCGACAACATCGTCGTCGGCACTCCCCTCGCGCTGATGCACTACCAGGACGCCGACCACATCTGGGCCGCGCACGGTCGCAAGGAGCTACTCGATGAGCTGTCGGGCTCCGTCGCCGCGGACCGCCTGCGCGAGTTCAAGCGCTCGCTGCGCGCGGGTACACCCGTCGGCGGCGGCACGGCGCCGAAGTTCGGCGACACCCGTTCCCCGCACGCCTTCTCCCTGCTCTCGTCGTTCACGGTCCTGTCGCTCGCACAGGAGGTGGCCGCCGAACGCGTGCCGGGCGCGACGGGGCACGACGACCCGCGGGTGTCCGCCCGCGCCCGGAACCTGGTGCTCACCGAGGATTTCGCGGTCCGGCAACGGATCACGAAGTACCTGCGCGCCCGGCTCGACACCTTCGAGGACGCGGAGCTCGCGGCGCTCATCGCGACGAAACGCCTCGGCGATTACACCACCTCGCTCGAGGAGCGGAACGTGTTGAGCATGGACGCCCCCGGCACCTACGGCTGGATCCTGTACAACCGCGCCCGCAACGCCGCGGCCCTCGACGGCGCCGCCGTCAACGCCATGCTGGTCGAGGGTGCGATGCCGGACCTGGTGCGATTCGCGAAGGAGACGCTGGCATGAGCGCCGCCACCTATGTCCTCCCCGAGGCGGATTCGTCCGCCCTCATCGACGTCTTCACCGGTGACCAGCGGGCGTGGCTGTCGGGATTCCTGGCGGGCCTGGCCGCGGTGCAGGCCGAGCAGACGGTCACCGCGACCACCGCCACGCTCCATGCGACCGTGCTCTACGGGACGCAGACCGGCAACAGCGAGGAGCTCGCGGAGCGGCTGGTCGGGCTGCTGCGGGAGAACGGCCTCGGGGCCGACCTCGCCGCACTCGACGACGCCGACCCCGACCGGCTGGCGGCCGCCTCGCATCTACTGGTGGTCACGTCCACCTACGGCGAGGGCGAGATGCCCGACAACGCGGAGCTGTTCTGGGAGGCGCTGTCCGCCGACACCGCCCCGCGCCTGGAGCACCTCCAGTTCTCGGTACTCGCGCTGGGCGACAGCGGCTACGAGGGCTTCTGCCGGGCCGGGCAGATCATCGACACCCGGCTTGAGCAGCTCGGCGCTGCGCGCCTCGCCCCGCGGGTGGACTGCGACGTCGACTTCGAGGAGCCCGCGTCGGCGTGGCTCGCCGAGGTGGTCTCCCGGCTGCGGGCGGTCGCCGATCACCTGGATCCCGCCGACGCCGCCGCAGTACCCGTCGCGGCCGCGCCCGCGACACCGTCGAAGCCGAAATCACGGTGGAACAAGAAGAACCCGTTCCCCTCCCGGCTCGTGGACAACCGACTGCTCTCCGGAAGCGGAAGCGCCAAGGAGATCCGGCACGTCGAGTTCGACCTCGCCGACAGCGGGATCGAGTACGCGGCCGGCGACGCCCTGAACGTGATGCCCCGCAACGCGCCCGCCCTCGTCGACGCCGTACTCGCGGCACTCGGCGCCACCCCGGACACCGACATCGACGGTGCCCCGCTCGCGGCGCGGCTGACCACCGACTGGGAGATCTCCACGCCGTCGAAGGACCTGCTCAAGACGCTCGCCGAGCGCGCACCCGAGTCCGAGCTCGCCGCGGTCCTGGCGCGCGGCGAGCGTGAGACGCTGGACGCGTGGCTCTGGGGGCGCGACGTCCTCGACCTCCTGCACGCGTGCGAAGGCGCCCGCATCGACGCCACGGAGCTCCCGGACCTGCTACGGCCCCTGCAACCGCGGGCCTACTCGATCTCGTCGAGCCCGCTGGCCAGCCCCGACCGCATCCATCTGACGGTGGCGGCAGTGCGGCACGGCGCGGAGGCGGGCCGCGAACACCAGGGGGTGTGCTCGACCTTCCTCGCCGACCGCTGTTCCGAGACGGACGAGGTCGGGATCTCGTTGCAGCCCAACGCCGCCTTCCGGGTGCCCGCGGACCCCGACCGGCCGATGATCATGGTCGGCCCCGGCACGGGCATCGCTCCGTTCCGGGCGTTCCTCCACGAACGCGCGGCGTCGTCGGCGGCGGGCCGGAACTGGCTGTTGTTCGGCGACCAGCATCGGGCCAGCGACTTCATCTACGCCGACGAGCTGGCCGGATTCACCGAGCAGGGCGTGCTGCACCGCCTCGACCTGGCCTTCTCCCGGGACCAGGCGGAGAAGATCTACGTGCAGACCCGCATGCTCGAGGCGGCGCGGGAACTCTACGGGTGGCTGGAGGACGGCGGACACTTCTACGTGTGCGGCGACGCCTCGCGCATGGCCAAGGACGTGGACCGGGCGCTGCGGGGGGTGATCGCCGGGCAGCGGGGCCGTGGCGCCGACGACGCCGACGAGTACGTCGCGACCCTCAAGCGGGAAAAGCGCTACGTGCGGGACGTCTACTGATGCGGCCCGCATCCTGCCCCGGCTGCGGCCGCGACCGGGGTCGCTGCCCGCTGCAACGCTCACGTGGTTGCGTCACGGTCGACGGTGCCTCAGCGACGGACGTCGCGGGTGCCTTCCCGCTGCTCGACTCGGCCGTCGCCGTGACGGAGTCGATGACCGCAGTTCTCGCGCACGAAGGCAGCTACGCCCGCCCGACCTGCTGCGGGGAGGATTTCACCGTGACGGCGGGAAGGATCGTCCTCCGGATCGCACCGGAGCGGGTGGTCGGCGCCGTTACCGACGACGACACCCCCGGCGGGCCGGCGGACGCCAGCATGGTCGGACTCACGGACCGGCGCGGCGCGGCCTTGCACCGGGCCTTCGTGACCGCCGACCCGGACCGGATGATCGTGCGGGCGCTCGGCCACCTGGCGCCGTCCGACCCGCATCGCGAGATGCTGTTCGGCGCGGGGCCGGACACCGCGGCACCGCGCGTGGGCGGCACCGCGGCGCTGATCGACCCGATCCTCATCGGCGGCCGCGACCGCCTGCGAGCGCTCTGTGCCGCGGGCCCGGACAGATACCGCCAGATCGCTACCGACTGGATACCCCGCATCTTCGAGTACCTCTGCGATAGCGGCCTATCGACCGATCTCGCCGTCGTGTCGGAAGGCGTCGCGCAGGTCTGTCGCGGGGAGATCCACGCGGCCCTGCGCGAAGGGCCGCGCCTCCTCACCGGATTCGCGGACGCCGCCGTGGACATCGACCTGGCGCGCGTGGACGGATGCGCCGTCGTGCGCTCCCTGGGCCCCGAGGGCGCCGTCTCGGCGATCGAGCTGTACGACGCCGGCGGGACGTGCTCCGCGGTCCTCACCCAATTCGGTCACGTCGACAGTGATGTCCGCCTCGCCTGGGAGGCGATGGCGCAGTCGCTGTGCGAGACGGCCGCGTGACTGTGCACTGCACCGCCACGCGGCCGTCATCATGACTGACCGCGGCCGCACTTAGCTCACCCACTCCCCGTCGACCATCACGCGCACAGGCCGTGGCATCGCGGCCGTCGGATCGCCGAGCGCATCGACCGGCGCATCGAGGACGACGAGGTCGGCACGACGCCCGGGCTCCAATGAACCGACCTCGGTCTCCTCGTGGACGAGATACGCACTATCTAGCGTCATCGCACGGAGTCCGCGCTCCGGCGAGACGCGTTGTGCCTCCCCGAGAACGTCACCCCCGCTCGTCAGGCGGGTGGACGCGGTGCGGATGGTGTGCAGCGGGTCCATCGGGGTTATCGGGCAGTCAGAGTGCAGACCGAACCGGATCCCCAGTGCGTCGGCACGGGCGAGTGGGTCCATCTCCCCCGCACGCTCGGCGCCCAGGAACCGGTCGCGGTGACGGTCGCCCCAGTAATAGACGTGATTGGCGAAGAAGCTCACGCCGAGTTCCTCAGCCACGATCGCGTCGAGATCGGCGGGCTCGGTCACCTGGCAGTGCTCTATCCGGTGGCGCGCGCGCCGTCCGTCGGAGCCCTGAGCCCGCGCGAGCGCCGTGATCGTGGCCTGCACCGCGGCGTCGCCGTTCGCGTGTACAGCGACCTGACCGCCCGCCTGGTGCACCCGGGCGACCATGTCGTCGAGCTCTTCCTGTGCGTGCAGGAGGTCGCCGCAGTGCCCGGGGTCGCACATGTACGGCACTCGGAGCGCCGCGGACAGCCCCTGGATCGAGCCGTCCGACCAGAACTTGGCGCCTGCCAGGCGGAACCGCCCGCGGGAAGTCCCGCCCCGGTCGAAGCGGAGCGAGCCGTCGGCGATCGCAGGAAGTGCCTGATCGCCACAGACGAAGCCCACGACGTGGACGGGGAGCCCGCCGCCGGCGGATAGCTCGCGGTACGCCGCGAGTTCCTCGTCGCCCGCCATCAGGCCGATCCCCAGGTCGTGCAGGGTCGTGATACCTCGTGACCGTGCCAGCCGCAGGCTGGCGAGCAGTGCCTCACGAACCTCGGCGGGTGAGAGCGGCGGTACCGCCGAGACAACCTTCGAGACCGCCTCGATCTCCCACGCCAGCCCCGTCAAGCGACCGCTGTCGTCCCGCGGGAAGCGTGGGTCATCGTGCGCCACGGACGATTCCGTGATGCCTGCCGCGGCCAGCGCGGCACTGTTCGCGACCAGGAAGTGCGCCGAGATGTGCTGCAGGATGGTCGGGCGGTCGCGGGCCACCGCGTCGAGTTCGTCGCGCGTCGGGTGCCGTCCCTCCGCGATCAGGGTGTCGTCGTAGCCCCATCCCCGCACCCAACCGGGAGCACCGAGACGCTCACGGAGCGCGTTCTGAATATCGGCGACAGACCCGCGGAGTGGCGATCGGCAGTCCACCCAGTCCTGCGTCAGGCCGGTGTATACGGGGTGCACGTGCGACTCGATCAGCCCCGGTATCACGCTCGCCCCAGGGAGGTCCACGGAGCGCGCCGATGCAGCCGCCGCGGCCCGGATCTCGCTGCTCGTCCCACTCGCGACGACCCTGTCGCCGCGGATCAGGATCGCCTCCGCGACCGGGCGCCTGCCGTCCATCGTATGGATCGCATCCGCCGTCAGCACAGTCTCGTTCGTCCCGGGCGTGGTCACAGGGCATTCCCTTCGAGCGCCATCGCGGGCGCCGGTGGACGCCGTCCCGGCATCAGCCGACGCAGCCCCGGCACGGGGTCGGTCGCCGGCCACACGACCCTCGAGATCACGACTAGGAGCGCATTCACCACGAGAGCGGCGGCGCCGATGTTGATGCCGTTGTGCGAAAGCCACGACGAGATCGGCCCGTGGGTGTCGAGGTACAGCCACAGCACCAGGAGATCGCCCACGACGAGACCAGTGGCGAGCGCAACGGGACGCAGCTTCCAGCCGAAGACCATGGCGGCGAAGACGACCGCCGCCTGCGTGACGCCGTAATAGGCGGTGTTGACGAGCGTGAGCAACAGCTGCGGCGCCGCCATCGTCAGCAGCAGAGAGATCGCGAGGTACGCGACGATCACACCGCGGACCCAGGCCCGCTGATGCGTTTCGGGGATCCCCGGGACGATGTTGCGGGACACGATCGATCCGATGCCGAGTGCGGACCCGCACAGGACGACGATGGCGCACAGTGCGGCGCCGCCCGCGACGATGCCGGTCACCCAGTCCGGAAGAACGATCCGGGACAGGATCAGGAGCGCCTCGTTCGACTTCGCCCCCTCCAACTTGCCCGGCACCTGGGAGATCGCGGCGAACGCGGCCGCCACGAGGAAGACGTACATCAGCATGTACAGCGGGTTGAACCGCGCGACCCGCTTCAGCGTGGCCTCCGACTTCGAGGCCAGGACCGCCTGCACCACGAACGGGAAGATGAAGAATCCCACGGACTGGAAGACGATGGTCGTCAGCACGAAGGTCAGAGACGAGCCGGTCACCGTGAAGTGGGTGTCCTTGCCGGCTCCGGCCGCATGAGCCGCCGCGAACAGCGCCTCAGTACCGCCCGACTTGGCGACTGCCGCGAGGCCGATCAGGACAGCCCCGAGGAGCAGCGCCGCGTCCTTGACGTACGAGACGAAAGCGGGTGCGCGGAGTCCCGACAGGAGCAGGAACAACAGTGCCAGACCGGCTCCGGCAAAGACCGCCACGGTCGGATCGATGGCGATACCGAGCCCGCTGAGGGCCACCTGGAGGCCGGCGAGCTGAAGCTGTCCCCACGGAATGAGGAAGATCACCGAGGATATCGCGACGGTGAGTTCGAGCCCGCGCGAACGGAAGTGGCGCCCAGCCACGTCGGGCAAGGTCATCGCCCCGTACAGCTTGCCGGCGCGCCAAAGGTACGGGGTGAAGAAGTAGCCGACGGCGTAGGCCAGCAGGATGTACGCGATGAACCACACACCGTAGCTCGACCCGTGCGCGTAGACGCCGCCGGGGAAGCCGATCAGCGTACCGATGCTGTACGCCTCACCCGCCCCCAGAATGAACACCAGGATCGGCCCGAAGGAGCGACCGCCCACCAGGTAGTCATCGATATCGCTCTTACTGCCGCGCCGGGACAGCAAACCCGCCGCGAGGGCGAGCCCGATGGTCAACGCGAAGGTGACGATGCTCATGCGGCCTCCGCTCCGGCCTCTCGGGCAGCATGGTCAGCGGCCAGATCGGCCCTTTCCAATTCCTCGAAATCTGCGCGGTCGAAGAAGCGCCACGCGACGTGCATGCACAGCGATGTCAGTGGCATCCACAGGAACAGCCAGGCGAACAGGACGGGGAATCCGAGCACGGTGGACTCGGAGTCGGACAGGTAGGCGATGCCGCCGAGCACCCCGGCGAACGGGACTCCGACGGCGATCAGAACGCTCTTGACCTCATTGGACACGATGAAGACGGCTCCTTGATTGGACTGTGCATGCGACGGCAGGGCTGTGATCCGCACCTCCGTCTTCCCCGAAGTGTGGTGCAGATCATGTTGTGAGGCCACTACGATTCCCCGAAAGAGAGTCACCGGATTCGTGAAATTCACGGATTGCGAGGCAGGGGGAGTATGGCTGCGGCGGGCGAATCGGAGCAGGTGCGCGAGGTGTGCCAAGCGGTCGCCGCCGAATTCGACACGGTGACCGAGCACGCCGTCGACAAGATCCGGGCGGAGATCACCTCGTACCACGCGATCCCGTACCGGGAACAGTACGATTACATCCGGACCGGTCTGGAGATGATGCTGGGGGCAGTCGCGAGTCCCTCCGGCATCACCCGACTCGACTCCGACCGCAGCCGCGACCTCGGTCGCCGCCGGGCGATGCAAGGCATCTCCTTGTCCGACGTCATCGAGACCTATCACATCGCGCTGGGGGAACTCTGGCACGAACTCCTCACCCACTCTCCCGAGCCGGATGCGGATTTGGTGGTCGCGGTCGGGCGCCTGTGGGACGTCGTGCATCTCGAGACGACAGCGGTCGCTGAGGGCCACAGCGAGGCCATGCGGAGCAAGCAGGCGGTGCGAGCCGGCGTGCGGCACAGGTTCTTCGCCGCGCTGACTGCGCGGGAAGAGCGCTCCCTGGCCGACGCCCGGGAACTCGCCACGCCCCTCGGGTTCGATCCGGACGGCGGGTTCCGGGCGCTCTGCATCGGTTCCGAGTGGCCGGAACCCGCGCAGGAACGACTCCAGGTCGTCCTCGACGGGCTCCGCGGCGCGGCCCACTGCAGCCGGCACGACGCCGCCCTCGTGATCCTCTGCCAGGGAACGCCGACCTCAACCATCGTCGAGGCGGTGCGTACGCTGCGCCCCGACGCAACTATCGGCGTGGGATTGGAGCGAGCGGGCCTCGACCTGGCGACGTCGACCCTGGACGACGCGATGCAAGCTCTCGACGCGTCGCGAGCGGGGACCGTCACGCGCTTCGCGGACGCGTGGCTGACTGCCTCGCTGACGCCCCAGCGCGAAAGGCTGGCCCCTATCCTCGAACGGGGATGGGCCGTCGCGCGGGAGAATCCGCACCTCGTCGACGCCGTCCGCGCCTATGCCGACGCGGGCCTCTCGGTCAGCGCCGCAGCCCGGTCGGTCAACCTGCACGCGAATTCGGTGACCTACCGTCTGGACCGGTGGCAAGCACTGACCGGATGGGACCCGCGCACCGCTCCCGGACTGCTGGCATCGGTCGCCGCGCTCGACCTCGCACCCGACTCACCGGACCT
Source organism: Tsukamurella sp. DT100 (assembly GCF_049844855.1). Taxonomy (NCBI): domain Bacteria; kingdom Bacillati; phylum Actinomycetota; class Actinomycetes; order Mycobacteriales; family Tsukamurellaceae; genus Tsukamurella; species Tsukamurella sp. DT100. Next base: position 161,918 of record NZ_JBNCLV010000009.1, read on the forward strand.
CACCGGGAAGCCAGGCGCGCCCGATCGCTGACCTACGCCGGCTGCTTCTCCGCGAGCCGCGCTGCCTCGTCGAACTCGGCGTCGACGGCAGCGTCGGGCTTGTAGGTGGCGAGGCTGACGCCGACCGCGACCACCAGGTTGGCGAGGAAGCCGGGCACGATCTCGTAGAGCTCGAAGGGCGGCCACTGGCCCCAGACGAAGGCGACGGCCGCGCCGACGATGAGGCCCGCCAACGCACCCGGGGCGGTGAGCTTGCGCCAGAACAGCGCGAGCAGCACGACCGGACCGAACGAGGAGCCGAAGCCGGCCCACGCGAAGCCGACGAGCTCGAGGATGCTGTCCGACGGATCGATCGCGAGCAGCACCGCGATCACCGCGACGATGAGCACCCCGAGCCGCCCGAGGCGCACGTACGTCTTGTCGCTGATCTCCGTGTCGCGGCCCGACTTCTCCGCGAAGATCTTGAACAGGTCCTCCACCAGCGCCGACGAGCACACGACCAGCTGCGAGGACACCGTCGACATGATCGCGGCGAGGACGGCGGCGAGCACCAGGCCCGCGACGAACGGGTGGAACAGGATCTGCGCGAGCACGAGGAAGACGGTCTCGGGGTCCTTGGGCGCCTTCTCGGGATGGAGCGCGAAGTAGGCGATGCCGATGAATGCGGTGGAGATGGCACCGAGCGCGGTGGCGACCATCCAGCTGATGCCGAACCGGCGGGCGGTGGAGGCCTCCTGCGGCGAGCGCAGCGCCATGAACCGCACGATGATGTGGGGCTGACCGAAGTAGCCGAGGCCCCACGCGGCCGCCGAGATGATGCCGAGGGCGGTGCCGCCCGCGAACAGGCTGAAGAAGGTCGGGTTCACGGAGTTCACGGTGTCGACGGTGACCGCCGGTCCGCCCACCTCGATGAGGGCGACGATCGGCACGGCGACGAGGGCGGCGAGCATCAGCAGGCCCTGCGCGACGTCAGTGAGGGTGGCGCCGAGGAAGCCGCCGAAGAGCGTGTAGACCATCGTCACCACGGCGACGATGAGCATGCCGTGGATGTACTGCACGCCGAAGGTGCTGTCGAAGAACTTGCCGGCGGCGACCATGCCGCTGGAGACGTAGAACGTGAAGAAGACCAGGATGATGAGGCCGCAGACGATGCGGAGCGACCGAGAGCCGTCGCGCAGCCGGTGCTCGAGGAAGCTCGGGATCGTGATCGAGTTGCCCGCGACCTCGGTGTACGAGCGCAGCCGCGGCGCGACGAACTTCCAGTTGAGCCACGCGCCGATCGTCAGGCCGATCGCGATCCAGGACTCCACGAGGCCCTTGGCGTAGATCGCGCCGGGCAGGCCCATCAGCAGCCAGCCGGACATGTCTGACGCGCCCGCGCTGAGCGCGGCGACCCACGGTTTGAGGCCGCGCCCCGCCAGCATGTAGTCGTCGAGGTTGTCGCGCGTCTTCCGGTACGCACTCCAACCGATGTACAACATGGCTGCGAAGTACAGGGTTACTGCGATCGTCTGATAGGTCTGGTCAGACACTAGGGGGTCTCCTCAGGTCCAGGAACCGAAACTCGCCGTTCGTACATGGTCTATACAACCAGCGAAATCCCAGTACGGTGAACTGATCTCGCACGAAGTCAGTCATGCGGAATGGTAAGCTCGGCCACGATTTTCTGCGGCGCTTTCTTCAGGCGCCCCTCGATCACCACGACCCACACCCTAGGAGGGTTCGACCTTGACCGACGGGACGCGCATCGGTGCGGTACTGCGACGCGGATCGATCGGGGTGGTCACCTTGCTGGTGTCGGGAGCCCTTCTGACGCCCGCGTTCGCGTCGGGCGCGCCGACGACCCCGGCACCGTCGCCGAAGCCCGCTTCGCCGAGCGCGCCGACGAAGCCGAGCGCGACCCCGAAGCCCGCGCCGGGCGCACCGTCGACGCCCGCGAAGCCGAGCGCGCCGACGCCCGCCCCCACGCAGACCCCCGCCCCGAAGGCGGTGGCACCGGGTGATCGCATCGACATCCTGCAGCGCTCCCTGGGCGGCGGCCGGTTCGAGTCGCTGCAGTGCACCATGGGGTTCGCGGTCACCGCGCCGGACGGCGAGCGGCTCGGCGTGACCGCGGGGCATTGCGGCGCGCCGCAGCAGCCGGTCGGCGTGAAGAAGTGGATCGTCGGCGAGGTCGTGCAGTCGAAGTCCCCCGAGGTCAAGGAGGACCCGAACCGTCCCGGGCACTACTCCCCCGTCGACCCGTTCGGGCCCGACTGGGCCACGTTCCGGCTGACCGATCCGCAGGTGAAGCTCCTCGCGTCGGCGCCCGGAATGGCGCCGCGGTCGGTGGGTACAGCGCGCGTCGGGGACCCGGTGTGCCAGCTGGGCTCCGTGAACGGTCGCCGTTGCGGCAAGGTGACGAAGGTCCTGGGTGACTGGGTCGTCGCCGACATCGTGACCACGCAGGGCGACAGCGGCGGGCCGCTCATCCGCACGTCGGACAACGCCGCGATCGGCATCATCACCGACGCGGTTACCCTGACCGACCGCGACTCCGGCAAGGTCACGCAGCGACTCACGCAGTACTACTCGCTGAACGCGGCGCTCCGCGCGGCGGGCGGCGCGCGACTCGCGACCAACTGATCGGGGCCCGGCCGCGGGCCGCGTTCATTACACTGCCGCCATGACCGTCGTGGACGACCTCAAGTCGCGTTTCCTGCAGCTCGGGCGACACCGTGCGGTGTCCCGCATGGTCCGGGCCACCGTCCCGCTCGACAAGGCGGTGACCCGGATCAGTCGCGGCTCGGTGCACCTCATCCCCGAGGCGCTGCTCCCCCAGCTCACGTTGACCACGGTGGGGCGGCGCAGCGGCGTCGCGCGCGCGGTCCCGCTGCTGTACGTGCGCGACGGCGAGGACTTCGTGGTGATCGCCTCCAACTTCGGGCAGAAGCACCACCCCGCGTGGTCGTTCAACCTGGAGGCGACGCCGGACGCCGAGGTGCTGCTGGGCACCCGACGGATCCCGGTGCGGGCGCGCCGGGTCTCCGAGTCGGACCGGAAGCGCCTGTGGCCCAGCATCGTCGCCGTCTGGCCCGCCTACGACGACTACATCGAGTGGGCCGGCGGCCGCACGATCAAACTGTTCCGGCTCACGCCTCGCTGACGAGGAAGCCCGTCACGATCTCGGGGTGGACGGTGCGCGCGACCTGCGCCGCGCGCTCGGGCGTCACGTCGACGGCGCCGAACGCACCGGCCGCGGTGGCGACGGTCAGGGTCGCGACGCCCGCGCGCCGCTGGAAGAAGGTCTCCCGGGTGACGAACCCGGTCACCCCGTCGAACTCGAGCGCGGTGCGCGTGCGTGCGACGGTGCCCGCGCCGAGGACCACGGCGTCGCCGGTGATGACGGTGCCGAGGTTGGCGTAGCGCAGGCGCGCGAGCGCCAGCGACAGGATCGCCACGAGGACCGCGCCGGCGAGGGGCAGGGCCTTCCACGGGCCGGGCGCGACGACGCCGAGCGCCACCAGCACGACCACCGGCACGAACGCGCCCAGCACCGCGCGGGTGTAGCGGCGACGCACGGCCACCGGCCCGTGCGCCTCCAGGCGCGTCTCGATGACACCGGGGCGCCCCAGGATCTCGTCGGCCACCTGGACGGCCTCGGCGCGCGGCGCGGGCGGCAGCAGGGTGGGATTGCGATCCGTGCCCGTAGCGATCGCGCGGAGCTTCGCGCCGCCCGGCAGGCGCATGAGGACGGGCTCGTGCAACTGCACGCCGCGCACCCGCTTGCGCTCGATCGTCGCCGCCACCGTCGAGATCAGGCCGCGGCTGGTGTGCAGCGCACCGTCGGCCCGGCGGACCAGGCGGAAGCCCCAGAAGGCGAGCACGTAGGCGAGCACCGAGACCAGGATCGACACCACGATCACGAGCACCACGGCGGCCGGGATCACCACGGCCGCACCGAGGTCGAGGACTTTCGCCAGCCAGGACTCGGCGAGCTCGGAGCCGCGCTCGCGCAGGCCCGCCTCGTCGACGATGCGGAAGCCGATGCCGGCACCCGCCGCGACGACGGCGAACCCCGTCAGCGAGAACGGGGCGAACCGGATCCACTCCGGCCGCAGGCGGGCGAGCTCCTCCTCGGGAGCGTTCGGCTGGGGCGCCACCACTGCCCCGTCCTCGCCGGGCGTCTCCGTGGCCGACGGTGCCGCGGTGCGGCGCAGGAGGTCCCGCCCGAGCTGCTCCGCGACCTCGGCGGGGATCGGATCGAGGACGAGCGCGGACTCCTTACCGCCGACGCCGGTACCGACCACCACCTTGCGCAGCTTCAGCGCGCGCTCGATGGGTCCGGCGGTGACGTCGACGCTGCGGATCCGGTCGCGGCGGGCGGTCGCGGAGACCTTGCGCACCAGGCCGTGCCGCAGCTCCAACTGATCGTCGGTGACCCGCCAGCGAGTGGTGAGCCAGGGCAGCAGGCCGACCAGCACGCTGATGGCGACGCCGGCGATCACGAAGAACACCGGGCCGGCGGCGCGGCCGAGGAAGAAGACGCCGATGAGGGCGGGGATGAGGGACGGGACCGCCTTGATGACGCGGGTGCCGATGCCCCACGGCGAGAGCCGGTTCCAGCCGTCGTCGACGGCCGGTGCGATCGCCTGGTCAGGTCGCGTCATCGGTGTCCTCCGCGGCGCTCACGGTCAGCCCGGCGGCGATGGCCTGCGCGGTCTCCGTGGGTAGGCCAGAGATGCGCACCGTGCCCGCCGACGAGGCGGTGGTGACGGTGACCGTCGACAGCCCGAAAGAGCGCTCCAGCGGCCCGGCGACGGTGTCGATGACCTGCACGCGCGAGATCGGGATGAGGACGCGGGTCCGCGTGAGCCAGCCCGCCTGCGAGTACACCGCCACCGCGTTGATCTCCCAGCGGTGGAAGGCGTAGCGGAAGCGCGGCATCACGATCAGGTGCGCCGCTGCGACTGCGGCCAGCACGAGGAAGGCCGCGGCGGCCACATACCAGGGCACGTCCGGGATCACCGCGAGCACCACCGTGACCAGCGGGATCACGATCACCCAGCGGATCGCGGCGCGGACCGTCCACCAGGTCTTCGCGCGCGGCGAGACCTGGTGCGCGGGCTGCCTGAGCACCTCTGCGGCGCCCGCGGGGGCGGGGGTTCCGGGAAGGGTCATGCGCCCAGCTAAGCACGACATTCCGCTCCGCTGCCACCACGCCCGGCTAGGGTGGCGCCGAGGAGGCACCATGACCACACATCCCGATGAGCTGGCGGGCCTGACCGGCCTGTTCACCGACCAGGAGCGCGCGATCGCCGATTCCGTCCGCGCGCTGACCGCCCGCGAGGTGGAGCCGTACGTCGCCGACTGGTTCGAGCGCGGCGAACTCGACGACCCGCGCGGCCTCATGCGGAAGCTCGGCGCGCTCGGCCTGCTGGGCATGCACCTCGACGGATACGGCTGCGCCGGAACGACCGCCACCGAGTACGGCGTGGCCTGCCTCGAGCTGGAGGCCTGCGACTCGGGCCTGCGTTCCATGGTCTCCGTGCAGGGATCGCTGGCGATGTATGCGATCTGGAAGTGGGCGAGCGAGGAGGAGAAGCAGCGCTGGCTGCCCGGCATGGCCGCCGGCGAGCTCATCGGCTGCTTCGGGCTGACCGAGCCGGACCACGGATCCGACCCTGCGAACATGCGCACCCGGGCGCGCCGCGACGGCGGCGACTGGATCCTCGACGGCCGGAAGATGTGGATCACCAACGGCTCCCTCGCCGACGTCGCCGTGATCTGGGCGCAGACCGACGAGGGCGTCCGCGGCTTCGCCGTCCCCACCGACACCGCGGGCTTCGCCGCGAACACCATCGAGCACAAGATGTCGCTGCGCGCGTCGGTGACCGCCGAGCTGGTGCTCGACGGTGTGCGCGTCCCCGACTCCGCCGCCTTCCCCGAGGTCCGCGGCCTGCGCGGCCCGCTGTCATGCCTGAGCGAGGCGCGGTACGGCATCGTCTGGGGCGCAATGGGTGCCGCTCGGACCGCACTGGAATGCGCGCAGCGGTACGCGGTGGAGCGCGAGCAGTTCGGCAGGCCGATCGGCGGCTTCCAGCTGACCCAGCAGAAGCTCGCCGACATGACCCTGGAGTACACGAAGGGCGTGCTGCTCGCGGTGCACCTGGGCCGCCTCAAGGACGCCGGGACACTGCGGCCCGAGCAGGTGTCCCTGGGCAAGCTGAACAACGTGCGCGAGGCGATCGACATCTGCCGCACCGCCCGCACGATCCTGGGCGCGAACGGCATCTCGCTCGAGTACCCGGTGATCCGGCACGCGAACAACCTGGAGAGCGTGCTCACGTACGAGGGCACCGTCGAGATGCACACCCTGATCCTGGGCCAGAAGCTGACCGGGCAGAGCGCCTTCCAGTGACCCGCCGTTAGCCCAGAAACCCACCCTGACCAGCCGATTTCACGTTTCGTGGCACTCCTTGCTAATGTATTCCAGCACGCAGCGAGCGAGCATGCGCCATTAGCTCAATTGGCAGAGCAGCTGACTCTTAATCAGCGGGTTCGGGGTTCGAGTCCCTGATGGCGCACAATCGAGAAAGCCCCCTCCACTTCGGAGGGGGCTTTTCGTGTCCGCTCGGAGGTCTACGCAGCCGGCCGGCAGTCCCCCGTCACCCGAGCGGAGACCGGCGCGGACTTCCCCGTCGACGTGTCGTCGCGACGCAAGGACAACGTCGAGCGACACCGGACGGCACCGCCGAGTCGCGCCACACCGGTGACCTCGACCCGGTAGTCGAGCCGCTCCCCCTTGTAGGGAACGTCGAGGACGGACCCGGCAACATTCTCGGAGGGCTCGACCAGGACCCGCGTCGCCCTCGTGACCGGCGACGAATTCGCAGAGAGCACCTGCGCCACAACATCGTCGGCGTCCGCCTTGGCATAGGTGTCGCCGACGATCAAGCCGGCACCGCCGGCGACCACCGGAATCCCGATGCAGAAGAATCCGATGAAGAACAGCACCGACTTCCACCACCGCCACGCGGTGACCCACCGCTCCTTCCACACCATGGCCGGGACGATGAGCAGGAGCATGGCGGCGACGAAGACCACCCACTTCCAGGCACTGATGTCGGGACTGCTGACTCCGGAGAGCTTCGTCCACGGAGTGTCGATCAGCACCGGCCGCTCCGGTTCGCCAGTAGCCCTAGAGTCTTCACATCAGTAAATACTACCCGCGGCGCACACCCGCGACGAACGGAGCAGACCGTGACCACGGTCGCAGAATTGAATCTTCTAAATTTACCTACGCTAAGTTAGTCTGGCAAACGAGCCTGGGGAGCAACCACCTCACCTGCCGCCCGCAGCGTTCTCCCCAGGCTCTCACCCAAGTCGGGACGACGGGGCCGGCGAGTCAGTCGGCCTCGTCATCCTTACCGGCCCCGTAGCCGAAGGCCATGGCGAACGCGATGCCCAGGGCGAGGCCGATCCCGATGCCCAGCCCGGGATTCCCCAGCGCCGTCCCGATGCTCGCGCCGAAGACCACGCCGATCGCGAGCCCCAGCGCCAGCTTGTTGTAGCCCTTGTCGCCCCACGGCCCCGACGGGCGGTCACCGTCGTTCTGCGCTCCGGAATCGGGCCGGTCACCGTCGTCGCTCACACCCCGCACCGTACCGGCAGCGCCCTCCGCGGGACCGGTAGAATCGGGATCAATCGGTCCCATGGACCGAATCCGACTGAGCCTTTCTGGAGCTGAGCCATGCGCAACCGTCCCGCCGTGTATCGACGTATCCCGACGGCGGTGACGGCACTGCTCGTCTCCGCCGCCTTGATCGCCGGATGCACGTCGTCGACCGGCGACGCGGCGCTGCCGGACGAGAGCCAGAAGATCACCGACTCGACGCCCTTCTTCGACCTGCTGCGCCCGCAGATCACCTCCAGCGTGCGCAACGGCGCGCTCGACGTGCAGCCCGGCGTCCCCGTGAAGGTGAGCGCGAGCGGCGGCACGCTGACCAGGGTCGTGATGACGAACGCGGACGGCAAGGAGGTGGCCGGCAAGCTCGCCGAGGACGGCCGCTCCTGGATCAACGCCGAGCCGCTGGGCTACAACAAGACCTACAAGCTGCGGGCCGAGGCCAACGGCATCGGCGGCGTCAACGTCGCGAACGAGACCTTCAGCACGCAGTCGCCGAACAACCTGGCGCAGGCATACTTCACCACCGCCGACAACTCGACGGTGGGCGTCGGTCAGACCGTGGGTGTGAAGTTCGACGAGCGCATCGCCGACCGGATGGCCGCGCAGCGCGCGATCAAGATCGTCACCGATCCGCCGGTCGAGGGCGCCTTCTACTGGATCAGCCCGTCCGAGGTGCGCTGGCGCCCGGAGAGCTACTTCAAGCCGGGCACCAAGGTCAGCGTGGACGTGAAGATCTACGGCGTGGACCTCGGCGGCGGCACCTTCGGCCAGAAGGACGCCTCCACCCGGTTCACCGTGGGCGACGAGGTGATCACCACCGTCTCCGACAAGGACAAGATCGTCCGCGTCACGAAGAACGGCAAGCTCATCAAGACGATGCCCACCTCGATGGGCGGCCCCGGCAACGAGACCCCGAACGGCGTCTACCTCATCGGCGATCACCGCGAGAACATGATCATGGACTCGTCGACCTACGGCGTTCCGGTGAACTCCCCCAACGGCTACCGCACGCTGGTCGATTACGCCGTGCAGATGTCCTACAGCGGCATCTACCTGCACAGCGCCCCGTGGTCGGTGAACCAGCAGGGCTCCACCAACGTGAGCCACGGCTGCCTCAACGTGAGCACTGAGAACGCCCTGTGGTTCCTGCAGAACACCAAGCGCGGCGACATCGTGAAGGTCACGGACACCTCGGGGCCCGTGCTCGAGGGCACGGACGGACTAGGCGACTGGAACCTGCCGTGGTCCGTCTGGCGTGCCGGCAACGCCAAGTCCGCCGGGTAGCTCCTCCCCCGCCTCCGGGGCTCCGACGGTCACCGTCGGCGCACCGTCGGGCAGCGCGGCGGTGGCGGCGAAGCCGGGCCGGGCGGCGCCGACGAAGGCGCGCAGCCAGTCGCGGAGCACCGCGACGCGGTTGCCCATGCCCGCCAGGTAGTACAGGTGCACGGCCAGCCAGCCGGCCCACGCGACGATGCCGGTGAGGCCGGGCAGCCCGAGCGGCGGCTGGATGACGGCGTGCGGGGTGTCGATCATCGCCATGCTGCCCTTGTCGAGGTAGCGGAAGTGCGTGCCGGGGCCAGCCTTCCCACGGATGATGTCCGCGGCGTGGCGACCCTGCTGCATGGCGACGGGGCTCTGCCCGGGCAGGCCGTTCAGGTTGGTCATGTCGCCCAGGGCGAAGACGTCGGCCCGGCCGCCGACCGTGAGGTCGCGGTTGATGAGGAGGCGGCCGTTGCGGTCGGTCTCGCAGCCGGTGGCCTCGGCGATCACGCCCGCGAGCGGGGTGGCCTTGACGCCCGCCGACCAGACGACGGTGCCCGCGGCGATCTCGCGCTCGACGCCCGCCTTGTCCTTGACGGTGACGACGTCGTCCTCGATCGCGGTGACGAACGTGCCGGTGTGCACCGTGACGCCCGCCTTCTCCAGCGCGGCGAGGGTGTAGCCCGAGAGGGTGCCGCCGTAGAAGGGCAGCACGTCGTCGGCGCCCTCGACCAGGTGGATGCGGATCTCGGCGTCGTCGTGGAAGCGGCGCGCGAGCTCGGCGACCTGGCCCGCGACCTCGACGCCCGTGGCGCCGGCGCCGACCACGACGACGGTGCGCGCGGGGCTCTCGGCGGGTGCGTCGAAGGCGGCGCGCAGCCGAGTCCGGAGGTTCTCTGCGTCCTCGAGGGTCTTGAGGGCGAAGGTGCGGTCGGCCCACTCGTCGTGGCCGAAGTACGCCTGCGCGGCGCCCGCGGCGACGATGAGGTAGGTGTAGCCGATCTGCTCGATGCCGTCGGCGGTCGCGTAGGTGACCACCTTGCGCTCGGCGTCGACCTCGGTGACGTAGCCGGTCACGACGTCGACGGTGCGGCGCCGGCGCAGCACCTCGGCGATCGGGGGCGCGATGCGCTCGCCGACGGTGACGCCGGTGGCCACCTGGTAGAGCAGGGGCTGGAAGAGGTGGGTGCCGTTCGCCGAGATGAGGGTGGTCTCGATGTCCGACTTGGCCAGCTGCTTCGCGGCGGCGAGGCCGCCGAATCCCGAGCCGATCACCACGACGTGGGTGCTGCGCATGATCTTCTCCTCCTTCAAGACGTCGTTGTCTACTACCAGATTGGTGCATGGATGATCACGCTTCAACCTGGTAGATCACCGTCCTGATGATGCGATCCATCGCATCTGTTCATACAATGGCGGTATGGAATTCCGGCAGCTCGAGTACCTCGTCGCGGTGGCCGATCACGGCGGCTTCTCGCGCGCGGCCAAGCAGTGCTTCGTCTCGCAGTCGGCGGTGAGCCACCAGATCGCGACCCTCGAGAAGGAGCTGGGCGCCGAGCTCTTCGAGCGGGCCGGGCGACGCGTCCGCCTCACCGACGCCGGCGAGTCCCTGCTCCCCCGCGCCCGCGAACTGCTCCGGCAGCGGGACGAGGCGATCGACGCGGTGCGCCCGCGGCCGGACCGGATCCGGCTCGCGGCGAACATGTCGTTCGCCCGATCCGCGCTGGCCGCCGCCTCCGACGTGCGCGAGCGGCACCCGGGCGCGGAGATCGACTTCCTCATCAAGCCCTTCGCACAGCGCATCGCCGCGGTGAAGTCGGGCGAGGCCGACCTCGCGCTCATCCGCGGCCGCCTGGACGAGCCCGGCCTCTACCTGGAGCCGCTGTGGGTGGACAACCCGCTCATCGCCTTCTCCACGCGGCATCCCCTCGCGGCCCTCGGCCGGGCACCGTCGACCACGGAGCTGGCGCAGTACCCGCTGCTCCTGCCGCCCCCGCACCAGCAGGTGCTGCTGCACCGGCTGGTGGACAAGGTCTTCACCGCCGACGGGCTGGAGGTGCGGCTCGGCCCCGAGATCCGCGACGACCACCCCGTCGCCTTCGAGTTGATCAACAACCCCGAGGGGTGGACGCTGCTGTACGAGGACCCGCGCCAGCCCGGCATCGCGAGCCGGCCGGCGCCGGGCTTCACGCTGCCCGTGTCCGCGGTGCTGCGCACCGACGCCACACCGAACCCACTGGTGGCGGAGCTGCTGGTGGGGCTGTCGAACGGATACCGCCGGTAGCCGCGCGCCGGTCGCGGTCAGTCGCGGTGCAGGAACCTCCGGCTCAGCGCCCCGACGGTGTCGACCGGTCCCGCGATCGCCTTCTCCGCGACCGAGAGCACCGCGTTGGGAGCACTGAGCAGTGCATTGACCTTCGTGATGGCCGCGTCGGTGCGCGCGACCGTCGCGGCGATCGCCGACATCAGGCGCTCGAACTCCTCGAGGTCGCGGTTCATGCGGACCAACGTCGAATCGAAGTCGGTCATCGTCCGGTCCATGTTCTCCATGGTCGTGCCCAGACCGTCGAGCATCGCCGTCGCCTGATCGATGGTGACGTCGGCGTTGAGCGCAGCGCTCGCCAGGTTGCGGATCCTCGTGCGACCCCGGCCGCCGGCTGCGCCGGTAGCTCCGGAGGTGTCGTCCTGTGTGGCCATGCCAGATACGGTAACTGCATGACTACATCTGCGCGGCTGGAGCCGGGAGTTAATGCACCTTCTTTCACTTTGCCGGACCAGGACGGCAAGCCTGTTTCGCTCGCCGACTACCGTGGCCAGCGGGTTGTCCTCTACTTCTACCCCGCTGCGATGACGCCGGGCTGCACCAAGCAGGCCTGCGATTTCCGCGACAACCTCTCCGATTTCGCCGACGCCGGGCTCACCGTGCTGGGCATCTCCCCCGACAAGCCGGAGAAGCTCAAGAAGTTCCAGGAGCGCGACTCGATCACATTTCCGCTCCTCTCCGATCCGGATAAGCAGGTGCTTACCGAATACGGGGCCTTCGGTGAGAAGATGATGTACGGCAAGACCGTGACGGGCGTCATCAGGTCGACGTTCGTCATCGGCGCGGACGGCACCATCGAGGTGGCGCAGTACAACGTGCGCGCGACCGGCCATGTCGCCAAGTTGCGCCGCGACCTGAAGCTCTAGAGAGGAACCCACCGACGTGGAACGCACCATCTACTCCGAGGACCACCTGCAGTTCGGCTCGGCGGTCCGGGACTACCTGCAGAAGCAGGTGCTGCCGCACGCCGAGCAGTACATCGACGACAAGCTGATCGCCCGCGACGTGTGGCGCGGTCTCGGCGAGCAGGGCGTCCTCGGACTGGAGATCCCGGAGTCGTACGGCGGCGGCGAGGCGGACGACTACCGCTTCAACGCCATCGCGCAGGAGGAGCTGGCCAAGGTCTCGATGGCCTTCGCGAGCTCGGTGGGCATCGACTTCGACATCACCACGCCGTACATCGTGCGCCTGGGCACCGACGAGGCGAAGCAGCAGTGGCTGCCCGCCATCGCCGCCGGCGAGGCCGTGGCCGCGATTGGCATGACCGAGCCGTCCGCGGGTTCCGATCTGGCCGGGATCAAGTCCACGGCGGTGCGCAGCGGCGACGACTGGATCCTCAACGGTTCCAAGACCTTCATCACCAACGGCTACACCTGCGACGTCGCGGTGATCGCCGCGAAGACCAACCCGGAGGCCAAGGCCCGCGGCATCTCGCTGTTCGCCGTGGACTGCTCGCTGCCGGGCTTCGAGCGGGGCCGCAAGCTCGACAAGGTGGGTCAGCCCGAGGCCGACACCGCGGAGCTCTTCTACTCGGACCTGCGGGTCCCCGCCAGCGCCCTCATCGGCGAGGTGGACCGCGGTTTCTACCACATGATGGAGAAGCTGCCCCAGGAGCGCATCGGCTCCGCGGTGGGCAACGTGGCGCACGCCAAGCAGATCCTGGCCGAGACCATCGAGTACGCCCGCGAGCGCAAGGCCTTCGGCGCCTCGATCGGCTCGTTCCAGCACAACAAGTTCCTGCTGGCCGACCTGGTGACCCAGATCGAGATGGCGCAGGCCTACGTCGACCAGGCCGTGCTCGCGCACGCCGAGGGCACGCTGACCGCCGTCGACGCCGCGAAGGTCAAGTACATCTCCGCCGAGATCCAGAACAAGGTGCTGGACTCCTGCGTGCAGCTGCACGGCGGCTACGGCTACATGCGCGAGTACCGCGCCGCCCGCGCGTGGATGGACGCCCGCGTCACCCGCATCTGGGCCGGCTCGTCCGAGATCATGAAGGAGATCATCGGGCGCGACCTGGCGCTGTAATTTTCGACGACGAACGGCCGAGGTGCGCAGGGCGCGCCCCGGCCGTTCGTCGTTTCTCGGCGGGTACGACGGGTGCCACAGGGTTCCGGCCGCACGACTCTCGAATTCTGTCCGGATCGGACAGCATGTCCGAGCCGGACAGAATCCGAGAGCGCCGTGCGAGGCACCTCGGGCTCCCGCGGGGAGTCTTCACCGAGCATCGGATTGCCACCCACTGTCGAGGACGAAGTCCCCGCGGGAGGCGTCGACGCGGCCGGAACGACGAAGGGCACCGTCGGGATTCCCGACGGTGCCCTTCGAGCGTGAGTCCTACTGCGCGGCCTCGATCACCGAGATGATCTTCGGGCGCAGGTCGGCGGCGGCGATGATCTCGTCGACCGAGCCGACCTCCACGGCGCGACGGATGCTGTGCACCCCGTCGAACTCGGAGGCGACCTCGCCCAGCTTCTCGGCGCGGACGGAGCCCCGCACCTCGTCGAGCTCGGCGAGCAGCGCCGCGCGCTCGGTGCCAGTGGCCTCGGCGACCTGCGCCTCGAGGTCCTTGACCCGCGCGTCGTTGCCGGTGCGGGAGTTGACCTCGCCCGAGAACACCACCGCGGCCGCGGGGGCGCCGCCGAGCACCGAGGCGAAGGAGCCCTCGATGGCCAGCACCGTCATGTTCGGGTTCAGCTGCTTGCTGAACACCACGAACGCGCCGCCGTGGTACCGCGAGATCACGCAGAACACGATCGGGCCCGAGAAGTTGACGATCGCGCGGCCGATCTCGGCGCCGTACTCCAGCTGGAGCTTGCGCAGCGACTCCGGCGAACCGTCGAAGCCCGAGAGGTTGGCGAGCACGACCAGCGGCCGGTTGTCGCTCGCCGCGTTGATCGCGCGCGCCGCCTTCTTCGACGACTGCGGGAACAACGTGCCGGCGGTGTAGGTGTCCGGGCCGTCCGTCGCCGGGAAGCCCAGGCGCGGCACCGACTTCGACTCGATGCCGAGCAGGCAGACCGGGATGCCGCCGATGTGCACGTCCTGCACGACCGCGGTCTCGGCGTCGGCCATGCCGGCCCAGCGCTCGAGCACCTCGTGGTCCTGGTCGGACAGCGCGCGCATCACGGTGCGGATGTCGAAGGGCTTCTTGCGGTCCGGGTTCTTCTCCGCGGAGAAGATGTCGCCGACGGTCGTGAAGTCGCTGTCGGCGAGCACGTGCGGGAACGTCGTGATGTCGCGATCGGACGGGTCCGTGGTCGCGGCACGACGCGGCGCCTGCTCGCCGGGGGCGATGTAGGTGTGCGCGTAGTGCCCCATCAGGATCTGGTGCGCGCCCATGAGATCCGCCGCCCAGTACTGCGCCTGGCCGTTCGGGCCCATGATGCGGTCGTAGCCGCCGATGCCGAAGTTGTCCTCCGCCGAGACGCCGCCGGAGAAGTCCAGCGACTGCTTGCCGGTGAGCACCATCGCCGACTCCGGCGTCATGATCAGCACGCCCTTGGTGTGCATGAGCATCGTCGCCTCGGCGTTCCAGTACGGCTGCGCGCCCACGTTGATGCCCGCGGAGACGATGTTGATCTCGCCGCCCTGCTGCGTGAACTCGACGATCTTCTTCAGCGCCGCCGCGACCCAGTCCATGTTCTCGGTGCCCGAGTCCATCGAGATGCGGGCACCCGCGGAGAGCGCGTACCACTCGACGGGCAGCTCCATCCGGTGCGCGAGGTCGATCGCCGCGCTGATCCGGCGGCACTCCGCCTCGGCGAGCGCGCCCAGCGACTTGGTCGGATCGCCCAGCAGCAGAACGCGCTTGACGCCCTCCGGGTACAGCTCGGTCGCGGTCGAGATGACGCCGACCACGATGCCCGCGGTGTTGCGGCCCTTCGGCCGGTCGGTGGGCACCAGCACGTCGGCGATGTCGCCCTCGGCCAGCTCGTACTCGACGAAATCGCCCAGCGCGGCGGTCAGCTCGTACGGGTAGACGGTGTTGCGGCTCGCGGCGCGCAGCACCTTCTGGCGGTAGCCGTCGATCGGCTCGACGGTGTCCTCGACCGGCTCGCCGATGTGCAGGTCGGCACGACCGGTGGGGCTGAAGGACACCCGCACCTCGGTCTTGACGAGCTCGCCGGACGCCGCGTCGCGGCGACGGCCGATGAGCAGCACCTCCTCGAGGCCCGCGCCGACCGTGGTCGACCCGATGTGGCCGGCGAGCGCCTCCAGCTCCGCGTCGCTGAGGTCCACCGGCGGCCAGATGTACATGACGATCCGGTTGGTGGGCAGCCGCTTCGCGCTGGGGCGGGCGGCCTGTGCCCGGCGGATCGAGTCCACGCACGTGGCGAGCGCGATCTCCGCGGTCGGCAGCGCCAGCAGGCGGCCCTCGCCGTCGCGGACGGCGGCCAGGTCACGGACCTGGGCGAAGGCGACCAGGCGGTCATCGGCCGGGTTCTCCTTGGCGACCGCGCGGTAGAGGTACACCTCCTCGTCGTCCGACGAGGTGAGGCGCGTCAGGTCGAAGCGGCGAAGCCGCTCCAGCTGCATGCGCTGCGCGATGTACGGGTGCAGGCCGCGGATCAGGCGGTCCTCGACGACCCCGTTGGTCGCGGCGCGGAACGTGAAGTGGTGGTGCATGACCGCGCCGCCGCTGCCCGCGACGGTGATCGTCACGCGCCGGACCTGCGCCGGCAGCGGGTGCGCCGACAGCACGCTGTCGAAGGCCGCCACCATCTCGTCCTGGTCCTCGGGCTGCTGCTCCCAGCTGAGGTAGATATCGGCGTCGACCGACGCCGCGCCCTCCGCGACCTGCGCCAGCCCGGCGACCGCGTCGCTGAGCCCGTCGTAGGCCACGGCGGCGGAGGCGAGCAGGGCACCGTCGCGCTCGGCGACGACCCACTCCGTGCCCGCGACGTCCTGCGTGCGGACCTCGGCGAGGCCCTTGTTGCCGTAGTAGCGGCGGGTGAGGACCTCGAGCATGACCGCGTTGTCGGTGGGGTGATCCCCCGCCAGGCGCTCGCCCAGGAGCAGGACCAGCGGCTCGGTGCTGCGCACCATCTCCGCGACCCGGTCGGAACGGTCTGCGGCCGTGGGGTTCTGGTCGAGGTGCGTCAGGTGCGCACGGACCGCCGAGTACACGCCCTCGCGGTTGCCGCGCAGCAGCGGCTGACCGAACCAGGCGAAGACCACGCCGCGGGCGAGGTCGGCGATCACCGGGTAGCGCGACTGCGTCGCGTCCATGAGCCGCTCGAGCACGGCGCGCGCGTCGCCGCCCTCCTCGACCGACGGTGCCGGCTCGCGCAGCCACTTGCGCAGCAGCGCGGTGATGGCGCGGACGCCGACCTTGGGCCGCTGCTGCGCCAGGAAGACGCGGAAGACGGCCGACTCGAGGTCGGTCGTGCGGTCGAGCTCGGCGACGCCGTAGTGGCCGAGGGCCGCGGCGAGCTTGGCCCGGTAGGAGTCCGGCAGTCCGGCGCGGTCGGCGTCGAGGCTGCGGAGGTAGGTGTGGAAGTGCTCGCGGGGGCTGTGCACCTCGTCGTCCCCGCCCACCGAGCGGCGCAGGCCCAGCTCGGCGAGATCGGCGAAGACGCCGGCCAGCGCGAGCTCCGCGCCGGCGGGAGCGGCGCCCTCGAGCTCCGCGGCGACGCGGTCCACGAGGTACTCGTCGAGCAGACGGCTCTCGTCGGCCGGGTCGACGTCGTAGCCCAGCAGCTGGCTGCGCAGGGCGTCGCGGCCCGCGGCGGCGCGCTCGACGGCGCCCACCTGCGCGGGCTCCGCCGGCAGGTCGATGGGACCGGCGGCACTGCCGGCGGCCTCCTCGTCGCCGTCGCCGAGGGGCTCGAGGCGCAGCAGCGGCGCGCCCGCCTCGACCTGGCTGCCGACGGTGACCGCGCACTCCTTGAGGCGCGCCGAGAAGGGCGAGCGGAGCACCGTCTCCATCTTCATCGACTCGAGGACGAGGATCGGCGCACCGGCCTCGACCTCGTCGCCGACGGCGACCGGGACGGCGACCACGAGCGCCGGCGCGGGCGAGCGGACCACGCCGCCCTCGTCGCGGCTGACGCGGTGGGTGACGCCGTCCACGTCGACCACGTGGACGGGGCCGTGCGTGCCGGTGGTGAGCCGGTACCGGACGCCGTTGACCACGGCCTGGCCGGTGTGGTTGTCGAAGCGCTCCAGGTCGACGTCGGCGGTGCGGGTCTCCGCGCCGGTGTCGATGACGAGCCGGAAGTTGTGGGCGCCGGTGCGGGCGACGCGGACGCGGTAGCTCGCGCCGCGGAGCTTGAAGTCCAGCGGGGTGCCGCTCTCGTGCTGCACCTGCGGGCGGCCGCCCGACGCGGTCGTGAGCAGGCGGGTGAGCTCGGCGCGCTCCTCGTCCTCGTAGGCGTCGATCGCCGCGGAGGCCAGCGCCACCGACGTGTGGCGGTCGGCGACCAGGCGGCCCTCGCCGCGGACCCGGTCGATCCAGCCGGTGTCGGCGCTGCCGTCGATCACCTCGGGCTGGTTCAGCAGGTCGAGCACGAAGCTCTTGTTGGTGGCGCCGCCCTCGATGATGACGCGGGTCTCGTTCATGGCGCGGCGCAGGCGGCCGAGCGCCTGGTCGCGGTCGCTGCCGTACGCGATGACCTTGGCGATCATCGAGTCGAAGTCGGCGGGGATGGTGTCGCCCTGGGAGACGCCCGTGTCGATGCGGATGCCGGGGCCCGCGGGCAGGTCCAGCAGCGCGATGCGGCCGGGGGCGGGCGCGAAGTCGCGGTCCGGATCCTCGGCGTTGAGGCGGGCCTCGATGGCGTGGCCGCGCTCGACGGGGCGCTCGCCGTCGAGCTTGCCGCCCGAGGCGACGTGCAGCTGCGCGCGGACCAGGTCGAAGTCGTTGGTGACCTCGGTGATCGGGTGCTCCACCTGGAGGCGGGTGTTCACCTCGAGGAAGGCGAGCAGGTCGTCGCCCGGGTGGTAGAGGAACTCGACGGTGGCGGCGCCGCGGTAGCCGACCTTGATGGCGAGGCGCTCCGCGGACTCCTTGAGCCGCTGCACCTGCTCGGGGCCGAGCACCGGGGAGGCGGACTCCTCGATGACCTTCTGGTTGCGGCGCTGCACGGAGCAGTCGCGCACGCCGAGGGCCCACGCGGCCTCGCCGTCGGAGATGACCTGCACCTCGACGTGGCGGGCACCGGTGACCAGGCGCTCGAGGAAGACGACGCCGCTGCCGAAGGCGCGCTCGGCCTCGTCGCGGGTGCGCAGGTAGGCGTCCTCGAGATCGGCGTCCGAGGCGACCATGCGGATGCCGCGACCGCCGCCGCCGGCGGTGGCCTTGAGCATGAGGGGGTAGCCGATGTCCTTGGCCTTGGCCTTGGCGTCCTCGAGCGTCTCGACGGGGCCGCGGCTCCACGGCGCGACGGGGACGCCGACCTCCTCGGCGATCAGCTTGGCGCCGATCTTGTCGCCGAGCTGCCGCATCGCCTCGGGGCTCGGGCCGACGAAGGTCACGCCGACCTCGGCGCACTTCTCCGCGAAGACGGGATCCTCGGCGACGAAGCCCCAGCCGACCCACGCCGCGTCGGCGCCGGTCTCCTGCAGGGCCGTGCCGAGCAGCTCGTAGTTGAGGTACGGCCGCGCAGCGGCAGGCCCCAGGTCGTACGCGATGTCGGCCTCGCGGACGAAGGTCGCAGTGCGGTCGACGTCGGTGTAGAGGGCGACGGTCTCGATCTGCTGCCCGGTCTCGGCGGCCAGGTCGCGGACCGCGTGGATGAGGCGCATCGCGGCCTCACCTCGGTTCACGATGGCGATTCGGCTGAACACTCGCTTGTTCCCTTTCGGCTCTATCCGGTGCGCGACTCGGTCCCTACCGGACCGTCGCGCTCTTCAGTTCTCTCGATCACCGCGAACGCCGCCGCGGTGTCACCGTCGTGGGTGAGTGACACATGGATCGTCGCACCCGGCCCGAGATCGGCCGCTATGCGGCCGTACACCCGTACCGCCGGGCGTCCCCAAGCATCGGAGACCACCTCCACCTCCCGCGCGCCGACCTCCTTCTCGGCCGGCCGCTGGGCGTAGAAGCCCGACGAGAACGCCTTGAAGACGGCCTCTTTGGCCGCCCACCGGGCGGCCAGAGAGCGCACGTCGCCCGCGGCGTCCCGTCGTTCGGCGGGACTGAACGACGAGAGCATCGTGGTCCCGGGTTGCGCGAGTTGCTCCGCGAACCCGGGCACGTGCACCACGTCGATCCCGACTCCCACCACGGCCATGGCGGAAGCCTATCGGGCTACCGGCATCCGTCGGCGCAGTACGTGCCGTCGGGTCCCAGCCGCACGGCCTCGTCGAGCAGCAGGGCCGCCTCGGTCCGGTCCGTCGCCTCCGAGGTCGCGTCGGCACCGAAGCGCCGGCCCGCCGGGGGCTTGCGGTACAGGCCCGACCGGCCGCACATCGCCGAGAGCACCGCGCGCCGACCCGCGACCTCGCGCTCCCGCGCCGCCGCCAGGTACTCGGCGCGCGCCGCCGGGTCGAGCGAGGCCAGGAAGGCGTCGCGGTGCACGACCGCGATGAGGCCCGAGACGTGGCCGAAGCCGAGCGAGGTCAGCAGGCCCGCCTTGGGACGGAAGCCCTCGTCGAACCGGTGCGTCTCCCGCAGCCAGACGAGGTGCGGGAACTTCCGCATCTCGTCGTCGACGCAGTCGAGGCTGCGGTTCGGCGGGAGCACCTGCTCGTTGAGCATCTGGCACATGCCGATCAGCTGGAAGGCGGCGGCGCCGCCCTTGGCGTGACCCGTCAGCGACTTCTGCGAGACCACGAACATCGGGGCGCCCTCGGAGCGACCGATCGACGCGGCGATCCGCTCGTGCAGGTTCGCCTCGTTCGGGTCGTTCGCGTTGGTCGACGTGTCGTGCTTGCTGATGATCGAGACGTCGTCCGCCGCGACACCCAGCTGCCGCAGGCTGCGGGCCATCGGGGCCTCCGGGCCGCCGGCGGCCACGGACAGCGCGCCCATGCCCGGCGCCGGGATGGAGGTGTGCACGCCGTCGCCGAAGCTCTGCGCCCAGGCCACCACGCCGAGCACTGGCAGGCCCATCTTCGCCGCGACGTCGCCGCGGGCCAGGAGGACGGTGCCGCCGCCGTTCGACTCGACGAAGCCGCCGCGACGGCGGTCGTTGGCGCGGGAGAAGCGGCGCGGGCTGATGCCCTTGGCCAGCATCTTCTCGCTGTCCGCGGTGGCCTGCATCATGCCGAAGCCGGTGATGCCCTCGATCGACAGGTCGTCGAAGCCGCCGGTCACCGCGAACAGGGCCTTGCCGACCTTGATCTTGTCGACGCCCTCCTCGACCGAGACCGCCGCCGTGGCGCAGGCCGCCACGGGGTGGATCATCGCGCCGTAGCTGCCGATGTAGCTCTGCACGACGTGCGCGGCGACGACATTCGGCAGGGCCTCCTGCAGGATGTCGTTCTGGTTCGGCTCGCCCAGCAGGGTGTTGATGAACAGGTCGCGCATCGAGCTCATGCCGCCCATGCCCGTGCCCTGCGTGTTGGCGACGTGCGAGGGGTGCACGTACTCCATCAGCTCGGCCGGCTCGAAGCCCGCGGAGATGAAGGCGTCGACGGTGGCGACCAGGTTCCACAGGGCCAGGCGGTCGACCGACTCGATCATCTCGGGCGTGATGCCCCAGTGCGTGGGGTCGAAGCCGTCCGGGATCTGCCCGCCGACGCTGCGCAGCAGCTTGGTGCGGCGCGGCACGCGGATCTCGGTGCCGGCCTTGCGGGTGATCCGCCACTCCCCCGTCTCCATCGGCACGGCGACGGTGTTCTCCGGATCGGCGTCGACGAAGGCGCGGGCCTCCGCCTCGTTCGCCACCACGAAGGACATGTCCTCGGGCAGGAAGACGGACACCAGCAGCGGAGCCGTCTGGTCGATGATGTCGCCGTCGTCGCTGAACTCGCGGATGCCGCAGCGCTCCACGACCGCGTCGTGGTACTTGTCGGCCAGCTCGGCCTCGGGCACCAGGTCGCCCGACTCGGCGTCGTACCAGCCCGGCTCCGGGTCGTTCTCCCAGGTGATCATGCCGGTCACCCAGGCGAGCTCGGCGACGCCCGCGGCGGAGAGCCGCTCGTCGACCTCCATCTCGAAGCGGGTGCGCGAGCTGCCGTACGGGCCGACCTCGCCGGCGCCGACGATGACGACCATGTCCTCGGGCCGGGCCGCGATGGCGTCCCAGTCCGGCTCGCGCAGCGTGGCGACCGGGGCACCGGGGAGGGCCGCGATGGTGCCCTCGTCCTCGGCCTCGGCGGCCTCGGCGAGGCGGGCCTCCATGGCCTGCTCGGCGAGCGCCTTCATGTCCAGGTTCACACCGCCCAGGCCGCCGGTGAGGTCGTCGAACAGCGGGGCCGTCGCGGCCCGCTCCCGCGCCTCGGCGCTGGCGTTCGCGAGCAGCTTGTCGGCCATCTCGAAGGTCGACCAGGTGCGCACGCCGGCCGCCTCGACGGCCTCGACCAGCGGGTCGTTGCCGCCCATGAGGCCCGTGCCACGGACCCAGCCGATGATCGCGTGGGCCAGGGTGACCCGCTCCGACCAGGACTTCTCGGCGTTCCAGCGGGTGACGAGGGCGTCCAGGGAGGCCTTCGACTCGCCGTAGGCGCCGTCGCCGCCGAACATGCCGCGGTTCGGGGAGCCCGGGAGCACGACGTGCAGCCGCGAGGCCAGGTCGGTGTCCTTGCCGATGGCGGCGAGGCCGGCGATGAGCCGCTCGACCGACCACAGCAGGATCTTCATCTCGAGCTCGGCGCGCGGCCCGGCGTCCGACATGTCGCCCGAGACGCGGGGCGCCGCGAACGGGAACAGCATCGTCGGGACCAGGGCCTCCTTGTGGACCGTGGTGTACGGGCCCACGGTCTCGGCCTGGCGCTCACCGATCCACTCGACGAGCCCGTCGACGTCGGCGTAGCTCGCCATGTTCGCCGGGACGATCCACAGGGCGGCGTCGGTCCGGGCGCTGGTGCGGTACAGCTCCTTGAAGAAGTCGAGGCGCTTGTCGTCGAGCCGGCTGGTCGTCGCGATCACCGTCGCGCCGCCCGCGAGCAGGCGCGCGGCCACGGCCGCGGCGATCGACCCGGCGGAGGCGCCCGTGACGACGGCGACCTCACCCGCGTAGACGCCCGGCTCCGGGCTGCTCTTGGCCAGGCCGGAGAGGAAGGCGTACGCCCGGGCGTGCTCGGTGCGGCCGGCCTCGGTGGCCTTCTTCTCCCACCACTGCGCCTGGTCCTGCAGCGCCTTGCCGGCGCCCTTGGCGGTCTCCAGGATGTGCTTGCTGTAGGTCGGGAAGGTCGCCGGGTCCATGTTCCACACGCGGAGCAGGTCCTCGCGGGCGCTGGCCCAGCGGTCGTCGATGAGGACGGCCTTGTTGGCGTCGAACGCCGGCGCGACCGCGTTCGCCCAGTCGTCGCCCAGCTCGGTGGCGATCAGCGCAGCGAGCCGCTCCGACTCGTCGTCGAGCGAGGGCAGTCCGCCCTCGACGGTCCCCAGGCCCAGCTTCTGCAGCAGCACGCGGGCCGACGTGGCGAGCGCGCCGTCCTCCCCCGTGATCGCGGAGGTGAACTCGGCGAGCGCCGCGGCGTCGACCGTCGCGCCGCCGCCCCCGCCGCCGGCGGAGGGCTTGCCGACGGGCACGCCCTGCGCGGCGCCGACCTCGGCGACCGCGCGGTCGATCAGCGCGTCGAGCGCGGCCGCGTTGGAGACGGCACCGTCGAGCAGCGTCGCGAGGTCGCCGCCGCGGACCGACGCGCCCTCGCGGGTGCCGGTGGCCAGTGCGAGCACGGTGTGCTGGGCCCAGCCCGGGCCGAGCTCCCACGTGCCGGTGACGTACTCGGTGATGTAGTTCGGGCGCTTGCCGGTGGAGCCCAGCAGCTTGCGCAGCTGGTTGCCGACGGTCTCCGAGAGCACCGGGCCGAGCGGCTTGTAGGTGCGCGCCAGCTTGGTGACGGTGCCGGCCAGCGTGGGCAGGTCGGCCTCCGCGGCACCGTCGATGGCGCCGAGGTTGAGCTCGCTGCCCAGGTCGAGGAGCAGCTGGTTGCGGCGCGAGCTCACGCCGTCGCACAGCGTCTCGATGGTGTCGGTCTTCTCCAGCTGGTCCGGACGCATCTTGGTCCAGATCGCGATCATGGCGCGGGTGGCGTCCGCGGCGTCGAAGCCGAGGTCGGCCGGGCGGGGGCCGCCCGACGGTGCGCTCGCCACCGGTGCGGCAGCGGGTGCTGCGGCCGGGGCGGCAGCGGCGGGCGCCGCGGCCTCGGCGGGCGCGTCGGTGCCCTCGTCCTCCTCCACGTCCTCGTCGGTCGCGAAGACCTTCGCGGCGTCGCGCTCAGCGTTGAGCACCGTCGCGGCGGCGCGCTGGTACGAGGCCAGGGCCAGGGTGCGGCTGGCGAGGTTCGCCAGCGTCGGGGCGGACGCGAGGCCCACCTCGATGAACCGCTCGACGCCCAGGCCGCCGTGGTCGGTGTCGATGAGCAGCTGATCCTGCGTCTCGATCCACCGGACCGGGCTGGCGAACTGCCACGCCAGCAGCTCGATGAGCAGCGTGCGGGCCGTGGCCATCGGGTTCGCGGCGGCCGCGTCCCAGTCGGCGACGAGCTCACGCACCGGCTCGCTGGGCACCACGTCGAGGATCGAGACCGCGAAGTCGGCGGTCAGCTCGAACGGGCGGGCGACCAGGTTCGGCAGGTACTTGCCGACGAGCTTGGTGTAGTCGAACTCGGCGGGCACCAGCTCCTGCAGGCGCGCGGCGAACTCCGGCACGCCGTCGCGCAGGACCGAGGAGTGGAACGGGATGTCGATGCCCGGCACCAGCTGGAAGGCCTTCGGGCTGCCCGTGCGCTCGGCGATCGCCTTCTCCAGCGCGTCGAGCCCGGCCTGGTTGCCGACCACGACGTACTGCGCGCCGCGCAGGTTGAGGTTGACGATCTCGGCGAACTCGTCCGCGCCCTCGAGGTTGCCCTCGACCCAGTCGGAGATCTCGGCGTCGTCGACGTCGAACAGCTCCGGGCGGAGCGCGGCCATCGCGTAGGGGCTGCGGCCCTGCTCGTCACGGGGCACCAGCTGCTGCATGATGCGGCCGCGGTGGAAGACGGTCTCGAGGATCGTGCCGAGCGGCAGCACGCCGGCGGAGGCCAGCGCGTTGTACTCGCCCACGGAGTGGCCGGCGATGATCGGATCGTCCACGCGGGCGCCGATCTCGGTGAGCTCGGCGAGCTGCGCGCAGGCGACGGTCGCCATCGCGACCTGGGTGAATTCCGTCAGGTACAGCACACCGTCGGGGTGGGTGTAGACGGTGCCGTTCGCGCGGATCGACAGCGGGTTGTCGCGGACCACGGCGAGGATGGAGAAGCCCAGGTTCTCGCGGGTGTGCGCGTCCGCGGCGTCCCAGACCTCGCGGGCGGCCTTGCTGCGCGAGCGCTGGTTCAGGCCCATGCCCTTGCCCTGGATGCCCTGGCCCGGGAAGACGTACGCGGTGACGGCCGGGAAGGCCACGGCCGACGCGGCCATCACGAGATCGTCGCCGACCCGCGCGGTGACCTCGAGCAGCTCGCCGCCGCGGTCGATGCCGACGCGCTCGACGGTGAACTGCACCTCGTCGCCCGGGAGGACCATGCCGAGGAAGCGCGTGGTCCAGCCGCGGATCTTGCGGTGCATGACGTCGCCGTTGGAGGCGGAGGCCACCTGCTGCGCGGCGGCCGAGAGCCACATGCCGTGGACGATCGGGCCGGGCAGGCCGGCCAGGCTGGCGGCGACCTGCGACGTGTGGATCGGGTTGTGGTCGCCGGAGACGGCGGCGAAGCCGCTCATGTCCTGCGGGGCGTTGACGACGGCCTGGCGGAGTCGCTTGCGCGGGGTCTCGGTGGCGGTCTCGCCGCGCGCGCCGCCCGCGGGCTGCGGGTCGGCCAGCTCGGCGGCGCCGGTGCGGCCGCGGATCGCGAAGCGCTCGGTCATGACGACCGCCGGGGCGTCGGCGCCCGGGGCGCGGACGTCGATGCCGACGGTGACCACGGTGCCGATGTCGGTGGCGGTCACGTCCTCGAGGCGCGCGGTCGCGCGGTACGCGCCCGGCGTCGGGTTCGCGGCCAGCTCGATCGCGTGGTCGAGGTGCACCAGGTCGAGCATGCCCTCGACGACGGGGCGGCCCTCGGCGGTGGTGGCGGCGCCGACCACGGCGAAGGACGCGGGCCAGCACAGGCCGACGAAGGCGTCCGGCACGGCCAGCTGCTCGTCGCCGTACAGGGCCGACAGGCCGACGGGAAGGCTGTCCGCGGTGATCGCCGCGTGGTCGGCGGCGTCCTCGGCGCGGAACTCGAAGTCGATGGTCGCGGCGCCGTCGGACACGGCGGGCAGGTCGCCCGCGGCGGCGAGAGCCACCAGCTTCGACATGGACTCGCTGGCCGCGCCGAGCTCGATGACGGGCACGCCGCCGTCGGCGCAGCTGTCCGGGACCTGGATCGGGATGACGAGATCGGTACCCGACACCGGGATCTCCAGGACGACGGAGTTCGCGCCCGTCACGCGCAGGCGGGCGCCGGTGGCGGCCTGCAGGGCGGAGTCACCGTCGGCCTCGACGGTCCAGGTGCTGCCGGCGCCCAGGCGGGCGATCGGGCTGTGCACGAGGCGGCCGGCCCACAGGATGTTCGTGGCGGCCAGGGCCCGCGCGAGCGGCACGGACTGGACGCCCGGCACGACGCGGCGGCCGGCGACGGCCTCCGCGACGACGCCCTCGCCGAGGCGGCGGCGGACCAACTCGGCCTCGAAGCGGTTGAGCAGGTCGCCGACGGGCTCGTCGACGCGGGTGATGCCGGCGACGGCCTCCGGGCCGGGGATGATGCACACCTCGTCGGCCGAGTAGCGCGGCGAGTGCGCCTGCCACAGCGAGTCGGAGCGCCACCAGCGGCGGACGTCCTTGTCGACGACGGGCACGAAGTTCACCGGCTTGCCGGGGGTACGGCACAGCGAGACGAAGAAGGGCACGTCGGCCGGGTGCAGGCGGGTGTCGGCCGCCTCCGGGTAGCGCTGCAGCAGCCGATCGAGCGCCGCGTAGGCGTCGTCGGTCGCGGTGACGTCCGCGAAGCCGGTCTCGATGGGACCGCGGTCCTCGGGCGCGAGGCGCGCCTCGGCGCGGTGCAGCATCGACAGGAAGCGGTCCTGGTGGGTGATGTCCAGCCAGCCGTAGTCGCCGAAGCGGCTCGCGTCGGCGTCGGCGAGCTGCTCGCGGGTGCCGACCGAGAGCTCGAGGTAGCGCTCGAGCCACTGCGCGTAGGTCATCGCGTCGGCGTCACCGAAGTAGGGCTTGGCGGTGCCGGCCATCGCGGAGACGATCTCGTCGCGGCGCTCGGCCACGGCGTCGCCGTCACCGGCGACCTCGTCGAGCAGGCGGCCGCACGCGGAGGCGGTGTTGTCGATCTCGTGGATGTCGGCGCCCAGCTGGCTGCGGCCCGACGCCATGCCGCCGCCGGCGTGGCCGGCGCCGATCCAGGCGGGGGTGCCGGGGATCTCGGCGAGCAGGCGCTTGACGTCGTCCGACGTCGTGGCCTCGAGCGTCGCCATCGCGGCGGTGCCGACGAGGATGCCGTCGACGGGCATCGCGGGGGCGCCGTACTTGCGCGACCACTCGCCGGAGAGGTACTGGGCCGCCAGCTCGGGCGTGCCGATGCCGCCGCCGACCGCGAGGACGACGTTGTTGCGGTCGCGCAGCTCGGCGTAGGTCACGAGCAGCAGCTCGTCGAGGTCCTCCCAGGAGTGGTGGCCGCCGGCCTTACCGCCCTCGACGTGCACGATCACGGGGAACTGCGGGACCTCGGCGGCGATGCGCGCCACCTGGCGGATCTGCTCGACGGTGCCCGGCTTGAAGGCGACGTGCCGCATGCCGGCCTCGGTGAGCTCCTCGACGAGGGCCGTGGCCTCCTCCAGCTCGGGGATGCCGGCCGTGATGATCACGCCGTCGAGCGGGGCGCCCGCGGCGCGGGCCTTCTGCACGATGCGCTTGCCGCCGAGCTGCAGCTTCCACAGGTACGGGTCGAGGAAGAGCGAGTTGAACTGCGCGGCGCGGCCCGGCTCGAGGAGCGCGGTCAGCTTCTCGACGTTGTCGGCGAAGATCGGCTCGGTCACCTGGCCACCGCCCGCCAGCTCGGCCCAGTGGCCGGCATTGGCGGCCGCGGCGACGATGCCGGGATCGACGGTGGTCGGGGTCATGCCGGCGAGCAGGATGGGGCTGCGGCCGGTGAGCTCGGTGAAGCGGGTGGACAGCACGGTGCGGCCGTCGGGCAGGGTCACCAGGCGCGGCGAGAACTCCGACCAGGCGAGCGGGAGCTCCGGCACGCCGCCGGGCGAGAAGAGGTTGCGGGCGCCGCGCAGCGTGGTGGCGGGCACGAGGCCGACGCCGCGGCCGCGTGCGGGGGCTGCGGAGAGCTTGGTGGCGATGTCCTCGGGGCCGAGGTCGATCAGCCAGCGGGCGCCCTTGCCGATCGCGCCGTCGACCTCGTCGACCCAGTCCACGGGCTCCACGAGGACGGCCGCGGCGAGGCGGGCGGCGGTGGCGGCGTCGAGGCCGCAGCGCTCGGCCCACTCCGTGACCAGGCCGACGCCGTCGGCGAGGGCGGGGTGGTGGAAGCCGATGTCGACCGCGACGTCCTCGAACTTCGGCGCGAAGGCGGCGCCGCCGGTGAGCTTCTCCTTGCGCTGCTCCTCCTCGGCCTCGGCGACGGACTCGCAGAACTCGCGGAAGCCGGCGAGCAGCTTCGGGGTGCCGGTGAGCACGAAGGAGTTGCGGTTGTTGCGCACAGCGAGCACGGGGCCGCAGGCGTCGAAGGCGACGGTGGCGGTGAAGTCGGCGAGCAGCTTCTCGAGCTTGTCCCGGCGGACGCCGGTGACCGCCATCATCGGGGTGGCGCCGCCGAGGGCGACGAGGCCCTTGCGGCGGGCGACGACGCGGCCCGCGGCGCCGATGAGGCGCGCGATGGCGAGGAGGTCACCCTCGTTGCCGCGCGAGGCGAAGGCGGAGACGGCGAGCAGGCCCTGCGAGTGGCCGATGGCGGCGACGGGCGGCACGTCCCACGGGTCGAGGCCCTGGGCCTCGAGGCCGTACAGGGCGACGAGCTGCGCGAACAGCACGCCGGGCACGGAGAAGACGGCACCGTCGACCTGCGGGGCGAGCAGCCGGCGCGCCGACGGACCCGCGGCGGCCTGCGCCTGGTCCTCGTCCTCGTCGGTGGTCTCGGCCTCGGAGGCGGCGATCGAGGCGTCGCGCCAGCGCATCGGGTCGAAGGTCAGGGCCTGCGCCCGGAGCAGCTCGGCGCGGACGGGCTCGAGCACGCTGTCGGCGCGCGCGACGAAGCCGTCGAAGAGGTCGCGGTACTCGGGATCGTCGGCCAGGCCGGTCTGCTCCAGGAGCGAGACCAGACCGGGCAGCCAGGGGCCGCCCTGGCCGCCGAAGGTGAGCGCGTACTGCTCCCCCGCTGCCAACCTGTCCACCAGCGCGTCGTTGCTTCGCGGTCCCTTGGCGGTGCGTGCATTGGCGGTGACGAAGTCGTCGACAGTCATGAATCTCCTCGGATCAGCTCGCTGCGCGCCGCTATGACGGCACGTCCGCGGCAGGCCCGCGGAAAACCCGTATTCCATGAGACCACAGGATTCGCACTACCTCTGACGTGCAGATATGTAACCAGTCGGTATACCGGCGAGTAGCTTGGAGATATCGATTCACGGGTGTATCCGACTGCCGATACACCCATGAATCCACGCAGGTCCACCACCACGTGACCACGATCACCGATGTTTCCCGCGAGTAGCAGTTGTTATCGAATCGTTACCTACCCCATCGCCCCGTCGACGGTCGGTAGTCTGTGCCGATGCAGCCCGGAATGCACCCTTCCGACCGCCCCGCCGCAATCCCCGTCCCCGCCGCCGTGGCGGAGTTGGTGCGTTCCGCCGAGTCCATCGCGGTGCTCACCGGCGCGGGCATGAGCCGCGAATCCGGCATCGCCACCTTCCGCGAGGCGCAGACGGGTCTCTGGGAGCAGTACGACCCGGAGGCGATCGCGTCCGTCGACGGCTGGAGCCGCGACAACGCCCTGGTCTGGGGCTGGTACCAGTGGCGCGCGCACGTCGCGCGGCAGGCCGATCCCAACGACGGTCATATCGCCCTCGCCGAGCTGGCCTCGCACCGCACCGTCTCGATCGTCACGCAGAACGTCGACGACCTGCACGAGCGGGCCGGCTCGCGGGTCATCTCGCACCTGCACGGCAGCCTGTTCGCGCCGCGCTGCGAGCACTGCGGCACGCCCTACCTCGGGTCGGACGCGTTCCTCCCCGACGACGCCGACGTGGAGCCGACGCTGCGCGCCACGCCGCCCACCTGCATGCACTGTCTGTCGCTGGTGCGGCCCGGCATCGTCTGGTTCGGCGAGCCGCTCCCGATGGACGCCTGGAGCCGCGCCGAGGCCGCGGTGGTCATGGCCGACGTGGTGCTCGTGATCGGCACGTCGAACATCGTCTACCCCGCGGCGCGACTGCCGGAGACGGCGCTCGCGGCGGGGATCCCGGTGATCGAGATCAACCCGGAGACCACGCCGCTCAGCGAGGCCGCCTCGTACCACTGGCGGGGCACCGCGGCCACGACGCTGCCCGCCCTCGTCGCGGCGATCAACGCGGGCGCGACTCGCCCGTAGCGGGTGGCGCCGAAGGCGCGGGCGACCGCGGGGCGTCCGGCGGACCGTCGGACTTCCACTGGCCGATGACGCCGGGGCCGACCAGCGGCATGCCGCCCACGATCTCCTCGCCGTTCTTCCGGTCGATGAGGTAGGCGGGCAGCCGGTGGCGGCCGTCGCCCTGGCCGCGCTGCGCGCCCGCGCCGGCCGCCGGCATGCCGTAGGGCCCCGTCGAGGGCCGCGCGCCCGTGGTGGTCGCTCCCGTGCCGACCTGCGGCGCCGCGGATCGCGCGACCGCGGCGTCCTGCCGCAGGCCGAGCGGCGAGGCGGTGCGCCCGACGTCGCCGCGGCCGCCGATCCCCGACAGCCCGGCGCCGGTGCGGGCGGCCGACGTGAGGGGCACGCCCGTGGACGGCGAGAGCAGCGACGACGGCGTCGCGGTATCGGCCGGCGGATCGTAGGTCGCGTCGTCCGTCGTCGGGTCGCTGCTGCTCCCGAGCCCCGCGCCCGCGCCCGCGCCGGTGTCGCCGCCGCCGGTGCCGCTCCCCGTTCCCGCGCCGCCACCCGTCCCCGTTCCCGTGCCGGTGCCGGCCTCGTCCGCGGCGGTGTCCGTGCCCGTCGTCGCAGTGTCGACGGGGTCCGTCCCGGTCACCGCCGTGTCGGTCCCGGCACCGGTGCCCGTGTCCGTCGTCCCGCCGTCGCCCGTGCCGGCGCCGTCGGTCGGGGACACCGTCCCCGGCTCCGTCGGCGCCCCGGTGCCCGCGGCGTTGTTCTTGGTCGCCGCGGGCCCGACGTGGCGGAAGTCGGTGCGGCCGCGGCTCTCCCCCAGCGGCAGGGTGGACGCGGATGTCTGGACCGGCGCGGAGTAGGTGCTGCGCACGCTCTCCGCGACCTGGTTCCGATAGCCGGAGTTCGACCACACCTCGTCGCGGGAGGGCGGATCGGGCAGGTCGCTGAACTTCCCGTTCGTGGTCGTCGCGGTGTCGGACAGATCCTCGACGTCGCCCACCAGCCGGCGCAGCGCGACGGCGTTCGTGTACGCGCGGTCGGTGTACTGGCCGATCTCGACGTACGACTGGTCCTTGGCCTCGCCGCGCCAGCGGGCGCTCAGGAGACCCGCGTCGCGCTGCAGCTCCGCCAGGCTGTCGGCGTGCGAGTTCCCCGCGCTGCCGATCGCACGCGCGTCCGCCGCGACCCCAGAACCGGAGAGCCCGCGCGCGAAGTGCCGTATCTCGGAGACCGACATCTGCTCCCACGCGGTCTGACCGATGCCCTGGAAATCCGTCACATCAATTGGACGCACCAGGTGCGCCCGCGGTTCCCGATCCGCCGGATTAGGGTGAGCGGGGTGAACGACTCGATCGCCATGCCCGACCGCGACACCGTGCTGTGCATGTCGCTGTCCGGCCGGCCCAGCAGCATCGGCACCCGGTTCCACAACTACCTGTACCGCGAGCTCGGCCTGAACTACCTCTACAAGGCCTTCACCACCTCGGACCTGCCTGCGGCCATCGGCGGCGTGCGGGCGCTCGGCGTGCGGGGTTGCGCGATCTCGATGCCGTTCAAGGAGGCGGTGATCGAGCTGGTCGACGTGATGGAGCCGTCGGCGAGTGCGATCGACTCGGTGAACACGATCGTCAACGAGGGCGGCGTGTTGCACGCGTACAACACCGATTACGCCGCGGTCGCCTCCCTGCTGGCCTCGCACGGCGTCGATCCGGCGCTGCCGGTCGCGGTCCGCGGCTCGGGCGGCATGGCGAAGGCGGTGGTCGCCGCCCTGCGCGACCACGGCTGCGCCGACGTGACCGTGGTGGCCCGCAACGCGGGCGCCGGTTCCGCGCTCGCGGACCTGTACGGCTTCCGACACGCGACCGAGGCGCCCGACGGTGCGCGGGTCCTCGTCAACGCGACACCCGTCGGCATGGCGGGCGGTCCGGCGGCCGAGGACCTCTCCTTCCCGGCGGCGCTCGTCGCGGCGGCGGACACCGTCTTCGACGTGGTGGCGATGCCGCCCGAGACGCCGCTGGTGCGGGCCGGGCGCGCCGCGGGCACGACGGTGATCACCGGTGCGGAGGTCATCGCGCTGCAGGCCGCGGAGCAGTTCGTGCTCTACACGGGCGTCCGCCCCGACCCCGAGCTGGTCCGGGTGGCGTCGGAGTACTCGCGCGCCTGATCCGGGGTCACCCGGGTGGCGGGCGGCCTACTCCGTATCGATGTCGAGCCCGACGGGCTCCCACAGCTCGACGGAGCCGTCGTCGGCGCGCTCGCCGACGGTGAGGGCGCGCTGCAGGGTCAGCGGGCGGACGCCTCGGTGGTCCAGCGCCTGCACCACGACGGACATCGCGGCGTCGGCGTCGGTCGCGAAGACGGACTCGCGGACGCGGACGAACTCCCAGCCGCACCGTCGGAGCTCGCGCTCGCGCTCGATGTCGGACCGGGCCTGCTCGGGCGTCGAGGCGAAGTCGGCGCTGTCGCACTCGACGGCGAGCCGGCCCTGCTCGCCGGTGACCACGAGGTCGATGGAGCGGTTGTTCACCACGACCTTCGGGTTGACGTGGTAGCCCATGTCGCGCAGCCGCACGAAGACCTGCTGCTCGAAGAGGTTGTCGAAGGGCTCGACGCGACGATCCGTCGGCACGTCGGGCGGCATCGGCTGCGCCACTTCGACGTCCGCGCGGGTGACGTAGCGCAACAGCGAGGCGCGCAGGTCGTTCGCCTTGAGGTCCTGCTCGTCGACGGACGTGAACAGCCACAGCTGGTCGCGGGCGCGGGACGCGGCGACGTTGAACCGGCGCTGGAAGTCGCGGCCGGTCAGCGCGCGGAAGCGGTAGTCCGGCGCGACGACCATCGACAGGAGCACGACGTCACGCTCGTCGCCCTGGAAGTCGGGGGGCGTACCCACGCGCAGGCGACGGGCGTCCCACTCGTCGGGGTCGATGCTCTCGCGCAGCCGCCGGTACAGCTCGTCGACCTGCCCCTGGCCCTGCAGCGCGATCACGCCGAAGGTGCGTCCGGCGTAGAGCGGGTCGGCGAAGCAGCGCACCAGCTGGTCGACGATGGCCTGCGCCTCCGTCGGGTTGCTGATCCGCGCGCCCTCGCCCACGACCTTCGCCTTCGGCACGTGCGTGACGCGCAGGGGGACGGGGCGGTCGGCGCCGTAGTGCCGCACCGGGATCAGCGGCGCATCGCTGTAGAACTGGCGCGAGCTGAAGTCGATGATCTCCGGCATGCACCGGAAGTGCTCGCGGAGCCGCACGGTGTGCCCGAAGCGGGTGCGCAGCAGGGTGAAAAGGCTGGACCGCGGGGTCAGCGAGTCGCGCAGGTAGGGCGGGATGTCGGGCAGCTGGGCGTCCAGCCGGGCGAAGACGTCGTCGAGGCTGACGCCGGTGAACGCCGAGGGCGCGCACTGGTTCTCGTCGCCCACGACGATCACGCGCGGAGCGAGCCACAACAGGAAGGAGCTGGTGATGTCGGCCTGGCTGGCCTCGTCGACGATGACCACGTCGAAGGCGTTGCGCTCCGGGGAGATCGACGCGACGACCTGCGAGATCGGCATGATCCACGCGGGGACGGCGGACTGCGCCTGCCGCATCGCCTCGCGCGCCGCGACGCGGAAGCGCTCGGCGTGCCGGCCGGAGCCGCGGCCGATCGAGGAGACGTGGTCGCGGTAGGCGTGCAGCGCCTGGATCTCGTCGAAGGTCATGCGGCGCAGGCACTGCCGCCACGCGCTCGCCGTCGCGATCCGGGTGGTGTAGTGCGCCACGTCCTGCTCCGCGGCCTGCAGGTCGGCCTCGAGCTGGGCGTCGTCTCCGGGGTGCACGCGGGACGCGGCCCAGGTGACCGCGCGGCGCCACGACCAGGCCGCGGCCAGTTCGGGCACCCGGACGTCCCACACGGGGTCGTCGGCGGTGCGGGCGACGAGGTCGAACAGGGCGGGCGCCTTGGTCCGCAGGCGCAGCGCGAGGAGGTCCAGCGCGCCGCGGTCGTCGCGCTCGGCGCGGGCGGCGTCCCAGGCGCGGCGGGCGTCGCGGATCGCGGGGTACTTGTAGCCGCGCAGGGCGGCGACCATCGCGTCGCCCTCGGGCGACGGTCCGCGCTCGACCATCTCCTGTACCTGCACCCGGATGGCGTCGAGCCGGCTGTGCGCGTCGCGCGCACCGGCGGCGGCGGAGATCGCGATCACCTGGCGGGCGGTCTGATCCGTCTCGGCGAGGTCCTTGGGTCGCGGCGCGTGCTCGGAGAGGGCCTGCATGGCCTCCACCAGGCGATCCCGTTCGGCGACGAGGCGCACGACGGTGCGTGCGCGCAGCAGCTGGTCGGCGGCCTGGCTGAGCCGCTCGCTGCGGCCCCGCGTCGCGGTGCGGCCGGACGGGTCGGTCGCGGGTGCCTCGAGCCCGAGCGCGCGCAGTACGTCGCCGACGCGGCCGATCACGTCCTCGACCTTGAGATGCTGTGCGGCGGCGCGCAGGTGCGCCTTGTCGGCCCCGTCGACACCGTCGACGACGATGCCGAGACCGGTCGCCTCGAACTGCTTCTGCTCGGGCTTGCGGAACCGCTTGCGCGGCTCGTTGCCCAGGGAGAGGTGGCGCGCGTAGTCCTCGATCGCGGCGCGATCGTTGGCGTCCGGGGTGTCGCTGAGCTGGACGACGACGCCCTCGAGCTCGCCGTCGGCGTTGCGGGCCGTGGCGATCTGCTCCTCCAGGCCGCCCAACCTCGCGGCGAGGTGCGCGCGGTCCCCGATGAGCATGTCCTCGGCCAGCAGCTGCGCGGACGGCGGGTAGCGGCGCACCCGCCCCACGAGTTCGTGGATCAGGTCGGCGCGGGCCCGGATCACGGCGAGGCGATCGGCGTCGACGCCGCCGAGGACGTGCGTCAGCGCGCCGCTGTCGGCGCCCGCCAACGGGGAATCGGCGAGGGTGGCGCACAGCGCCTCGAGCTCGTCGGCGTCGGGGACCTCGGAGAGGTTCGGAAGGTTGTGCGCGAGGCGGCGCGAGAAGTTCTCGTCGTTGCGCCGCAGCAGGGCGACGAGGCGGTCGAAATCGCGGGTGTCGAGCGGGGGCACCGCGCCGTCGACGGGGCCGGGCAGCCAGGAGTACTTGTCGGCGTCCCGGCGGACCTGGGCGACGATCTCCGCCGGCTTGCCGGAGTAGGCCGACGCCAGCCAGTCGGAGTCCTCGCTCTCGGCGGTGCGCAGCGACCAGACCTCGCGGACCAGCTCCTCGCGGCGCTCGATCGCGCGGTCGCGCTTGGCCCGCAGGTCGCGGATCTCGGCGTCGGCGAGGGCCTCGGAATAGGTGGACTTGCGGGTGGCGATCTCCGTGACCGACGCGGCGAGCGAGGCCGAGCCGTCCTTGGTCACGTCGGTGACGGACACGACCAGCTGGCGCACCTCCGGCGGTAGCTTCTCCTCGAGCACGGCGAGGGCCTGCGCCTTCTCGGAGACGACCAGCACGCGCTGCCCCTTGGCGAGCAGCGCGGCCAGCAGGTTCGCGATGGTGTGGGTCTTGCCGGTCCCGGGCGGTCCCTCGACCACGACGCCGGAGTCGGCGCCCATGTGCGCCAGGATGTCCCGCTGCTCGACGTTGGACGGCAGCACGTAGTAGGCCTCGTCCAGAAGCTCGAGCGGGCTCATCGCGCCGTCCACCGCGAGCTGCCGGATCCGCTCCTCCGAGCTCACGCCCTCGACGAGCTGCGCGAGCCCGATCGGCACGTCGCGCTCGGGGTCGGCGACGTCGGCCTTCATCGCGTCGTAGAAGCCCAGCAGGGGCGCCGAACCGCGGGTGCGGAGGACGAGCGCCGGAGCGAACTCGACGTGCGCTCCCCCGTCCTTCGCCGCGGCGCCGAGCCACGTCGACGTGAACTCCTGGCACGCGGGATCGAGCACGGTGCGGGCGTTCTCGCGCAGCTCCGTCTGCAGTTCGGCGGAGCCGGAGAGGTCGAACGACGGGAGCCCGGCGAGCAGCAGCGAGTCCTCGACGCGGGGCACGGAGTCGCGCGGGAGCACCACCGTCAGCCGCTTGCCGCGCCGGTCGCGCTCGAGCAGCACGGGCTGCGTGAGGAGGTGCGCGCGGATGGCGGTGTCGCCGTCGCGCGCGGTGAGCAGGCCGGAGGCGAGCACCAGCTCCACCGACTCCGGGTGGTCGGTCAGCTCGTCGAAGACGCGCAGCATCCGGGAGTGCGGCGAGTCCGGGGCGTCGTCACGCGGCACCGTGAAGATGGTGGCGCCGGGCTTGGCGTCGGCGTCCCAGCTGTCGGTGAGGGCACCGTCGCCGGTGAGCGGCAGCACCGCGAGGTGATCGTCGAGGTCCCGCGTCACGACGGACCGGGACCGGATCAGCTCGTCCAGGTACTGCAGCAGACGGACG
Source organism: Tsukamurella sp. DT100 (assembly GCF_049844855.1). Lineage (NCBI taxonomy): Bacteria > Bacillati > Actinomycetota > Actinomycetes > Mycobacteriales > Tsukamurellaceae > Tsukamurella > Tsukamurella sp. DT100. The sequence continues at coordinate 198,192 of NZ_JBNCLV010000009.1, forward strand.
ACGCGATCCCGACGGCCACCGGGGCCGTCGCCCTGGTCACCGGCGGCGGTCATGCGCTCCTCGAGTCTCTCGGGTCGGCCGCAGCCGACAGTCGGCGCGCCCGGGTCGAGCTACACCTTGACTAAAGGTTAATACATCTGTGAGCAAACGCCGACACGCTCGTCACCGCTTGCGGCCCGCGCGGAAACGCTGCTTGCCCGCGCTCGGCCGGCCCGACGGTGCGCCCGGGTCGCGCTCGAGGTTGATCAGCTGACCCGAGATGCGGGTCCGCTCCAACGCGTCGAAGACGTCCCGGTCCAGATCGTCCGGCAGCTCCACGATGCTGTGATCCGGGCGGATGCTGATGTGCCCGAAGTCGCTGCGCCGCAGCCCGCCCTCGTTGGCGATCGCGCCGACGATCTGCGACGGGGTGGCGTGCTGCCGCTTCCCCACCGCGATCCGGTACGGCACCATCGGGCGGCCCGTCTTGCGATGGGTCGACGGCTCCCGGTCGTGATCCCGGTCCCGGCCCCGGGCGGGCCGAGCGTCGCGGTCACCGAAGTCGCGGTCCTTGCGGTCGCGGGCGTTGCGCTCGCGCTCCGGCGGATCGGGCTTGAGCAGGAACGAGGCACCGTCGCGCGACTGCAGCGCCAGCGCCGCGGCCACGTCGACCAGAGGCACGTCGTTGGCGCCCACGTAGTCCTCGATCAGCCTGCGGAACATCTGCAGGTGGTCGTTGGTGAGATTCTCGGTGATGGACTCGCCGAACTTCTCCACGCGGTGCGCGTTGACGTCCTCGACCGACGGCAGCCCCATCTCGGTGAGCGGCTGCCGGGTGGCCTTCTCGATGGCGCGCAACAGGTGCCGCTCGCGCGGGGTCACGAAGAGCAGGGCGTCGCCCTTGCGGCCGGCACGGCCGGTACGGCCGATCCGGTGCACGTACGACTCGGTGTCGTGCGGGATGTCGTAGTTCACGACGTGGCTGATCCGCTCGACGTCGAGGCCGCGGGCGGCGACGTCGGTGGCGACGAGGATGTCGATCTTGCCCTCTTTGAGCTGGCCGATCGTGCGCTCGCGCTGCGCCTGCACGATATCGCCGTTGATCGCGGCGGCCGCGTGCCCGCGGGCACGCAGCTTCTCGGCGAGCTCCTCGGTGGCCGACTTGGTGCGGACGAAGATGATCATCCCGTCGAACTCCTCCACCTCGAGGAGGCGGGTGAGCGCGTCGAGCTTGCGCTGGTGCGCGACCTGCAGGTAGCGCTGCGTGATGTTCGACGCCGTCGCCGTCTTCGACTTGACGGTGACCTCGACCGGGTCGTGCAGGTACTTTTTGGAGATCTTGCGGATCGCCGGCGGCATGGTCGCCGAGAACAGCGCGACCTGCTTGAACTCCGGGGTGTCGGCGAGGATCCGCTCGACGTCCTCCTGGAAGCCCATGGTGAGCATCTCGTCGGCCTCGTCGAGCACCAGGAACTCGAGGTTCGACAGGTCGAGGGTGCCCTTGGAGAGGTGGTCGATCACGCGGCCCGGGGTACCGACGATGATCTGCGCGCCGCGGCGCAGGCCCGAGAGCTGCACGCCGTAGCTCTGGCCGCCGTAGATCGGCAGCACGGTGATGTTGGGCATGTGCACTGCGTACTTGCCGAAGGCCTCCGACACCTGCAGCGCGAGCTCGCGGGTGGGGGCCAGCACGAGCGCCTGCGGCTTGCGGCTGTCTCCGTCGATCTTGGAGAGCACGGGCACGGCGAACGCGGCGGTCTTACCGGTGCCGGTCTGCGCGAGGCCGACGACGTCGCTGCCGGAGAGCAGCGGCGGGATGGTGGCGGCCTGGATCGGCGAGGGGTTCTCGTAGCCGACCTCGGCGAGAGCGCGCAGCACGCGCTCATCGATTCCGAGGTCGAGGAAGGTCACCGGTTCGGCTTCGTTCTCCGGAGCCTGCGCGTCGTTGACGACGGCGGCGGGGGCGGTGCGCTCAGCACCGAATTCATCAGACATTGTTTCCCCAGCATAAGCGGTATCCGCCGCGCACGCGAAACACTATCGGAATCGGACATCCTCCGATAGGTTGTGCTCATTCCACTATCTGCATGAGGAGATGAAGTTGCGCATCGAGTCCACGGAACCGACCCGGACCCACGCACCGTCCGACAATCTGACCACGCGGGTCCGCGATCTCGCGTCGTCGGCACCGTCGACGGAACTGTTCCTGCGCCCCTCCGGTTCCGGCTGGTCGCCCGTGACCGCCGCCCAGTTCAACGAGCAGATCACCGCGGTCGGTAAGGGCCTCATCGCCCGCGGGATCGCGCCGGGCACCCGGATCGCGATCATGAGCCCCACGCGGTACGAGTGGGCGCTCCTCGACTACGCGAACTGGTCCGTCGGCGGTTCGACGGTGGCGGTGTACGAGTCGAACTCGGCCGCGCAGGTCGAGCACATCCTCGCGGACTCCGGGTCCGTCGCGCTCATCACCGACACCCGGGCCACGGCCGACCGGATCGCCGCGGGCGTGCCCGCCGACACGCAGGTGTGGGTCATCGAGGACGGCCTGGTCGACGCCCTGGTGGCCGACGGCGCCGGCGTCTCGGACGAGGACTACCTCGCGCGCGCGACCGCCGTCGACGCCGCCGCGGAGGCGACGCTCGTCTACACGTCGGGCACGACCGGCAAGCCCAAGGGTGTCGTCCTCACCCACGACAACCTGCTCAGCGAGTACGACGCGATCCACGCGGGCCTGGACAAGATGGCCGGGCAGAACGCCAGCACGGTGATGTTCCTGCCGCTCGCCCACATCTTCGCGCGCGCCATCTCCGTCGCCGCGGTCCAGCACTCGATCCGGGTCGCGCACACGGCCGACCTGTCGAACCTGACGGGCCTGTTCGGCGAGCTCAAGCCGACCTACATCCTCAGCGTGCCGCGCGTCTTCGAGAAGGTGTACAACACCATGAGCGCGAAGGCCGAGGAGGCCGGCAAGGGCAAGATCTTCAACGCCGCGGTGGACACCTCCATCGAGTTCAGCAAGGCCCGGGACACGGGCGGCGCCGGGCTCGTGCTCAAGCTCAAGCACGCCCTGTTCGACAAGCTGGTCTACTCCAAGTTGCGCGAGGCGCTCGGCGGCCAGTGCGATTGCGCCGTCTCCGGTGGCGCGCCGCTCGGCGCGCGCCTCGGCCACTTCTTCCGCGGCGCAGGCGTCACCGTCTACGAGGGCTACGGCCTCTCCGAGACGAGCGCGGCCATCACCTGCAACACGCCTACCGAGCAGCGGATCGGCACCGTCGGCCGGCCCGTGCCCGGCAACGAGGTCGCCATCGCGGACGACGGCGAGGTCCTGCTCCGCGGTCCCGTCGTCTTCGGCGGCTACTGGGGCCTGCCCGAGGCGAACGCCGAGGCGCTGCAGGACGGCTGGTTCCACACCGGCGACCTGGGCTCCCTCGACGCCGACGGCTACCTGTCGATCACGGGCCGCAAGAAGGAGATCCTGGTCACCGCGGCGGGCAAGAACGTCGCGCCCGCACAGACCGAGGACGCGCTGCGCCAGCACCCGCTGGTCTCGCAGGCGATGCTCGTGGGCGACAAGCAGCCCTTCGTCGGTGCGCTCATCACCCTCGATCAGGAGGCGCTGCCGGGCTGGCTCGCGGCGCACGGGCTGCCGGCCGAGATGACGCTCGAGGAGGCCGCCGCCAACGACGTCCTGCTCGCCGAGATCGCGTCCGCCGTGGGGACCGCGAACGCGCTGGTCTCCAAGGCCGAGCAGGTGAAGAAGTGGAGCGTGCTCAGCACAGACTTCACCATCGAGGGCGGCGAGCTCACCCCGACGCTCAAGGTCAAGCGCAACGTCGTCATGGACAAGTACGGCGACGAGGTCGACGCGATCTACGCCTGATCGCCCCCGGACGACGAACGCCGCCCGCTCCTTGAAGGAGCGGGCGGCGTCGTTCGTTCAGCGCGTCAGAGGTCGAACTGCGCGCGGATCTCGTCCGAGTTCTTCTTCTCGAAGTAGAAGCCCAGCAGCGGGATGGTGCCCGCGAGCAGCGTCAGCAGGAAGCGGGGCGCGGGCCAGCGCACTTTGACGCCCAGGTCCACCGTGAGGATCAGGTAGATGAAGTAGCCCCAGCCGTGGATGACCGCGATGAGCCCGAGCCAGCCCGGGATCGGCCAGTCGAAGGCGGGCGCCAGCAGGTACTTGTAGATCATCTCCGCGCACAGGATGAGCAGGAAGTAGCCGGTGAAGTTCGCCATGAAGCGGTAGCGCTTGAGCGCGCCGCTCACCTGGTCGCGGCGCTTGGCCGCCAGCTTCTCCGCCGTCGGCGCGGGTGCGTCGGTCACTTCTTCTCCTCGGTCTGCTCGCTCCCCGCCAGTTCGGCGAGGAGCTTGTTGTACTCGTCGTGGGCCGGGTCGTCCGGCGCGGTGTCGGGGGCCGACGGTGCCGTCACCCGGGTGGGCAGGAAGCCGTCCGGGATCGCGGTCAGCGTGCCCGCGGGCGCGACCGTCGACCGCGGCGCGAGGGCCGGTCGCTCGACGGGGGAATTCTCGGGCGCGGCATCCGCGCCTCCCTCGGCCTCGGCGACGAGCCGGTCCTGCAGCTCCGCCTCGTCCTCGAGCTGCACGAACCGGCGGTAGCCCCAGACCGCCGCGACGGCGAAGAGCGGCCACTGCAGGGCGTAGCCGAGGTTCCGCGCGGAGCCCGCGGTGGACTCGAAGCGCCCCCACTGCCACCAGCCGAGCGCCAGGAACGCCACGGCGGCGATCACGACGAACGCGATCAGCGCGGGGCGATGACGACGACGTTTCACGACCTCGACGGTACCCGTCAACCCGGCGGTGTCCGAATGCCGGTATCGTGACCTGCGCCGCAGCGGAGAACCATCCACTGCCGCACGCGCCCGTGGCGGAATTGGCAGACGCGCTGGATTTAGGTTCCAGTACCTCAGGGTGTGGGAGTTCAAGTCTCCCCGGGCGCACCCTCCCACACCGCTTCGTCACATAGGTAAGGTTTACCTATGTGGCTCTCGCACTTCCTCGGCGTCGCACTGCCGCTGCTGCTCCTCCCCACCGTCGCGCTGTTCGCCTCCGCCACGTGGGGCCAGGCGGCTCTCGCGGGTGACTACCCCGCCGACGTGCGCGCCCTGATGCCCGAGTTCTCGGCGGCCGAACGGCGCCGCGGCACCCTGCTCGCCACCGCCTTCCTGGTGGCGCTCGTCGGAGCGGTGTTCGGCGCCACGTACACCTGGATCGACGGTGCCCCCGCCTCCGGATTCCTGCAGGCCTACGGGATGGCCTTCGCGACCCTGTTCGCGTTCTGCGTGATCGACCTGATCTTCGACTGGATCGTGCTGTGCTGGTGGCGTCCGTCGTGGGTCGTCGTCCGCGGAACCGAATCGGCCGAGGGATGGGGCGACTACATGTTCCACGTCCGCGAGCAGCTGAGCCCGACGGGCCTGGCCGCGATGTTCGGCCTCCCCCTCGTCGTCGCGGCGGCCGCGACGGCCGTCCGCGCGCTGCTCTAGAGTCGAGCCACCGGCCGGCCGGAGCTCCTACGCCTCGGGCACCCCGGGCCGGAACGAGGAACGCGCCCGCCGCCGATCAACTCATCCTCCACATCAGCAGCAAGGCAACGAGACCGGCGCAGGTGCGCGCTGCCGATGGCCTGGCGGCGCTCGGCGGGCGGCGTGGCCGTCAGGCCTCGCGCGAAGGTGCGCCGTCGCCCCGCTCGGGCCGCGTGAATGTTGCGAGGTGGACCACGAACGCAACGCCGGCGCCCGCCAATGCCACCGCCACCACCTGGCCGAGCCCGGCGGCGAACCCGGGTACGTCGCCGCTCGAGATCGCCGACAGGGCAGATGCGCCGGCGATCATCGCTCCGATGTCGCAGAGCCCGAGCACGACGGCGGCGACGGAGCCGAGGATTCCAGCACCTCGACCGAGCGACAGCAGGCCCAACCCTCCCAGCGCGCAGACCGCCAAGCCGATCAGCACAAGATCCACCCGGACCTTCGACACCAGATCGGGGCTCAAGCCGTTGAAGCCGGACAGCAGCACCAGCGCAACGAGAGGCAGCGCGAATGCCGAGGTCGCCGCGACCTCCGACCGATGGCCTGGATTCATGATGTTCAACATAGCGCACCGAATCGACAACAGGGCAGGTAGGAGGCCTCCGAACAGTCGGACACGCCCGCACGCAACGCACCGCTACCACACCGCCTGCCAATCACCGGCGGACATAGGACAACAGAGGATGCCGTTTGCGGAGATCTCCTCGTCGCTTTCTCATGAAAGAAGCTCCAGGCGATAGAGGGTTTTCCCGCCCGCAGGATCCCGCCGCCTGTGAATGCCTGTGAATTCTCTTCGGAGGAACTCAGTTTCGCCCCGCTACGTTCGGAGGAGTGGCTCGGACCGCCCACCGGTGGATCCGAGCGACGACGAAGGGAGAACGACATGCTCACACGATGGAAGATCGCCGCCACCGCCGGCGCTGCCGGCGCCCTCGCCCTGGCCCCCGCCGCGATGGCGCAGGCGGCACCGTCCGACCCGGTACCCGGCACGAACTGCACGGTGGCCCAGGTCGAACGCGCGCTGGTCGCCGTCGCGCCCGAGGCGGCGACGATGGTGAATCAGGTGCCCGGTGGCCGCGCCGAGGCCGAACGGATCCTGACGCTGCCGCCCGCCGAGCGCACCGCCCGGATCCACGAGCTGGGCCGGCAGAACCCGCAGCTCGCGGCGTACTACAGCCAGAACCAGGGGAAGATCAACCAGACGATCGGCGTCGTCGCGTCGACCTGCTCGCAGTACTGATCGCCCCACGCACCACGAAGGCGCCGACTCCACCGGGAGTCGGCGCCTTCGCCGTACGAGCACGATCCGTCAGGAGATCGGGATCTCCTTGATCTTCGAATCCGGCTTGCCCGCCGTCTTGCAGTAGACGATCGCCTGCTGCTGCAGTCCCGTGATCACGAGCGCCGAGGGCTCGTCGCCGTGCTTGTCCTTGTACAGCTTCGTCACCTGGTCGCGCTGGTCCGCGTCGGACATCTTCTGGTAGTTCTCGCAGGTGGTGTCGCCGCCCTGCTTCGTGCAGCCGGTGAGGGTGAGCGCGGCGACGGCGAGCACCGCCGCACCGAGGCGGATTCGGTTCGTGGGCTTCGACATGGGGCACCTTCCGGCTGGATGACGGGACGGGTCGACCCTACCGAGACGCCGGTCGCGTCAGTCGACGCAGGGGATCTCGCCGCCGCGCAGGGTCGTCCCGGAGTCGGGCACCGGGCCCGCCGCGGCGGACGTGGGCATCGTCGTCGTACCCGGCGCGCGGGGCGCGGTGAAGCCCACGGGCTTCGGAGCCGGCGTCGCGCCGGCGGCCTCGGTGGCGTCGGAGGTCTCCTCGGCGTCATCGGGTTCGTGCACGGACTGCCCGAAGGCCTTCTGCACCTGCGCACGGATGGCCTTCGGATCCACCAGGTTCACGGCCTGCTGGTCGATCATGTCGTAGCCGAGCACTGGCAGCGTCGTGAACGTGAGGTTCGTCCCCGCGATCTGGCCGGCCTGCTGCGCGAACTCCTGCAGGTCCCAGCCGTCGGAGACGACGACGTCCTTCTGCGCCACGGCGATCAGGGACTGCAGCTTCCGGACGTCGCCGAAGACGCCCTGCTTCTGCAGCTGCACCATGACGCCGGCGATGAACGCCTGCTGCCGGTGCGTGCGGTCGAGGTCGCCGTCGGCGAGCCCGTGCCGCTGCCGGACGAAGGCCAGCGACTGCGCGGCGTTCAGCTTCTGCCGACCGGCGGGGAAGGCGGCGCCGGAGTAGCTGTCGCGCACCGGGTTGTTGAGACACACCTCGACGCCGCCCAGGGTCTGCGCGAGGTCGTAGAAGCCGACGAGACTGACCTCCGCGAAGTGATCGATCGGCACGCCCACGAGCCGGCCGACGGTGGCGATGGTCGCGGCGCGCGCCGACTCCCGGGCCTTGCTCTCGAGCTCCTTGCGGTCGGAGACGCCCGTCGCGGCCAGCTTGTCCTCGACCTCGGCCTTGCGGGTGCCGTACGCCTCCTTGATCTTCCCCTTCTTCTTCGACTCGACGCCCATGAAGGTCACGTAGTCGTCGCGCGGGATCGAGAAGGCGGTCACCTTCTTCCCGTCCGCGGGCACGTGCAGGAGGATCAGCGTGTTGGTGTTGTAGCCGCCGTTGTCACTGGTACCGGCGTGCAGCTGCTCGAGGACGTCGGCGGGCAGCGGGTCGCCGTTCTGATCACGCCGGGTGTCCAGCCCCATCAGCAGGATGTTCTTCGCACCGCCCGTGGACTTCGCCACCTTGGCCTCGGCGAGCGCGCGCGAGACGTTGAAGCCGCCGATCACCAGATTGGTGCTCCACCAGACGGTTCCGGTGACGGCGAGCACGACGGCCGACAGCAGCGCGATGGCCACGCGGCCACCCCGCGCTCCCGACGGTCTGCGCTTCACGCGGCGACATTACCGCGCGGAGCGGCGCTACTCGGGGACGCGCGCCGCGAGTGCCCGGAGCGGCTCCACCAGCTGGGCGAGCGCCCGCGCGCGGTGGCTGATCGCGTTCTTCTCCTCCGCGGTCAGCTCCGCGGCGGTGCGGTCCGAGCCGTCGGGGAGGAAGACCGGGTCGTAGCCGAACCCGCCGTCGCCGCGGGGCTCCCGCAGGACGGTGCCGCGCCAGGTGCCGCGCACCGTCCGCTCCCCCGTGCCGTCCACGAGGGCGCACGCCGAGACGAACTCGCCGCCGCGCCGCTCGTCCGGGGTGTCGGAGATCTGCGCGAGCAGCAGGGCGGTGTTCGCCGGGTCGTCCCCGTGGCGGCCGGACCAGCGCGCCGAGAGCACGCCGGGCATGCCGTTCAAGGCGTCGACGCAGATGCCGGAATCGTCGGCGAGGCAGGGCAGTCCGGTCCGCTCGTAGCCCTGCCGGGCCTTGATGAGCGCGTTGCCCTCGAACGACGGCGCGTCCTCGGGCAGCTCCTCGAAGGCCGGGACCTCGTCGAGCCCGATGACCTCGAGACCGACGATGCCCGCGTCGGCGACGACCTGCCGCAGCTCGCGGAGCTTCTTCGCGTTGCGCGAGGCGAGCAGCAGCCGGGTGCCGGTCACTGCCCGAACTTCTTCTTCTGTTCGCCCTCGAACTCCGGCAGCACGCCCGGGTACGGCGCCGCGAGCGCCTCCTTCTGCACGGCGAAGAGCTTCTCGGTGCCGGCGACCGCGGAGTCGAGCATCCAGTCGAGGGTGGTGCGGGCGAAGGTGGCTCCCTCGCCCGTGCCCTGCACCTCGACGAGGGTGCCGGTGTCGGTGGCGACGACGTTCATGTCGACCTCGGCGCGCGAATCCTCCTCGTACGGCAGGTCGAGCCGGACGCGGCCGTCGACGACGCCCACCGAGACGGCGGCGATCGCGCACGAGATGGGCTGCGGGTCGGTCAGCTTGCCGGCGGCGCCGAGGTAGGTCACGGCGTCGCACAGCGCGACGTAGGCGCCGGTGATCGACGCGGTGCGGGTGCCGCCGTCGGCCTGCAACACGTCGCAGTCGATGGCGATCGTGTTCTCGCCCAGCGCCGCGAGGTCGATGCAGGCGCGCAGCGACCGGCCGATGAGGCGGGAGATCTCGTGGGTGCGGCCGCCGACCTTGCCCTTGGTGGACTCGCGGCGGCTGCGCTCGTGGGTGGCGCCGGGGAGCATCGAGTACTCGGCGGTCAGCCAACCCTGGCCCGATCCGCGGCGCCAGCCGGGCACGCCCAGCTCGACGCTGGCGGTGCACAGCACCTTGGTGTTGCCGAACTCCACCAGCACCGAACCGGCGGGGTTCTGCGTGAATCCCCGGGTGATGGTCACGGGGCGGAGTTCGTCGTCGGCCCTGCCGTCTGCGCGTCTGCTCACGGCCCCAGCCTATCGCCTCCCGTCGGCGGGGGCGCTAGAGCTCGAAGACGTCGCCGCCCGTCACGGCGTGGACCGGCCCGTCGTAGACGGAGCGCGCCTCGGCGAGCACCGCTTCGCGCGAGGTCCACGGCGGGATGTGGGTGAGCAGCAGCCGCCCGACGCCCGCATCCGCGGCGGCCTGGCCGGCCTCGACGCCCGAGAGGTGCACGCCCAGCGGGCGGTTCGCGGGGTCGTGCGTCCAGCTGGCCTCGGCCAGCATCACGTCCGCGCCGCGGGCGACCTCGACGAGGTTGTCGCAGACGCCGGTGTCGCCCGTGTACGCGAGGACCTTGCCGCTCGGCGACGTGATCCGCAAGCCGTGCGACTCGGGCGGATGGAACATGCGGAAGGGACGCACGGTGAGGCCGCCCACGACGTGGTCCTCACCCTCGGCCCACGCGGAGAAGTCGAACGTGTCGGAGATGTCGTCGAGCATCGCCGCCGACTCGGCGGAGGCGCGCCCTAGGCGCTGCGGGGTGTCCGCGGGGCCGATCAGGCGGGCGCGGCCCACCGCGGGCTCCGGGTGGTAGCGCCGCCACACGAGCAGCGACGGCACGTCGAGGCAGTGGTCGGCGTGCAGGTGCGAGAGCATGACGGTGACCGTGTTCGGGTCGACTCGCTGTTGCAACTCCCCCAACACCCCGGGTCCGAAATCCATGACGACCGGATCCTGCCCGTCCACCTCCAAGAGGTATCCCGAGCAGGCCGCCCGAGGACCGCCGACGCTGCCGGAACACCCGAGGATGGTGAGACGCATGAAGCACATGCTGCCAGATCCGCGATCGTCACGAGGCAATCGCGCCGACCTCACGGGAATTGCCAGGTCCGGACTCGGTGCGGGCGCGGCGCCCGAGCAGCACCGCCGCGAGCACGCCGCCGACGGCGCCCCACAGGTGCGCCTGCCACGAGACACCGGGCTGACCGGGCAGAACGCCCCACAGCATGCCTCCGTAGAGCACCATGAGCGTCACGCCGACGATGATGTCGAGCGGCTTGCGGGTGAACAGCCCCCGCACCGCCAGGTAGGTCATCCAGCCGAACAGCACCCCCGACAGCCCGATCACCACGGTGTTCGTGCCGCCCGTCACCCACACGCCGACGCCCGACACCAGCCAGATGATCGCGGTGGCGAGCAGGAACCGGCCGGCACCAGCGATCAGGCCCAGGAAACCGAGGATCAGCGCCGGAACGCTGTTGGCGGCCAGGTGCTCCCAACCGCCGTGCAGGAGCGGAGCGGCGGCGATCCCGCGGATCGCGTCGCCACCCTCACGCGGGTGGATGCCCCACTGGTCCAGGGAGTTGCCGGCGACGGTGTCGACGACCTCGATGGCCCATAGCGCGGCGACGAAGACCGCGATCACGATCGCGGACCGTCCGGCCGTGCTCCCGGCCACCCGCCGCACGGGCGACCGCTCGTCCTTGATGGGAACCGTCATGGCGACCTCCTCGCGCGAGCGGAGGCGGTGCTTCACTCACGCCCAGAGCTGGCCGTCGAGGGCCTCCTCCGCATCTTCCAACGTACCGTCGTACGCGCCGGTCGACAGATACTTCCATCCCGCATCCGCGACGACGAAGGCCACATCGGCGCGCTCGCCCGCGGCCAGGGCCTTGTTCGCGACGCCCAGCGCGGCGTGCAGCACCCCGCCGGTGGAGACGCCGGCGAAGATCCCCTCGTCGTCGATGAGCTGCCGCATGCGGCGCACCGCGTCGTAGGCGCCCACGGAGAACCGCCGGGTCAGGACCGTCTCGTCGTAGAGCTCGGGGACGAAGCCCTCATCGAGGTTACGGAGCCCGTAGACGAGCTCGCCGTACCGCGGCTCGGCGGCGACGATCTGCACGCCGGGCACGTGTTCGCGCAGGTAGCGGCCGGTGCCCATGAGCGTGCCCGTCGTGCCGAGACCTGCGACGAAGTGCGTGATCTCGGGCAGGTCGGCGAGCAGCTCCGGCCCCGTCCCCGTGTAGTGCGCGCGGGCGTTCGCGGGGTTGCCGTACTGGTAGAGCATCACCCAGTCCGGGTGCTCCGCGGCGAGCTTCTTCGCCTCCGCCACGGCGCGGTTGGAGCCGCCCGCGGCAGGGCTGGAGATGATCTCGGCGCCGTACATGGTGAGCAGCTGGCGCCGCTCCGCGGAGGTGTTCTCGGGCATCACGCACACCAGCCGGTAGCCCTTGAGCTTCGCGGCCATCGCGAGGCTGATCCCGGTGTTTCCGGAGGTGGGCTCGAGGATGGTGTCGCCGGGACGGAGCCGGCCGTCGGCCTCCGCCTCCGTGATCATCCGCAGCGCCGGGCGGTCCTTGATCGACCCCGTCGGGTTGCGGTCCTCGAGCTTGGCCCACAGCCGGACGGAGGGCGCACCGTCGGACCCGTCCCAGCGGGGCGACAGGCGCGGCAGCCCGACCAGCGGCGTCCCGCCCAGCGAGTCGAGCAGCGAGTCGAACCTCATCCGCCCGCCACCGCGGGAAGCACCGTGACGGTGCCCCCGTCGGCGACGGGGGTGTCGAGGCCGCCGGTGAACCGCACGTCCTCGTCGTCGACGTAGACGTTGACGAACCGGTGCAGCGCGCCGTCGGCGATGAGCCGGTCCTTGATCCCGGCGTGGCGGGTCTCGAGGTCGTCGATGACGGCGGCGAGCGTCGCGCCGTCGGCGGGCACGCGCTTCTGGTCGCCGGTGAGCGGGCGCAGGATGGTCGGGATGGACACGGTGACGGACATCAATCCTCCAGGATGTGGACGGGCTCTTCGGTGATCACGGAATCGACGATGCGGTAACTGCGGACCTCGGCGTCGGGGCCGAGCTCGTCGCGGGTGGAGATCAGGACGTAGTGGGCGTTCGGCTCGGAGGCGAACTTCACGTCGGTGCGGGAGGGATAGGCCTCGGTGGCCGTGTGCGAGTGGTAGATCACCACCGGCTCCTCGTCGGCGTCGTCCATCCCGCGCCACACGCGCAGTTGCTCGCCCGAGTCGAAGCGGTAGAACGTGGGCGAGCGCTCCGCGTTGAGCATCTCGATGAACCGCTCGGGGCGGTCGGAGCCCTCGGGCCCGGCGATGACGCCGCACGCCTCGTCGGGGTGGTCGCGGCGCGCGTGCGCGATCATCCGCTCCACCAGGTCGCGCCTGATCGTCAACCCGCGCGGCGGGCCCGGCTCCGTCATGTGCCGTGCAACCGCCGCCGGGCGCGCGCTATTCCGGCTCGCGGTCGAGCATCACCGAGACCAGCACGTCGAGCATCGCCGAGAGCCAGTGGTAGACGTCGACGTGCCCGGCCCGGGCCGGGTCCTCGGAGGACGGCCCGTCGGGCAGGTCCGCGGTGATGCCCAGCAGCGTGCCGAGCGCGAGCCGCAGGTCGTTGATGCAGGTCAGCCAGTCCTGCGCCTCGGACTCGGTGAGGGAGACGGTGCCGGCCCGCTCGGGCAGGGTGGCGAGCACCGTCTGTGCGGCATCGCGCTTGGCGTCGATCACCTCGGGCTCGTTGAGGGAGCGGAGCGCGCCGTTGAGGTCGCGGGCCAACTCGCCCGACGGTGCCTCGGTCGCGCCCGGCGCGTTGGCGTCGGGCCGGTAGAAGTCGGGCAGCAAGCGCTGCAGCACGGTCTCCTGGGGCGGCTCGGCGTGGCCGGTCCGCAACCCGGTCAGCTCGGCGAGGTCGTCGTGCGGTGCCGAGTCCTCCCGCTCGTCGAACAACTCGACCAGGGAGCCGACGAGGGACCGGACGAGGCCGACCTCCTCCGGATCCATCTTCGAGACGAAGCGGACATCGCCGCGCACGCCCCGCTTGACCTGCCAGTTACGCACTCAGTCGTCTCGCTGCATCGTCGCCCACAGGCCGGCCGCATGCAGCTTGCGGACATCGGCCTCCACCTTGTCGCGGTCGCCCGTGGAGACCACGGCCTTCCCCTCGGTGTGCACCTGCATCATCAGTTCCTTGGCTTTGGCCGTGCTGAAGCCGAACAGCTTCCGGAGCACGAAGGTCACGTACGACATGAGGTTCACCGGGTCGTCCCAGACCACGGTGACCCAGGGCTTGTCGAGCGCCTCGTCGGTCTTGCGTTCGAGCACCGCGGACGTACCGGGCTGGGCAGCAGTGGAACCTCCGCCCGGACCACCGTCACTTCCCGGGGCCGCTGCGCTGCTGTCGGTCATGGTTCTAGGGTACCCAGTGTGACGGTAGATGAAAACGGGGCCGACTCCTCCTGGCGCAGCTCCGCCCTGCTCACGGATCAGTACGAGCTCACCATGCTCGCGGCGGCCCTCAAGGACGGCACGGCGCACCGGCCCTGTGTCTTCGAGGTCTTCGCGCGACGGCTCCCGGCGGGCCGCCGGTACGGCGTGGTGGCCGGCACCACGCGGGTGCTCGACGAGCTCCGCCGGTTCCGGTTCGGGCCCGCCGAGCTCGCCGTCGTCGAGCGCTTCCTCGACGCGGAGACGCTGGCCTGGCTCAGGGACTACCGGTTCACCGGCGAGATCGACGGCTACCGCGAGGGCGAGCTCTACTTCCCCGGTTCCCCGCTCCTGACGGTGCGCGCCACCTTCGCGGAGGGCGTGATCCTGGAGACGCTCATCCTGTCGATCCTCAACCACGACAGCGCGATCGCCTCCGCCGCCGCCCGTATGGTGTCCGCGGCCGCGGGGCGCCCGCTGATCGAGATGGGCTCGCGGCGCACGCACGAGCGCGCCGCGGTGGCCTCCGCCCGCGCGGCCTACCTCGCCGGGTTCGCCACGACCTCCAACATGGAGGCGGCCCGGACGTACGGCGTCCCGTCGGGCGGCACGGCCGCGCACGCCTTCACCCTGCTGCACACCGGCCCGGACGGCCCCGACGAGGAGGCCGCCTTCGCGGCCCAGGTCGCGGCGCAGGGGCCCGGTACCACGCTGCTGGTGGACACCTACGACATCACCGAGGGCGTCAACCGCGCGGTCCGGGCCGCGGGACCGGAGCTCGGTGGCGTGCGGATCGATTCGGGCGACCTCGGCATCATCACCCGGCAGGTGCGGGCGCAGCTCGACGGCCTGGGCGCGACGCGGACCAAGATCGTGGTGTCGGGCGATCTGGACGAGTACGCGATCGGCGCGCTGCGCGCGGAGCCGATCGACGTCTACGGCGTCGGCACCTCGCTCGTCACCGGCTCGGGCGCCCCCACCGCGGGGATGGTCTACAAGCTCGTCGAGGTCGACGGCCTGCCCGTCGCGAAACGCAGCTCGCACAAGGAGACCCAGGGCGGCGAGAAGCGCGCCGTGCGGCTCGCGCGCGGCACCGGCACCATCGTCGAGGAGCTGCTGCACCGGCCCGGGGCCACCCCGACGGTGCCGGCGCACCTCACCGCGACGCCGCTGCAGATCCCGCTGGTGCGCGGCGGCGACCAGGTCGACGGGCTGCCGACCCTCGAGGACGCGCGCGCGCACCTGCGCAACGCCCTGGTGACGCTGCCGTGGGAGGGCCTGGGCCTGTCGAACGGCGAGCCCGCGATTCCGACCCGCCTGGAGGAGAAGCGATGACGACGGCGCTGATCGTCGTGGACGTGCAGAACGACTTCTGCGAGGGCGGCTCGCTGGCCGTCGCGGGCGGCGCGCAGGTGGCGCGGCGCATCCACGACGACCTGCTGGAGTCCTATCCGGTGATCGCCGCGACCCGCGACTGGCACATCGACCCCGGCGCGCACTTCTCCGCGACCCCGGACTTCGTGGACTCGTGGCCGGTGCACTGCCGGGCGCGCACCGAGGGCGCGCAGTTCCACCCGAACCTGCGGCTGCCGGTGCGGGTGCCGGTGTTCAGCAAGGGCGCCTACTCGGCGGCGTACTCGGGTTTCGAGGCGCACGATCCGGACGGCGCCTCGCTCGCGGAATGGCTGGCGGCGCACGACGTCTCGTCGGTCGACGTGGTCGGCATCGCCACCGACCACTGCGTGCGCGCCACCGCCCTCGACGCCGTGGCCGCCGGCCTGACGGTGCGCGTGCTCGCCGACTACACCGCGGGCGTCGCCGAGGAGTCGACGCGGGCCGCGCTGGCGGAGTTCGCGGCCGCCGGGATCACGGTGGCCTGAGAATCATTCGCCGGATTCGTCGCCGGGGCCCGCGGGGTCGTCGCCGGGATCCGGGAGGTCGTCCGGGTAGATGACGTCGATCTCGCGGATCGACTTCGGGAAGTCCTTGCGGTTGTTGGTCAGGAAGCGATCGGCACCCGCGGCAATCGCCGTCGCGAGGTGCACGGAGTCCGCGGCTCGGAGCCCGTAGGACACCGCGAGCGACAGCGCCAGGTGCGCAGTGGGGTCATCCAACGGATACAGGTCGAGCCGGCCGACCAGCTCGAGCAATCGCGTCGTCTCATCCGACGCAAGACCCGCGCGCACTGACGGTGGTCATGGACGGTTTGTACGGCTGTGTACATGTACGTACAACAGGTCACGACGGTTGCCGGGCCTGGACGGCCGACAGTTCGGCAAGGAGCTCGTCGGGGTACTCCATCGGCAGCGAGTGCGTCCCGTCCGGCCAGACGCGGACCGTCGCGTTCGGCAGGGTGCGGGCCCGCTGCTCGGCGGCAGCGGTGTCGGTGACCGTGCTCCGGCCGCCGAGTCCGACGAAGACGGGCATCGTCAGTCGCGCGAGCGCGGCGTCGTCGGGCTGGACGGGCGTCGGGAGCGCGGCGCGGTACCCCGCCGCGCCGGCGTCGATCATGGCGCCGATCGGGCTGCCGGTGGTGTCGGCCTCGTCGGCCCCGCCGATGGACGCGAGTCCCTTCCGCCGCCACGACTCGGGCAGGAAGGGCAACGCCGAGGGCAGCGTCGCGACGTACATCTGCCAGCGCAGCCCGGCGAAGACGAGGATCGGCTCCCACAGCGTCAGGGTGGCGACCCGATCGGGATGGCGCACCGCGAGGTTCGCGGCGCTCCACGCGCCGAAGGAGTGCCCGACGAGGTGCGCGCGGCCGATCCCGAGGGCCGTCATCGTCTCCGCGAGCCAGGCCGCCTGGTCGTCGGCGCCGGCCAGCGGCCGGTCCTGCACGCTCATGCCTGCATCGCCCAGCGCGTCGACGGCGTAGACCTCCCGGTCGCGCAGGCGCGCCACTACGTCCGCCCACATGGGGACACCCGAGGATCGCCCCGGCACCAACAGGATCGGCGCCTCCCCGGGCCGGGGCGTCCCGAACCGGTAGGCGCGGACGATGCCGTACCCGGTGCGCACGTCCCGCGTCTCCGACGGTGCCGGCAGGTCGCGGAGGGCGCGGTCGTACCGCTCGAGGTACGTCGCGCGGGCGTCCGCCGACCGCCAGTACCCGACGGGGCTCGGATCGCGCACGAGGTAGGCGCCCACCGCACCGAGGACCACCGCCGCCACCGCTCCGACCATCACCGCTCGCCGGATCCGTCGTCCCATGTCGCACCTCCTTGACAATGCATTCGCATTGTAACAAGTTCGCGATGCACTCGCATTGCTACGATCGACGGGTGCCGAAGCAGGTGGACCACGAGGAACGTCGCGCCGAGATCGACCGCGTCGTATGGACGATCATCGCCGAGGAGGGCATCGCCGCCGTCACCCTCCGCGCCATCGCCGCGCGCGGCGACATCTCGATGGGCCGCATCCAGCACTACTTCCCCACCCGCGACGCCATCGTCCGGCACGCACTCACGTCGTACCTGGCGCTGGCGGAGCGGGCCCACCCCGTCCCGGACGATCCGGGCGAGGCCCTGACGATGCTGCTCACCCACGCGATCCCGCGCGACGGCGCGCGACGTCTCGGCGCGAAGGTCTGGTACGCCTACCTCGCCGAGGCGGTCACCGATCCCGGCCTCCGCGCGATCGTCGACGAGACGCTGCGGGGCGCCGAGGACCTCGCGACGGACCTGCTCGACGGTGACCGCGACCGCGCGCGGGCCCTCCTCGCCGCGGCGGACGGCTTCGCCTACCGCGCGCTGATCGGCGTCGTCACCGCCGACGAAGCCGAAGCCGCCGTCCGCGACCTCGCCGGCCCGGCCCCGCGCCGGACCTGACGCGCGCCGGACCCGACCCGCGGGTAGTGAGCACCGGATGCACACGTTTCCCCAGGAAGCAGTGCGGGCTAACGCTGTTAAGTTCCGATCGGGGCGGGGCTACAGTGCAGACATGCGCCTGACCGCCGAATTCACCAGCGAACCCTTCGAGGGCGAGGGAACGGTGCCGACGCACGCCGACCGCGCCGTCGGAGCACTGCGGGCCGCCGGCCTGGAACACGACTTCGGTCCGCTCGGCACCTCCGTGGAGGGTGACCGCGATTCCGTGCTCGACGCACTGCGGGACGCCCTCGATGCGGCGTTCACAGGCGGCGCGACTCGCGTCACCGTGCAGATCGAGCGGACCGATGACTGAACCCGGACATCCGCTGCTCGAGGCCGTGCAGGACCTCGTGGACCGGATCGACGGCACCGTCGTGACAGTGGCCGAGTTGCGGCCGTCGGACGTGCCGCTGCGCTGGGAGGGCCGCATCGTGGGTGGCGTGCGCCTCTCCGCCACGGACCCGGCGGAACCCCTCGCCGGCGACCTGGACACCCTCCTCGAGCGGCTCGCGGAGGAACTGGGAGCACCCCTGAACGAGTTGGACCGCAAGGACAAGCAGCGAGCCGTTCGCCTGCTCGAGGAGCGCGGCGCGTTCACCTTCCGCAAGTCCACCGAGACGGTGGCCGAGGCGCTCGGAGTCACCCGGTTCACCGTGTACAACTACCTCAACCGCCTGCGCGCCTGACCTGGACCGAGCGACGCTCGGCAACATTTTTCAACAAACTGTTGACGTGACTCAGATCACATGCCATTCTTCGATCAGTGGAAAACCTCTTCCGCAGACCGAAAGAAGGCAGGTCAGATGGACCTCGAAGACTTCAACTCGGCGCCTGAGGCCGATATCCGGGCGACTCTACTCGCGTGTTGCGATGTGCGCTCCTGGAGCGATGCGGTCATCGGCGGACGGCCCTACGCCGATGCCTCCGACGCCCTCCGGGTGGCCGGCACCGCGGCCCTGGCGTTCACCCCCGCCGACGTGGATCGCGCACTCGCCTCCCATCCGCGGATCGGCGAGCGCGCCGCGGGCGCCTCCACCGAGGCCGCGTGGTCCCGCAAGGAGCAGTCGGGCGTCGCCACCGACACGCAGACGCAGGCCGCCCTCCTCGCCGGCAACGGCGCCTACGAGGAGCGGTTCGACCGCGTCTTCCTGATCAACGCCGCGGGACTGGACGCGACGACGGTGCTCGCCGAGCTGCACCGGCGGCTCGAGAACGCGCCGGACGCCGAGGCCGCCGAAGTCGCCCGCGAGCTCCGCGGGATCGCGCTGCGCCGCCTCGCCCGGGTCCTCGAACTGGAAGACGAACTCGCAGAGAGGCAGTCATGAGCACGGTCACCACCCACGTCCTCGACACCGCGCGCGGTGTCCCCGCAGCCGGGGTCCCGATCCGGATGGACCGGGTCGGGCCGGACGGCACCGTCGAATCCGTGGCACAGGGCGTCACGGACGACGACGGCCGGATCCGCGACCTCGGCCCGGACGACCTGGCCGCCGGCGTCTACCGCCTGACCTTCGACACCGCGACGTACTCCACGGCCACGGGGCAGGAGAACTTCTTCCCCGAGGTCGCCATCACCTTCCGCCTGATCGCGGTCGACGGCGCCGTTCCCCACCACCACGTCCCGCTCCTCCTCAGCCCGTTCCACTACTCCACCTACAAAGGAAGCTGACCACCATGGCAATCCACTTGGGCCCCAACCAGTACGGCAAGGCGGAGAACCGCGTGGTGCGGATCTACCGCGACACCGCCCGGCACACGATCCGCGACCTCAACGTGTCCTCGGCGCTGCGCGGCGACTTCCAGGACGCCCACATCAGCGGCGACCAGGCGGCGGTGCTGCCGACCGACACCCAGAAGAACACCTCGTTCGCCTTCGCCAAGGAGAAGGGCATCGGCGCGATCGAGGACTACGCCCTCACGCTGGGCGGTCATTTCATCGACTCCACCCCCAAGGCCGACGGCGCTCGCATCGAGGTGCACGAGTACCCCTGGGACCGGATCCAGGTCGACGGTGCCGGCCACGACCACGCCTTCGTCCGCTCCGGCGGCGGAGTACGGTCCACCGTCGTCAACGTCGACGGCCGCGGCGCCGACCGCCGCGCGCACGTGGTGTCCGGCATCCACGACCTGACGCTGCTCAAGTCCACCGGCTCGGAGTTCCACGGCTTCCTCAAGGACAAGTACACGACGCTGCAGGAGACCGACGACCGGATCCTCGCCACGTCGCTCGTCGCCAAGTGGCGCTACGACCACACGGACGTGGACTGGGACAAGTCCTTCGACTCGATCCGCGCGATCATGCTCCAGCGGTTCGCCGAGATCCACAGCAAGGCACTGCAGCAGACCCTGTACGGCATGGGCCAGTCCGTGCTCGAGCAGCACCCCGAGGTCGCGGAGATCAAGTTCTCGGCGCCGAACAAGCACCACTTCCTGGTGGACCTCTCCCCCTTCGGCGTGGAGAACCCCGGCGAGGTGTTCATCGCGGCCGACCGCCCCTACGGCCTGATCGAGGCGAGCGTCGTGCGCGACGACGCCTCCGACGCCGGCTCGGCGTGGCACGGCGTGCCCGGATTCTGCTAGCGGGGCGACGACCATGACCACAGCCACCGAGGTCCGGCCCGAGGACGAACGCCTCCCGCTCGGCAAGACCTTCGTCTACGGGCTCCAGCACATCCTGACGATGTACGGCGGCGTCATCGCGCCCCCGCTCATCGTGGGCGGCGCCGCGGGCCTGTCCGCCACGGACATGAGCCTGCTCGTGACCGCGGGCCTGTTCGTGAGCGGCCTCGCGACGATCCTGCAGACCATCGGCATCGGCCCGCTCGGCGCGCGCCTACCGATCGTGCAGGGCCTCTCGTTCGCCAGCGTCTCGACGATGACCGCGATCGCGCAGGACGGCGGCGTGCGGCCCATCTTCGGCGCGATCATCGTCGCCGGCCTGATCGGTCTCGTCCTCAGTTCCGTGTTCGCGAAACTGGTGCGGTACTTCCCGCCCGTGGTGACGGGCACGATCATCACGGTGATCGGCCTGTCGCTGCTGCCCGTGACCTTCAACTGGGCGCAGGGCGGCAACGCCAAGGCCGCCGACTACGGCTCGATGGCCAACATCGGGCTGGCCGGCGCCACGGTGCTGATCATCCTGGTGATCAGCCGCCTGTTCCAGGGCGCGATCTCGCGGCTGTCGATCCTCATCGGCATCGTCGTCGGCACGGTCATCGCCGCCTTCATGGGCAAGCTCGACTTCTCGAAGGTCGGTGACGGACCGATCTTCTCGCTGCCGCCGGTCATGCACTTCGGCAGCCCGACGTTCCAGATCGGCGCCATCATCTCGATGACGATCGTGATCCTGGTGATCATGACGGAGACCACGGCCGACATCCTCGCCATCGGCGAGATCGTCGGCACCCCCGTCGATTCGAAGCGGGTCGCCAACGGTCTGCGCGCCGACATGCTCTCGACCGCGGTGGCCCCCGCGTTCAGCGCCTTCCCGTGCAGCGCGTTCGCGCAGAACGTGGGCCTGGTGGCGCTCACGGGGATCAAGAGCCGGTACGTGGTGGCGATGGGCGGCGGCATCCTCGCGTTCCTGGGACTGCTCCCCGTCGTGGGCCGGGTGATCGCGGCGATCCCCTACCCCGTGCTCGGCGGCGCCGGCCTGGTGCTGTTCGGCTCCGTGGCCGCCAGCGGCATCAAGACGCTCTCCCGCGTGAACTTCGACGGCAACCTCAACATGGTGATCGTCGCCGTCTCCATCGGCATGGGCATGATCCCCGTGGCGGCGCCCGACTTCTGGCACGCCTTCCCGACCGCGGTCGGCACGGTCATGCACTCGGGGATCAGCGCCGCCGCCGTGGTCGCGGTGGTCCTGAACTTCCTGTTCAACGAGATCACGGCGGGCAACCGACCCGACGTCTCGGTGTTCGCGGCGGCCCCCGACGAACGCGGCAACCCGATCCCGAACGGCGACTGAGGCACGCCCGGTCGGCCGCCCGGCCGCACCGCCTCGACGAGAGCCGGAGTGTGCGATGCGCACTCCGGCTCTCCTCTTCCCGAACCCCTTGACGTGACCACCATCACATGTCACAATTCCATTGTACGGAAATGATCTTTCCGACAGGCGAAAGCTTGCAGGTCGTATCGGACCTCGCCAGAACCTGCATCGCCCGTACGCCCCGCCTGATGAAGGAGCCCCCATGAACGCGAACGCCCCCGCCAAGTACACGGTCAACTGCTCGATCCTGCTCGCCGACACCCCGATCTTCGATCGGCCCCGCACGGTCCGCGAGGCCGGCTTCGAGGCCGTCGAGTTCTGGTGGCCGTTCCCCACGGCCGTGCCGAGCGACCGCCAGGTCGACGCCTTCGTGACGGCGATCGAGGACGCGGGCGTGCAGCTCACGGGCCTGAACTTCGCGGCCGGCGACATGCCCGGCGGCGAGCGCGGCATCCTCTCCGATCCCGCCCGGGTCGCGGAGTTCCGCGACAACATCGACGTCGTCGTCGGCATCGGCGAGCGCCTGGGCATCCCCGCTTTCAACGCCCTGTACGGCAACCGGATCGACGGCGGCGACCCCGCCGAGCAGGACGCCGTCGCCGCCGAGAACCTCGCCGCCGCGGGCCGCGCCGCCGCCGGGATCGGTGCCGTCGTCCTCATCGAGCCGGTCAGCGGCGCCCCGCGCTACCCGCTGCTCACCGCGGCCGACGCCGTGACCGTCATCGACCGCGTCCGGGAGCAGTCCGGCGTCGACTCCCTGCGACTGCTCGCCGACCTGTACCACCTGCAGGTCAACGGCGACGACGTCGCCGCCGCCATCGACACCCACGCCGGCCTGATCGGCCACGTCCAGATCGCCGACGATCCCGGCCGCGGCGAGCCCGGCACCGGGACCCTCGACCTCGACGGCCACCTCGCCCACCTCGAGCGCGTGGGCTACCGCGGGCCGATCGGCCTGGAGTACAAGCAGACCCAGGACGATCCCTTCGCCTGGCTCCCCCGCGAGCAACGCGCGGCCCGCGTCGTCGCCGCCTCCTGAGCCCCCAGCCACCCGATCCTCCGATCGACGACCCGACACAAGGAATCTCATGACGAACATCGCCTTCATCGGACTCGGCATCATGGGCAGCCCCATGGCCGTGCACCTCGCGAACGCCGGCCACACGGTGGCGGGCTTCAACCGCACCCCCGAACGGGCCAAGCCGCTCGTCGACGCCGGCGGCCGCGCCGCCGCCTCGATCGCCGACGCCGTCGCCGACGCCGAGGTCATCGCGGTGATGGTGCCCGACTCCCCCGACGTGCAGGCCGTGCTCGCGGGCGAGGGCGGCGTCTTCGACAACGCCCCCGCCGGCGCGCTGATCATCGACTTCTCCAGCATCCGGCCCGACGTGACGACCGAGCTCGCGAAGCAGGCCGCCGAACGCGGCTTCCGGCTCATCGACGCGCCCGTGTCGGGCGGCGAGGCGGGCGCGATCAACGCAGCGCTGTCGATCATGGTCGGCGGCACGCCCGAGGACTTCGCCGCGGCGCAGCCGGTGCTCGACGTGGTCGGCAAGACCATCGTGCACGTGGGCCCCAACGGCTCCGGGCAGACCGTCAAGGCCGCGAACCAGCTCATCGTGGCCGGCAACATCCAGCTCCTGGCCGAGTCCATCGTCTTCCTCGAGGCGTACGGCGTGGACACCGCCGCCGCCGTCCAGGTGCTCGGCGGCGGGCTCGCGGGCTCCGCCGTGCTCAACCAGAAGGCGCAGAAGATGCTGGACCGCGAGTTCGAGCCCGGCTTCCGGATCGAGCTGCACCACAAGGACCTCGGCATCGTCACCGCCGCCGCCCGCGAGGCCGGCGTCGTCGCACCGCTCGGCGGCCTCGTCGCCCAGCTCATGGCCTCCGCCCGCGCCAACGGCGACGGCTCCCTCGACCACTCCGCGCTGCTGCGCGGCGTCGAGCGCCTGTCCGGCCGCACGTCCTAACCCGAAGACATTGGAGAACTGACATGGCTCGTATGCGTGCCGCCGAAGCAGCGGTCAAGATCATGGAGCTCGAGGGTGCCACCCAGGCGTTCGGCGTGCCCGGCGCCGCCATCAACCCCTTCTACGCGGCGATGCGCGCGCACGGCGGCATCGGCCACGTGCTGGCCCGCCACGTCGAGGGCGCCTCGCACATGGCGGAGGGCTTCACCCGCGCCGAGGCCGGCAACATCGGTGTCTGCATCGGCACGTCCGGCCCCGCCGGCACCGACATGATCACTGGGTTGTACTCGGCCATGGCCGATTCCATCCCCATCCTCGCCATCACCGGCCAGGCGCCCGTCGCGCGCCTGCACAAGGAGGACTTCCAGGCGGTCGACATCGCGTCCATCGCGAAGACCGTCACCAAGATGGCCGTCACCGTGCTCGAGCCCGCGCAGGTGCCGGGCGTCTTCGCGCAGGCCTTCCACCTCATGCGTTCGGGTCGGCCCGGCCCCGTCCTCATCGATCTGCCCATCGACGTGCAGCTCGCCGAGATCGAGTTCGACCCGGACACCTACACCCCGCTGCCCGTGCACAAGCCCGCCGCGACCCGCGCGCAGGCGGAGAAGGCGCTGGACATGCTGGCCGCGGCCGAGCGCCCGCTCCTCGTGGCCGGCGGCGGCATCATCAACGCCGACGCCTCCGACAAGCTGGTCGAGCTCGCCGAGCTGCTGGACGTCCCCGTCATCCCGACCCTCATGGGCTGGGGCACGATCCCCGACGACCACCGCCTCGCCGCGGGCATGGTGGGCCTGCAGACCGCGCACCGCTACGGCAACGCGACGATGCTCGCCTCGGACTTCGTGCTGGGCATCGGCAACCGCTGGGCGAACCGGCACACCGGCGGGCTCGACACCTACCGCGCGGGCCGGACGTTCGTCCACGTGGACATCGACCCCACCCAGATCGGCCGGGTCTTCGCGCCGGACTACAGCATCGTCTCCGACGCCGGGGCCGCGCTGGAGCAGTTCGTGGAGGTCGCCCGGGAACGGCGGGCCGCCGGCACGCTGGCGGACCGCTCCGCCTGGGTCGAGTCCTGCGCCGAGCGCAAGCGGACCATGCAGCGCCGCACGCACTTCGACGACGTGCCGATCAAGCCGCAGCGCGTCTACGAGGAGATGAACAAGGCCTTCGGCCGCGACACCCGGTACGTCAGCACGATCGGTCTTTCGCAGATCGCCGGCGGGCAGTTCCTGCACGTCTTCAAGCCGCGCCACTGGATCAACTGCGGGCAGGCCGGCCCGCTGGGCTGGACCATCCCCGCGGCCCTCGGCGTGGTCAAGGCCGCGCCCGGAACCGACGTGGTGGCGCTCTCGGGCGACTACGATTTCCAGTTCATGATCGAGGAACTGGCGGTCGCGGCGCAGTTCAACCTGCCCTACGTCCACGTCGTGGTGAACAACTCGTACCTGGGCCTGATCCGGCAGGCGCAGCGCGCCTTCGACATGGACTTCCAGGTCCAGCTGGGCTTCGACAACATCAACGCCGATGTCGACGACGCCCACAGCACCACCGGCTCGGACCCGATGCCCCTGGCCCCCAAGGGCTACGGCGTCGACCACGTCAAGGTCGCGGAGGGCCTGGGCTGCAAGGCCGTGCGCGTGACCGACCCGGCGGAGATCGCCGCGACGCTCACCCGCGCGCAGCAGATGGCCCGTGAGCACAAGGTGCCCGTGGTCGTCGAGATCTTCCTGGAGCGGGTCACCAACATCGCGATGGGCACCGAGCTCGACAACGTCGCCGAGTTCGAGGATCTCGCGACCGTCGGCACCGACGCGCCCACCGCCCTCCTGCTGCTCGACTAGGAGGACGCGATGACGACGGTGCTGCTCTCGCCCGACAAGTTCAAGGGCTCCCTGTCCGCGGCGGGCGTCGCGGACGCCCTCGCCCGCGGTATCGCGGACGTCGCGCCGGACTGGGTGTGCGTCCGCGCCCCCATCGCGGACGGCGGGGACGGCACCGTCGACGCCGCCGTGGCCGCGGGGTGGGAGCGGGTCGCGGTGGAGACCACCGGCCCGACCGGGGTCCCGCACACGACGTCGTACGCCCGCGGCGGCCCGACGGCCGTGGTCGAGCTCGCCTCGGCCGTCGGCCTGGAGCTGCTGCCCGGCCGCGAGCCGGACGCGCTCGGCGCCACCACCTTCGGCCTGGGCACGGTGATCCGGCACGCGCTCGAACACGGGGCGCAGCACATCGTCCTCGGCCTCGGCGGCAGCGCCTCGACCGACGGCGGCGCCGGCATGCTGCAGGCGCTGGGCGTGTCGATCACCGACCGCGCGGGCGAGCCCGTGCGGCCGGGCGGCACCGCACTGCTGCAGGCCGCGCGCGTCGACCTCGCCGGCCTGCTCCCCGAGGCGCGCGGCGCGCGGTTCACGCTCGCGTGCGACGTCGACAATCCGCTGCTCGGACCCGACGGCGCGGCCGCGGTCTACGGCCCGCAGAAGGGGGCGACCGCCGCGCAGGTCACCCTGCTCGACGGCGCCCTGCGCACCTGGGCCGACGTGGTCGCGGAGGCGACGGGCGCCGACCTGCGGGAGACGCCGGGCGCGGGGGCCGCGGGCGGCACGGGCTTCGGCGCGATGGCGGTTCTCGGCGCCGAGGCGCGGCCGGGCGTCGACATCGTGCTGGAGCTCGCCGACTTCGCGGACAAGGTCCGGGCGGCTGACCTCGTGATCACGGGCGAGGGGTCACTCGACGCACAATCGCTGCACGGCAAGGCGCCGGTCGGCGTCGCCTCCGCGGCCCGCGCGGCCGGGGTGCCGGTCATCGCGGTGGCGGGGCGCAGCGCGCTCACCGCGGAGCAGATCCACGCGGCGGGCTTCCGGCGCGCGATGGCGCTGTCCGAGATCGAGCCCGATCCCGCGCGCTCGATGGCGAACGCCGCCGAGCTGCTGCGCCGCATCGGCCGGTCCATCGCCGCGGGCGCCGGCGGCCGGCTGGGCTGATCGGCGCCGGCCCGGCCGCCGAGCGGGGACGGTCAGCGGGGGCCGTTGCGGCGCAGCCAGGTGGCGATCTGACGCTCGCCGCGCACCGTCGCCCAGCGCCGAGCGGCGGGCGAGAACCGGGCCGCGACCTGGACGGGCGCGTGGCTCGCCCACGCGACGGGCACGGCCCACGGCAGCTCGGCGGGGAGCCCCAGGTCGCGCAGGCCCTGTCGGCCGGCGAAGACGCCCTCGAGGCTGCCCAGGTAACGCTGATAGAAGCCCCGCCGCAGCCCCTGCGCGACCGGGTACCGGTGCCGGCCCCAGTTGCCGTACAGCGCGCGGCCGAGGACGGCGGAGTCCGCGTCGGGTCCGGGCGCGTACTGGCCGATCTGCACCATGCGGCGCCGGCCCTCCCCCTCGGTCGCGGGCAGGACGTGTTCGTCGAGGCCGAGCAGCCAGCCGACGTAGCGCCACAGCGCCATCACGTCGCGGCCCTCGTCCGCGGAGACGGGCATGCCCAGCGCGCGCAGACCGAGCAGGAAGGTCGTGGAGAAGAGGCCGAGCGTGCCCAATTGGTCGGACTGGTTGATGGGCACGCCCCACTGCGCCCGGTCCCAGTCGTCGCGGCGCAGCAGGGTCGTGTTGGCGAGGCCGTGGATCACCCGGACCTTCACGGCCGACCGCCAGGCGAGCCCGTGCGGTCGCACGTCGCCGCCGATGATCTCCGACCACCACTGCGTGGTCTCGTGGATGCGGGCGTCCACCCCGTCGACCATGCCGCCCGTCGCGACGAGCTGGCGCGTGGTCGCGGAGGTCGTGTACCCGGTCATGAGCGACGCCGTCGCGAGGACGTCGAGCCCGAGCGAACCGGATCGCCGGCAGACGGCGGCGCCGCGCTCGCAGGCGTCGAAGTCCACCCAGGCGGGCGTCGCGGCGGCGCCGACCGCGTCCAGCAGCTCCTGGAGCTCGGGGTTCTCCGTGGCGCCCGACGCCAGCGCCGCGTCGAGGTCGCGCATCGAGTAGGCCCGGTCGTCGATCATCGCGCGGCCGAGCCGGTTGCCGAGCTCGTCGCCGCGGTCCACCGCTTCGCCCGCCCAGGCGATCTCCTCCGCCGTGAACGGGCGGCGATCCTTCTGCAGGAGCCGGAGGGCGCGCACACTGCCGGCGGCCCACTCGGGGTCGCGGTCGAAGCGTGCCGGGGTGTCGACGGTGCGGGGGGCTGCGAGGGTCATGATCCGAGCGTAACCCAATCTGGCTACATCCTGTAGCCACAATCCCGTAACGGTCTCCCCGCCGCCTAGGAGGACGCCGCCCGCAGGCGCCTGAGCACCGCGGACAGCTCTCGGTTGCTGAGGATCCCCGCCACCATGATCTCCTCGACCGTCGTGGGCGAGGCGTCGATCCGGCCGGCACTCGCCGCGATCGCCAGGTGCATCCCGCCCACCGCGATCATCCGCGCCGACAGCTGCGCATCCTCGTGCTCCGGCGGGTCGTCGAGGATCTCCTCGGCCTGGGCCGCCATGGCTCCCGCGAGCAGGTCGATCAGCGCCTCCCGCCGCGCCCGGAGGCCGGGATGCACGTCCGCGCCGACGAGCAGGGCGGACCGGCGCGGATCGGCACTGATCGCGCCGAGCGAGCTGCGCACGCCCGCCCGCACCTTCCGCTCGACGACGTCGGGCGCCTCTGGCGCGACCGCCGCGATCGCGGTGGCGACATCACCCATGAGCTCCGCCGCCATCACGTCGAAGGCAGCGGTGAGCACGTCGTCCGGCGAGTCGAAGGCCTCGCGGAAGTAGCGCGCGTGCAGGCCCGCCTCGGCGCACAGCGAACGCGCGCTCACCGCAGCGACGCCGTCGCGGGCGACCACGGTGAGCGCGGCGTCGAGGAACCGCGCGCGCCGCTCCTCGCGGCGCGCCTCGGCGCTCGCGCCGCTGTAGCGGCGCCCCTCGGTCTCGGTCATCGGGCCAGCGTATCGCCCGCGACGCCCGCGGATCAGGCGGAGGCGGCGAGGATCTCGCGCGGGTCGAAGGTGACGTTCACCGCGGTGATCAGGCCGTCCTCGACGCGGGTCCAGTTCGCGACCGCGGTCGCGGTCGCGCCGCCCATGCCCAGATCGAACCAGGTGATCACATCGCGATCGTCCGCGAGACGGGCGCGGACCTCGAGCGAGTCGGTGGCCTGCGCCATGCCGCCGAGCCCCTGGAGGAACTCGTCGGGCCCGTGCGCGACGCCGAAGACCCCGGTGAAGACGCAGTCGGGTGCCAGGTACGGGCGGAGCGGGGCGAAGTCCTTGGCCTCCCAGCAGCGGAAGTAGGTCTCGGCGATCCGGCGGGGCGTGCTGTTCTCGGTCATGACTCCACTCTGCGGCCGACGCAGTCAGAAGTCCAACAGCTGTCTCTGATTCGAACTATCATCATCAGTGATGGAACTGCACCAGCTCCGCTACCTCGTCGCCGTCGCCGACCGCGGCTCGTTCACGGCCGCCGCCGACGCACTGCACGTCGCCCAGTCCGGCGTCTCCGCGCAGGTCGCCAAGCTCGAACGCGAACTGGGCCACCGCCTGCTCGAACGCGGGGCGCGCACCGTCGGCCTCACGTCCGAGGGGGCGGAGCTGCTGCCGCACGCCCGGGCCGTGCTCGCCGCCGTGGACGCCGTGCGGACCGTCGCCGACGAGCTGACCGGCGTCGTCCGCGGCCACGTGCGGCTCGGGACCGTCATCGGGTGCACGATCCCGGGCTACCTCACGGGCTTCGCGGCGTTCCGCGTCGCGCACCCCGCGGTCACCGTCGACGTCGTGGAGGGCGATTCGGACGACCTCGTCGCCGACCTCGTGGCCGGAGCGCTCGACGTCGCGCTCGTCGCGCACGCCCGGCCGCTGCCGGAGCCCCTCGCCGCGCACCGGCTGATCCGTGAGCCGCTCACCGTCGTCGTGCCGGAGGGCCACCCCTGGGCCCGGCGGGAGTCCGCCGACTGCGCCGACCTCGCCGGTGCGACGGTGCTGTGCCTGCCGCGCGGCACCGGCGTGCGCGCCGCGCTCGACATCACGTGCGCCGCGGACCGCACCGTCGTCGAGCCGACGGTGCAGGCGCACTCCCCCGAGGCACTGCTCGCCCTCGTTGAGCACGGGGCGGGGGTCGCGGTGCTCACCGCGTCGATGGCGGCCGGGAGGCCCGGCCTGGCGACGGTGCCCCTGGCCCGGTCGGCCCGGACCGAGTTGTCCCTCGCGACGCGGGCGGCACCGTCGGCGGCCGCGGGCGCGATGACCCGCACGCTGCGCGAGCACCTCGCTGGCGATCAGGCGGCCGCGGGCCGCCAGCGGGTCAGGGCCGCGCCGAGCGCGACCACCGTGAGCGCCGCGACGCCGAGCCCGAGCGCCGGGTAGGTCCACGCCGAGACGACCATGCCGGAGGCGAGGCCGCCGCCCGCGCCGGCCACCGCGATGAGCACGTCGACCTTGCCCTGCACCCGGGCCCGGTCGGCGAGGTCGGTCCCGTCGACGACGAGCGCGGTCCCCGCGACCAGCCCGATGTTCCAGCCGACGCCGAGCAGCACGAGCGCGACGATGTTGACCGCCAGCGACTCCCCGGGCACGAGGGCGGAGACCAGGCCCGCGGCGGCGAGCACGACGCCCGAGGCGACCACCATCGGGACGCGACCGATCCGGTCGACGAGGACGCCCGTGATCGGCGACGGGAGGTACATGCCCGCGATGTGCAGGCCGATCACCATGCCGACGGCCCCGAGCCCGTGCGAGTTCGCCGCCATGTGCACGGGCGTCATCGTCATCACCGCGACCATCGCGATCTGGGTGACCACCATGACCGCCGCGCCGAGGAAGGCCGCGGGCCGGACGCCCCCGCCGGGCGCCCCCGCCGCGGCCTCGGGGACGGCGCCGAGCTCGCGGGCGAGCAGCAGTGGGTCCGGACGGAGCAGCACGAGGATCACGGCACCGGCCGCGGCGAAGGCGACGCCCGCGAGCAGGAAGGGGCCGGCCAGCGCCGGCAGCCCGAGCCCGCGCGCGAGGGAGCCGAGCGGCGTGACCAGGTTGGGACCGGCCACCGCGCCCAGCGTGGTGGACACCAGCGCGAGGCTCACCGCGGTGGCGCGCTTCGCGGGCGCCGCGAGGTCCGTGCCCGCGTACCGCGCCTGCAGATTCGTCGCCGTCCCCGCGCCGTAGAGCAGGAAGGAGGCGAACAGCAGCGGAACGCTCCCGATGCCCGCGGCGAGGACCACCCCGGCCGCGCCGACGGCGCCGGTCGCGAAGCCCGCCGCGAGCCCGAGCCGCCGGCCGGAGCGCTGGCTGATCCGTCCCACCAGGTAGGCCGCACCCGCGGAGCCGAAGGTGAAGACGGCGACCGGCAGCCCGGAGAGCGCCTCCGAGCCGAGCATCTCCTGCGCGAGCAACGCCCCGACGGTGACGCCCGCCGCGAGCCCGGCGCCGCCGAGCACCTGGGCGAACATGACGACGGCGAGGGTGCGGCGCTGCACCCGCTCCCGCACTGAACCGGCCTCGACCTCGATGTCCACGCTCATGCCCCGTCCTTCCAACTTGTATCCCAGTTGTATCCTAATGAGCCGGGTACTGTCCAGAGGTCCCACGACATCTCGCAGCGAAGGAGCGTCATGCCCGCAGCCGACGGCGCCCCCACCGCGGCCGAGCGCGCGCACGCCCACATCCGCGACGCCATCGTGGGCGGCGGTCTCGAACCGGGCACGATGCTCAGCGAGAACGCGCTGGCCGGCGAGCTCTCGATGAGCCGCACTCCCGTGCGCGCCGCGCTGGCGCGGCTGCAGGAGGAGGGCTGGGTCCGCATCTACGCCCAGCGCGGCGCGCAGGTGCAGGGGCTCACCCCGCGGGAGATCCGCGAGTCCGCCCAGTTGCGGCTGGCCCTGGAATCCGCGGGCGTCTTCCACTCCGGCGAGGCGGCGCGGCGGGATCTCGACGAGCGCATGCAGCCGAACCTCGCGGAGCAGGAGCGGGCGCTGCGGGCCGGCGACTTCCCCGCTTTCGCCGAGGCCGCGATGGCCTTCCACAGCGCCTTCGTCGACCTCGCGGACAACGAGTTGATGTCCGCGACCTACGCGCGCCTGCGGGACCGGCAGCGGTTCTCCCTGACCCATCACGCCGGCCGCATCATCGGGGACGCCGACCACACGATCGCCGACCACCGCGCCGTCCTCGCGGCCGCCGTCGCGGGCGACACCATCGAGTTCACGCGGCTCCTCGACGCCCATCAGCGCGACAGCTACGGCACCGGCGGCCCGCACCTGTAGCCCCGGCCGGGCCTCCCCGGCGCGACGCCGCCGGACGGCTAGACTCCCCGGGTGAGCGAACCGCCGATCGTGCCGAAACTGCTGGACACCGCGGTCACCGCGCTCGGCGGCAGCAAGCGCGAGGGCCAGGTGCGGATGGCCGCGGCCGTCGCCCACTCGCTGGACACCGGCGAGCACCTCGCCGTGCAGGCCGGCACCGGCACCGGCAAGTCGCTCGCCTACCTCGTGCCCGCGATCCGGCACGCCGTGACCTCCCGCAAGACCGTCGTCGTGAGCACGGCGACCATCGCGCTGCAGCAGCAGCTCGTGGACCGCGACCTGCCCCGCCTGGCGAAGGCGCTGAAGCCGGACCTGGGCCGGGAGCCCGAGTTCGCCATCCTCAAAGGCCGGGGGAACTACCTGTGCCTCAACAAGTTGCACAGCTCAGTGGCCTCCGAGCCCGACAGCGAGGAGCTGTTCGACCCCTTCGCCGCGTCGCGGCTCGGCCGGGACATGAAGCGCCTGCGCGAGTGGAGCAGCGACACCGAGACCGGCGACCGCGACGAGCTCACCCCCGCCGTGAGCGACCAGTCCTGGCGGCTGGTCAGCGTCGGCGCCCGCGAGTGCCTCGGCGCCACCAACTGCACCTACGGTCAGGACTGCTTCGCCGAGGCGGCGCGCAAGCGCACCGGCCAGGTGGACGTGGTGGTCACCAACCACGCGCTCCTCGCGATCGACGCGATGACCGAGGTCAAGGTGCTGCCCGAGCACGACGCCGTCATCGTCGACGAGGCGCACGAGCTGGTGGACCGGGTGACCTCGGTCGCCACCGCCGAGCTCACGGGCGCGACCGTCGCGGCGGCGGCCCGCCGCGCGGGCAAGCTCGTCGAGGAGGAGATCGCCGACTCCCTCGTCGCGGCCTCGGAGGGCCTCACCCGCCTGCTCGACGACTCCGGCACGCGGCGCTGGCTCGGCCTGCCCGACGGTGCCGGCCCCGCCCTCGCCGCCGTCCGCGACGCCGCATGGGCCACCCGCACCGCCGTCGGCCCGGCGCGCGGCGCCAACCTCGACGCCGACGCCGCCGCGGCACGCAGCGCAGCACTCACCGCCCTCGACGACGTGCACGACACCGCGGTCCGCGTGCTCACCGCCTTCGACGAGCCCGACGAGTCCAAACGCCGCGACGTGGTGTGGACCTCCGACGTCCCGAACCGCGGCGGCGGCTTCCGTCGGACGCTGTACGTCGCGCCGCTGTCGGTCGGCGGCCTGCTGCGCACGCGCCTATTCGGCGAGTCGACGGTCGTGCTCACCTCGGCGACGCTCGCGGTGGGCGGCGCCTTCGACTCCGTCGCCGGCTCGTGGGGCCTGCCGCGCGCGGGCGGCGACGCACCGACGCCCGAGCCCGACCGGGACCCGGCGCTGGCGACCGGCAAGAAGCCGGACGGAAACCTCGAGTGGAGCCACATCGACGTCGGCTCGCCCTTCGACTACCCCCGGTCGGGGATCCTGTACGTCGCCACGAAGCTGCCGCCGCCCGGGCGCGACGGCACGGCGCCCGCGATCCTCGACGAGATCGAGACGCTGCTGACGGCCGCGGGCGGGCGCACTCTGGGCCTGTTCAGCTCCACCCGCGCCGCGAAGGCCGCCGCGGAGGCCCTGCGCGAGCGCGTGGACACGCCCATCCTGTGCCAGGGCGAGGGCAACACCGGCCAGCTCGTGCGGGATTTCGCCGCGGACCCGGCGACGTCCCTGTTCGGCACGCTCAGCCTGTGGCAGGGCGTCGACGTGCCGGGGCCGTCGCTCTCGCTCGTGCTCATCGACCGGATCCCCTTCCCGCGGCCGGACGACCCCCTCCTCACAGCCCGGCAGCGCGCCGTCGAATCGCGGGGCGGGAACGGCTTCATGGCGGTCGCGGCCACCCACGCGGCCCTACTGCTCGCGCAGGGCGTGGGCCGCCTCCTGCGCTCCACCGACGACAAGGGTGTGGTCGCCGTCCTGGACTCGCGCCTCGCGACGGCCCGCTACGGCGGCTTCCTGCGCGCCTCGTTGCCGCCGTTCTGGGAGACGGCGGACCGCGCCACCGCGGTGGCGGCGCTGCAGCGCCTCTCGCAGTCCTGACCCGCGGTTCCGGACCCGTCCGGGCACAACCGGAAAGGCCCGCAGGTGGGGCCGCGCGGGGGCCCGCGTGGGGCGGAAGTACTCGCCCGTAAACCGGCCGCTTCGACTACCGTTGACCCGGTGACAGGGCGCATCGGCATCGACGACATCGAACCCGTGGTGTCGGGCGGGCAATACCCGAGCAAGGCGGTCGTCGGCGAGGTCGTGCCGGTGTCCGCCACCGTCTGGCGCGAGGGCCACGACGCCGTCGCGGCGTCCGTCGTCGTGACGGGGCCGGACGGCACGTCGACCTACATCCGCATGTCGCCCGCGGCCGAACCCGACCGGTTCCACGCCGTCTTCCGCCCGGACCTCACGGGCTACTGGTCGCTCCGGATCGAGGGCTGGTCGGACCCGGCCACCACCTGGCGCAGCGCCGTGCAGAAGAAGCTCGCCGCCGGCCAGGGCCCGGCGGAGCTCGCGAACGACCTGGAGCTCGGGGCGCGCCTGTTCGAGCGCGCCGCCGGCGGCGTGCCCGACGGTGACCGCGGCCCGGTCCTCGCCGCGGCCGCCGCGCTCCGGGCCGGCGACCGCAGCCTCGTCGAACGCACCGGCGCCGCACTGCATCCCGACGTCACCCGGCTGCTGCAGCAGTACCCGGTGCGGGAGCTGATCACCAAGTCCCGCACCTACCGGGTCTGGGTGGACCGCACCCGAGCCCTGTTCGGCTCCTGGTACGAGCTCTTCCCGCGCTCCACCGGCGGCTGGGACGCCGAGGGCAGGCCCGTGCACGGCACGTTCCACACCGCGGCGGAGGAGCTGCCCCGCATCGCGGAGATGGGCTTCGACATCGTCTACCTCCCGCCGGTCCATCCGATCGGGAAGGTGAACCGCAAGGGCCGCAACAACACCCTCACTCCCGAGGAGCACGACGTCGGCGTCCCGTGGGCGATCGGCTCCGACGAGGGCGGGCACGACGCCGTGCACCCCGCACTCGGGACGCTCGACGACTTCGACTACTTCACCCAGCGCACGCGCGACCTGGGCATGGAGGTCGCACTCGACCTGGCCTTCCAGGCCGCGCCGGATCATCCCTGGGCGCGGGAGCATCCGGAGTGGTTCACGGTGCTGCCCGACGGCACCATCGCCTACGCCGAGAACCCGCCGAAGAAGTACCAGGACATCTACCCGATCAACTTCGACGAGGACCGGACCGGCATCTACCGGGAGCTGTTGCGCGTCACCCTGTTCTGGGTGCAGCGCGGCATCGAGATCTTCCGGGTGGACAACCCGCACACCAAGCCGCCGGACTTCTGGTACTGGCTGATCGCCGAGGTGAAGAAGGTCAACCCGAACGTCCTGTTCCTGGCCGAGGCGTTCACCCGCCCGGCGCGGATGTACGGGCTCGCCAAGGCGGGCTTCACGCAGAGCTACACGTACTTCACGTGGCGCACCGCGAAGTGGGAGCTCGAGGAGTTCGCGCGGGAGCACGCGGCGCAGGCCGACGTGTGCCGGCCGAACCTCTGGGTGAACACGCCGGACATCCTGCACGAGAGCCTGCAGCACGGCGGGCCCGGCATGTTCGCGATCCGGGCCGCGCTCGCGAGCACGCTCTCCCCCAGCTGGGGCATGTATTCGGGTTACGAGCTCTACGAGCACGTCCCGGTCCGCGAGGGCAGCGAGGAGTACCTCGACTCCGAGAAGTACGAGCTGCGCCCGCGCGACTACAAGGCGGCACAGAGCCGCGGCGAGTCGCTGGAGCCGTGGATCACCCGGCTCAACGAGATCCGCCGCCGCCACCCCGCCCTGCAGCAGCTGCGCAACCTCCACTTCCACGCCGTCGACAACGACGCTCTGATCGCCTACAGCAAGCACGACGCGACCACGGGCGACCTGGTGCTGGTGGTGGTGAACCTCAACCCGTTCGGGGCGGAGGCGGGCAACGTGTGGCTGGACCTGCCGGCGCTCGGCCGGGACTGGCACGAGCGCTTCCCGGTGCGCGACGAGGTCTCCGGCGAGGTGTATCACTGGGGTCAGGCGAACTTCGTCCGACTGGAACCCTGGCGCAACGTGGCCCACATCCTGGTCCTCCCGCAACTCGACCCGCAGCAGCGACGGGAACTGTCCTACCGGGAGCCCTAGCGGCGCAACGGCCCTGCACACTGCTGAGGAAGGCCCCACCCCATGACCGAGAACCCCGCCGCGGCAGCGGCCGTCGACCCCGACACCGCCGCACGCCTGCTCTCCGGCGCCTACCACGATCCGCACGCGATCCTGGGCGCGCACCCCACCTCGCGCGGGACCGTGCTGCGCACGCTGAAGCCGGGCGCCACCGCCGTCGCGGCCGTGATCGGCGGGGAGAGCTACCCGCTGGCGCAGCTGCAGGGCGCGCTGTGGGGCGCCGAGGTGCCGATCAGCGACCTCGCCGACTACCGGTACGAGGTGCTCTACCCCGCCGGCCGCACCGTCGTGGCCGACGGCTACCGCTTCCTGCCGACGATCGGCGAGCTCGACCAGCACCTGATCTCCGAGGGCCGGCACGAGCGGCTGTGGGACGTGCTCGGCGCGCACCTGCGCAGCTACACCACCCCCGACGGCGAGGTCACGGGCACGTCGTTCGCGGTGTGGGCCCCGAACGCCCGCGGCGTCACGGTGATCGGCGACTTCGAGTACTGGTCCGGCGAGTCCTACCCCATGCGCACGCTCGGCTCCTCGGGCGTCTGGGAGGTCTTCGTGCCGGGCGTCGGCGACGGCGCGGCCTACAAGTTCCGGATCTTCACCGAGGGCGGCGGCACCGTCGAGAAGGCCGACCCGATGGCGCGGCGCACCGAGGTGCCCCCGGCCACCGCGTCGATCGTCACGCACAGCACCCACGAGTGGCGCGACGCCGCGTGGATCACCGAGCGGGCCAAGCAGATCCCGACCGACCGACCCATGAGCACCTACGAGGTGCACCTGGGCTCGTGGCGGCAGGGCCTGAGCTACCTGGACCTCGCCCGCGAGCTGGCCGACTACGTCACCGAGACGGGCTTCACGCACGTCGAGCTGATGCCCGTCGCCGAGCACCCCTTCGGCGGCTCCTGGGGCTACCAGGTCACCTCGTACTACGCGCCCACGTCCCGGTTCGGCACCCCGGACGAGTTCCGCGAGTTCGTGGACGTGCTGCACGAGCGCGGGATCGGCATCATCGTGGACTGGGTGCCCGCCCACTTCCCCAAGGACGCCTGGGCGCTCGCGCGGTTCGACGGCAAGGCGCTGTACGAGCACAGCGATCCGCAGCGCGGCGAGCAGCTGGACTGGGGCACCTACGTCTTCGACTTCGGCCGCCGCGAGGTGCGGAACTTCCTGGTGGCCAACGCCCTGTACTGGTTCGACGAGTTCCACATCGACGGCCTGCGGGTGGACGCGGTCGCCTCGATGCTCTACCTCGACTACTCGCGCCCCGAGGGCGGCTGGACCCCGAACGTCTACGGCGGCAGGGAGAACCTCGAGGCGGTGGAGTTCCTGCAGGAGATGAACGCCACCGTGCACAAGCTCTTCCCCGGCGTGGTCACCGTCGCCGAGGAGTCGACGAGCTGGCCGGGCGTCACGCGCCCGACGAACCTCGGCGGCCTCGGCTTCACCATGAAGTGGAACATGGGCTGGATGCACGACACCCTGGGCTATCTCGGGCGCGATCAGGTGCACCGCAACTTCCACCATCACGAGGTCACCTTCTCGCTGATGTACGCGTGGAGCGAGAACTTCGTGCTCCCCATCAGCCACGACGAGGTGGTGCACGGCAAGGGCACGCTGTGGACCCGGATGCCGGGCGACGCGCACACCAAGGCGTCCGGCGTGCGCGCCCTCCTCGCGTACATGTGGGGCCACCCCGGCAAGCAGCTGCTGTTCATGGGCCAGGAGTTCGGGCAGGTCCGCGAGTGGTCGGAGGAGCGCTCCCTGGACTGGGACAGCCTCGACGGCTGGGAGGGCGAGCTGCACGCCGGGATCCAGGCGCTCACGCGGGATCTCAACGCCGCGTACCGCTCGCACCCCGCGCTGTGGAGCCAGGACACCACCCCGTCGGGCTACGAATGGGTGGACGCGAACGACTCGCAGAACAACGTGCTCAGCTTCCTGCGCTGGGGCAGCGACGGTTCCGTGGTGCTGTGCCTGTACAACTTCTCCGGGCAGACCCACGAGCGCTACCGCGTCGGCGTGCCCTTCGCGGGCTCCTGGCGCGAGATCCTCAACACCGACTCCACGGATTACGAGGGCACCGGCGCCGGCAACATGGGCGGCGTCACCGCGGAGGCGCGGTCCTGGCACGGCCGCGAGGCCTCGGCGGAGGTCGTGCTCGGCCCGAACTCCGCCCTCTGGCTGACCTTCGACGGGCAGTGATGCGCGAGCTCGCGCCCGGCGTCTGGTTCGGCGGCGGCACGCACGTCAACTTCCTCGCCCTGGTCGACGGTGCCGACGTCACCCTGATCGACGCGGGCTGGGCCGGCGACGTGGACCGGGTGGAGGCGGAGCTGGCGTCGATCGGCCGCCGCCCCCAGGACGTCCGGGCGATCCTGGTGACGCACGCGCACATCGACCACGTGGGCGGCATCGCGAAGCTGCACGAGCGGTACGGCACGCAGGTACTCGCGCACCCCGACGAACTCGCGCACGCCCGCGGCGAGGCGCACGAGCAGGCGGCCCCGCTGGACCTGCTGCCGATCATGTGGCGGCCCCGCACCTGGAAGTGGATGGCCGACGTCGCCCGCGTGGGCGTGCTGGGGCACGTGGAAATGCCCTACGCCGAACCCTTCGCACTGCCCGCGGCCGGCGCGCCGCTGGACCTGCCGGGCGCGCCGGTGCCGGTGCCGTGCGCGGGCCACACCTCGGGGCACACCGCCTTCCTGCTGCCGGGCGGCGTCGTCGCGACGGGCGACGCCCTAGTGACCGGCCACCCGCTCTCGGGCACGACGGGGCCGCAGCTGCTGCCCGCGTTCTTCTCCCACGACCCGGCGGCCACGACCGCCGCACTCGACACGATCGCCGTGCTGGACGCCGACCAGCTGGCCCCCGGCCACGGCGAGCCGTGGCGCGGGGACCCGGCGGACGCCGTCACGCAGGCGCGCCGCATCACCTGACCCGCCCATTGCGATCGCAACGGCCACCTGGTTCCATGGACCGATGCCCGTCGATCGGCGAACAGTCCTCCGCGCCGCTGCCGGCCTGACCGCCGCGGCAGCGCTCAGCGCCGGTCGCGCAGCGGCCGACCCCGTCGTCCCGTCGCCGATCCCGGTGCCGCCCATCCCGGTTCCGGTCCCGGTGCTCCCTCCGTTCATCCCACGCGGCCCTGTTCCTCTACCACGAGTCGCCGGCGCTGCGGCGGTACGTCGACGCGCTACCGATCCCGCACCGTCGGGCCGCGGCCGGTGAGCTGACCGCCCGGGCGGCGCGGCACCGTTTCCACCGGGACCTGCCCGCGGCCAGGGTGTGGGGCTACGACGGGGGCTACCTCGGCCCCACTCTCGAGGCGGTCGCGGGCCGGCCGGACCACGTCGAGGTGGTCAATCGCCTGGGTGCGCACCCCTTGGCGCGCGCCGTCGACGTCACGATGGGCGGGGCCACCGACCGAGACCGGACCGACCCGCGGATGACCATGCACCTGCACGGCGGCCGGACGGAGCCGAATTCCGACGGCCATCCCATGGTCGCGTGGCGGAACGGTGGACGGCAGTCCAACCACTATCGCCACGATCAAGCGGCGGCCGGGCTCTGGTACCACGACCACGCCATGGGCATCACTCGGCTGAACGTACTGGCGGGCCTGGCCGGGCAGTTCCTGCTCCGCGACCACTACGACACGGGCGGCGCCGACAACCCGCTGGGCCTGCCCTCGGGCGACCGCGAGATCCCTTTGACGGTGCAGGACGTCTTCATCAACTCCGACGGCTCCCTGCAGGCGCGGATGGCACAGGTTCTGCCCGAGGGATTCGGTCAGATGGGTCTCATGGGCGACGTGGCCCTGGTGAACGGGAAGGCCTGGCCGCGCCTCGGGGTGGAGCGCGCGCTGTATCGCTTCCGCGTCCTCATCGCGGCGAACACCCGCACCTACGAGTTCGGCTTCTCCAACGGCATGGCCTTCCACGTGATCGGCACCGACCAGGGCCTTCTCGACGCGCCGGTGCGCACCAGCTCAGTCATCGGCGGGCCCGGCGAGCGCTTCGACGTCCTGGTCGACTTCTCGAAGCTGCCGGCCGGGAGCAGCCTGACACTGGTCAACACTGCGAAGAACAGCATCGGGAACAACCTGCTCCTGGTGCCCGACCTGCCGGAGATCATGCGGTTCGATGTCCGCGCAGCGTCCCGCCCGAGCGCGCGGCTTCCCGCCCGCCTCAGCGGCGCGCCCGGTCTGCCAGCGGCACTGCCGCCACTCGCCGAACCGGAACGAGTGCGCACGATGACGCTCACCTACGACGTCGACTTCACCCGCCTGCAGTCCCTGATCCCGCTGATGATGTCGATCAACAACCTGACGTTCATGTCGGACGACGTCGACGTGGCGCGGTGCGGCACCGTCGAGCGGTGGGACATCGCGAACATCACGGACTTCGAGCATCCGATCCACCTGCACCTGGCCACCTTCCGGGTGCTCGAGCGACGCACGCTGCGCGCCTTCGAGTACGTCGCGGCCAACCCGATACCACCGATGGGTACGCGATGGGCGCCGCCGCCGGGCCGCTTCACCGGGCCGCCGGAACCGGCGCCGGCGTGGGAGCAGGGCTGGAAGGACACCGCCAACTGCCCGGCGCAGACGGTCACGTCGTTCCTGGTCTACTGGCCGTCGATCGAGGAGCTGGGCTTCGACCCGGACGAGCCCGTCCGCACGCCCGACGGCGCCGAGCACACGATGACGCACGGCCACGGCTCCGCAACAGCGATGCCGGCGACGGGGCACGAACTGCGCGGCTATGTCTGGCACTGCCACAACCTCGAGCACGAGGACCACGACATGATGCAACGGATACGCGCCAGGGCATGACCCGTATCCGCTCGGTCCGCGCTACCGGCAGGTGACGGCGATCTCGAAGGGCTTGCGGACCACGCCCGCCGCCGGGTCCGCGATGCTCGCGCCCTGTGCGGTACCGGTGATGGTGTAGCGGGTCCCTTCGACCCGCACCGTGGCCTCGCCCACGCCGCCGCCCACCGCGAGGGTGGTGCCGTCGGCGGTGATGCCCACCGTCTGCAGGACCGGCGGGTTGTGGGTGGTCATCGTGACGGCGACGGCGCCGTTCGCGCCGCCGGTGCCGATCACGAAGTTCTCCCCCTGCCGGACGCAGGACACGGTCGACAGGTCCAATCCGGAGACGTCCTTGCCGTCGACCTTGACGACCGCGTCGGCGCCGGACCGGACCGACCCCGCGTCTTCGCCCCCGCCGCACGCGGCGAGTACGAGAGCAGCGAGGGCGACCACCGAGGTGGTGACGAGGGAACGATGCACGGGGCCTCCTCAGGCACGGGAACTACTTGCAGGTGACGACGATCTCGAAGTCCTTCGAGACCATCCCCGCCATCGGGTTCGAGATGCTGGCGCCGGACGCGGTGCCGCTGATGGTGTAGCGGTCGCCGTCGACCTTGACGGTCGCCTTACCGACGCCGGGACCGACCGCGAGGGCGGTGCCGTCGACGGTGATGCCCACGGTCTCGACGGTGGGCGGGTTGCCGTCCTTGAGGGTCGCGCCGACCCCGCCCGACGCGCCGCCGGCGCCGATCGCGAAGCGATCGCCCTGCTTGGCGCAGCCCACGTTGCTGAGGTCGACGCCCGTGAGGTCCTTGCCGTCGACCTTGACGACGGTCTTCGCGTCGGTGTTCGCCGACGCCGTGTTCGCGGGTGCGGAGTCCGAGCCCTTGTCGGATCCCCCGCCGCAGGCGGTGAGTCCGATCGAGGCGAAGACCACCGCCGAGGCGATGACGAGGGAGCGATTCATAGCGGGCCTCCTTAGGCACGGAACCGAATTCGGGCTTTGCACCCGAGTGGAGGAAAGCACACGTCAGTGCGCGACGGGCGACTTCTCGGAGTTCGATTGCAGTCCCACCGCCGGCTCGATCCCCCACCGCACGAGGAGGTCCTGCATGATCGGCACCGCGGTGCTCGCCCCCGGCGACGCGCCGAGCAGGCCGGCGATGGTGCCGTCGGCGCCCGTGACGAGCTCCGTCCCCTGCTGGAGCACGCCGATGCGACGGCGATCCGGGGTCACCAGCTGGGCCCGCTGGCCGGCGGGGACGAGTTCCCACTGCGCCGGGTCGGCGGCCGGGTAGAACCGCTGCAGCTGGGCGAACCTCGCCCGCCGGCTCGCCGCGAGCTGGGCGACGAGGTACCGCACCAGGGCGAGGTTCTGCAGTCCGGCAGCGGCGATCACGTGCAGGTTGCCGGGCCGCAATGTGGTGAAGAAGTCGGTGAGCCGGCCCCGCTTGAGGAGCTTCGTGCTGAACGTGGCGTACGGGCCGAACAGGAGGTGATCGGCACCGTCGACGTACCGGCGGTCCAGGTGCGGCACCGACATCGGCGGCGCGCCGATGTCGGCCTGCCCGTACACCTTCCCGTCGAGGCGGCGCGCCACCTCGGGGTCCGAGCAACGGAGGAACGCCGCCCCGACGGGGAGCACGGCGTAGCCCCTCACCTCGGGCAGCCGCGCGCTCTGCAGCAGCCGCAGGGCCTTGCCGCCCGCGCCGACGAAGGCGCGCCGGGCGCGGATCTCGAAGCGCCCCTGGGGTCCCCGGCCGCGCACCGTCCATCCCGCGAGGGTGCGGCGCAGCCGCGTCACCTCGTGGCCGAAGCGCACCTCGCCGCCGGCGTCGGTGAGGATCGCGGTGAGGCCGCGGGTCAGCGCCCCGAAGTCGACGTCGGTGCCGCCGGGGTGGCGGGTGGCGGCCATGCGGCCCCACATGGACTCGGGGCCGCGGCCCTCCATGACCAGCGGCGCCCACTGCCGGATCGTCTCCGGGTTCTCCGTGTACTCCATCGCCGCGAACTCCGGGTGCGTGCGCAGGGTCTCGAAGCGCTGCCGCAGGTAGGTCATGTCGCGCTCGCCGAAGACGACGTCGAGGTGCGGGGTCGTGTGCAGGAAGCCGCCGTCGAGCAGTCCCGCCGCGACGAGGCCGTCCCACCAG
The DNA here is from genome assembly GCF_049844855.1 of Tsukamurella sp. DT100. NCBI lineage: Bacteria > Bacillati > Actinomycetota > Actinomycetes > Mycobacteriales > Tsukamurellaceae > Tsukamurella > Tsukamurella sp. DT100. Next base: position 241,519 of record NZ_JBNCLV010000009.1, read on the forward strand.
GCGCGGGTGCGCCCGAACTGCTCGACCATCGACAGGGGCTTGGTGCCGTCGGCGGGGTCGGGCATGTAGTTGAGCTCGCAGAAGCCGCTGTGGCCGGTGCCGGCGTTGTTCCAGGGCCCGCTGCTCTCGGTGGCGAGCGCGTCGGCGCGCTCGAGCAGCAGGATCCGCCAGTCGGGCCGCTCCTGCGCGAGCATCGCGCCGAGCGTCGCGGACATGATGCCGCCGCCGATCAGGACGACGTCGGCGTCGAATCCCGGGGTGGAGTGGGTGACCATCGGATCCTCCTCTAGGTGGGTTCGGTACCAGCATCGAACGCGCGGTACTCATCCGTCCAATGAGGTCTTGCGGAGATATGATCCGAATATGGATCAATGGCTGAGCCTGTTCGCCCCGCAGCTGCAGGCGCTCGCCGCCCTCGCGGCGCACGACGGGCACATGACCCGCGCCGCGGCCGCGCTCGGCATCCCCCAGTCGTCGATGAGCCGCCGGATCCACTCCCTCGAGGGCGATCTGCGGACCCCGCTGCTCGTCCACGCCGGGCGCACCGTGCGCCTGACCGCCGCGGGCGCGGACCTGGCCCGGCGGATCCGGGATCCGCTGCGCGAACTCGGCCTCGCGATCGACGCGGTGGTGGACGAGGGCGACGGCGAACACGGCAGCGTGCGGTTCGGCTTCCCGCTCACCATGGGCTCGGGCCGCCTACCGGACCTGCTCTCCGCCTTCCGCCGCGCGCGCCCCGGGATCACCGTGACGCTCAAGCAGGGGCACGGCTCGGAGCTCGTCCGCGACCTGGAGACCGGCACCCTGGACCTCGCGGTGACCATTCCGCCGCCGAAGCTGCTGCCGCACATCGTGATCGGATCCCAGGAGATCCTGGCCGCGCTCCCCGGCGCCCACCCGCTCGCCGGGGCGAAGAAGATCCGGCTGGCGCAGTTGCGGTCCGAGACCTTCATCGCCAATCCGCCCGACTACCACCTGCGCGGCACCACCGAGCGCTGGTGCACCGCGGCCGGCTTCACGCCCGCGATCGCCGTCGAGGTCACCGAGTTCGCGACGATCCGCGAGCTCATCGCCCGGGGGCTCGGCGTCGCCCTGCTCCCGCACGACGACCGCGCACCGTCGGACGTGGCGGAGGTGCCGCTGGCGGGCGAGTACCGCCGCGCCGTCGCCCTGGCCCGCGCGACGACCACCCTCGCTCCGGCCACCCGGCACCTGCACGACTTCATCCTCGACACCGCCGAAGGGCGCCCCGGGTAGGCCGGGGCACTCGGCCCGCGCGGCCGGATCAGCAGGTGATCCTGAGCTCGAAACGCTGGACGACCCTGCCGAGCGTGCCGTCGGTGACGTCGCCACCGAATCCCTCGACGTCGCCCGTCACGATGTATGCGCCGCCGTCCTTCCGCGCCGAGTAGGTGGACTCCTGCCCGAAGTACACCTTTCCGTTCTCGAGGGTGAGGGCGAGCGTCTCCACCCGCGGGTAGTCAGCGGTGAGGATCGTGATCCCGATGGTCACCGGCGGCTCGCCGGACGCCACCACCAGGGTTCCGGCGACATCGTCGCACTCGACCGCGATCCGGTCGCCGCCCGGCGGCGCCACACCGTCGAGCGTCAGAGAGGCGTACGAACCACCCCGGTCGCCACCCCCGCCGCCCGCGACCGTGGCCGCGCCACTCCCCGCCGGCACCGCCGTCCCGCTCACGGACGTGGTGCAGCCCGCGATCGACACCGCCGCGAATACGCACACCACCGCCGAACGCATCCCCTGATCCATACGGCGATCCCACCACATCCGCGGCTACAGGAGCTGCTTCTTCTGCACCTTGCCCATCGGGTTGCGCGGGAGGTCGTCGACGAAGCGGATCTCGCGGGGGCGCTTGTGCTTCGAGAGCGTCTCCCCCACGAACTCGACGATCGCGGCGGCGGCGGCATCGTCGCGCGGGCCGTCGGCGACGAGGAAGGCGACGAGGCGCTGCCCGAGGTCGTCGTCGGGAAGCCCCACGACAGCGGCCTCGCGGACGTCCGCGTGGCCGAGCAGCGCGGCCTCGATCTCACCGGCGCCGACGCGGAAGCCCCCGGTCTTGATGAGGTCGGTGGAGGCGCGGCCCACGATGCGGTGGAAGCCTGTCGAGTCGATCACCGCGACGTCGCCGGTGTCGAACCAGCCGTCGCCCACCCAGGACTCGGCCGTGGCGTCGGGGCGGTTCAGGTACTTCGTGCCGACCATCGGGCCGCGGATCTGCAGCGCCCCGATCGATTCGCCGTCGTGCGGCGCCTCGTCACCCGATTCCGCGATGATCCGCGACTCGACGCCCGCGATCGGCACGCCGACCCAGCCGGGGCGACGCTCGCCGTCGACGCGCGCACTCACGGTGATCAGGGTCTCCGTCATGCCGTAGCGCTCCACGATCTCGTGACCCGTGAGCTCGCGGATCCGCTCGAAGACCGGCGCCGGCAGGGGCGCGCTGCCCGAGACGAGGAGCCGCGCGTCCCGCAGGGCCGCAGCGGATTCCGGGTCGCGGGCGATGCGCGACCAGACGGTGGGCACGCCGAAGTACATCGTGCCGCCCGCCGCCGCGTAGGCCTCCGGGGTCGGCTTCCCGGTGTGCACCAGCGGGCTGCCCACCCGCAGCGGGCCGAGGACGCCGAGGATGAGCCCGTGCACGTGGAAGAGCGGAAGGCCGTGCACGAGAGTGTCGTTCGCGGTCCACCCCCAGGCGTCCACGAGCCCGTCTATGCACGCCGCGATGGCCTCCCGGCGGATGGGGACGCCCTTCGGCGCCCCCGTCGTGCCCGAGGTGTACATCAGGAGCGCGGTCGCGGCCGCGGGCGGCTCGGGCAGGGCGTGCCAGCCGCGGGCGTGCTCGCGGACCGGGACCGCGGGTAGCCCGTGCAGATCCTGCGGGGTCGCGCCGAGCCAGGCCTGCGCGCCGGAATCGGCGAGCACGTGGGCGATCTCCGCGGTGCCCGAATCCGGCGGGACGGGAACGACCGGGACGCCGGCGCGAATACCGCCGACGATCGCGATCACGGTGGCGAGCGTCGGCTCGGCCCACACCGCGACGGGGCCGCGCACGCCGAGGCCGCCCAGCCGCTCGGCGACCGCCGTGGTGGCGCCGATGAGCTCGGTCCGGGTCAGGGTGCGGCCCCCGACGGTGACGGCCGGCTCACCGTCGGAGCCGGGCGGGACGGGCGTGACCGTGTGCGGCAGCAGCATGGCCCCAGCCTATGCCGCGCGGCGCCCCGTCAGGCGGCGCGGTACTGCAGGCGCGCGTCGAACGCCGCCTCGAGGAAGAGCGTGGTGATCTGGACGGCCTGCGCGCTCTCGGGCGTCACGCCCGCGAGCACGGGGAAGGCGTGCACGCCGCCCTGGTAGAGGTGCAGGTCGCAGGGCTTGCCGGCGCGGTCGAGGCGCTCGTGCAGGCGCTCGGCGTCGACGCGCAGCATCTCGTCGGTACAGGCGATGACGAGCGCCGGCGGGAACGCCGCGGGCTCGATCTCGGTGGCGTCGTCGTGGCCGCGGAAGGCGACCGGACCGCGGTCGAAGAAGTCGCGCAGCCCGGCGAGCTTGCCCGCGGTGAGGTAGGCGTCGTCGATGTCGTGCCGCGGATCGTCGTCGGTGACGGTGGGCGTGAGCAGCGGGGAGAAGCCGAAGTAGGCGGCCGGGGTGCGCACGGCGTCGAGGTACGCCAGCTCCACCACCTTGGCCGAGATGTAGCCGCCCGCGGAGTCGCCGCCCACGGCGACCTGCTGGTACCGGCCGGAGTCCGTGACCGCCCGGAACACGCGGTAGCCGTCGTCGACGGACGTGCCGACGCCCACGTCGGGCAGCTGGCGGTAATCCACGTTGAAGACGGTGACGCCGAGGGTGCGCGCGAGGGCCGCCGCCACGCGGCGATGGGTGCCGGGCCCGCCCGCGAGGAAGGCGCCGCCGTGGTAGTAGCAGATCGCGACGTCGGGCCGCAGGTCGCCCGCGGTCGGCACGAGCCGCTCCACGGGGACGCCGGCGAGCTCGATCCGCTCCACCTCGACGTCGTTCGGCGTCCACCCGATGAGGTTCGCCAGGCCCTCGCCCAGGGCGAGCGGCGCGAACGACCAGGCCCGCACCGGGTACAGCGCGATCAGGGGCTTGAGCAGCAGCCGCGCCCCCGCGATCGCCAGCGCCGACTGGGCGCTCACACCGCGGTGTTCGGTGACCGACATCATCGTCTCCTCTCGCCCGACCCGGAGAGGCCGAACAGAACCGGTTCAGACTAGGCCGATGCCATCGATAGATCCAGCGAATCGAGCTATCACCGCTCCCGGCGTGTCCCGGTCGGCAGGCCCCCGACGGCCGTGACGCGGGTCACGCGCGGTCAGCCGGAGATCCCCGTCCGCTCCACGCCGGCGACGATCCAACGTTGCGCTACCAGGAAGAACGCCAGCAAGGGGGCGATCGATACCACGGCGGCGGCGAACATCGCGGGCACGTTCACCGACTGCGCCGTGATGTAGCTCGACAGGACCAACTGGACCGTCCACGACTGCGGATCTTGACCGATCACGAGGGGCCAGAGGAACGCGTTCCAACTCCCGACGAAGGTGATCGTCGCGACCGCCGCCGTCACCGCGCCCGCCCCGGGCAGCGCGACCGCGAGGAACACCCGGGCGGGCCCGGCACCGTCGAGCACGGCGGCCTCCTCGAGCTCCCGGGGGAAGCCGAGGAAGTGCTGCCGGAACAGGAAGACCGCGGTCGCCTGGAACAGGCCGGGCACGACCAGCCCCTGCAGCGACGACACCCAGCCGAGCGTGGAGACCATGACGAAGGTCGGCACGAAGGTCACGGCGGCCGGGACCAGAAGGGTCGCGAGGACGACGGCGAAGACCTTGTCGGCGTATGCCACCCGGATCCGGGCGAAGGCGTACCCGGCCGGCAGCGCGACGGCGACGGTGCCGACCGTCTGCAGCACGGCCACCGTCGTCGAGTTGAGCAGCGCCCGGGCGAGCGGGCGGGCCTCGTCGGAGAAGATCTGCCGGAAGGCGGCGCCGTCGGTGCGACGCGGCAGCCAGTCCCCCGTCGCGACGTCCATCGGCGTGCCGACCGCGCCGCGGGCCAACAGGTACAGCGGCAGCAGGAAGAGGGCGGCGAGGCCGATCAGCAGTACGTACCGCCCCGCGCGGGCCGCGCTCACCGCTCGCCCCGCCCGCGGAACAGCCCCGTGAACCGGCCCTGCGCCAGGGCGATCACCGCGATCAGGGCGGTGAGCAGGATCCCGCCCGCGCCGCCGTGCCCGAAGTCCTGCCCGTTGCCGACGGCTACGTAGTAGAGGTAGATCAGCGGCGGTCGGGCGTACGGCGGATAGCCCTGCGCGGTGGCCATCACGCCGTAGAACTCGTCGAAGGCCTGGAAGGCGTTGACCGTCGCCAGCAGCAGCACTGCGACGGAGACGGCGCGCAGCTGCGGCAGCGTGATGCGCGCGAACGTCGTCCACCCGGACGCGCCGTCCAGCGCGGCCGCCTCGTACAGGTGCCGCGGCACGCGCTGCAGGGCGGCCAGGAACAGGATCGTGTAGAAGCCCAGCTGCAGCCACAGGCGCAGCGTCACCAGCACCAGCCAGTACCAGGGCGGATCGACCACCGACAGCCACACCACTGGCTCCGCGCCGACGGCCCGGAGCGCCGCGTTGGCGACGCCCGTCGGCACCCCGGGGAAGAGCGAGCCGCGCCAGATCAGCGACGCGGCGATGTAGCTGCACGCCAGCGGCAGGAAGAAGACCGAGCGGAAGAAGGCCTGGAACCGGCGCACCCCGTGCACGAGCACCGCGAGCGCGAGCGAGCCCGCGAAGGTCAGCGGCACGACGATCGCCGCGAAGACGACGAACGTGACCAGACTGGAGCGGAAGGCGGGGTCCGCCAGCATGTCCCGGTAGTTGTCCAGGCCCACGAACCGCGTCGGCGTCACCGTGTTGTGCGCGTCGAACAGGCTCAGCCACACGCTCCACCCGATCGGGACCAGGACGAACACCGCGAGGCCCGCGAGGAAGGGCCCCGTCATCAGCCAGAACCAGAGGTGCGGCGAGTCGCGCCACGCCCCGCCCGCGTCGGGCCGGGACGGCGCACGGCGGGCGGGCCGGAGGGACATCAGCGCGGGAACCGCTCGAGTTCCTTCTCGACCACCGACGCGACCTCGCGCAGCTCCGCCATCGGATCGGCGCCACCGCGGATCACCCGGTCCAGGGCGTCGCGGTAGGCGGTGGCGCTGCGCGGCGTCCACAGCAGCGGGGTCTGGGGACGACCGACGGAGTTCACCAGGTCGGCCGCCTCGTTGTAGACGCCGGTGGCGAGCTTCGTGGCCTGCGGTACCAGCGAGCGGCGCGCCGGGACGTGCAGGCCGTAGCCCTGCGCCCAGTCGAGCTGCAGATCGGTGCGCTTCACCCACAGCCACTGCACGAACTTCTTCGCCCGCTCGACGTCGCCGCCGGCGTTGACCGAGGCGCCGTACGCGCCGAAGGGCACGCTCGTCCCGCCGTTCGGGCCGATCGCCGGGAAGGGCCGCACGCCGAAGTCGTCGCCGAGCGCCGCCCGGATCGCGGGCAGCGCCCACAGGCCCGTCCACTGCATCGCCGTCTGCCCCGCGATGAAGGCCCCCGGGTCGGACCAGTCCTGCGGCGCGCCGAGCAGCAGGTCGCCCGACGTGAACAGCCCGCGCATCGCCCGCAGGCCGACCGCGACCTCCTCGTCGACGAAGCCCGGCCTGTGGTCGGGGGTCAGGTAGTCGTGCCCGGACGACCAGAGCAGGACGCCGCCGAGGACGTCCGCGCCACCGCTGTTGCCGAGGAAGAGCCCCTTGACCCGGCCCCGGTTCAGGGCCCGCGCGGCCGACACGAGCTCGTCGAGCGTGCGCGGCGGGACGACGCCCGCCTCGGCGAGCATGGACTTCCGGTAGACCAGCAGCTGGGTGTCCGTGACCTGCGGGATGCCGTAGACCCGGCCGTTGTGGGTCATCCGGTCGAGCAGCGCCGGGGTGAAGTCGGATCGCGCGTCGCCCAGCAGGTCGGTGAGGTCGGCGACCTGCCCGGCGGCGATCATGTCGATCGTGGGACCGTTGGCGAATTCGAAGACGTCCGGGCCGTCGCCGCTGACCAGCGCCGACGAGACCTTCTGGTCGTAGTCGCCCGGGAAGGCGCTGACCCGCACGCCGCCGTCCGGGTAGTCGCCGGCGTACCGCGTGAGCGCCTCCGGCGCCCCCTGCTCGCCGTACTGGTGGAACCAGGCCCGCAGGTCGCCGCGGGCCCCGCCGCCGCGACCGGTGTTCCCACCGCATGCCGCGAGCGCGCCCGCGAGGGCCACGCCGCCGACGCCCGTCAGCACCGCCCGTCGGGACACACCATAGTCAGACACCGGGTAAGTATCGCAAACCTTCGTCCACGTCGCGGACCGGGCCGTGTCAGAAGAGGGCGCCCGCCAGATCGCGCCGGGCCGCGAGCACGACGGGATCCGCAGGGTCGAAGAGCTCGAAGAGCTCCAGCAGCCGGGTGCGCAACGCCGAGCGGTCGTCGCCCGCGGTGACGCGGATCGCGGCGATGAGCCTGTCGAAGGCCCCCTTCGGCGAGCCGGTGAGCAGCTCCTCGTCGGCGGCGGCGAGCGCCGGTGCGACCCGTTCCTCGCCCGTCGCGCCGGCCGCCGCGTCGTCGCGCGCGATCGCCCCGGGCTCGCCCTTCGTGGCGCGGGCGAAGAAGGCCATCTGCTTGACCGCGGCCGCCGCCTCGGCGTCGCCCGGATTCGCGTGCAGGATCGCCTCGTACGCGGCGCGGGCGCCGTCGTAGTCGCCGTCGCCCGCGAGCTGCTCCGCCGCGTCGCGCCGCGGGTCCGACGGGGCCTCCCCCGCCGCCACGCCGCCACCGAACTCGGGCGGCAGCTGGGCGAGCACGTCGTCGAGCCACTGCCGCGCCGCCGGCTCCGGTTGCGCGCCTGCGAAGGCCGTCACCGCGCGCCCCGCGGCGACGGCCACCACCATCGGCACCGACTGCGCGCCGAAGGCCTGCGCGACGCCGGGCGCCCCGTCGACGTCGACGCGGGCGAGGGTCCACCGGCCCGCGTCATCCGCGGCGAGCTTCTCCAGCACCGCCGCCATCGCCTGCGACTGCTCGCTGTACGACGCGGCCAGCAGCACGACCACCAACCGATTCGCGGACCGGTCGATGACCTCGACCGGGAAGCTCTGGTCCGTCACGTCGACCACGCCGGGCCCGGGGGCGGCGCCGGCCGGGCCCGCCTCGCCCGACGGTGCCGGGCGGGCCTGCTGGGCGGCCTTCGCCTCCGCGCGGGCCTTGAGACCCGAGAGGTCGACCGCGCCGGCCATCGCCGCGGCCGTGCGCAGCGCGCGTGCCTGATCCTGTGGAGATGCGCCTCGAGGTGTAGTCACCCCTCCATCTTGGCACGCCCCGTGCGGCGGCCGCCCGCGGCGACCGTCCGGCCCGGGATCACCGGTAGCGCTGCTGATCCGGGTCGAACCGCCAGGACGTGGGACCGGGCGCGGGCATCCCGGCGGCGGCGAGCGCACCCCGCCGCGGGCGGTACCAACTGGTGAGCGGCACCTCGTCGACGACGTGCACCGCGTCCGGGTACTGGCCGTGCCTGCCGGCGAACGCGTCGCTGATCTCGCCGGCCGTCAGCTCCGCGTCGTCCCGCACCGTGACCGCGGCGACGACGCGCGGCGCGCCGTCGGCCCCGTCGCCGGGCACCTGGTACACGACGGCCTGCTCGACCTGCCCGAGCTGCTCGAGCACGTCGGTGATCGGGATCGAGTACACCGGCCCGCGCTCCGTGACGGCGACGGTGCGGACGTCGTCGACCAGCCAGTAGTCGCCGTCCTCGTCGCGCCGGAAGAGGTGGCCCGTGGAGAACCAGGCGTCGCCCGGCCGGAAGACGCCGCGCAGCAGCACGTCGCGGTGCGTGGCGTCGGGATCGGCGCGGCCGATGAGCACGCCCACCTCGCCGTCCCCGACCTCCTGCAGGAAGCCGTCGCCGTCCTCGACGAAGCGCCCGGAGTCGAAGTAGTAGTCGACGAGGGCCACGTCGGCGCTGCCCGGCAGGCGCCGGCCCTTCGCCCCCGGCTTGCCGGCGCGGACCCTGGCCAGCACGATCTCGCCCTCAGTGGAGGCGTAGAACTCGACGACCTGCGCGTCGAAGGTCTCGCCGACGCGGCGCGAGAGCTCCGCCGACATGCCGGAGCCGATGAAGGCGCGGACCGGGTGGTAGCGCGGGATCTCCAGGCCGGGGGTGTCGAGCACCGCGCGCATGAGGTTCCAGGTGTAGCAGACCACCGTGACCCCGTAGCGCTGCACCTCGACCATGAACCGCTCCGGGTCGAAGTCGCGGGTGAGCGCGATGCGCGAGCCGCCGGCGAGCGCGCCGCCGAGGCTGGTCATGAGGCCCGAGCTGTGGCTGAGCGGGGTGAGGCAGTACACGGTGTCGCTCTGCGACAGCCGCGCGGCCGACGCGGTGCCGAAGGCGGAGAGCGCCCACCGGCCGTTCGTGACCCGCTTGGCCCGCAGCCGCCCGCCGACCTCCGAGAACATCACGAAGGCCAGGTCGCGGCCGAGGCCCGCGTCGGGCCGGTACCAGCGCGGGATCCGCACGTTGTCCGGGTCGACCTGCTCGAGGTCGACCAGCTCCGCGCCGAGGTCCTGCCGGGCGGCACCCGGCCGGTCGCGGCGGTCGCCGCCGCCGACGACGAAGACGCGCTCGGCGACCGCCACGGCCTCCTGCGCGTGCTCGGGGTCCGTGAGGACCGAGGCGGCCTCCCCCAGCCGCAGCGCGGCGGCGTAGTCGGTGCCCGGCGGCAACAGCACGGCCACGGCGCCGAGCCGTGACAGCGCGGCCATCGCGACCAGGGCCGACGGCCGGGTGTGCATGAGCACGCCCACGTGCTCGCCCTGCCGCACCCCGACCTGGATCAGGCCGCTGACGACGCGGTCGATGCGCTCGTTCACCGCGTGCTTGGTGTGCACGCGGTCCTCGTAGAGGAAGAGCTCGCCGTGCGGATCGGCCGCGGCCTGCTCCGCGAGCAGCTTGCCGAGCGAGACCTGGGTGTGCGCCTGCAGCTGCCCGAGGCGGGCCAGCTTCGGCAGCCCGCGGGTCACCTCGCGGGCGACGGCGGAGGCGCCGGCCGCGGCGCCGGAGGCCGCGTCGAGGACGTCGCGCGCGGCGACGAAGCCGACGGTGGCGATGCCGCCCAGGCCCGCGACGAGCGGGTTGACGCCGACGTCGCGGCCGTCGTCGGGCTGCATCGCGACGACGTTCTCCGGCTGCGGGCCGCGGCCCTCCAGCCAGTTGATCCACCGCGTCACCGTCGGATACGTGACCGCGCCTGCCGAGCTGCCGACGACGAGGCCGAAGTGACCGGCTGAGACCTGCGCCTCGTAGACCTCGGCCTTCGGCGCCGCCTGCAGGATCCCGCGGACGGCGCTGGGCCGGCCGATCTGGTCCGACAGGCCGACGAAGGCGAGCACGGGGCTCGTGATGGACGCGAGGGAGACGGCGTCGCCGTCGATGGCGAAGCCGCCGGTGAGCATGCGGTTGTGCACGACGAACTGCTTGAGCAGGTCGGCCACCGCGGGCCCGGCGTAGGCGACCCAGCCGTCGGCCTCGAGGAAGCGGCGCTGGTCCTCGCGCGGCAGCAGGGCGTCGCGGTCGTGCAGCTGCCGGACGAAGTCGAGCCGCGAGCGCACCGCCTTGACGGGGTTGAGCATCTCGAAACCGCGCTGCACCATCCAACTGGGGAGGTAGAAGCGGTTGAAGACGTGGTCGGCGACGAATTCGGCGCCCTTGTTGACCAGCGCGGGCGGCGCGCCGAGCGGCAGGCCCGCCGAGATGTCGACGGGGCTGCCGAAGGTCACGAGGCTCGCGATCGACCGGGACTGCCGGTAGGCGGCCACCTGGTAGCAGAACATGCCGCCCTGGGAGTAGCCGCCGATGTGCACGTCGCGACCGCGGAACACCGCCACCTGCTCGATCGCCTTGGAGATGGCGACGACGTGATCCGCGAGGTTGCGCTCGAGGCCGCCCTCCTCGCGGTCGGGCGCGCCGAAGTCGATGACCCACGGGTCGAGGCCCGCGCGGTGCAGCACCGACACGGCGCCGTTGTTCTCCGTGACGTCGAAGACGTTGGCGTCGACCATCATGGGCGGCACCAGCAGGATCACCGGCCGGTCGTCCACCGCGGGCGCCGGCGCCCGGTCCGCGAAGTACCGCCGGAGGCGGTACATCGGCGAGCGCTCGACGACCGTGAACTGCGAGGGCTTCGCCCCGGTCTCGAGGCCACCCTGCGTGAGCACCTCGAAGCCGTTGCGCGCCGTGGCCGCCAGGCGGTTCACCGACGCCTCGAGCGCCTTCCCACCGGGCAGCCCGCCCAGGATGTCCACCATGTGCCCCACCTCTCCACAGCTTCCGTCAGCGAGTCAACGTACCGGTAGGCGGGGCGCCGTGCGTCCTAACCGCCGATCGCGTCGGCGGGCTCGGCCTTGTCCGCGGCGGTGGCCGTCGCGGGGGCGTCGAGCTTGCCGGCGCGCTGCGCCCACACCTCGAAGACGACGGAGCAGAAGGGCAGGACCGTGGCGAGCAGGCCGAGGGCGAGGGTCTTCAGGTCCCACTTGCGGGCGTAGGCGACCGCGAGGGTCAGCACGACCAACACCATGAAGACGATGCCGTGCGTCATGCCGGGCACTGCGATCGCGTCGGGCTTGTCCTGTACCCGCTTGATGATCATGCCGATGATCAGCCACACCCAGGTCAGGGCCTCGAGGAAGGCGACGACCTTGAAGGCGGTGACGATCTTGGACGCGAGGGATTCGTTCATGCGGAGTTTCTCTCTACTTCCCGGGGACGATGATGATGAGCGCGTCGCCCTGGCCGCCGGCGCCGCACAGTCCGGCGGCACCGGTGCCGCCGCCGCGGCGGGCCAGCTCGAGCGCGAGGTGCAGGAGGATGCGGGCGCCGGAGGCGCCGAGCGGGTGACCGATGGCGATGGCGCCGCCGTCGACGTTGACCTTGTCGGCGTCGACGCCGAGGTCGGCGGTGGACGCGAGGCCCACGGCGGCGAAGGCCTCGTTGATCTCGAGCAGGTCGAGATCGGCCGGGCTGATGCCCTGCTTGTCGCAGGCCTTCTTGATGGCGTTGGAGGGCTGGTGCTGCAGCGACGAGTCCGGGCCGGCGACGACGCCGTGCGCGCCGATCTCGGCCAGGTAGTCGAGGCCGAGCTCCTGCGCCTTGCTCTTGCGCATGACGACGACGGCGACGGCACCGTCGGTGAGCTGGCTGGCGTTGCCGGCGGTGATGCTGCCGTCCTTGGCGAACGCCGGCCGCAGCTTGGCCAGCGACTCGGCGGTGGTGTCGCCACGGACGCCCTCGTCCTCGCTGACGCGGATCGGCTCGCCGCGGCGCTGCGGGATCTCGACGGGGACGACCTCGTCGGCGAACTTGCCGGCGGCCCAGGCCTCCGCGGCCTTGCGGTGCGAGTCAGCGGCGAAGGCGTCCTGCTCCTCGCGGGAGTAGGTCACCGTGTCGATGGTGTTGAGCTGCTCGGTGAGCCCGCCCATCGGCTGGTCGGTGAAGACGTCGTGCAGGCCGTCGTAGGCGGTGTGGTCGAGCATCTCGATGCTGCCGTACTTGTGGCCCTCGCGACTGCCCGTGAGGATGTGCGGCGCCTGCGTCATCGACTCCTGGCCGCCGGCGACGACGACCTCGTACTCGCCGGCCCGGATGAGCTGGTCGGCGAGCGCGATGGCGTTGATGCCCGACAGGCACATCTTGTTGATGGTCAGGGTGGGCACGTCCCACGGCACGCCGCCCGCGATCGCGGCCTGGCGCGCGGGCATCTGCCCGGCGCCGGCGGTGAGGACCTGGCCCATGATCACGTAGTCGATCGTCTGCGGGTCGACGCCGCTCTTCTCCAGCGCGCCGCGGATGGCGACCGCGCCGAGGTCCGTGCCGGACTGCGACTTGAGCGCGCCGAGCAGCTTGCCGAAGGGCGTCCGAGCGCCGGCGACGATGACCGTGGGGTCCTGATGGGGTGCGGACGGGGCCACTTCGTTCCTCCTAGTGGGCAGGGGTCTTCCACCTCAAAGCTACATTCGAGGCATGACAGAGAGCCAATCGCGACAAACAGATCACACCGCCCACGGCGAGCACCCCGCCGCGCACGCCGTCCCCGCCGAATACGTGCTGGGTATCGACCACGTCGGCGTCGCCGTGTCCGATTTCGACGCGGCCCTCGAGTGGTACGCCCGCGTCCTCGGCATGGTGTGCACGCACGAGGAGATCAACGAGGCGCAGGGCGTGCGCGAGGGCATGCTCTCCCCCGCCTCGCTGCTGGCGGCCGACGGCGCACCGTCGAGCGCGGCGCAGCTGCAGGTCCTCGCCCCCCTCACCCCCGAGTCGACGATCGCGAAGTTCCTCGACCGCAACGGCCCGGGCATGCAGCAGCTGGCGTACCGGGTCTCGGACCTCGCGGCCGTCACCGCGCACCTGCAGGAGCAGGGCTTACGGCTGCTGTACGACGCCCCCCGGAACGGCACCGCGGGCTCGCGGATCAACTTCCTGCACCCGAAGGACGCCGGCGGGATCCTCGTCGAACTGGTCGAACCCGCGTCCTGACCCGGCACGGGCCACAATTCGGACCTTTTGCGACTGCTGACGCCGCGAGCGCGGGCCGTCCACGTACCATTCGGAGCATGGCGAATACGGACAACTTCCCGGGCGGCCCGGCGCCCGCACCGTTCGCGGTGGTCCTGCGTGGGTACGACCGGGACCAGGTCACCGAGCAGTTCCACCGGTACCAGGCCGAACTGCGCGTGCTCGCCGCCGACCGCGACGCGGCCTCGGCGCACGCGCGCGAGTTGACGGACCTCCTCGACGAGGCGCAGGACGAGATCGACAACCTGCGCCGCGAGGTGGATCGCCTCAGCGTCCCGCCGACGAGCGCCGAGGGCATGAGCGACCGCATCGCCCGCATGATGCGCCTCGCCTCCGACGAGGCCTCGGAGATCCGTGCCGCAGCCCAGAACGAGTCCGCCGAGGTGCGCTCGCTGGCCCGCCAGGAGGCGGAGACCACCCGGCGCGAGGCCGACCGCATGCGCTCGGACATGACCGCGCGCCGCGAGGCCATGGAGTCCGAGCACGAGAAGACGATGAAGGACGCGCACGCCGAGGCGGAGCGCATCAAGGCCGAGGCGAAGGCCGAGTCCGAGAAGCTGGCTCAGTCGGCCGCGGAGAACCGCGAGCGCGTCCAGAACGACTTCGACATGGCGATGTCGATGCGCCGGGACAAGGCGATCCGCACGATCACCGAGCTCGAGGACGCGTCGAAGGACGAGGCCCGGGATCGCGTCGACTCCGCGAACGAGCGCGCCGAGCAGACCCTCAACACCGCGAACGCCACTGCGGAGCAGAAGCTCGAGGACACGAACACCCGGATCGCCACGCAGGTCGCGAACGCCCGGCGGATCACCGAGGACATGCAGTCGCTGCGCGCGTCGATCCTCGATCAGCTGGAGACGGTGCGCCGACAGCTCTCGCTGGTGCCCGAGGCCCTCGCGACCGGCGACGGCGAGGCACACGTCGTCGACAAGCGGATCGATCCCGCGTCGTTCGACCCCGCGGCGGCCCCCAAGGCGGAGCACGTCGCCGACGACGCCCCCACCGCGGCGCAGCGCGCGCAGCAGGTCCTGGGCGCGGAGGACTTCGCCGCCGACGAGGCGGTCACGGAGCAGGTCGCGATCGAGAAGCGCTAGCGCGCCCGCCGGCCGGCCTCCCTGGCCCAACAACCGCGGTGCCAGTGGCGCCGGTCGGCGACGCCTTCGCTCTCGGCGGACGGCCACACCACGACGTGCGCGGTCCCCGCGGGGATCGCCTGGTGGCATCCCGGGCAGCGGTACTCTTTGACGGCGCCCGTCCCCGTGACGGTGCGCACCTGGTAGGCCTCGTCGCCGAGGTCGACCCGCGAGCCGAAACCGCCGGCGCTCAGGGGACGGTGCCCGTCCCGCGCCGCCGCACGCTTGCGGGAGACGGGCCTGCGGCCCATCAGAAGAGCTTGTAGGACGTGTCCTCGGTGCCGCGCAGCACGTCGTAGTCGACGGTGACGCACCGGATACCGCGGTCCTCGGCGAGGGTGCGGGCCTGGGGCTTGACCTGCTGGGCCGCGAGAATGCCCGTCACGGGCGCGATCAGCGGGTCGCGGTTGAGCAACTCCAGGTACCGGGTCAGCTGCTCCACGCCGTCGATCTCCGCGCGGCGCTTGACCTCCACCGCCACGGTCCCGCCGTCCGCGTCGCGGCACAGCAGGTCGACGGGGCCGATCGCCGTCATGTACTCGCGCCGGATCAGGGTGTAGCCGTCCCCGAAGGTGTGGGTGTGCTCGGCGAGGAGCTCCTGGAGGTGCGCCTCGACGCCGTCCTTCACGAGGCCCGGGTCGACCCCCAGATCGTGGCTGCTGTCGTGCTCGACCTCACCGATGAGGATGCGGAGCTGTTCCTCCGCCTTGTTCCGCACGATCCAGAGCTGGTGCCCCTCGGGCACGTCCTTCGCCTCGTCGTCCGACGGGGCGGTCTCGAGCCAACAGGGCGGGCTCATCCAGTTGAGAGGCTTGTAGGCGCGATCGTCCGCGTGAATGCTGACGGAACCGTCGGCCTTGACCAGGATCAGGCGCCGGGCCATCGGGAGGTGGGCGGTCAGCCGGCCCACGTAGTCGACCTGGCATTCGGCAATCACGACACGCACGGGCTCCACCTTACGGCACGGGAACGACGGTGCCCGCTCCCCGGTGCCGGCCCGAACGGCGTCGTGGCCGGATGCGGAAGCGATGTGCGGGCCCCACGGAATCGTGCGGACCGCGCGGGAGAACGATGTGCGGACACGAAGAAGACCCCCGCGCCGGGAGCATTTCTGCTCACCGACCCGAGGGTCTTCTCCTGTATCTAATTTTAGTCCGGCGGTGTCCTACTCTCCCACACCCTCGCGAGTGCAGTACCATCGGCGCTGGAGGG
>NZ_JBNCLV010000010.1:0-219166 GCF_049844855.1 Tsukamurella sp. DT100
TAGGCACGATGGCCATCCTTCCAGGCCCACCCCTCGGGCAAGCCAGATCAGATGTCACCTATCGGTGCAGCAGTCCCCGCACTCGCGGCGCGCAGTCCGGTGCCGGTGCTCGCGCCGCAACTGACGACGGCGTGGCCGATCCCGATGCACGCGGCAAGGCCAACGGCGACAACGGTGGCGCGGTGCCGAAATGACTCCACACCATCTGAACCGGCCCTTTGCGGGCACACCGACCAA
Organism: Tsukamurella sp. DT100; assembly: GCF_049844855.1. Classification (NCBI taxonomy): domain Bacteria; kingdom Bacillati; phylum Actinomycetota; class Actinomycetes; order Mycobacteriales; family Tsukamurellaceae; genus Tsukamurella; species Tsukamurella sp. DT100. Next base: position 238 of record NZ_JBNCLV010000010.1, read on the forward strand.
TCCCTCCGCGGTCGAGGCGCTGGCATCCAACCAGTGTGACTTGCCCGCGGACGCCATCACGGAGATGGTCAACCGGGCATCGGGAACTGATTATCGGCCGTGGTGGCGGGCTGTGACCGGGACCGGATACTGCGCGCATCCGATCCACTTGCGCCGCCGCCACGGCCAGGTCGCCGGGGACCGTTTGATGCTGCGGTGCGGCAACCGCCGCGCAGCTGTCTGCCCACCGTGCTCGCGCCTGTATGCCGGGGACACCTGGCAGCTCGTGCACGCCGGGATCCTCGGCGGCCACCAAGGCATCCCCACCACAGTGGCCGAGCACCCGATGGCATTCGTCACCCTCACCGCCCCGTCCTACGGTCGTGTGCACCCCGACGGCCCAAAGGCGGGCCAGCCCGTCCATCCCGACCGCTATGACTACGCCGGACACGTCCTGTTCACCTGGTGGGCGCCGGAACTGTGGCGCCGCTTCACCATCCGCGCCCGCCGACTCCTGACCAAACATCTCCGCGACCGCGGACACAACCCCAACCAGGTGCGGTTGACCTTCCTGAAAGTTACCGAGAACCAAGCCCGGTTGATCCCGCACTTTCACGCCGTGCTGCGCCTCGACCCCACCGAACCACGATCCGCAAGCGACCCGAACACAACCTCGGATGGAATCGGCTTCAGCAGTCCCGAACTCGCGAGCATCGCGCTGCGCGCCGCAGCGCAGATCCACCTCGACGTGCCCGACCCCACCCGGCCGGCCGGCGAGCGGACCCTGAGTTTCGGGACACAGGTCGACGCCCGTCCCCTGGATCCAACGCTGTCGGTCGCGGCCCGTAAACGCATCGCCGGGTATCTCGCCAAGTACGTCACGAAATCGGTCACCGACTACGGTGTCTCCGCCCGCCGAGTCAGCCCGCAGGTGGCCCGCGACGACGATGTGCTCGCAGGGCTCAGCGAGCACACGAAGGCGATCATCGCCACACTCACCGCCCTCGCCGACACCGGCACGGCAGGAACGGAACCGGCCGACAACATCGACCACACCGCAGACAAAGACAGAGGCAGGTACACAGACAGGGACAGCGATAAGGGCGGGGACGGTACAAGGGCTGCAATTGGCTCCCCGTACGTGGCGATGCTGAGGTGGCTCCACACCCTCGGCTACCGCGGACACGTCACCACCAAATCACGGAACTACAGCACCACCATGGGCGCGCTCCGCGCCACCCGAGCCCTCTGGCGACGCAACCAACATTCACCCGCGGACCCGCGCCCCGGTGCCACACCCGAACCCGGCGACCAGCACGGTGACCATGATGCTGACGCGGAAACGCCGATCACGGCCGAGTGGACGTACGTCCGCTCGGGACACGACACCCGAGGCGACTACCACCTCACTGCCGCTGCAGCCAGAGCCCACCTCGAACAGCTCTGGGCACGCCGAGACGACCACTGCACGCCACCAGCGGAATCATCATGAACCCGGCCGGCGCCCCCGCAACAGAACAGCACCGCTCGCACCGGAACGTGCGCGCTCGGCCTGCGGTCTGCGACCTCATCGACAGCGACGAATTCAAGACCTGGCTAGCAGCATCATGCGCCCGCCAAAACCTCCCGATAGCCATCTCCGACCCGACAACGCTGCAACGTATCACCAAGCTGCTCGGGCAGCCCCTCGAACCCCAGCCTGGGAACCCTGGGGGAGTGGAGGCTGCAGCGCAGGGGTCTTGATCTCCGGTCGAGACGCGCGCAGACCCCAGGATCGTCATAGTGCGACGCTCTCACGTAACCACGACACTCGGGCCCAAACCAAACGCGCCGCGTTTGAGCGGGAGCCTGCTGCTGGCGCTACCAGCGGGCCTGTCGATACACGGGCCGAGAGCCGCTGCCGTTCGCGGAAGTGTAGGCGTAGAGGCTGAATGCGGCGATCGCGAGCACTACCGTGCCAACAGTGGTGGGAATCCAGGAGGCGACCCGGTGGAGGCCATCGATGATCAGAACCCCTGCCCCGTACACCACAACGCCGCCAGCGATGACCTTTGCAGTGAGTCCCTTGGTCAGCATGAACGCGGCCACTACGACGATGCCGACGGCTAGGGCGGTTACCAGGGCGCCCCGCTGCCAGATCGCCGAGTGACGCGCGATCTGGAAAATCAGCACGGCGAATCCTGCGATCGACGTCAGCGCCAAGACGATGCCCAGATAGAGGTTGAACTTCTCCTCGGTCAGTTGGTTGTACTCGTCGCTCAGCACAGCCATTGCGAGCGGGGCAGCAATTCCGACGACGGCGATCAAGCTGAGAACCGCAGCCGCCCAGGTCCAACCTGTCCAGTTGGACAAGTGATTGAGCGCAGTGCTCGTCGTTTCGGTGGTGTAGAGATCAGCAAGCGTCATGGGGTGCCCGACTTCATTCAAAGGTAGTTACAGTGGCGTAGTTCACATCGTAGCGGCGGACCTCGAGTACCGCATCCGCCAAACCTTCACGGCTCCTATCCCCACGTGGTGGAGTAGATACGTGCGCCGTGCAGCCTGTAGCGCGTATTTACGGGCTGATCTGGGCCAATGAGATCTTGGCGCCGCCATCCGAACCCGCCATCCCAGGACCATGCGGGCTGAAGTAGCTGCTCAGCGTTGGCGAGGTCGTCAGTGTCGAGCTGAGGACCGAGCTGTATCAGGCTCTCGACGGACAGCGCCGTGCGCCGGGTACCGTCCGCCATTCGCCAGGGCGGAGGGCGTATAGGCACCACAGGACACGTGAGCCCTCTCCGGCGGTACGGAGCATGTCGGCAGCGGTCTGGGCGGTGTCGATCATTTGGAAGTCGGTATCTGGCCCCCCACGCCTCGGGAGCGCGGGTGTACCCGGCGCGGAGATCGAATGTTCCGTAGACACCTGCTGCACACCCTGGCCACGCGACGCAGCGCAGCCGGGGATGGGCGGTGCTGTGTAACTATGTCCGACGCGGCTACGCGAGTCCCATGCGGGCCCGGAGCAATCTGGCCTATGAGGTCAGGCGGCGTGCCCGCGGCGGTGAAGTCCCGAACAGTCGCGGCGTAGTAGCGCGAATGAGCAGCAACGGTCATAGTGAACCGCCCCGGCGAGTCCGGAGACTCCGTTCCTTGGGAAGGATGGAGTCATGTCAGGGAGTACGCCGAATTGGTACCCGGCCGAGTTGCGTGAGCGGGCGGTGCGGATGGTCGCCGAGATCGGGGCGGAGCACGATTCGGAGTGGGCGGCGATGGGCAAGGTCGCGGAGTTGCTCGGGATCGGGACGGTGGAGACGGTCCGCAAGTGGTGTCGTCAGGCGCAGGTCGATGCCGGCGACCGCTCGGGGATGACCTCGGAGGAGTCGGCGGAGTTGCGTAGGCTCAAGCGGGAGAATGCAGAACTCAAACGCGCCAACGCGATTCTGAAGTCGGCGTCGGCTTTCTTCGCGGCCGAACTCGACCGGCCACAGCATTGATCGTGCAGTACATCGATGAGCATGTCGGCGGGCGCGAGGGTGAGGATGGTCTGCGGTGGGGTGTCGAGTCGATCTGCAACCAGCTCACCGAGCTGGGCGCGAAGATCGCCCCCGCGACCTATTACGAACACCGATCACGCAGGCGCACCTCTCGTGAGGTTCGAGACGAGGAGTTGAAGCCGAAGATCGCCGCGGTGCACGCATCGAACTACAGCGTCTACGGCGCCCGGAAGGTGTGGCTGACGTTGAATCGTCAACGCCCACACGGGGACGCACCGATCGCCCGCTGCACCGTCGAACGCTTGATGCGCTCGGCCTGGCCGGGGCGGTCCGCGGGAAGGTCAAACGCACCACGATCAGCGACCCGTCATCGCCGAAACCACTCGATCTGGTCGGACGCCGATTCGCACCCCAGGCGCCGGATCGGCTATGGGTAGCCGACTTCACCTATGTCTCGACCTGGTCGGGCTGGTGCTACACCGCCTTCGTCATCGACGCCTACGCCCGCCGCATCGTCGGCTGGTCCGTCTCAACGTCAATGACCAGCCGTTTCGTCGTCGACGCGGTCGAGCAGGCGATCTGGACCCGCAGCCGCGAAGGCCGCGACCTCACCGGCCTGATCGCCCACCACGACCACGGAGTGCAGTACATGTCCGTGGCCTACTCCGAACGCCTCGACGCCGCCGGAATCAGGCCCTCCACCGGGGCGGTGGGCTCGTCCTACGACAACGCCCTGGCCGAGTCCGTGAACGGGCTCTACAAGACCGAACTGATCAAGCCCCGCCGGCCGTGGACAGGGCTCGATGACCTCGAGATCGCCACCGCCGAATGGGTCGACTGGTTCAACCACCGACGCCCGTTCGAGTACTGCAACGACCTCACCCCGGTCGAAGCAGAGCAGGCGCACTACGCTCACCACCAGAGCCCAGCACCGGCTGGAGTCTCAAACTAGAAGGTCTCCGGACTCGCCGGGGCGGTTCAAACTGCTGCCGGGTGATACCAGAGGTCAGGGGAGACCGTTACGCCGACAGCTTGGACCACGAACCGTGCTTCGGGGGAGGGGAGAGCTGTCGCGGTAGCGAGGGCGCTGCCAATGACCTGCGCAGCGATGTCGACGGCCGCAGGAACTCCGATTTCAGCAATGATGCTGGGCATCTGCGCTCGCGGGTACACAACTCGGGCGAAGACCGGCTCTCCATTGGCGGTGTCGTTAGTGCCAGGGGCACCCGTCGGCGCTGCCTGCGCCGCGGCGGCGATCTGCTGGGCGGTAGGTGGCCACGTTCCCGCGGCATCAGCGGCGGTGATCGTCGCGGCGAGCATGGACGCCCAGAAGTACCCTCGTGTTTGTACGGGGGATAGCACCTGGGCAGAGGTCATGGCCGCGGCGATCGATCCTGCTACGGAACGCCAGTCCTTCTTGGCGCGCAACGCGTTCCCCAGAGGCAGCCACTTTCCCGAGCGCTGTTTCCCGTGAGCAATGACGAGAACATCGTGCAGGGTGACATCAAGGATGCGCTGCTCGGTCTGCGATGCCGACTGCCTCGTGCCGGGCGGCGTCGCCCAGTCCACCCACCTGCGCGCGGGACTAACATCCGTCTTGGATTGCGGGTCGAGGAGATTCGGAAAGGCAGCCCCGTACAGGTTTTTGATCTCGTCACCGACCGCATGGCCGTTGCTGACAGCAGGTAGGGGCGCTAGCACTGCGTCGAGCAGATCGCATTGGTGTAGCAGCGAGTAGCAGCCGCACACGCACTCGCGGTTCAGTGCGCGCTCACAGCTCGACGACTTGTGGGACTTGGGCGAAGGGACTCCCTTTGCGGCAGCACTCATGATCTGAGCATGCCAAACAATCGCGCTGGAGGATAGGGTTCATACGCCTTGCCCAACGCCGCCCACTCCGAATCGTGCTCCGATTGGATCTCGGCGACCATCCGCACCGCACGCTCACGCAACTCGGCCGGGTACCAATTCGGCGTACTCCCTGACATGACTCCATCCTTCCCAAGGAACGGAGTCTCCTGACTCGCCGGGGGCGATTCAGGAGACTCCGCGACTGACTCTCCTGGTGCTGTTAATGAATCCACTGCGGCTGAACACGTTCGAGTGCAACAGATTGCGCTCCGCGTCTCCCCGGCAGAATGGTGGCGAAGTCGAGCACAGCGCGGATGATGGCGTGCTGTCGATCAAGATTGAGGGATTCCCACGACTGGGCGAGTTGGGTGCCGTTGCCGATGAGGCCGTCGAGGATTGGTGCCGTCGTCTGATCGGTAATCTGGCGACTCACCGTCTTGATTCGTGTCTCAACTGGAACGCGTGCGGCCATCCACTCCCGCGCTGTGATCGCTCCGTCCGCGTAGAGGCCGGCGAGTTCGTCGAGCTTGCTCTGATCGGCGTTGACCTGCTCTTGGAGCTTCGCGAGCTGCTCGTCAGCTGCGATGCGCCCTGACAATGCGTCGGCGAGCTGCGGCGAGTCCAGTCGAGCCAGGACAGCGGCGGTGATGATCTGTTCGACCGGTTCCGCGACGATCGTCAACTTTCCGCACCCGTTGTGATCTGGCCCCGACATGCAGCTGTACCGCCGCGATCGACGAACCTGTCGACCGTTGGTTGTCGACTTCACATGCTGGGTTGAGGTGTACAAGGGAGTCCCGCAGCGTCCGCACCGCAACAACCCCGACAGCAGGTAGCGGCGCGGAGCCCGGCGGCCGCTTGCCTTTCGGGCGGCGAACCGAGCGAGCACCTGATTGCGCTGATCGACAGTGATGATTCCGTCCCAGACTGCCGGGCCGACGATCTCGCCTTTGTGCTCACGGAGCCCGGCAATCCGGGCTGAACGGATCACTGTACCGAGAGAGGACGGTCGCCATTCCGCGCCCCGGGCGGTCGGCACCTGCGTCTCTGTTAGCCACGCCGACAGCGAGCGCATCGACTCCCCAGCGAGAAATCGTTCGACGACCTGTCTGATTACTGCGGCCTCGGACTCGCGGATGGTGATCTTGTCGTCCTCGTACCCGAACGGACGAACTGGACCGTGGGGAAGTCCAGCTTGCGCGTTCGCCAGCGCCTTGCGCCGGATACGAGCGGACTTGCGCCCCGACTCCTTTGCCGCGAACGCCGCGAAAATCCGAGCCATGAACAGTCCGTCATCGTTGCCGAGGTCGATGTCGGCGGTCACAGTCGCGACGTCACGCACGCCTGCCGATTCGCAGACCGCGACGAACGCCTCCAGCTCCGACGGCTGACGATGCAGCCGATCCAGGTTGTAGACCACTACTGAATCCCGTTTTCCGGAACGAAGGTCATCGAGCATCCGTTGGTATGCCGGCCGCGACTTGCCTGAGTACGCCGACGCATCGTTGTCGACGTACTCCTCACCGACATTCCATCCGCGCGACTCGGCAAGCGAGCGGCAGTCCTCCAACTGCCGTTGCACGCCAAGGGATTGGCCCAACGGATCCGACGAGATTCGAGCGTAAATTGCAGCTGAGAGGATCCGACGGTGAGGGGGAACGTCGGTCTTTGTCATGAAGGTAGTATAGCGATTTTAGACATTGCCGTGGCTGTTGACGCCGCGCTGCTGGGCTTCGAAGGCCGCGCTGGCCTGGCGGATCGCGATGATCGACGCCGCGGGAGCGACCCCCGCGAAGGCGTCCCCCGGGGCGGGCCGACCCGCGATGATGCCCGCCACCGCGGTGCCGTGGGCGTCGCAGTCGTCGCGGCCGTCGCCCGACGAGACGTAGTCGCCGCCGGCGATCACCTCGCCGAGCCGTGGGTGGGGCGTGACCCCGGTGTCGATCACCGCGACCTTCTGGCCCTCGCCGCGGGTGAACCGCCAGGCCTGGTCGAAACGCAGGGACCGGGCGGCGTGATCCGCACGCGCGTAGTCGGTTCCGGCCTGCGTGCGCAGCGTGTTGCACTGGGAGCGCTGGACCGTGGGGGCGAGCGGGGCGACGGGGCCGCGCGGCGCACCGTCGGGCGGCGGATCCGCGGACGCGGGCCCGACGGGGACCGCGGGTACGGCGAGCGCGAGCACCGCCGCCGCGGTCGCGGCGCGGATCCGCCGTCCCATCAGAGGTTCCGGACAGTCGCGTAGACGTCCCACACCCAGCCCAGCAGGGGCCCGGCGGCCGCGATCGTGAGGTACTCGCCGAGCTCCGCCAGGCGCCGCTGCACCGGGCTGAAGACGATGCCGGGCGCGAGCGCCCCGCACGCGAGCGCGAGGACCCCGATCAGCGCGAGGCCCACCAGCCCGATCACCGGCCACGAGCCGAACCCCCACGCGAGGCCGGTGGCGGTGCCGATCGCGATGACCGCGCCGGCGAGGACGCCCGCTCCCGCCTGCAGCGGCTCCGCGTGGGTGCGGCCGCGCAGGCAGAAGGCGACGGCCATGACCAGGGCGAAGGCGAGGTGATGGCCCGGGAGCTCGCGGGAAGCGGCGCCCACGGCGAGGGTGGCGATCGCGCCCGCGACCGCTGCACCCACGGTGATCCCGGTGCAGATGAGCTGCGCGAGGCCGGACCGCGGCGGGACGACGCGCTCGGGCTGGTCCTCGTCCAGGCCGGCGGCCACCGCGCCGATCCCGGCGACGGTGGGCGGCGGGTCGTCGTCGATGGGGTCGATCCGCTCTCCGGCCGCGGGAACGTGCGGCAGCGGCAGGCGGGCGGCCACGGCGGCGATCCGCGCCGCGAAGACCAGAACGAGGTAGGCGGCGATCGCGACGGTGGCGGCGATCGCGGCGCGCCGCCCGGGTAGCCACAGCGCGGCGAACATCGCCGGTCCGGCGAGCGCGGCCGCGGCGAGCAGCGCCGTGTGCACCACCGTGCCGCGGCCGGTGAACCGCAGCGCGACCAGCGCGGTCACCGCCACTGTCGCCGTGGCGAGGAGCCCGTGCGCGGGGCCGTACCGGCCGTCGGCGCCCAGCGGCACGATCAGGACGCCGGTCACCCCGGCGAGGACCGTCGCGCACAGGGCGAGCGCGGTGGGCACCGGCCCGGGAGAGGCCATCCGGCGGACGGACAGCAGGGATCCGGTGAGCAGCGCCAGCGCCGCTGCGCCGCACCACAGCTGCGCGAAGACGTGGTCGACCGCGGGCCGGGCACCGTCGGCGCTGCGCGGGGCCAGGCCCAGCCGCAGCGCGACCGCCCCGGTCGCGAGGGTCGCCAGTCCGAGCACCACGAGTCCGACGATCAGGGCCGCCCGCTCGTCCCAGCGCCGGCTCGCGACGAGATCGGCAGCGGTGCGGTCGAAGACGTCGTCGAAGATCGGTGGCGGGGGCGGCGCCTCCGCCACGAACAGGACCAGCAGCGCACCGTCGGAGATGCCGGCATCCGCGGGGGTCTGCGGGCCTGGCAGGGGCTCGCCCCCGACCGGCGCGAGACGCCAGGGGCGCGACCACGCCGACTCCGCGGAGCCGCCGATCCGGTCGCCGAAGAGCCGCACCAGCTCCGGGATCAGCACCTCCGTCGGCGTGAGCAGGGGCAGGGAGACGTCCACCTGCGCCCCGCCGCACAGCACCGAGACGCGGCTCAGCCGCGCCACCTCGGCGGTCGTCTCCTCCATCACGTCGGTCATAGCGTCCCCTCGCATGCCGTCATCCGCGCCCGCGGAACAGGGCCCGATACTCATTGGACGCACCAGACCGGCGATCGGTTCCCATTCGCGCGAAGTTCGCGGAAAGTCTTCCGCGCGCGATCGCGAGGGTGCACAGTGATGCCACGACGGCGCGTGGGGGCGCGCCGCAGTCCCGGGGGAGACCGAGGGTGACTGACACGACCGACGTGGTTTTCGAGCCCGTCACAGAGGGTTTCGCGCGTAAGCAGCGACTCGCGCCGCCGCGCACGCCGGGCGGCGAGGTGGCGCTGCAGGCGCCGCCCGAGATCCCGCGCGCGGTTCCGGGCGGGTTGCTCGGCAAGCTCCTGCCCGTCGTCATGGTGGTCGCCGTGCTCGGCATGATCGCGCTGATGTTCACCTCGGGCAGCGCCATGATGCAGAGCCCGTTCATGATGATGTTCCCGATCATGATGCTGATGTCGATGTTCGGCATGTACGGCATGAACAACCGGGGCAACGGGACGTCCGCGGCCGAGCTCAACGAGGACCGCAAGGACTACCTGCGTTACCTGGGGCAGATCCGGGCCCAGGTGGATCGCACCCGCACGGAGCAGCGCGCAGCCCTGGAGTGGATCCACCCCGACCCGGCGGCGCTGCCCGGCTGCGTCGGCACGCGCCGGATGTGGGAGCGCCGTCCCGCCGACCCCGACTTCCTGCACGTGCGCGTCGGTGTCGGCAGCCAGCGCCTCGCGACCCGCCTGGTGCCGCCGGAGACCGGCCCGCTCGAGGACCTCGAACCGGTGTCGACGGTGGCGCTGCGCCGCTTCGTCCGGCACGGCGCCTCCGTGCCCGGGCTCCCTGTCGCGGTGGCTCTGCGCGGCTTCCCCGCCGTGGGCCTGAGCGGGCCCCGCGCCGAGGTCTTCGACGTGGCCCGGTCCATGCTGCTCGCCCTCGCCGCGCTGCACGGCCCCGACCACGTGCGGATCGTCGCCGCCACGCCCGAGGTCGACTCCGCCGAGTGGGGCTGGCTGAAATGGCTGCCGCACGTGGCGCACCCGACGGAGTGCGACAGCCTCGGCCCCGTGCGCACGGTCTACGGCTCGGCCGCGGAGCTCGAGGACGCGATCGCACCCCACCTCGCCGATCGCGGCCCGTTCGCGCGTTCCGCGCCCGTCGATCCAGCCCGGGCGCACTACGTGATCCTGCTCGACCGCGGGATCGCCGTGACACCCGGCGGCGCGCTCGACGCGGCCGTCGGGATCGACGGCGTGACCGTGCTCGACCTCTCGCCCGAGCCCGATTCGCTCGCGGTCCGCGGGGGCCTGCAGCTGGTGATCGACGACGCCCGGCGGCTGGGCGCGCGCAGTGCGGGCGGGGTGGAGTACTTCGCGCAGCCCGACGCGGTGACCGCGGGCGCCGCGCAGGTGACGGCCCGCCGGATCGGCCGGTTCCGCCCGGCGTCCATGGCCGAGCTGCTCGATTTCGACGGTGACGCGGGCGCGAGCGACCCGGGCCTGCCCGCCCTGATCGGCATCACCGATGCCGCCGCGATCACGCCCGAGACGGTGTGGCGCGAGCGCACCGCCCGCGAGCGGCTGCGGGTACCGATCGGCGTCGGGCCGCGGGGCGAGCCGGTGGAGATCGACCTCAAGGAGGCCGCGGAGAACGGCATGGGTCCGCACGGCCTGTGCATCGGGGCGACGGGCTCGGGAAAGTCCGAGTTCCTCAGGACACTGGTGCTCTCGATGGTCGCCACGCATCCGCCGGAGGCGCTGAACCTGGTGCTCGTCGACTTCAAGGGCGGCGCGACCTTCCTGGGCCTTGAGTCGCTGAACCACGTCGCGGCGGTCATCACGAACCTCGAGGAGGAGATCGCGATGGTCGACCGCATGCGCGACGCCCTCTCCGGCGAGATGAACCGCCGGCAGGAGGTGCTGCGTCGGGCGGGAAACTTCGCCAATGTGGGAGAGTACGAGAAGGCCCGCCGCGCGGGTGCTCCGCTGGAGCCGATGCCCGCGCTCGTGGTCATCGTCGACGAGTTCTCCGAGTTGCTCTCGCAGAAACCGGATTTCGCGGAGCTGTTCGTCGCGATCGGCCGCCTCGGCCGGTCGCTGCACATCCATCTGTTGCTCGCCTCGCAGCGGCTCGAGGAGGGCAAGCTGCGGGGGCTGGACTCGCACCTGTCCTACCGGATCGGGCTTAAGACGTTCTCCGCCAGCGAGTCCCGGGCCGTCCTCGGCGTGCCGGACGCCTACCACCTGCCGTCGACGCCGGGCGCGGGCTTCCTCAAGTTCGACGCCGACCCGCCGCGTCGCTTCCACGCCAGCTACGTCTCGGGCGAGTACGAGCCGCCCGCCGCCGCGGCGGCGGCGGTGCGCCGCGGCACGGTCGGCAGTGTCGCGGTCCGCGAATACCTCAACGCCGCGGCACCGATCGAGCGGAGGCGGTCGCCCGGACTCCCCGAGGGGCTCATGCGGATCCCCGCGCAGCCCGGCGATCCCCTGCCTCCGGCCACCCCGTCGGGCGCATCCGCGCCCGGGGTCGGCGCACCGTCGCTCCTGCAGACGATGGTGGCGCGCCTCGCCGGGCGCGGTCTGCCCGCCCACGAGGTCTGGCTCCCGCCGCTCGACGAGTCCGCAGCCGTGGGCGAGCTGGCACAGCACCTGCGGCGCAACGATTCCACGCCGCTGCGCGTCGCGATCGGTGTGGTCGATCGGCCGTACGACCAGCGGCGGGACCTGCTGCTGGTCGATCTCAACGGCGCCCAGGGCAACGTCGCCGTCGTCGGTGGTCCGCAGTCGGGCAAGTCGACCGCCCTGCGCACTCTGATCGTCTCGGCGGCGCTCACGCACACCCCGCGGCAGGTGCAGTTCTACGCGCTCGATTTCGGTGGCGGCTCGCTCGCGAGCATCGCCGGTGTTCCCCATGTCGGCTCGGTCGCGGGCCGCCTCGACCCGGACCGGGTTCGGCGCACCGTCGCGGAGGTGACGGGTGTGATCCGGCGGCGGGAGGCGGCATTCCGTGAGCACGGCGTCGCGTCGATGGAGCAGTACCGCGCGCACCCGGCTGCGGCGGCCGATCCGTTCGGCGACGTCTTCCTCGTGATCGACGGCTGGCAGGTGCTGCGCAGCGAGTTCGAGTCGCTCGAGCCGCAGGTCAACGCCATCGCCGCGCAGGGCCTGTCCTACGGCGTGCACCTGGTGATCGCCGCGTCCCGGTGGGGCGAGGTCCGCCCTGCGGTGAAGGACCAGTTGGGTACGCGGATCGAGCTGCGACTGGGCGATCCGATGGATTCCGAGATGGGCCGCCGCGTCGCGAGCTCAGTGCCCGTCGGCCGGCCCGGCCGCGGCATCACCTCGGAGCAGCTGCACATGCTCGTCGCGCTGCCCTGCGGCGCGGAGTCCGAGGACCTGCCCGCCGCGCAGGAGGCCCTGGTCGCCGAGATCGGCGAGCGGTACGCGGACCACGCGCCGGAGGTGCGGATGCTGCCCGATCTGGTGCTCCGGGACCGGATCCCGGCCCGCCGGGACGCGCCGCCCACGCACGCCGTCTTCGGCGTCGGCGAGTCCGAGCTCGCCGCCGCGACACTGCAGTTCGAGTCGCAGCCCTTCTTCCTGGTGCTGGGCGACAGCGAGTGCGGCAAGACCGAGACCCTGCGGACGATCATCGCGGGCCTCGTCGCCGGCGGCACCCCGCAGCAGACGAAGATCGTCCTCGTCGACTACCGCCGGACGCTGCTCGGCGTGATCGAGAGCGACCACCTCGCGGGCTACGCCTCGTCATCGGATGCGCTGGCCCCCATGGTCGCGCACCTCGAGCGGGTCCTGCGCGAGCGCTGCTCGGGTGCGGACGTCACGCCGCAGCAGCTCAAGGACCGCTCGTGGTGGACCGGCCCGGACATCTACCTGATCGTCGACGACTACGACCTCGTCGCGAGCGCCACCGGCAACCCGCTGGCGCCGCTGCTGGAGCTGCTGCCGCAGGCGCGCGACATCGGCCTCAAGGTGATCGTCGCGCGGCGCAGCGGCGGCCTCGCCCGCGGCCTGTACGAGAGCTTCCTCGCCCGCATCCGCGACCTCGCCGCCGACGGCCTCGTGATGAGCGGATCGCGCGAGGAGGGCATCGTCCTCGGTGCGGTCAAGATGTCGCCGCAGCCGCCCGGGCGCGGCACCTGGGTCTCCCGGGCGCGCGGCGTGGAGCTGGTGCAGGTGGCGATGGTGGACGAGCCGGAGGGCCCTACCGGTCCCGGATCGCTGTGATCGTCCCGGACATCACCGACCACGGCGGCTGCCGCAGCACGGCGAGCGTCGCGAGAGTCGCCGCCACGAAGCCGGTGGCCACCCCGACGAGCGCGATGCGGTCCGCATCCACGGCCGGCGACCACACCGCCTGCCCGTCACGGACGGAGTAGACGCCGATCGCGGAGACGCGGTCCTCGCCGCTGCGCCGGCGCCGTACGCGGGAGACGGTGATGACCGTCGTCCCGTCGGGCGTGACGTGCGGATCGCCGAACACCACGCCCTGCGGGGCGGCACCGGGCACGGACCTCAGCTCTGGGCGCATGCCTCCATCATGCGCCTGCACGGTCGGGGAGGGGCAGCGTCGCCGCGTCACGTCCCGGCCAGGCGCGAGACCACCGGGCGCATCGCCTCCAGAGTGTGCCCGCCGAGCGCGATGAGCGAGAAGCCGTACTCCTCGCGGCGGCGGATCAGCGTCTCGCAGATCTCGTCCACCGAGCCGTCCACCAGCGCGGGGGAGTCCACGGCGCGCAGGGCGTCGAGGTCCGTGCCGATGAAGGCGCTCACGTAGTCGGGCGCGAAGCCGTTCACCGCGAAGATCGAGCAGGCCAGCTCCACCCGGTCCCGGAGCGGCGCCGTCAGCGCCGCGAGTGTCTCTGCCGTGGTGGTGGGCGCCGTCGCGACGGCCACCGTGTCGGCGCGCTCGCGCGCCACCGCGAGTGCCTTCGGCCCGCCCGCGGCCATGAGCACCGGGGTGTGCCCGGCACCGTCGAGCGCGGCCAGGGCGTCGAGCGTGTCCACGACGCGAGCGAGGCGCTCGGCGCCCGTGCCGAAGGGCACGCCGAGGGCGGCGGCGTCGCCGGCCACGTCGGGCCGGCCCGTTCCGATGCCGAACCGGTACCGGCCGCCGCTGATCGTCGCCAGCGAATGCGCCTGCCACGCCGCGTGCTTCGGGTCGTGCAGCGGCGAGGCCACCACGTAGTTCGCCACCTCCAGCGTCGTAGTCGCGCCCAGCGCCACCGCGGCGGAGGTGAAACCATCGGGCAGCGGGTAGTTCTCGGGGAGCGCGAGCACGTCGAAGCCGTCGGACTCCACCGACCGGGCGTAGGTCGCCCAGTCGCCGAGCTGCGGCACCGGCAGTGCGGTCACCGCGAAGCGGAATGGTCTGGTCATGTCAGGAACCTCCTTGCTCCGGGCCGGCGGCGCCGGAATCGTCGGGCTGGACGAAGCGGAAGTGCGATCGCTCCCGTTCCATGTAGCGGCGCTCGTAGACGCCGTCGATGCGCTTGCCGTCCACGGTGCCGCTGAGGTGCAGCTTGTCGCCGTCGACGCGCGCGGTGATGTGGAGGGGAGCGTCGCCCTCCTTCTTGCGGATCGCGAGCACGTCGCCGTCCACCTCGAGCCCCCACGCGGTGGTGTACCCGGACGGATCCTGGGTCACCACGCTGTCGTACGCGGTGCTCAGCGACTTCAGTGCCGCGTTCGAGTCGTTGCCGCGCAGGGTGATCGCGACGTTCGACCACGGCGCCGGGTCGCGCTGCGCGAGCCCGGCGGGGGCACCGTCGACGGTGAAGGACGTGGCCCGCCAGACCCCGTCGAGGTCGGAGCGCGGGGTATGGATCACGTAGGTCATGAGTGCACCGCTCGCCGTGAGCACCATCATCAGGATCCCCGCGATGCCGAACTTGAGGACCTGCCCGGTGATCCGGGCCCACGAGCGGCTCGCGCCGGCGACCGGCAGCGGCGGCACCCGGGTCGCGGTCGGGCGGTTCATCGCGGCCCGCAGCAGGTTCGGCGCGTACGGCACGGTGAGGGCGATCGCGATGATCAGCAGCTCGCCCGCGATGATCTTCACGGGCACGTCGTAGAACAGGTTGAGCAGGAAGACCTGGCCCATCGCGACGATCGCGACCAGCGATCCCAGCACCGCGGTGCGCCGCCACAGCAGCAGCACGCCCGCCGTCAGCTCCACCAGGCCGGTGATCACCATGTATGGGACCGACGCGCCCATGAAGCCCCACAGCGTCGAGAACAGGCTGGTGTCGCCGGTGAGCTGCAGCTGGTGCGAGGGCAGTGCCATGAAGCCCATCTGGGTGGGGATCACCTTGGCGATGCCGTAGAACAGCATCGACAGCGCGAGCGCGAACCGCGCGAACACCCCGAGCAGTCCCAGCAGCGAGCGGTAGTTCGGGCGGTTGCGGTCGAGCGCCGTCCACACCACCACGATCACCAGGCCGACGAGGATCCAACCGAGGTGCATGGACCACTGCCACCGGTTGTCGCCGCCGCCGGAGATGACGGTGTCGACGCCCCCGCCGGTGGTGACGAAGCTGCCGATCTGCGCGAGCAGCCACCAGATGCCGGACGCGTTCCACAGGACGGCGAGCCCCGCGTTGCCGTACACGGACAGCAGCAGGATGCCGCCGCCGAGCACGAACAGCAGGCGGAAGGCCAGTTTCTGCGCGTTCGACCACACGGGCTCCGGCGCGGGCGGCTCGGACGGGGGCGGGGGCCCCGGCAGCGGCGGGGGACCGGGCAGGGGCGGCACCCCCGGCCCGGGATGGTTCAACGGTGCGGACTGGCCCAGGGGGCTCTGGGGTGCGCTCATGCCGTCATCGTAAGTCCGGCTCACGATCACTCCTAGTGACAGATGTAACGGGGCTCAGGGGAAGTCGAGGGTCGGTGCGTCCTCGTCGGGGACGGGGTGCGTGAACCGCAGCGGCTCGGAGTCCCGCTTCATCGGGCGCCGCTCGTAGGCGGCCACGATCTCGCGGCCGTCGACCCGCCCGCTGATCGTCAGGCGGTCGCGATCCGGCTGCGTGTACTGCAGCACCGTCTCGGGGCCGGACTTGCTCGGCTTGATCGTGAGCGCGGAGTCGCTGACGTCGAGGAGCCAGGGCGTGACCCGCGCCGCGGAGTCCTGGGTGATGAAGGCGTTGTACGTCTCGCCCGCGGCCTCCCACATCCCGCGACCGCGGTAGGTGATGGCCACATTGATCCACGCCGGGTCGGTGGCGAGGGCCGCCTCGCGCCCGTCCACCCGGAACGACGTGGCGTGCCACGTGCCGTCGACGTCGCCGCGCGTCTCCGAGAGCGCGGACTTCATCATGACCCCGGCGGCGAGGCCGACCCCTGTGATCGCGATGAGTGCGAGCGCGGCCGCCGTCTTGCCCGTACGGCGCAGCCACGTCCGGTCGGCACCCGCGGCGGGCCAGATCGCGGGCATCGGCCCGGTCGCACGGCCGAAGCCCGCGCGGATCAGGTTCAGCCACTGCGGCGCGAGCAGGGCGATCGCGATCACCAGGAACTCGAAGCAGAGGAACTTCACCGGCACGTTGTAGAAGCTGTCCATGAGCAGCACCTGCACCATGGAGACGATCGAGCCCAGCGCGCCCAGGATCCAGGTACGGCGCGAGAGCAGCAGGATGCCGGAGATCAGCTCCACGAGGCCCGTCACGATCGAGTAACCGTCCGAGGCGCCCATGAAGCCCCACAGCATGTTCATCCGGCTGATGTCGCCGGCGGGCTGCAGCGCGTAGGTCGGCAGCTGCATGAAGCCCATCTGCGTGGGGATCGCCTTGCCCAGGCCGTAGAAGATCATGCCGCTCGCCAGAGCGATCCGGCCGACCTGCCAGAGCAGCCCGCCGAGGCTGCGGTAGTCGCCGCGGCCCCGGTCGAGCAGAGTCCAGACGGCGGTGATCACGACGGCGACCACGGCCCAGCCGATGTGGTACTGCCAGATGCCCATCGAATCGCCCGAGCTGGTCAGCTCGGGCAGCTGCAGCTCCGTGCCGGTGACGAGCGCGCCGAGCCGGGCGAACGGGCCCTGCACCACGGACATGACGGGCGCGAACTGCAGGCTGCCGAGGACGGAGAGGATGGTCAGGCCGCCTCCCAGGGTGAAGAGCAGGCGGAAGCCGATGAGCTGGGCGGTGGTCCAGCGCGGGGGCGGGGTATCGGTCGCGGGCGCGGCGGGCGCCTCCACGGTCGGGGTGGTCATGTCCTCGACGCTATTTCCCGACGGTGCCCCGCCACATCCGGGAAAGCCCCCTACCGGACCCTGAGCCGCGGCACCGTCGGGCGGGGATCAGGCCGTTTTGACCTGCGACGGGGCACCCGCGTACTCTGGTCCGCTGGTGTGTGGCGCCGCGCTGCCCACCGGTCGTAGGACCGGGGTGCGATGCGGAGTCGAGCCCCGGGTCTCCGTTGGTCGCCGGGAGCGCTCTTGCCGCACATGGGACCGGCATCGAACCATCGAGCAGAGGATCTCCTGTGCCTACTTACACCCCGAAGGCGGGTGACGTGACCCGGCAGTGGCACGTCATCGACGCATCCGACGTGGTGCTCGGCCGCCTCGCCGTCGCAGCTGCCACCTTGCTGCGCGGCAAGCACAAGCCGACCTACGCCCCCAACGTTGACGGCGGCGACTACGTCATCATCATCAACGCCGAGAAGGTCGCCCTGTCGGGCGCCAAGCTCACCGACAAGCGGCACTACCGCCACTCGGGCTTCCCGGGCGGCCTGAGCTCGCGCACCATCAGCGAGGTCCTCGGCTCCAAGAACCCGGAGCGCGTGGTGCAGAAGGCTGTTCTGGGCATGATCCCGAAGAACAAGCTGGGCAGCGCCATCGGCGGCAAGCTGAAGGTCTACGCCGGCCCGAACCACCCCCACACCGCGCAGCAGCCGGTTCCCTACGAGATCAAGCAGGTGGCGCAGCAGTGAGCGACACGATCGAGAACAACGAGACCGACGCCGAGGTCGTTCCCAACGAGTACACCTCGGAGACCCCCGAGGCCTCGGCCGAGACCCGCGCCCCCCGTGGCCCCGTCGTCGTCGAGCGCCCCATCCAGACCGTCGGCCGCCGCAAGGAGGCCGTGGTCCGCGTGCGTCTGACCGCCGGCACCGGCAACTTCGTGCTGAACGGCCGCACCATCGAGGACTACTTCCCCAACAAGCTGCACCAGCAGCTGGTGAAGTCCCCGCTGGTCACCGTCGAGCGCCTCGAGTCCTTCGACATCGCCGCCAACCTCACCGGCGGCGGCCCGTCGGGCCAGGCGGGCGCGCTGCGCCTCGCCATCGCCCGCGCGCTGATCGAGGTCTCGCCCGAGGATCGCCCCGCGCTCAAGCGCGCCGGCTTCCTCACGCGTGACCCGCGTGCCGTCGAGCGCAAGAAGTACGGCCTGAAGAAGGCCCGCAAGGCTTCGCAGTACAGCAAGCGCTGATTGCAGGCTTTCACCAGGGCAGGCACCCGCATCCGTGCGGGCGCCTGCCCTGGTCTCGTTTCCACCCATCTCTACGTGTGAGGTACTGACCCATGGGGCGTCTGTTCGGGACCGACGGTGTGCGCGGCCTGGCCAACAAGGATCTGACCGCCGACCTGGCGCTGCGCCTGTCCGCCGCGGCCGCGGCGGTGCTCGGCGCACACGATCTCGAGGGCCGGACGAGGCCGTTCGCCGTCGTCGGCTGGGACCCGAGGGCATCGTCGGAGATGCTGTCGGCAGCGGTCTCCGCGGGCCTGACCAGCGCCGGCGTCGACGTGCTGCTCGTGGGCGTGCTGCCCACGCCCGCCGTCGCCCACCTGGTGGCCGAGTACGACGCAGCGCTCGGCGTGATGATCTCCGCTTCGCACAATCCCATGCCGGACAACGGCATCAAGTTCTTCGCCCGCGGCGGGTACAAGCTGGAGGACGCGCAGGAGGACGCCATCGAGGCGGCCCTCGACGACCCCGCCCCGCCCCGTCCGACGGGCGCCGCGATCGGCCGGGTCAAGCGCGCCTTCGACGCCGTCGACCGGTACGTCGCGCACCTGGAGTCCGCGGTGCACGTCCCGCTCACGGGGCTGAAGGTCGTCGTCGACGCCGCGAACGGCGCCGCTTCGACGGTGGCCGCCAAGGCCTACCGCGACGCGGGTGCCGAGGTGATCGCGATCCACGACGCCCCCGACGGGCTGAACATCAACCGCGACTGCGGCTCGACGCACCTCGAGGGCCTGCGCGCGGCGGTGCTCGCGCACGAGGCCGACCTCGGCCTCGGTCACGACGGCGACGCCGACCGGTGCCTCGCCATCGACGCGGCCGGCCGCACCGTCGACGGCGACGCCATCATGGCGATCCTCGCGATCGCGATGAACGAGGCGGGGGAGCTCACCGACCACACGCTGGTCGCGACGGTGATGAGCAACCTCGGCCTGCACCTCGCGATGAAGGCCGCGGGCATCACCCTGCGGACCGCCGCGGTGGGCGACCGCTACGTGCTCGAGGAGCTGCGCACCGGCGGCTACGCCCTCGGCGGCGAGCAGTCGGGGCACATCGTGCTCCCGGCGCTCGGCACCACGGGCGACGGCGTGCTCACTGGGCTCAAGATCATGGAGCGGATGGCGCAGACGGGCTCCTCGCTGGCCGAGCTGGCGTCTGTGCTCACCGTGCTGCCGCAGGTGCTGGTCAACGTGCGCGTGATCGACAAGGCTGCGGCGATGGCCTCGTCGGACCTGGTCGCGGCGCTGGCCGCGGAGGAGGCCGCGCTGGGCGAGGCCGGCCGGATCCTGCTGCGGCCGTCGGGCACGGAGCCGCTGGTCCGCGTCATGGTCGAGGCGCCGACCGAGGAGGTCGCCCGCGGCACCGCGGAGCGCCTCGCGGGTCTCATTTCCTGAAGCCCGCTGTCGAAACGTTTTCATAACCGGTAGCGTGTGGCTATGACCGGTTACGAGGGTGTGCTGTTCGACTTCTCGGGGACGCTGTTCCGGCTGGAGCCGGACCCGGCGTGGTTCGCGGGGCTCACCGCCGCCGACGGACGCGAGCTCGACGACGCCGCCCAGCGCGAGCTCCTGTACCGGATGACGGTGCCCGTCGGCGTCCCGGTGCCGATGGAGGGCGATGCCCTGCGGACCTGGCACGCCCGCGACCTCTCCTCCGCGGACCACCGCGGCGCCTACCTGCACGTCCTGGAGCACTCCGGCGTCGCCGACGAGGGCGAGCGGGAGCGGCTCTACGGCGAGTTCTCGAACCCGCTCAACTGGTCGATCTACCCCGACACCGCCGCCGTCCTCCGCGCCGCGCGCGAGGCCGGCCTGAAGGTGGGCGTGCTCTCCAACATCGGCTACGACATCCGCCCCGCGTTCGAGCGCGAGGGCATCGACGGCCTCGTCGACGAGTTCGTCCTCTCCTTCGAGGTGGGCCACGCCAAGCCGGACCTCGCGGTCTTCCACGCCGCCACGGCGGCCTTGGGGCTGCCGCCGGAGAAGGTGCTCATGGTCGGCGACAGCGAGGAGGCCGACGGTGCCTCCCGCGCCATCGGCTGCGGCTTCGCGCAGGTCGAGCCGCTCCCCGTCGACGACCGCCCCGCCGGACTGCTGGACGCGGTGCGGGCCGCCGGCGCGATCTGAGGAGACTCCGGGAACCGATCCGCCCGCTGGTGCGTCCAATGAGTAAGGGGACGTGTGAGCGAGGGGGATCGCATGGGCACGAAGATCGATCCGGCCGCGGTGTCGAAGGCGGGCGGCAACTATTCGACGGTGGCCGACAACCTCGGCACCGTCGCCGGCCGCGTCCGTGGCTTCACCGCGGAGGCCGGTGACTTCGGGCGGAAGTACCAGTCCGACGGTGCCGCCTACGCCGCCACGATGGAGAGCCTGGCGAAGGGCGTCGACGCGTGGCAGGTGGGCTCGCGCGCCTGCGGTACGGGGCTGACCACCTCGGCGTCGGCGCACAAGTCCACCGACGACAGCGGCGCGGCCGCGGTCACCGGGGCCTGATCCGTGGCGGAACAGACCGTCGACCAGATGCTCGACGCAGGTGCGGATTGCTTGCAGTACTTCAAGGCGATGCTCGACATCGCGAAGTGGTTGTCGCAGAAGACGTGGCCCGATTGGCGTGATCACGTATGTCGTGATTACGACAACGAGCGGGGCATCGATCTCGCATCTCTTCGGGGCGATGCGGTCATGCTGCGGCAGCAGGCCACTGCCGCGCGCCAGGCAGTCACGGACCAGTCCGCGGCGCGTACGAGCGTGCAGACGGCCTGGCCCGACAATGCCGGACGCGCCGCAGTGACGACCCTGGACGCACAGCAGAGGCGGAGCGAGCCGGTAGCCACGGTCCTCGAGAGAACCGCGACCGCGGCGGAATCGGTACCGGGCGCGGTCCTGTCCGCGGTGAAGACGAAGACGGACGCGCTCAGCGAGTTCGCTTCGAAGGAAGCGGACGCCGGCGTGTGGGTTGGCGTGATGCGGGTCGCGGGTCTGGTGGTACCGGGAGTCACATCGCTGGTCGAACTCAACGCGGGCTCCCGCGAGCGGTTCGAAGCGCAACTTGCGCAGGACCTCGCCCGCTTTGACCAGATCAACGCGACCGCGGTCTCGGCCGTCCAGGCCGCCTACGCGACCGTGCCGGCTGCGGCCAAGGGCATCGACTCGTCGGCGTTCCCGGCACCGTCGTTCGGCACGATCACGGCGACCAGCACCGAGACCCCGACCAGCCCGACCACGGCGTCGCCGGTCACCAGCGGTGGCGGCGGTGGCGGCGGCAGCGGGTCACCCACGACGTCATCGCCGTCCAGCACGTCCCCGACGTCCACGAGCCCGACCACGACGTCTCCGTCGTCCACGAGCCCGACAACCACCGCCAGCCCCACGACCACCAGCCCCACGACCACCGGCACGACGACCTCGCCCACGACGACCGGCGCGAGCACCACCCCGTCGACCGCGACACCCAGCACGGGCACCGGTACCGGCACGGGCAGCGGCACGCCGTCCTGGCTCTCGCAGCTGCTCCCGAAGATCGCCGAACAGCTCGGCCTGGGCGACAAATCCACCATCGGCGACGGCAAGGACACGGACAAGACCGGCGACAAGGGCGCCGACAAGGCCAGCGACAAGGACACCAAGGGCGAGAAGGTGCTCGGCGTCGACGCCCTCGGCCGCACTGTCACCGCGACCCTCAGCCCGGACGGCAAGACCGTCGAGGTCACCGCGAAGAAGCCGGACGGCACGGTCGCCGAGAAGGCCACGCTCACGATCGGCGAGGACGGCAAGCTCACCCCCGTCGACGGCACGGACGGAGCGGGCAAGGACGGCACCGGTGCCGGCGGCAAGGGCGAGGACGGCACCGGCAAGACCGGCGACGCGAAGCCGGGCGAGACGAAACCCGGCGACGCGAAGCCCACCACGCAGAACAATGCCGGAACGGGCGGCGGCGCAACGCCCGCGGCCGCGTCCCCGTCCGGCACGGGCGGCGGTACCGGCGGCGGAGCCACCCCGTCGGCCACGCCGAACCCCGTCGTGCCGAACGTCCCGACCGCGCCGGCGGCCCCGGCGGCCCCGGCGAAACCGTCGAACACCGGCGATCAGAACCCCGCGCCCGCGGACGAACCGTGCCCGCCCGGCGAATCCGCCGACCAGGGCACCGGCGCCGAATTCGCCGTCAGCGGCAGCTAGGAGAGGCGATGAGCAGCACCGACCCGTGCCCCGAGGACCACGCCCGTGCGATCCGCATCGCCGAGCGACAGGACCTGTTCGACGAGCTGCTCCGCGTCGCGGGCGTCGCGCCGGAACCGGCGGAGGTCACGCAGCCGATCCCGGTGATCGCGCGCGCGGAGCAGCCGGAGTCGTGGCTCAGCGCGGGCTGAGCGCGGGCGTTTGCCGGGCGCGGGGACTCAGGCCAGACTGCGGAGGCGCTGGAGTGCGCTGGGCTGCTCGGGCTCGGCGTTCGGGTCCCAGACGTACGAGCTGTCGCCGAGATCGGCGCCGACCTCGGTGAAGACCTTGTACTCCTTGTCGTCGGCGAGCCCGCCGAGCAGGTAGCCGGTCAGCAGCGCGCGGACCATCTTCTGCGTCGACTTGTCGGAGCCGCCCGCGCCGAGGGCGCCACGCAGCGAGATGCCCTCCGCCAGGCCGCCGGGCTCGGCGCCGGGCACGATCCGCAGCTCCGTCGGCCCCGCGTAGCGCAGCGACAGGACGCCGGCGTTCGAGGTCATCGAGTGCTCGTCGCCGGGCGCGCCCAGGATCAGCGCGTTCGCGTGGGTGCCGGTCGCGGCCTTCTCCGCCTGCGGCGACGTGGGCGCCGGGAACAGCGCGGCGAGCCACTCGACGCGGGAGTCGGCCGCGGCGGCGATGAGCGCCGCCCCGGTGCCCCAGCCGTGGCCGACCACCGAGCGCTTGGCCTTGTTCACCGTGATCGCGCCGTCGCCGAGGCGGACCTCGGTGATCACGTCGAGCGCGGTGCCCAGGTCGATCGCGAGGCGACCGTCGGAGGCCAGCATGCCGCCCTCGGTGTCCGGCGCGGCCACCACCAGGCCCCACGAGGCGAGGTGTTCCAGCGTCTTGGAGTAGCGCTTCGACGGCGTCAGCCAGTCGTGCGCGAAGGCCACCGCCGACAGGTTCGAGCCGCTCTCGGGCGTGTAGATCACGCCCGGCAGGCCCGCGACGCCCAGGTCGCCCTTGAGCACGCGGTGCGGGCCCCGGCGCTGCAACTGCTTCACCAGCTTGTTCGCATCCGTCACGCAGCTCACGTTAGCCGATCTGCCGTACCGTGGCGGCGTGCGGCACTTCCACCATCCAGACTCCGTGCGCGCGGCCGAGGCGCCCCTCCTCGCCGCCCTGCCCGACGGTGCCCTCATGCGCCGCGCCGCGTACGGCCTCGCGGGCGTCTGCGCGCAGGAACTCGTCGACCGCACGGGCGGCACCGCGGGCCGGAGGGTGACGCTGCTCGTCGGCTCCGGCGACAACGGCGGCGACGCGCTCTTCGCCGGTGCCTTCCTCCGCCGCCGCGGCGTCGCCGTGGAGGCGGTGCTGCTCGCCCCCGACCGTGCGCACGCCGCCGGGCTCCGCGCCCTCGAGCGCGCGGGCGGGCGGGTCGTCGCGGTGCCGCGCCGTCCGGACCTGGTGGTCGACGGCATCGTCGGGATCAGCGCGCGCGGCGCGCTGCGCCCGGAGGCGGCGGACCTCGTCGCCGGGATCACCGCGCCGATCGTCGCGGCCGACACGCCGTCGGGCGTCGACGTCGAGACCGGCGTCGTCCACGGCCCCGCCGTGACCGCCGCGGTCACCGTCGCCTTCGGTGCCCTCAAGCCCGTGCACGCGCTCGCCCCCGCGCAGTGCGGCCGCATCGAGCTCGTCGACATCGGGCTCACTCTGGGGGCGGGCGAGCTGCGCGCCTACGACGACGCCGACCTGGCCGCGCTCTGGCCCGTCCCCGGCCCCGCCGACGACAAGTACAGCCTCGGCGTGCTGGGCGTCGTCGCCGGCGGCGACGCGTACCCGGGCGCCGCAGTGCTGGCGACCGGCGCCGCGATCCGCGCTACGTCGGGCATGGTCCGGTACGCCGGCTCCGCGATCCGCGCTACGTCGGGCATGGTCCGGTACGCCGGCTCCGCCCGCGACGCGGTCCTCGCCGCCTGGCCCGAGGTGGTCGCGAGCGACGACGTCACGGACAGCGGCCGCGTGCAGGCGTGGGCCGCGGGCCCCGGCATGGGCACGGACAGCGCCGCGGCGGACCGTCTGGCCCGGGTCCTCGACCAGGACCTGCCGACGGTGCTCGACGCCGACGCGCTCACGCTGCTCGCCGAGCACCCGGGCCTCCTCGCGGGCCGCACCGCCCCGACGGTGCTGACCCCGCACGCCGGGGAGTTCGCGCGGCTCGTGGGCCCCGTCGGCAACGACCGCGTCGCGGCCGTCCGCGAGGCGGCCCGCGACCTCGATGCGACGGTGTTGCTCAAGGGGCACGTCACCGTCATCGCGGCGCCCGACGGCACCGTCGTGGCCGACACCGCGGGCTCGTCCTGGGCCGCGACGCCCGGATCGGGTGACGTGCTGACCGGGCTCGTCGGCAAGCTCCTCGCCTCCGGTCTCGCCCCGCTCGACGCGGCCGCCTGCGCCGCGCGGGTGCACGGCCTCGCCGCGGCCCGCGCCGCCGGCGGTGCCCCGACGCACGCCGGCGCGATCAGCGCGGCGGTGCCGCGCGTCCTGCGCGACGTGCTGCGCGGCTAGGCTGACAGCGCCATGAAGACATCGATTCCCGCGACCGGGCTGGAGCGGCTGACCGCGCAGATCGACCTGGGCGCGGTCGCGCACAACACACGGATCGTCGCGGATCACGCGCCGGGAGCCGCGGTGATGGCGGTGCTCAAGGCCGACGCCTACGGCCACGGCGCCCTGCCCGTCGCTCGGGCGGTGCTCGCCGGCGGCGCCACCGAGATCGGCGTGACCACTGTCGACGAGGCCGTCGCGCTGCGCGAGGGCGGCGTCACCGTGCCGCTGCTCAGCTGGCTCAGCACGAGCGGCTTCGAGCGGGCCATCGACGCCGACGTGCGGATCGGCATCAGCTCGCCGCGCCAGCTGGCCGCCGTCGTGGCCGCCGCGCAGAACGTCGGCCGCCCCGCCACGGTGCACGCCAAGATCGACACCGGGCTCAGTCGCAACGGGGTCTCCGCCGCGGAGTGGGTCGCCACCCGCGACGCGCTCGTCGAGGCGGAGCGCGCCGGCACCGTCGAGCTGCAGGGCGTCTTCACCCACCTGGCCCACGGCGACGAGCCGGAGCGCCCGTTCCTCGACGTCCAGCGCGACGCGCTCGCCGCCACCGTCGCCGACGCCCGAGCGCACGGCCTGACGCCCACGCAGGTGCACGCCGCGAACTCCGCGGCCGCGCTGACCCGCCCCGATCTGCACTTCGACCTGGTCCGCCCCGGCATCGCCCTCTACGGCGGGGTCCCGGTGCCCGGCAGGGACTTCGGGCTCCGGCCGGCGATGACCTTCGCCGCGCCCGTCATCCTGATCAAACGGATCCGCGCAGGCGACGGGGTCAGCTACGGGCACAGCTGGATCGCGCCGCGCGACACCGTCGTCGGGCTGATCCCCGCCGGGTACGCGGACGGGGTGTGGCGCCCGCTGAGCGGCCGCATCGAGGTCGCGATCGGCGGCCGGCGTTTCCCGCAG
Source organism: Tsukamurella sp. DT100 (assembly GCF_049844855.1). Classification (NCBI taxonomy): domain Bacteria; kingdom Bacillati; phylum Actinomycetota; class Actinomycetes; order Mycobacteriales; family Tsukamurellaceae; genus Tsukamurella; species Tsukamurella sp. DT100. The sequence continues at coordinate 26,406 of NZ_JBNCLV010000010.1, forward strand.
GTCGGCCGAGTCTGCATGGACCAGAGCGTGATCGACCTCGGGCCCGACGGCGGCGGGGTGTCCGAGGGTGACACCGCCGTCCTCTTCGGCGACGCGCCCGGCGCCGATGTCGCCGCCGATTGGGCGGAGAAGGTCGGCACCATCGACTACGAGATCCTGACCGGCGTGCGCGGGCGCGCCGTCCGCACCTACACGGGGGACCTGTGAACGACGACCGCGGCCGCATCCACATCCCCGAGCGCCTGCCCGGGCCCGCCCTGCTCGCCGGCCTCGGCACCGGCGTCGCCGTTGCCGCGCTGACGGGGATCGCCGCCGCCGCAAGGCTTCTCGGCGTCCGCGGCGCGGGCGACGACCCCGTCTCGCCCGACGACCTGGTCTTCCGGTCCGACCGCGAGTCGATCGTCATGAGCCCCGACGGTGTGCCGCTGCACGTCCGCGAGGTCGGCCCCCGGACCGCGCCGGTGACGGTGCTGTTCGTGCACGGCTTCACGCTGCGGACCGCGTCCTGGGTGCTGGTGCGGAACGAACTGCAGGCCCGCTGGGGCGACGACGTGCGGATGGTCTTCCCCGACTGCCGCGGCCACGGCGATTCCGGCTCCTGCACACCGGAGCAGAGCACCGTCGCCCTGCTCGGCGACGACATCGCCACCGTCCTGCGGGCCCTTGTGCCCGAGGGGCCGGTCGTGCTCGCCGGGCACTCGATGGGCGGCATGGCGATCTGCGCGTTCGCGACCGGACATCCCGAGCTGGTCGGCCCGAGGGTGGTCGGCGCGTCGCTGCTCGGAACCGCGTCGCACGCCCTCACCGATGTGGGACTCGCTGCGGCGCTGCGCAACCCGGTGCTCGACGTGATGCGCGCGGCCATCCGTTTCCTGCCCTCGGTCGTCGGCCGGGGCCGCGAGGTGATCAAGCCGCTCGCGACGCCCTTCGTCACCGCGGGGGCCTACGCGCCCGGCGATCGGAGCGCGACCATGACCGACTTCTCGTCGACCATGAGCCTGTCGGCGCCGCTCGGCACCTACGCGGGTTTCATGCCCGCGCTGGAGGAGTACGACGAGCGCGGCGCGCTCCCGGTGCTGCGCCGCATCGCGACGTCGGTCGTGTGCGGCGACCACGACTGGATGACGCCGCTGAGCAAGTCGAAGGCGCTCGCCGACGAACTCGACTCCGAGCTCATCGTGCTCGCGGAGACGGGGCACATGTTGATCCTCGAGTCCGCGCCGCGCGTGGCGCGGGCGATCGCCGACCTCGTCGCGCGGGCGGTGCCGCAGTGAGCCGACCGGTGCGGGGCGAGCGGGTCCTGCCCGAGGTTGAGGACACCGAGGCCCTCGGCCGGGAGCTCGCGGGTGAGCTCGCCGCGGGCGACCTCGTGATCCTCGACGGTCCGCTCGGCGCCGGGAAGACCGCGCTGACCCGCGGGATCGCCGCCGGGCTCGGCGTGACCGGGCGGGTCTCGTCGCCGACGTTCATCATCGCCCGGGAGCACCGTCCGGGCGCGTCGGGCGGCCCGGGTCTCGTCCACGTGGACGCCTACCGCCTCGGCGGCCTCGACGAGCTGGACGCGCTCGACCTCGACACCGACCTCGAGGACTGCGTCGTCGTCGTGGAGTGGGGCGAGGGCGTGGCCGAGCGCCTCGCCGACCGGCACCTCATGGTCCGCCTGCGGCGGGCCGAGGGCACCGACGTCCGCACCGTCGCCTGGGAGTGGGTCGACGGGGCCTGACCCCGGGCTCGTTCAGGGCCGGCCCGCGACGGTGCAGATGCAGGCGTGATTGTCCTGCGCGTCCGCGAGCACCCAGAAGCTGGGGGCATGCGTGCCGGACACCAGCCGGCCGCCGGCCGCGACCGCGGCGTCGATGCGGCCCCGCGCCTCCCGCGGGTCGACCCAGACGTCCAGGTGGAAGCGCTGGCGCGGGGGCTCGTGCGCGTCGGTGCGCTGGAACCAGAGAATCGCGTCGGCGCCGTGCGCGCGGATCTCCAGATCGCCGTCGTCGTCCTGCACTTCGGCGCCGAGCACCGCAGACCAGAAGGGTGCGATCTCGGCGGCGTCCGCCGTGTCGAGGCCCAGCTCTACCACCGACGACTCCCCGGGATTCGCGGTGATCTCCCGCTCGCGCGCGATCTCCGAGAACCGCGCGGCGAGCCGGCGGTCCCGGTCGGTGACGCCGCCGGCGTCGTGGCTGTAGAGCAGGACGTCGACGGTGCCGTACCGCAGAGTGAGGTCGGGGTGGTGGTTCACGGCCTCGGCCGCGGCGGCGAACGCGGTCACCAGCTCGAGCCCGGCGGTGAAGTCGCGGGTGCGGAACCGGGTGTGCAGGCCGCGGACGAGCGGCGCCCAGTCGGGGAGAGGATCGGTGTTCTCGCTCATGACTCCATGGTGCTCCCCGGCACCGACAAGTTCGCGCGATCCCTCATGTTCGGCTCTTGCAATCACATCGAACAGGGGTACGATGAAGGTGTGAACGGATCCAGCGCGTTGACGAACCTGCCGGAGGCTCTGGTGCCGTCGGGGTTGGCCGACGGTGCGGCGGGTTCCGGGGTGTTGGAGTCGGTACTGGTGGCGCAGCGACGGTCGGAGTGCGTTGCGTTCTGTCGGACGATGTCGGCGGTGTATGCGCTGTTCCGAGACCGGTACGGGGAGCGGGAGTCGGCATTCCTGGCGTCGGATCCGATCGGTGGCGCGGATTTCTATGCGGTGCGGCGGGAGCTGTCGCTGGCCTACGAGGCCGTGAAGGCGGAGATCTCGGTGGCGCTGCGGATCGGGCCGACGGCCACGGAGACGGTGATCGAACAGGCGGTGGGTTTCGTCGAACGCCTGCCGCGGGTGTTCGCGTTGATCGGCCGTAATGTGCTCTCTCCGCGGGGCGGGATGGAGGCGCTGAGCCGCGCGCGGGCTCTGACCGGGGCGCAGGCGGTGGAGTTCGATGAGCGGCTCGCGGAGCTGCTGGTCGCGGATCCGCTGCAGCTGGTGTCGGTTCCGGCGTTGCGGGAGGCGGCCGATCATCTCGTTCACGAGATCGATCCGGTGGCGGCGGAGCGTCGGCGGCGGATGGCGGAGGAGGACCGCCGGGTGACGTTCCGTCCGGCGGAGGACGGGATGGCGGCGGCGTACGCGCTGCTGACGGCGCATGAGGGCCTCGAGCTCGGGGTGCGGGTGGACGAGATCGCCGAGACGGTGTGCGAGTCGGACCCGCGGACGGCGGCGCAGCGGCGGGCGGACGGGCTGATGATGCTGGTGCGCGGGTACGTCACGCTGGGCTGCTGGTGCACGGTGCCGGGCTGCCCGTTGCGGGAGGCCCGCCCGGTGGGGGACGCCGGCCCGGACGACGAGGGTGTGCGGGTGGTGACCCGGTACCGCACGTTGATCCACGTGGTGGTGAACGAGAAGACCCTCGCCGACCCGGGCAACAGCGATGCGGGGTTTCTGATCGGGCACGGCCCGATCACCGCGCAGTACGCCCGTGATCTCGCGGCCCGTGACGACGCGTTGCTGCGCCCCTTCGGCGAGGAACTCCCCGATACGAGCGAGATCGAAAAGGGCGGCGCTGCGGCACAGGTCGCGGCCCCGAGCGATCCGGAGGCGAACCGCGATATCGAGCTGGGCGCAGACGGCGCCGGCACCGCGAGCGCTCCCTCAGGCGAGGTTGCCGATGTCGTTGCCGATGCCGCGTGCACCGGCGGGGCGTCGGCTGCAGCGGATCCCACGCAGCCTGCCGCGAATGAGATCTCGCCCGCTGATGCTGATCACGACCGCGGCCACGACCACGACCACGACCAGCCTGAATCTCCGGCCCGGCCATCGTCCCGGCAGCCGCGGGCGGCGTGGTTCCGCGCGACCGGTATCGACATGACCCACCGCGAACCCGCCGGCGTTCTGCTCGCCGCACGGTGTTGCCACGCAGGCCCCGCCGTGATCGCCGACTCCGCGCTCGAGGCCGAGGTTGACGATGCACCCGAGTCCGCGTCCGAGACGCTGGATCTGCAGCCCGCAACGTCTGCCGAGGCGACGGCTACGGAGTGTGATTCGCCTCCGCGGGTCGATGAACCCGCCGCCGAAGCCCAGGGGACAGCTCTGCCGTCACCCGTCCCGCCAGCAGTGAGCGCGCGGGTGCTGGTGATCGCGCAGGGCAGCAGCGGATACCGGTTCTCCGCCGATCTCACCCGCTACCTCGTGTTGCTCTACCCGCGCTGCGTCTTCCCGCTCTGCACCCGGCCGGCTTCGCGCTGCCAGATCGACCACGCCCGCGAGTACGACCACCGCGACCCCGGCCGCGGCGGCGCCACCACGGCCGGCAACGGCCAGCCCCTCTGCGTGCCCCACCACCAGCTCAAGACCGCCGGCCTGTGGACCGATGCCCGCCTGCCCGACGGCCGCATTCTCTGGATCGGTCCCACCGGCGAGCGGATCATCGTCGACCCCACCCGCACCATCCTGGCCCTGTTCCCCGACCTGGCCCGGATCGCCTGGATCACACCCGAAGCTGCCTCGCAACGGAAGGCGCCTTCACCCGGCGGCCCCACCCGGCTCCAGAAGGAACACGCCCGACGCGAACGGCTGCGCGCCGCACACCTCGACGCCCTCGTCCGTGAGCGCGACGAACGCGAGAACGTCAGTTCCGTCGAGCACCACCTCGAGACGGTCCTCGCCGGACGGAATCCCGCGCATCACCCACCGCCGGACGAACCCCCGCCCTTCTAGTGGTCGGGAGCGCTCGGGGCGGGAGCTACCGGGTGGGTAGCGCGGCGATCTCGGTGATCGCCCGCACGACGGCCTGCGGATCGTCGAGGGAGACGAAGGTGCGGGCACCGTCGACCTCGACGAACCGGGTGCCGCCCGGGCGGTCGTCCCCGAAGGCGGCGGCGAGGCGGCGGCCCAGCGCGGGCGTGAAGCACCGATCGGCCGTGCCCCACACGAGCGTGACCGGTCCGGGGAAGTCGCGCATCGTCGGCGAGACCCGCGCCAGATCGGGCGGATCGATACCGGCGAGCAGCGTCGCGAGGTCGGCGCGGATCTTGGCGGCCACCTTCGTCGGTCGCACCCAGGACGCGGTCACGCCCGGGTCGGGATCGGTGACGAGCAGCCCGAAGCCGACCGGCGAGTGCCGCAGCGCCGTCGAGCCCAACATCGCCATCATCGGGCGGACCAGCGCGCGACGGCTCAGCAGCGCGAAGAACGTCGCGAAGGGCTGCGGCGGAAAGACCTCGAAGGCATCGCAATTGGTGAGCACCACCCGGCCGATCAGCTCGGGCCGATGATGCAGCACGTACTGGCAGACCGCGCCGCCCGTGTCGTTGCCGACGAGGGTGCAGCCCTGCAGGCCCTGGTCCTCGATGAAGTCGGCGACCATGCGGGCGACGCCGCGCGGACCGTCGGCCACTGCTTTCGGGCAGGCGATGCGGTGCGAGCCGAGCGGCCAGGTGACCGACCAGCACCAGTGCCCCGCCGCGCCGAGCGTGCCGGCGACGCGATCCCAGAGCTGCAGGTCGACGACCGCGCCGTGCACGAACAGCACGGGCGGGTGGTCGGAGGCCTCCGGCCCGTAGACGTGGAAGTCGACGGTGCCGGTGGGGAGCGAGGCGAGGCTCATGCGGGCACTCCGGACGGCGCGGGCGCGGCGTCGCCGGTCGCCCGGGCGGCGCGGGTCTCGCGCAGGTAGAGGTACAGGGGGAGCGACAGCGAGAGCCCGACGAGGCAGGTCGCCGGGATCACGAGCCACCAGCGCCGCACGTCGAGCCGCTGAGCGTCCGCCGACGACCAGACGAGGAAGACGACGATCGACAGCAGCACGTCGGCGGTGAAGCCCGAGGCCGCTCCGTTGGGGAACAGGCTCCTGAGGAACAGGGGGAGGTCGAGCCCCTCCGCGGCGAAGAAGCCGCCGAATAGGACCCACGGCACCACGGTGCCGATCACCATCATGACCAGGTAGAACCACCGCATGGCACACCCTTCCGAGAGTCGGGGGCTAGAGTCGGAGCGAAGTTACGAACACTCGGTATGAAAGTTACGTGCAGCCTGTATGGAAGTCAATGGTGAAGATCGGGGCGGCCGCCGGACCCAGGCGGAGCGCACCGCCGCGACCCGCACCGCGCTGATCGCCGCGGCCCGCGAGCTGTTCGCCGAGCACGGCTACGCCGGCGTCGGCACCCAGGCGATCGTCGAGGCCGCGGGCGTCACCCGCGGCGCGCTCTACCACCAGTTCGGAGACAAGCGCGGACTGTTCGAGGCCGTCTTCGACGCGGTGGAAGAAGAGAGCATCGGGGCCGCCGGACGGGCCGCCGTGGCGGCCGCGGAGGATCTCGGACCGGTCGACACCATGCTCGTCGCCGTCGACACCTTCATGGCCGCCATCGCCGATCCCGGCGTCACGCGGATCACCATGATCGACGCCCCCGCGGTGCTCGGGTGGGAGGGTTGGCGCGCCCGCGGCGAGAAGTACGGGCTCGCGGTGATCGAGTCCCTGCTCGCCGGGGCGATGGACCAGGGGCACATCACCCCGGAACCGACGCGCCCACTCGCGCACGCGCTGCTCGGGATGCTCGACGAATCCGCTTTGTACATCACCCGGGCCGCCGATCCCGACGCCGCGCTGGCCGAGATGCGCGCCGTCATCGCTCGCGTGGTGCGCGGGCTGATGCTCCCGCACTGACGCCCGAGCGGATTCGGGGTGCGCGGCGCCGAGGCGGTAACCTGCAGGTATGTACGTGCTCGCCCTGGACACCGCCACGCCGGCGCTCACGGTGGGCGTCGTCGACTCCGAGACCGGCGCCGTGCTCGCCCGCCGCGACCGCACGCACGCGCGCGGCCACGCCGAGGTGCTCGTGCCCTACCTGCTCGAATGTCTCGCCGAGGCAGGACTGGAGCGCGCCGACCTGGGCGCCGTCATCGTCGGCTGCGGCCCCGGCCCGTTCACGGGCCTGCGGGTCGGCATGGCCACCGCCGCCGCCTTCGGCGACGCCCTCGGCATCGAGGTGCACGGCGTGTGCAGCCTCGACGCCATCGCCGCCGAGGCGCTCACGCGGAGCGAGAGCGGCGACGTGGTCGTCGTCACCGACGCCCGCCGCAAGGAGGTCTACTGGGCCCGCTACGCCGACGGTGTCCGCACGGAGGGTCCGGGTGTCATCAAGCCCGCGGAGCTGGACGTCGACGGCGCGCGGACCGTCGAGGGATCGCCGACGCCGGCGAGTCTGGTCGCGGTCGGCAGGCATCTCCTCGGCACCGCGCCGCAGCCGCTCGTGCCGCTGTACCTGCGCCGCCCCGACGCCGTCGAAACGGCCGCGCGTGCCTGAGATCCCGATCGGACCACTGCGTCCCGACGAGGCCGAGCGCTGCGCCGAACTGGAGACCGTCCTGTTCGCCGGCGACAACCCCTGGCCCGCCTCGGCGTTCACGCCCGAGCGACACACCCGCTTCTTCGCCGCCCGCGACGACGCCGCGGGCGGCAGGCTCGTCGGCTACGCCGGCATCGGCCTGCTGGGCAACACCTTCTTCCCCGAGTCCGAGGTGCTCACCATCGGCGTCGACCCGGAGTATCAGGGCAGGGGAGTGGGATACGCGCTCCTGCGCACTCTCCTCGATGAGGCCGACCGGCACGGCGGCGCCGTCTTCCTCGAGGTGCGCACCGACAACGACACCGCCCGGACGCTGTACGAGCGCAACGGATTCGCCGTCGTCGGGGTGCGGAAGAACTATTACCGGCCATCCGGGGCCGACGCGTACACGATGAAGCGGGAAGCGCAGGTGAAGCGATGATCGTCATGGGTGTCGAGAGCTCGTGCGACGAGACCGGCGTCGGCATCGTCGACTGGGATCCGGAGTCGAAGACGGCGCGGCTGCTCGCCGACGAGGTCGCCTCCTCGCAGGAGGAGCACGCCCGCTACGGCGGCGTCGTTCCCGAGGTCGCCTCGCGCGCCCACCTCGAGGCCATCGTGCCGACGATGCAGCGCGCCCTCGCCGCGGCCGGCGTCGACCGGCCCGACGCGCTCGCCGTCACCATCGGACCCGGCCTCGCGGGCGCCCTGCTCGTGGGCGTCGCGGCCGCGAAAGCCTATGCGGCGGCGTGGGACGTGCCCTTCTACGGACTCAACCACCTGGGCGGACACGTCGCCGTCGACACCCTCGAGCACGGCCCGATGCCGCCCTGCATCGCGCTGCTCGTCTCCGGTGGGCACACGCACCTGCTGCACGTGACCGATCTCGGCGCCCCGATCACGGAGCTCGGTACCACCGTCGACGACGCCGCGGGGGAGGCCTTCGACAAGGTCGCCCGCCTGCTCGGCCTCGGCTATCCCGGCGGACCCGTGATCGACGAGCTCGCGCGCCAGGGCGACCCGAAGGCGATCCGGTTCCCGCGCGCCATGACCCGGCAGCAGGACGCCCGGCACGACTTCTCCTTCAGCGGGCTCAAGACCGCGGTCGCGCGGCACGTCGAGGCGGAGAACGCCGCGGGCCGCCCGCTGAACGTGCCCGACATCGCCGCGTCCTTCCAGGAGGCGGTCGCGGACGTGTTGACCTTCAAGGCGATCCGCGCCGCGCAGGACGTCGGCGTGGAGACGATGGTGCTCGGCGGCGGCGCCACCGCGAACTCGCGCATCCGCTCGCTCGCGCAGGAACGCTGCGACGCCGCGGGCATCGAACTGCGCGTGCCCAAGCCGCGGCTGTGCACCGATAACGGCGTGATGATCGCGGCGCTCGGCGCGCACGTCATCGACGCGGACCCGACGCCCACGGATCTCGGCGCCGCGACCGACCCCGGGCTCTCGGTCACGCTCACGAAGTTGTAGGCGGGGGTCCTCAGGCCTCCCCGGCGCGCGCGGCGAGCGCCGCGTTGAGGGCGGTGAGGCCGGAGATCAGCGCCTCGCGGTCGGTCTCGTCGAGGTCGGCCATGATCGACCCGATGCCGCGCAGCTTGACGTCGCGGTCGCGCTGGAACGCGGCCCGTCCGGCGGCGGTCGCGCGGATGCGTTTCGGGCCGGAGACGGCACCGTCGGCCTCGAGCAGGCCGTGCTCGATGGCCTTGTTGACCTGCCTGTTCACGGTGGATTGCTCCAGCTCGAGCTCGGTGGCGATCTCCTTGAGCGTGCTCGGCCCGGCGTAGTCGAGCAGCAGCAGCACCATGTACGCCGAGCGGTCGAGGTGCAGCTCCATCGACCGCGGGCGCGCCCGCATGTGCCGCCCGAGGGCGGTGATCTCCCGCTCGAGGCGGCGCGCCGCGTCGTCCATGCTTCCTCCTCGAGGATCGATGCGCCGATTCTGTCAGGCGTGGAATGTCCGTGTTGCACGGTGCGCGCTCGAGGCATATGGTTGCACAGTTCAACGATATGTATGTTACACACATTCAATCGTTCCCCCACGTATAGAGGTGGTCCCCGTGACCAGCACCGCTACCGGACAGGGCGCGCTCGCATCGAGCGGCTCCCGCCGGAACCACCCACTCGTGACCGTGATCATCCTGTGCTTCGGCGGCATGGTCGCCGCGCTCATGCAGTCGCTCGTGATCCCGATCCAGCCCGAGCTGCCGCAGCTGCTGAACACCTCGACGGCGAACGCCTCCTGGGTCATCACCGCCACGCTGCTCGCCGCCGCCGTCGCCATGCCCATCGGCGGCCGCCTCGCCGACATGATCGGCAAGCGTCGCGTCCTCATCCTCAGCGCCGCGCTGCTCGTCGCGGGCTCGCTCGCCGCGGCACTGTCCACCGGGCTGCTCCTGATGCTGCTCGGCCGCGTGCTGCAGGGCCTGGCCATGGCCTTCATCCCCGTCGGCATCTCGATGATGCGCGAGGTCACGCCCCCGGCGATGACCGCGACGGCCGTCGCCGCCATGAGCGCGACCCTCGGCGTCGGCGGCGCCATCGGCCTGCCGCTCTCGGCGTGGATCGCGCAGACCTACGACTGGCACATGCTGTTCTGGGTCTCGACGGTGCTCGCCGGGCTCATCCTGGCCGCCGTCCTGTTCGTGCTGCCCGACGGTGCCCCCGGCGTCGGCGGCCGGATCGACGTGATCGGCTCGATCGGCCTCGCCGTCGGCCTCGTGGCGACCCTCGTCGCCGTCTCCAAGGGCAACGACTGGGGCTGGACGTCCGGCACCACGCTCGGACTGCTCGTCGGCGGCCTCATCGTGCTCGTCGCGTGGGGCTTCTTCGAACTGCGGCACGACGATCCGCTCGTCGACCTGCGGACCTCCGCGCGGCCCCGCGTGCTCATCACCAACATCGCGACCGTGACCATCGGCTTCGGCATGATGGCGATGATGCTCTGCGTCCCGCAGATCATGGAGTATCCCACGTCCACCGGTTTCGGCCTGGGCAAGAGCATGCTCGAGGCGGGCCTGTGGATGATGCCCGGCGGCATCATGATGATGATCTTCGCGCCGGTCTCCAGCATCCTCATCAAGAAGGTCGGCCCCGCCGTGACCCTCGCCATCGGCGCGTTCGTCGTGGCCGGCGGCTACGTGCTCGCGTACTTCCTCATGGACGCCGCGTGGAAGCTCTCGCTCGCGTCGATCGTGGGCACCGTCGGCGTCGCGATCGCCTACGCCGCCATGCCCACGATCATCATGTCCTCTGTGCCGCAGAGCGAGACCGGCGCCGCGATCGGCCTGAACGCGCTGATGCGCTCGTTGGGAACCACGATCTGCTCCGCCGTCGCCGCCGCGATCATCTCCGCCAAGTCGGTGACGATGGCCGGACACGTGATCCCCACGCAGGGCGCGTTCGAGACGATCTTCGTGGTCGCCGCCGTCGCCGCGCTGCTCGCCGGCGTCATCGCGCTGATGATCCCCAAGCCCCAGGTGGAGGACCCCGCCGAGACGGACGCTCCGGCCGAGGTCGCCCCGGCCGCTGCGAAGTAGCGCTCCGCGACGGTATTCCTCCGCGCGACTGATCCCGCCCCGTTCGTCCTGGAACACGGCGGGATCCGTCGTCCGGTGAGAGAATCGGTGGCAGGACGAGGAGGTCGTCATGACCGAGGGCACCGACCGGCCGCGCATCATCGAATACGCGGGAAACGGATTCGTCATCACCTGGGAACCGGCTCGCTGCCGGCATGCGGCGGAGTGCGTCCGGGGACTTCCCACGGTCTTCGACAACACGCGCCGTCCCTGGATCGTCACCGACGGTGCCACGGTCGACGAGGTCGTCACCGTCGTCGACCGGTGTCCGAGTTACGCGCTCGGCTACCGCACCGCCGACGGGCGGTGGCGATCCGCGCCCGCGGGGGCGTGAGGACCGCTACTGCTGCGCGCGCCAGCGCAGGGGAGGGGTGCCGAAGCGGCGGTGGAAGGCCCGGCTGAAACCCGCCTCCGACGCGTAGCCCACCGCGCGGCCCACTTCCGCGACGGGGGAGTCGGTGTCGCGCAACAGTTCTGCTGCCCGATCGAGTCGCCGCGCGGCGACGTACGCGGCCGGCGGCACGCCCAGCGAGCGGGTGAACCGTGCCGCCAAAGCCGACCGTGACAAGGCGGCGACGCGGGCGAGTTCGTCGATGCTCCACGGGTGTTCGGGGTGCGCGTGCACCGCGGTCAGCACCGGTCCGAGCCTCGGGTCCATCGCGGCGGTCAGCCAGCCGGGGCCGGACTCCGCTCCCGCCGCCCACTGGCGCAGTGCGTGGATGAAGAGCAGGTCGAGGATCCGCGCCGCCATGACGTGGCTGCCCGGGCTCGGCGAATCCGTCTCGGCGAGGAGCAGTTCCAGGCTCGCGCGCAGCCACTGCGCGTCGGGCGCCGCCCCCGAGCAGTGGATCACCGGTGGCAGCACCGCGAGCACGGGGTCGGCGACGGCGTGGTCGGCGGTGAACTCGCCGGTGACCCAGTCCGCGCCCGCGGGACCGGACAGCACGTGCTCGTCGCCCCGGGGGAGCAGCGCCATGTCGGAGGGGCCCAGCGCCACCGGCGTGCCGCCGACGCGCACCGTCATCCCCTCGGATACCGCGAGGTGGACGACCCGCCGTCCTGTGATGCGCAGGCTGACGGGCCGGGTGGAGGACCCGCGGCGCACGCGGTCGCCGCGCAGGTGCACGGCGCGAAGCAGCGCGCTGAGGGCGTCCGGCGCATCGTCTGGACGATCGGCAAAGAAAGAGGGTGAATCAGGCATGGTATTTGACCTTGCATCCTTCTAGCGTGGACAGGGCAAGGATAAGCCACTGCACACGAAAGGTCACTACCGATGACGAAGCCCACGATCGTCCTGGTCCACGGATTCTGGGGCGGGGCCGCCCACTGGGGAGATCTCATCGTCGAGCTGCGTCGCCGCGGCTACCCCGAGCTGCGGGCCGTCGAGAACCCGCTCACCTCGCTCGCCGACGACGCCGAGCGCACGCGGAAGATGGTCGCGCAGGTCGACGGCCCCGTGCTGCTCGTCGGCCACTCCTACGGCGGCGCCGTGATCACCGAGGCCGGGAACCAGCCCAACGTCGTGGGCCTGGTCTACGTCGCGGCCTTCGCGCCCGACGCGGGCGAGAGCCCCGGCGCGATCACCGAGCAGCACCCGCCGGCCGCCGTCGACGCGATCGCCCCCGACTCCGACGGCTACCTGTGGATCGCGCAGGACCGCTTCCGCGACAGCTTCGCCCAGGACCTCGACGAGGATGCCGCGCTCGTCATGGCCGTCACGCAGAAGGCCCCGCTCGGCTCGACGTTCGGCGACACCGTGACGGATCCGGCCTGGCGGCACAAGCCGAGCTGGTACCAGGTGTCCACGCAGGATCGGATGATCCACCCGGACAACGAGCGCCGGATGGCCGAGCGCATCGGCGCCCGCGAGGTGATCGAGCTGGACGCGAGCCACGCCTCGTTGGCCTCGCATCCCCGCGAGATCGCGGATCTCATCGACCGCGCGGTGGCAGGCCTCGACGGCTGACCGTCGGCTCGTCACTCCGAGCCGAAGTTCACTCCGAGCCGAGGTTCACTCCTCGCCGCAGAGGTACTCCCGCATTCCGCACTCGGCCGATTCGGCACGCAACACCGCGCGCTGGGTCGGCCGAGCCGCGTCGTAGCGCTGACGGCCGCTGTCGGTGATGGCGGTGAACACCGACCGTCGATCGCTCTCGCACATGCTGCGGGTCGCGAGGCCGTCCTTCTCGAGGCGCGCGACCAGACGCGAGAGCGCCGACTGGGAGAGGTGCACGTGCTCGGCCAGGTCGGCCATGCGCACGTTGGCGCGGTCCCCGGCTCGGGCCAGTTCGAGCTGTTCGAGCACCTCGAACTCCGACGAGGTCAGCTCGTGCGCCGCGAGCGCGCGGTCGAGCGCGCAGGTCATGCGGGAGTAGTCGCGCATCAGCCGGTGCCACTGCTCGGCCAGCGCGTCGTCCGCGGGGGTGCAGGTGCTCACGTCGACCGGGGCGACGTCGCCTTTGACGCTCATGCCCGCAGTCTACACCGGACCGACGCAAAATATTCCTGCGCATTAAATGTGGACACATTTAATGCGTGCGCATAGAGTCTCCGGAGTGACCACGACACACGAACCCCCGACAGCACCGTCGAACCCGACCCCCGGGAGGGAAGAACTCCACGTCACCACCGCCTCCGGCTGGACCTCCCGGACCTGGCTGCTCCTGCTCGTCCTCTGCGGCGCCCTGTTCCTCGACGCCCTCGACATCTCGATGGTGGGCGTGGCGCTGCCCTCCATCAAGGCCGCCCTCGGCATGGACCCGTCGTCCCTGCAGTGGATCGTCTCCGGCTATGTCCTCGGCTACGGCGGCCTGCTGCTCCTCGGCGGTCGCGCCGCCGACCTGATCGGCCGGCGTCCCGTCTTCCTCGGCGCCGTCCTCGTCTTCGGCGTGGCCTCTGTCGCCACCGCCTTCGTCGACATGCCGACCGCGCTGATCGCGCTGCGCTTCATCAAGGGCGTCGCCGCGGCCTTCACCGTTCCCGCCGGCCTGTCGATCATCACCACGACCTTCGCCGAGGGCCCGGCCCGCAACAAGGCCTTCTCCATCTACACGGTCGCCGGAGCCTCCGGCTTCTCGATGGGCCTCGTCTTCGGTGGCCTGCTCACCGAGGTCTCCTACCGGCTCACCCTGCTCTTCCCCGGCCCGGTCGCCCTCGCGCTGGTCATCCTGGGGTGGAAGGTCATCCCGCGCACCGCACCGCCGGAGACCTTCGCCTTCAAGCGCTTCGACGTGGCCGGTGCCCTGACCTCGACCGGTGCCCTGCTGATCCTCGTCTACACGGTGGTCCAGGCGCCGCACCTCGGGTGGACCTCGCCCACGGTGCTCACCCTGTTCGCCGTGTCCGCGCTGCTCGCGGTCGCCTTCGTGGTGATCGAGGCCAAGCACCGGCACCCGCTGGTCCGGCTGGGCATCCTGCGCTCCGTCCGGCTGGTGCACGCCAACCTCGCCGGCTTCGTCATGTTCGGCGGGTACGCGGCCTTCCAGTTCCTGGTCACGCTCTACGTGCAGGACTCGCTGGGCTGGAGCCCCGTCGCCATGTCGCTGGCCTTCCTGCCCGCCGGCCTGCTCGTGGTGGCCTCGGCGACCAAGATCGACGCCGTGCTCGACCGCGTGAACAGCACCGTCCTCGTCGCCGTCGGCCTCACCGCCTTCCTCGGCGCGTACGTCTGGTTCCTCCGCGCGGAGGCCGGCGCCAGCTACTGGCTGTTCCTGTTCCCGACGATCCTGCTGCTCGGCGTCGGCTTCGCCCTCACCTTCCCGGCCGTGAACTCGCAGGCCACCGAGGGCGTGGACGACGACGAGCAGGGCCTCGCCTCCGGCCTGCTCAACACCTTCATCCAGGTGGGCGGCGCCGTGATGATGGCCGTCGTCACCGCGATCACCACCAGCGCGGGCGCACAGGCCGTGCCGGGGCAGCTGCTGCCCGGCATGACCACCGCCATCGCCGTGGTCGTCGGGCTCACCCTCGTCGGCCTCGCGGGCACGGTGACGATCCTCGCCCTCGCCCGCCCGGGCAGGTCCGACGGTGCCGACTCCGCTCCCGGAGTGAAGGCCGAGGTGGGAAGTACCGCCGTCGACTGAGTAGTCCTACGCTGCCGCGCCGCACCCCGGCGCGGCAGCGTAAGGGCATGCCTCAGAACGCCCCGCAATCAGACGCCCGGATCGCCCGGCTCTCCACCGAACTCGACATCACCGTCCGCCGACTGCAGTGGATGCAGGCCGAGCTCGGCGTGCTGCAGCGGCCCGTCGCCGCCCCCGTCCTCATCAGCCAGGCGCAGCGGCCGGCGCCGGCTCCCGTGCCGGCGCCCCAGCCGCGCCCGGTGCCGCCGCCTCCGCCGATGCCCTTCCCGGCGCCCGCGCCCGCGCGGCCGGTGCGGCCGCCCGTCTTCACGGTCGCGCGGGTGCTCGCCGGAGCGGGCGTGCTCGTGACGCTGATCGGTGTCGCGCTGCTCCTCGTCCTCGCCGCGCAGGCGGGGCTCCTCGGCCCGGCGGTCCGCGTCGGCCTCGGGACCGCGCTCGCCGCGGGCCTCCTCGGCGCCGCGCTGTGGCTGCACCGGCGCCCCGGCGGACGAATCGGGTCCATCGCCCTCGCCGCCACCGGCGTCGCCGCGGCCTACCTCGACACCGTCGCCGTCACCGGGATCTACGAGTGGGTGCCCCCGGTCGTGGGCCTCACCCTCTCGGGCCTCATCGCACTCGGCGGGCTCGCGCTCGCCCAGCGGTGGCGCAGCCAGTGGCTCGGGATCGCGCTCTACGCCCCCGCCTATCTGCTGGCGCCGCCGCTCGCCGACAACGCCTACCTGCTCGGCGGCTTCACCCTGATCCTCGCCATCGCCTCGATCGGCGTCTCGCGGCCGGCCGCGTGGCCGTGGCTGCACGTGGTCCGCTCGGCCGGCACCTCGCTCACCCTCGCGGCGCTCGCCCTCGGCGCCGGATCGGCCGACGCCCTCCCGATCCTCGGCGCGACGGTGCTCGGCGCCGTCGTCGGCCTCCTCGCCGCCGCCGACCCCGAGGCCCGCGCCGGCCGGTGCTGGGCGCTGGTCTCCGCCGGGATCGTCTCCGCGGCGCCGGTGCTGCTCGCGATGATCGCCGTTCCCGACTGGGCGGCCGCGTTCGCCGCGCTCGCCCTGGTCGCGGCGACGATCGCCCTCGGCCTCCTGCCAGGCACAGCGCCCGCGGTCCGCGGCGTGTGGTTCGGCGTCGCCGCCTTCGTCGCGCTCATCGGGTCCGTGGTCTGCACGCCCGCCGCCTCGCTGCCCGCGGTGCTGCTCGCCCTGGGGACCGGCGCACTGATCGCCGCCGGCCGCGAACCGTCGGCCTGCTGGGCCGGCGCGGCCCTCGGCGGCATGGGCCTCGCCGTCGCGCTGGAGCGGTACGGCGCGACGACGACCCTGCTCGACGAGGCCGTCCGCCGCGGCGCCGGCACCGCCCCCGCGATCGCGGCCGCGGCCCTCGCACTGGTCTTCGCCGTCGTCGCCGCATGGCGACTGCTGCCGCAGGTGCCGGAGGAGAGCCGGAACCTCGTCGGCGTGGTCTGCGGCGTCGCGGCCCTGGGCGCGGCGACCGCGCTGCTCGCGAACCTCGGCTGGGCGCTCGGCGGTGCGGAGGGCGCCCGCTGGGGCCATGGCGTCGCCACCGTCGCCTGGATCACGACCGGCGCGTACCTGCTGTTGCAGCGGCGCCACGACTGGGTCGCGGCCGGGAACGTCGCCGGGCTCGCGCTCATCGGCGGGGCCGTCGCGAAGCTCTTCCTCTTCGACCTCGCCGCCCTCGACGGTGCGGTCCGCGTGATCGCCTTCCTACTGGTCGGCATCACCCTGCTGGGGGTAGGCGCGGCCTACGCGGCCCGGTCGGATCGCCCGCGACGGGTCGCCTGACGGGATCGGACGATTCCAGCGGCGGCATCCGCCAGCCCGACGGTCGCGTACGCGCCGGTGATCGCCACCATCATGCGTCCGGCGCGACGCGACTCGACGTCGTGCGCCGCGCCGAGCCGGACGAGTCCGTTCACGGTGTCGACCACGTCGATGAGCAGGCCGAGGCGTCGCCACCGCGCCCGCGTCGCGGTGTCGCCCGTGACGTAGCCGAGCCCGATGGCGAGGGCCCGCACCCCGAACACTCCGATCAGATAGTCGGTGTGCGGCGCCCCCAACGACGGCGCGCCCGCGATTCGCAGATTGATCCGTGGGGCGAGCACCGCTGCGGAGCCCCAGGCGATGCGGCCGGCCGCCATCGCGGTGAAGGCGGGCGAGAGTCGGTCGGAGGTGGTGATCGCGGAGGTCATGGCGACGAGTCTCGCGGCGACATCGCCGCGCGTCGATTACCTACGAGGTAATGCGGTCGCTGATCGTCTCGGGTTAGCGTCGGAGCTGTGACGTGCGGCGCGATGATCAGGGAGTGGCGCGTCCGGCGGCGTCGCACACAGTTGGACCTCGCGCTAGCGGTGGGTGTCTCCGCACGCCACCTGAGCTTCGTGGAGACCGGACGTGCACGACCGAGCCGGCGCCTCGTGACCGCGCTGGGGGAGCAACTCGAGATGCCTCTCGGCGCTCGCAACGAGGCCTTGCTGGCCGCGGGATTCGCGCCGGCCTACTCGGCGCACGCCCTCGACGATGCGCCCATGCGGCCCGTCCGCGCAGCGCTCGAGACGGTTCTCGCCGCCCACGCGCCCTACCCCGCGCTGGTCCTCGGCGAGGGATTCGACCTGGTGACCGCGAACGCCGGGACCGCGCTTTTCGTCACGGGTGTCGACGCCGCGCTGCTCGCCGCGCCACTCAACGTCATGCGGCTGACGCTGCATCCCGACGGTCTCGCGCCGCGCCTGCTCAACCACGCGCAGGTGCGGGAATCCGTGCTCACCCGGGTGCGCCGCTCGTACGACCGCACCGCGGACCCCCGGCTCGGTGAGCTGTACCGCGAGCTGAGCGGCTACCCGGCGCCGACAGGCACCGTCGAACCCGATCCCGCGCGCGGGGTCTTCGTCCCGTTCCGGATGCGGGACGATGACGGAGCCGAGCTGGCTTTCGTCAGCACCCTCACCACGTTCGGCGGCCCGCACGACGTGGTCCTCGAGAGCCTCGTCCTCGAGGCCTTCTATCCGATGGACGAGGCGACCCGCCGCCGGCTCGACCGCGTCGCGGGCCGGCGGGACGAACGGATCGAGAAGGCTCTGGAGCGGGCACCGCACCTCGCGGGATACCTCTCCCTCGTGTGATTCACATCACGTTCACCGAACGTCGTGCGTAGGGTGTCCGCCATGCAGACCTGGGCCGAGATCACTGCGGACGTTCAACGGAACTGGCTCATCTACCTGTCCATGCCGATCATCGCGGCGCTCATCGGCTACGGGACCAAGGTGGTCGCGATCCGGATGATGTTCCGGCCGCACCAGTTCAAGGGCATCGGCAAGCTCGGCTGGCAGGGCATCATCCCGAAGCGGGCGCCGCAGATGGTCGAGGTGCTGTGCGACACCCTCACCGACCGGCTGGTCTCGGCGTCGGACATCCTCGAGAAGGTCGACGCGGACGAGCTGGGCGATCGCATGGAGCGGCAGCTGCGCCGTGAGGTCGCGCGGATCGTGCCGGAGGTGGCCGCCGAGTACCAGCCCGCGCTGTGGAACCTGCTGCCGTCGACCGCCCAGGAGTTGGTGATCCAGCGCGCCCAGGTCATCGCGCGGGACCTCATTCCCAAGCTGGTCGCGGCGATCCGGGAGAACATCGACGAGGTCTTCGACCTCAAGGAGATGGTCACGCGCGAGGTACTCGCCGACCCGGACGTGCTCGAGAAGATGTTCCTCGACGTGGGCCGGCGCGAGTTCGCCTTCATCCGCAACAGCGGCCTCGTCTTCGGCTTCTTCATCGGCCTGCTGCAGGCCGCCTGCTGGGCGCTCTTCCGCAATCCGTGGATCATGCCGCTGTTCGGCCTCTTCACCGGCTGGTTCACCGACTGGGCCGCGCTGCGGCTGATCTTCAACCCGAAGGAGCCGAAGAAGTACCTCGGCTTCATCCCGTGGCAGGGCCTGTTCCAGAAGCACCGCATCCCCGTCTCCGAGGAGTACGGCGCGCTCATCGCCACCCGCGTGCTCACCGCGGAGCGGCTGGTCCGCTCGCTGTTCACGGGCCCGCAGCGCGACCAGCTGGTGACCGTCGTGGCGGGCGTGCTGCGCGAGGCGATGGAGGACGAGATCCCCAGCGTCGAGAAGGCGCTGCGGAGCAACGCGCAGAACCTCGGGCTCGACAAGGTCGGCGTCGGCCCGCTCACGGCGGGGAACCTGGTCGGCGTGGTCGCGGACGCGGTGGGGATGGTGGGCGGCGCGGTCGGCGGGCAGGTGGGCAGGGTCGTGGGCGGCCTCGACATGGCCCAGATCGGGCCGATGTCGCGCGCGGGCGCGGACGACTTCGTCGCGTCGATGCCGGTGATGCTGGGGGACGCCAACGACTATCTCGACGCGAAGCTCGACATCCGCACGACGATGGTGCAGAAGATGGCGGCGATGACCCCCGACGAGTTCGAGGGCGTGCTCCGCCCGGCGTTCCAGGCGGACGAGAAGACGCTCATCATGGTGGGCGCGATCCTCGGCTTCCTCGTCGGTGAACTGCAGGTTCTGATGGTGGAGCATCTCACCCACTGAATTGTCCGAACACCGCCCTTGAGTGCTAGCACTCCCATCGGTAGAGTGCTAAGTGGTTCGTGTGCGCGGGGAGATCCGCGCGCACAAGGTGACGCCGGCACCCGCGACGACGGCTGTGACTTTCGGGCCACCCTGACATACAGAAGATTTTCCACACATGGAGGCGAACTGTGGCGAGCGTGAACATCAAGCCGCTTGACGACAAGATCCTGGTGAAGGCCACCGAGGCCGAGACCACCACCGCGTCGGGCCTGGTCATCCCGGACACCGCCAAGGAGAAGCCGCAGACCGGCACCGTCGTCGCCGTGGGCGAGGGCCGCGTGACGGAGCAGGGCAACCGGGTTCCGACCGGCATCAACGAGGGCGACACCGTGCTGTTCAGCAAGTACGGCGGCACCGAGTTCAACTACGACGGCGAGGAGTACCTCGTGCTCTCCGCGCGCGACGTCCTGGCCGTCATCGGCAAGTAACGGCGCACACGTGCGAATTCCGGACCGCCCCGCCCCTGGGAATCAGCCCGGGACGGGGCGGTCCGGCCGTTTCCGCAGAGCTTGAGGAGCTTTGAAACATGGCTAAGCAAATCGCATTCGACGAGTCGGCGCGCCGCAGCCTGGAGGCCGGTGTCGACGAGCTCGCCGACGCGGTCAAGGTCACCCTCGGCCCCCGTGGCCGCCACGTGGTGCTGGCGAAGGCCTTCGGCGGCCCCGTCGTCACCAACGACGGCGTGACCATCGCCAAGGAGATCGAGCTGGAGGACCCGGTCGAGAACCTGGGCGCCCAGCTGGTGAAGTCCGTGGCGACCAAGACCAACGACATCGCCGGCGACGGCACCACGACCGCCACCGTGCTCGCACAGGCGATCGTCAAGGAGGGCCTGCGCAACGTCGCGGCCGGCGCCAACCCGATCGAGTTCGGCAAGGGCATCGGCGCGGCGGCGGACAAGGCCGCCGAGATCCTGGTCTCGCAGGCCACCCCGGTTGACGGCGAGAAGGCGATCGCGCAGGTCGCGACCGTCAGCTCGCGCGACGCGGAGCTGGGCGCGATGATCGGCTCCGCGATGACCAAGGTCGGCGCCGACGGCGTCGTCACGATCGAGGAGAGCTCGGGCGTCGAGACCGACGTCGTCGTGACCGAGGGCGTGCAGTTCGACAAGGGCTACATCTCCCCGAACTTCGTCACGGACCTCGAGGAGCGCAAGGTCGTCTTCGACGACGCCCTGGTGCTGCTGGTCCGCGACAAGATCACGTCGCTGCCCGACTTCCTGCCGCTGCTCGAGAAGATCCTCGAGACCGGCAAGCCGGTGCTGATCGTCGCCGAGGACGTCGAGGGCGAGCCCCTGTCGACCCTGGTGCTCAACACCCTGCGCAAGACCATCCGCGCCGTCGCCGTGAAGGCGCCGTTCTTCGGTGATCGCCGCAAGGCCTTCCTCGAGGATCTCGCCATCGTCACCGGCGGCACCGTCATCAACACCGACCTAGGCCTGAGCCTGGCCACGGCCGGCATCGACCTGCTGGGCAGCGCCCGGCGCGTCGAGGTGACCAAGGACGCCACCACCATCGTCGACGGTGCCGGCTCCTCGGAGGACGTCAAGCAGCGCGCGGCGCAGATCAAGGCCGAGATCGAGAACAGCGACTCCGACTGGGACCGCGAGAAGCTCTCCGAGCGCCTCGCGAAGCTGGCCGGCGGCGTGGCCGTGATCCGCGTGGGTGCGCACACCGAGACCGAGCTCAAGGAGCGCAAGCACCGCGTCGAGGACGCCGTCTCCGCCGCGCGCGCCGCGGTCGAGGAGGGCATCGTCTCCGGCGGCGGCACCGCGCTGGTCAAGGTCAGCGCGCAGCTGGCCGACCTCGAGGACGGCGCCGAGGGCGACTTCAAGCTGGGCGTGCGTGCCTTCCGGCGCGCGCTGACCGCCCCGCTGTACTGGATCGCCACCAACGCCGGCGAGGACGGTGCGGTCATCGTCAACCAGGTGACCGAGACCGGCAAGGGCTTCAACGCCGCCACGCTGGTCTTCGGCGATCTCATCGCCGACGGCGTCATCGACCCGGTGAAGGTCACCCGCAGCGCCGTGGTGAACGCCGCGTCGGTGGCGCGGATGATCCTCACCACCGAGGTCACCGTCGTCGACAAGCCGGCCGAGCAGGCCGAGGACGCGCACGCGGGCCACTCCCACTAGGAGCGGCTCCCGAGCTCGCGCAGAACGGAGCGCCCCCGACCGGCCGGTCGGGGGCGCTCCTGCGTTCCGTGGGGCGTCAGCCCGCGATGCGGCTGGTCTTGACCCGCGACTTCGACGCGAGGGCTGCGCGCTCCGACTCCGACAGGCCGCCCCAGATCCCGTAGGGCTCGGCGACGGTGATCGCGTGCGCGCGGCACTGGGCGAGGACGGGGCACGTCCGGCACAGCTCCTTGGCGCGCCGCTCGCGCTGCGCACGGGCCCGGCCGCGCTCGCCGTCGGGATGGAAGAACACCGAGCTGTCGACCCCGCGACACACGCCGTGCATCTGCCAGTCCCAGAAGTCCGAGTTGGGACCGGGGAGCTCGTTGGGTTGAGGCATGCGCATTCTCCAAACACTCGGCGGTCTCGCGGGCGTGGAAACGTCGTTGTTCCTCTCGCGCTCTCACCGTAGGCAGTTCGCTAGACGAAGGTCAACCCGCTCGGGGGTATCCGGGGGGTGATTCGATCAGCGTGAGAATTAACGTCGTGTTCATTCATCCCGGCGGTATGCATCCTGGGAATTGCGACCGTGAACCGAGTGTCCTGTGAGGGATTCCTGCAGGTGATGCTATGTTTCGATTTATCGTACGCCGTAACGATGGATGGTTCGGTGGCGGTCGACGGGCCGGAATCGCCTTACATGCCGGTAACGTCAACGCCTGTGAACGGCCTCCGTGCGCCATTGTCACGCCTGCAAATTCTGGAAGGTTAAATCTTTGGAAACTGGACAGTCAGGCGCCTCCACGGAGGCGCTCCTCGTGGCGGCGTTCGGAACGGACTGCGGTCCCGTCGGGCCGCTCGACGGTCCGCAGGGACGGGCGTGGCTGCGGGCGGTGGCGCTGGCCGGCGCCGGGCGGTTCGCCGCCGCGCGCGCCCTCACCGCGGGGGTGTCCGACGGTTCCTTCGGATCCGCCGCCCGGTGTCTCGAGGCGTCGATGCTGCGGCAGTCCGGCCGGCACCGCGCCGCCACGGTTCCCGACGCCGCCGCATTGGCGATTGCATACACAGGGTGTGAACAACCTGTGTACGGCATGAGCGTGGCATTGACGATCGACGCGACGGTGGGGCTCGCGGCGGACGCCCTGGGGACCGGACGGTACGCCCTCGGTGCGCGGCTCCTCTCGCGCGCCGACGAGCACCTCGCGGCACACGACGCCGGTGCGGCCGCGACGGCCGGGGCCGACGGTGCGCCGTCGGGGCCGGTCCCGTGGTGGGCAGTGCCCCGCGCCCGGCTGCGCCGGGACTGGGTGGCCGCAGAGCTCGCCGTGTACTCCGGGGACACCGCGGGCGCGGCGGACGCCGTCGACGCCCTGCTCACGGCCGATCCGGGACCGGGCCGCCCGCGTCATCACGCGAAGACGCTCCTCATCGCGGGCGCCGCGGCGATGGCCTCGGGGCAGGCCGACCGGGCCGCGGAACTTGTCGAGAACGCGTACCGGGTCGCCACCGAGTCGGTGTTGAATCCTCTAAGGTGGGCCGGTGCGAAAATGATGAGCGGCACGTCAGGGGAGGAGCGGGGCGCGGGGGCGGCACGGATCGCGGCTGCTCTGGAGGAGGAATGGGTTCGTGATGGCGCGGATCTGGCAGGGGTGTAACGGCGGAATGCAGGCTGGCGATGAATCTGACAGGTGAGGAGCTCGACCGGGCCGTGCGCGAAGCAGCGCAGGGCGACAGGTCTGCGCTCGCAGATGTTCTCGACACCATCCGACCCCTCGTCGTGCGGTACTGCCGTGCGCGGGTCGGGGGCGGCGAGCGTCACTCGCTGTCGGCTGAGGATCTCGCGCAGGAGGTGTGCATGGCTGTGATGACGGCGCTGCCCCGTTATCAGGACCAGGGGCGTCCCTTCATGGCGTTCGTGTACGGCATCGCCGCGCACAAGGTCGCGGACGGCTTCCGGAACGCCTCGCGTAACAAATCCGACCCCGTGGGCGAGATTCCAGAGAGAGCGTCGCTGGAAGGCGGGCCCGAGAGCCACGCGCTCGCCACCGAGGCGAGCCGTGACATGGCCCGACTGCTCAGCACGCTCCCCGAGAAGCAGCGCGAGATCCTGATCCTCCGCGTGGTCGTCGGCCTGTCGGCCGAGGAGACCGCGGAGGCCGTGGGCGGTACCGCCGGTGCCGTTCGCGTGGCCCAGCACCGCGCGCTGACCAAGCTGAAGAACCAGATCGCGAAAGAAGGTGAGAACTGACATGGCCGACGAGAACAACAGGGGCGACAACCACGGGGGCTTCGACCCGCACGACCCCGAGCGCACGGCCGCTCACCGTCTGGGTCCGCCGATGCGCCCGATGCGGCCCGGTGCACCTCTCGACCTGGGAGCCGACGACACCGGCTTCGTCGACCGCGTCACCGACGACGGCGCGCCCGTCGACGTCGCCGCGGTCCGCCGCGACGACGACCTGATCGAGGCGCTCGCGGCCGGCGGTGCCGTCACCACCGCGGATCAGACCGAATTCGCTCTCGCGTCGCTGCTCGCGGACTGGCGCGACGAGATCGTCACCACGCCGGTCCCGGCCGGCCCGTCGGTCGACGAAATGGTCGCCGCCATCGGAACCGGGCGCCGTACGCGGGGCTTCCGCCCGGCGCGGCCCACCCGTCCGGTGCCCCCGCCTCCGGCCCCCGCGGCCGACGGCCCACCGTCGGGCGACGGGAACGGCGACGTGACGCCGATCGGTGACGCCCCGTCGCGGCGCGGCAAGCGCTTCGGCCTGGTGGCCGGCGCGGCCGCCGCTGCCGTGGCGATCCTCGGCGGCGGCACGGTGCTCGTGAACTCCGCGAGCCCGGGCGACGGTGCGCTGTGGAGCGTCAAGGAGGTCGTCTTCTCGGACGCCGCCTCGCAGACGATCGCCACCTCGGAGGCGAAGGCGCAGCTCGAGAGCGCGGACAACGCGATCGACTCCAGCAACCAGGCGGAGGCGCAGGCCGCGCTGGTCAGCGCCCGGCAGCAGGCCGCGAAGGTGAAGAACGAGAAGGACCGCGCCGCGCTCGAGGAGCGGATCCGCGCCGCGGAGGCGCGCGCCGGGCTGCCGGTCGGATCGACCGACCTGCCCACCTCGACGCGACCGCCGTCACCGTCGCCCTCGCCGTCGGTTCCGCCGACGTCGACGACGGAGCCGACGGTCACGCTGCCGACGGAGCCGACCCGCCCGACGACGCCGACGTACCCGACCCGGCCGACCACGCCGACGACGACGGTGCCGACCACGACGCCGGAGCCGACGACCACGACGCCGACCACCACGACGGCGCCGACGACGACCACGGCCCCGACCTCCGCGACGGAGCCCACGACGCCGACGACGACCACGACGCGGCCCCGGCCGACCGCCACGACGACGACCACGACGGCCGCGGCCGGGTCGATCCTGACGGTCGTGCCGGAGGACTGGCTCCCGCGGTAGCGACCGCATGACGAACAGCGAAGGCCCCCACCGCGCGGTGGGGGCCTTCGCCGTGTCCGGGTGCGACTAGCGCCGGATCACTCCTCGTTCGCGAGGTTCATCGCCGCATCGGCGTAGCCGCGGCAGTAGTCCCACGTGACGTAGGCGTCGGGCGCCGGATCGTAGGCGGGCTCGTGCGGGCGGACGGTGCCGTCGACGAGCAGCTGCAGCAGGTTCGCGCGCAGCATGTCCCAGTCGTGGTAGTGATCTTCCTGACAGTCGTCGCAGCAGATCACCAGGCCGCGGACGCCGCGGTGCGCGAGCAGCGCCTCGTAGACGGAGAGGTCCGCGAGGTCCTCCTCGACGGCGAGTCGTTCGGCGGGATCGAGGGGCTGACCAGGGTCGAGCGAGTCCAGCGCGGCCGTCGGGTCGCTCGGGTCGTCGGCGAACGGGTCCGGCGGGAGGCCGGGAGGAAGATTGTTGCGCACGCCCCCACGGTACGCAGGAATGACCGGGGAAGGCCAGTCACACGCGCGTGACGAGCACAGGAATCCGCCGCGTACCATGGATACATGACGCGCTCCGCCTCTCCCGCGCCCGCACCCGGCAACGTTTTCATCGGGGGCGACGACCCCGCGAAGGTGGCGATGCTCGGCCTCACCTTCGACGACGTCCTCCTCGTTCCCGCCGCCTCCGACGTGATCCCGTCGGGGGTCGACATCTCCACCAAGCTCACCCGCGAGATCACGCTCAAGGTGCCGCTGATCAGCTCCGCGATGGACACCGTCACGGAGGCCCGCATGGCCATCGCGATGGCCCGCAACGGCGGCATGGGCGTGCTCCACCGCAACCTCTCCATCGAGGCGCAGGCGCAGCAGGTCGAGACGGTCAAGCGCTCCGAGGCCGGCATGGTCACCGATCCCGTGACCTGCAGCCCGTCGAACACGCTGCGCGAGGTCGACGAGATGTGCGCCCGGTTCCGCATCTCCGGCCTGCCCGTCACGGACGAGAAGGGCACGCTGGTCGGCATCATCACCAATCGCGACATGCGCTTCGAGGTCGACTTCGACCGCCCCGTCGCCGAGGTGATGACGAAGACGCCGCTGATCACCGCGCAGGAGGGCGTCACCGCCGAGGCCGCGCTGGGCCTGCTGCGCCGGCACAAGATCGAGAAGCTGCCCATCGTCGACGGCAGCGGCAAGCTGACCGGCCTGATCACGGTCAAGGACTTCGTCAAGACCGAGCAGCACCCGAACGCGACCAAGGACTCCGACGGCCGCCTGCTGGTCGGCGCCGCGGTCGGCGCCGGCGACGAGGCGTGGGAGCGCGCGATGGCGCTGCGCGACGCCGGCGTCGACGTGCTGGTGGTCGATTCGGCGCACGGCCACTCGAGCGGCGTGCTCAACATGATCGAGAAGCTCAAGCTCGAGCTGGGCGACGATGTGCAGCTCATCGGCGGCAACGTCGCCACCCGCGGCGGCGCGGCGGCGCTGGTCGCGGCCGGCGTCGACGGTGTCAAGGTGGGCGTGGGCCCCGGCTCGATCTGCACCACCCGCGTGGTCGCCGGCGTCGGCGCCCCGCAGATCACGGCCATCCTCGAGGCGACCGCGGCGTGCGCGCCGGCCGGCGTCCCGGTCATTGCCGACGGCGGCCTGCAGTTCTCGGGCGACGTGGCGAAGGCCCTCGCGGCCGGTGCCTCGACGGCGATGCTCGGCTCGCTGCTCGCGGGCACCGCGGAGTCGCCGGGCGAACTGATCCTCGTCGGCGGGAAGCAGTTCAAGAGCTACCGCGGCATGGGCAGCCTCGGCGCCATGCAGGGCCGCGGCCAGGCCAAGTCCTACTCCAAGGACCGCTACTTCCAGGACGACGTGCTCTCCGAGGACAAGCTGGTCCCCGAGGGCATCGAGGGGCGCGTGCCCTTCCGCGGCCCGCTCGGCTCGGTGATCCACCAGCTCACCGGCGGCCTCCGCGCGGCCATGGGCTACACCGGCAGCCAGACCATCGAGGACCTCAACCGCGCCCAGTTCGTGCAGATCACCGCGGCGGGTCTGAAAGAATCGCACCCGCACGACATCACGATGACGGTCGAGGCGCCGAACTACACGCGCTAGAACCCTGCTGAACAGGCACATTCGGAGCGGTCGCTCCGGAACCGGAAGGACTGAGCGCGTTGCGCGACATGGTTGAGATCGGCATGGGCCGCACGGCCCGGCGCACCTACGAGCTGCAGGACGTGAACATCGTCCCCTCGCGGCGCACCCGTTCCTCGAAGGAGGTGTCCACCGCCTGGCAGCTCGACGCGTACCGCTTCGACACCCCGATCCTCTCGCACCCGACGGACGCGATCGGCTCGCCGGAGTTCGCGATCGAGCTCGGCAAGCTGGGCGGCCTGGGCGTGCTCAACGCGGAGGGCCTGTTCTCCCGGCACCGCGACGCGGAGGCCCAGCTGGAGCAGGTCGTCGAGCTCGCCGCGTCCGACATCACCGGCATCGCGGCGATCCGCCGCCTGCAGGAGCTGCACGCCGCGCCGCTCGATCCCGAGCTGCTGGCCGCGGCCGTCGGCCGGGTCCGGGACGCCGGGGTGACGGTGGCGGTCCGCGTCTCTCCGCAGCGCGCCCGCGAGCTGACGCCGGTGCTGGTCAAGGCGGGCATCGACCTGCTGGTCATCCACGGCACGATCATCTCCGCCGAGCACGTCTCCAACGAGGAGTCGGCGGGGGAGCCGCTCAACCTGAAGACCTTCATCGGCGACCTCGACGTCCCCGTCGTCGCGGGCGGCGTGAGCGATCACCGCACCGCGCTGCACCTGATGCGCACGGGCGCCGCCGGCGTCATCGTGGGCTACGGCTCGGCCGAAGGCGCCACCACCACCCGTGAGGTGCTCGGCATCGGCGTCCCGATGGCGACCGCGATCGCGGATGCCGCTGCGGCCCGCCGGGACTACCTCGACGAGACCGGCGGCCGATACGTGCACGTGATCGCCGACGGCGACATCTACAGCTCCGGCGACGTCGCCCGCGCGATCGCGTGCGGCGCCGACGCCACGATGCTGGGCGCGCCGCTGGCGATCGCCGCCGAGGCGCCGGGCAAGGGCTGGTACTGGCCGTCGGTGGCCGCACACCCGTCGATGCCGCGCGGCGCGGTCGCGCCCGCGCAGCTCGGTGGCCTGGACGCGGGGGAGGGTGCCGCCGCCGGCACCGCCCCGTCGCTCTCGACCATCCTCACCGGCCCGTCGACGGAGCCGAACGGCCAGTTGAACCTGGTCGGCGGCCTGCGCCGGTCGATGGCCAAGGCCGGCTACAGCGAGCTCAAGGAGTTCCAGAAGGTGGGGCTCAACGTCGCGTACTGAGCGCGAAGCCCTGTTATTGAGTGGGGTTTAGTAGTACCGTTACCCGTCAGTAGGGCCGTTTCAGCCGCGGCCCGGTGACACATGTCCGCCACGGACGGGTGAGGGGTTCCAGATGGCCAAGGCAGTCGGGCAGAAGTCGGGCGACCACTTCGACGTGCTCGTGATCGGGTCCGGGTTCGGCGGCAGCGTCACGGCGCTGCGCCTGACGGAGAAGGGCTACCGCGTCGGCGTGCTCGAGGCCGGGCAGCGCTTCGAGGACGAGGACTTCGCCGAGAGCACCTGGAACCTCAAGAAGTTCGTCTGGGCGCCGAAGATGGGCCTCTACGGCATCCAGCGGATCCACCTGCTCAACGACGCCGTGGTCCTCGCCGGCGCCGGCGTGGGCGGCGGCTCGCTGAACTACGCGAACACGCTCTACAAGCCGCCCGCGCCGTTCTTCAACGACCCGCAGTGGAAGCACATCACCGACTGGGACGACGAGCTCAGCCCGTTCTACGACCAGGCCCGCCGCATGCTGGGCGTGGTGAAGAACCCGCACGAGACCCCGTCGGACCGCGTGATCAAGCAGATCGCGGAGGAGATGGGCGTCGCGGACACGTTCACCGAGACCCCGGTGGGCGTGTACTTCAACCAGCCGGGCCGCACCGACGCCGACCCGTTCTTCGGCGGCGCGGGCCCCGCCCGCACGGGCTGCACCGAGTGCGGCCAGTGCATGTCGGGCTGCCGCGTGGGCGCCAAGAACACGCTGATGAAGAACTACATCCACCTCGCGGAGGCGGGCGGCGCCCGCTTCATCCCGATGACGACGGTGACCGCGCTGCGCGAGGGCCGCAAGGGCGTCTGGGAGGTGTCGACGGTGCGCACGGGTGCCGTCGCGCGCAAGAACCGGACCGTCTACACGGCCGACAACGTGGTCTTCGCCGCCGGCACCTGGGGCACGCAGACCCTGCTGCACTCGCTCAAGGACACCGGCGCGCTGCCGCAGCTCTCCGACCGGCTCGGCGTGCTCACCCGCACCAACTCCGAGTCGATCCTGGGGTCGGCGCGCACGGTCGCCGACCCGTCGCAGGACCTCTCGCAGGGCGTCGCGATCACCAGTTCCTTCTACCCGACGCCCGACACCCACATCGAGCCCGTCCGCTACGGCCCCGGCCGCAACGCCATGGGCCTGTTGCAGACCCTGCTCGTCGACGGCGGTGAGAAGCGCACCCGCCTCGGCGGCTTCCTCAAGGGCCTCGCCAAAAAGCCCACGGACCTCAAACTGCTGCTCACGCAGAAGGACTGGGGTCAGCGCGTGCTGATCCTGCTGGTGATGCAGAGCCTCGACAACTCGATCACCACGTACACCAAGAAGATCCCCGGCTCGAAGAAGCGGCGCATGGTCTCCAAGCAGGGCCACGGCGCGCCGAACCCGACCTGGATCCCCGCGGGCAACGAGGCCGCGCGGATCGGCGCGGAGAAACTGAACGGCGTGGCCGGCGGTACCTGGGGCGACATCTTCAACGTCCCGATGACCGCCCACTTCCTCGGTGGCGCAGCGATTTCGGAGACGCCCGAGACCGGCGTCATCGACCCGTACCACCGCATCCACAACTACCCGTCGCTGTTCGTGGTCGACGGTGCCGCCATCTCCGCGAACCTCGGCGTCAACCCGTCGCTGTCGATCGCGGCCCAGGCCGAGCGCGCCGCGTCGCTGTGGCCGAACAAGGGGGAGCAGGACCCGCGTCCTGCGCAGGGCGCCGGCTACCAGCGCATCGCGCCGACCGCGCCGAAGGCGCCCGCCGTGCCCGCGGGCGCGCCCGGCCAGCTGCTGCTGCCGCTGCCGAAGGTGCGTCCGGCACAGGAGGCGCCGGCGCAGCAGGACGCGGACTCCCAGGCCTGATGGTCCGCGCCGCTACCCTCGGTGTCATGACGCGAGTCGACGAGATCGTGGCCGAGCTGGCGGCGCTGGAGGACCCGAAGGCGCGGGCCGTCAACGAGCGGCACGGCGACCCGCACGGGGTGAACCTGACGAAGCTGCGGGCGCTGGCGAAGTCCCTCGGCACCGACCGCGAGCTGGCGGGCGAGCTGTGGGACTCGGGCGACGTGGCCGCGCAGCTGGTGGCCCTGCTCATCGCGATGCCGAAGCAGTTCACCGCGGACGAGCTGGACGCGATGCTGCGCACCGCGCGCAGCGACAAGGCGCACGACTGGCTGCTGAACTACCTGGTGAAGAAGTCGGCGCACGCCTCCGCTCTGCGGGAGCGGTGGTGGGGCGACGCCGACCCGCGGGTCCGCGCGGCCGGCTGGGCGCTCACGACGCATGCGGTGACCACCGCCGACCTCGACCGGGACGCGCTGCTCGACACCATCGCCCGCGAGATGCGCGACGCGGAGCCGAAGCTGCAGTGGGCCATGAACGAGACCCTGGCGACCATCGGCATCGAGGACGAGTCCCGCCGTGCCCGCGCCGTCGCCATCGGCGAGGACCTGCAGGTGCTCGCGGACTACCCGGTGTCGAAGGGCTGCACCTCGCCCTTCGCGCCGGCCTGGATCGCCGAGATCGTCCGCCGCCGCGAGGCCTAGACCGGGCGTTATCAGGGGCGGAACCCGGAGAAACCCTGATGACCGCGGCGGTCCCGGCGCCGTAGCGTGACCGCATGTCCGCAGGATTCCCCCTCGTCACCGTCCTCATCCGGCCCGACGACGAGCCGCGCGTCACCGCGTCGATCGCCGACCGGCTGGGCGCGGGTTCGGCCCTGTTCGAGTTCGCGAGCTCCCCGGAGGACCCCTCGCTGCTGCGGCAGTGGGCGATCGAGCACCCCGGGACCCCGTCCGCCGATCGACGGTGCCGGGTGCTCTGGGCCCGGTTCGACGAGGCCGACGTCCACCGGGTCGCCGAGGCGGCGATCGACGTCCTGTCCCCGCACGCGCGGGGAGAGAACGAGGCGATCCTCGCCGGCCGCCGGGTCCGCGTCACGCCCGACGAGTTCCCCCGGTACGCCCACGTGCCGCTCTGGGAGCTCGTGGACGTGCCGTGATGTCCCGCCCGCTGTCGGAACGCGGCCCCGCCCGCGACTAGACTGAGCCGGGTGACGGACTCCTCACCCAACCCGGTTCTGGTCGTCGACTTCGGCGCGCAGTACGCGCAGCTGATCGCGCGCCGCGTCCGCGAGGCGCGGATCTACTCGGAGGTGGTGCCGCACACCATCACCGCCGAGGAGGTGCGCGCCAAGAACCCCGCCGCCATCGTGCTGTCGGGCGGCCCCGCGTCGGTCTACGCGGAGGACGCGCCCAACCTCGATCCCGCGGTCTTCGACCTCGGCGTCCCGGTCTTCGGCATCTGCTACGGCTTCCAGATGATGGCCCGGGCCCTCGGCGGCACCGTCGCCAACACGGGCGGGCGCGAGTTCGGGCGCACCACCCTCACCCCCCAGGGCGACGGTGTCCTCCACGTGGGGCTCCCGGCCGAGCAGCCGGTGTGGATGAGCCACAACGACGCCGTGCAGGTCGCGCCCGAGGGCTTCGCGACGGTGGCGTCGACCCCCGGCGCCCCGGTCGCGGCGTTCGAGAACGTCGGCAAGCAGATGGCCGGCGTCCAGTACCACCCCGAGGTCCTGCACAGCCCGCACGGCCAGGAGGTGCTCACGCGCTTCCTGTACGAGATCGCCGGGCTGAAGCCCACCTGGACCGCGGCGAACATCGCCGAGCAGCTCATCGAGGACGTCCGCGCCCAGGTCGGTGACGGTCTGGCGCTGTGCGCGCTGTCCGGCGGCGTGGACTCCGCCGTCGCGGCCGCTCTGGTGCAGAAGGCCATCGGAGACCGTCTGACCTGTGTCTTCGTCGATCATGGGCTGCTGCGGCAGGGCGAGCGCGAGCAGGTGCAGCAGGACTT
Organism: Tsukamurella sp. DT100; assembly: GCF_049844855.1. Classification (NCBI taxonomy): domain Bacteria; kingdom Bacillati; phylum Actinomycetota; class Actinomycetes; order Mycobacteriales; family Tsukamurellaceae; genus Tsukamurella; species Tsukamurella sp. DT100. The sequence goes on from NZ_JBNCLV010000010.1 coordinate 58,741, forward strand.
CGTGGAGGCGACGGGCGCGCGCCTGATCACCGTCGACGCTGAGGACACCTTCCTCGGGCACCTCAAGGGCGTCTCCGATCCCGAGGAGAAGCGCAAGATCATCGGCCGCGAGTTCATCCGGTCGTTCGAGGACGTCGTCTCCGAGGCGCTGGGCGCGCGGGCGGCCGAGGGCCACACCATCGACTTCCTCGTCCAGGGCACGCTGTACCCGGACGTGGTGGAGTCGGGCGGCGGCGCGGGCACGGCGAACATCAAGAGCCACCACAACGTGGGCGGGCTGCCGGAGGACCTGGAGTTCACGCTCGTCGAGCCGCTGCGCCTGCTGTTCAAGGACGAGGTCCGCGCGGTCGGCCGCGAGTTGGGCCTGCCGGAGGAGATCGTCGGCCGGCAGCCCTTCCCCGGGCCGGGCCTGGCGATCCGCATCGTCGGCGAGGTCACCAAGGACCGGCTCGACCTGCTGCGCAAGGCGGACGCGATCGCGCGCGAGGAGCTCACCGCCGCGGGCCTCGACGGCACCATCTGGCAGTGCCCGGTCGTGCTGCTCGCCGACGTCCGCAGCGTGGGCGTGCAGGGCGACGGCCGAACCTACGGCCACCCGATCGTGCTGCGCCCGGTCAGCTCCGAGGACGCGATGACCGCGGACTGGACGCGGGTGCCCTACGAGACGCTCGAGATCATCTCGACCCGCATCACGAACGAGGTCGAAGAGGTCAACCGCGTGGTGCTCGACGTGACGAGCAAGCCGCCGGGGACCATCGAGTGGGAATAGCGGTCACGATCTGACCGGTGCCGCCGGTACCGTCGTTGCCATGACGATTCTGGTGACGGGTGCAACGGGCAACATCGGACGGAAAGTGGTCGACGAGCTGGTGGCGAGGGGTGTCACGGACATCCGGGCGCTGACCACCAACCCCGCGAAGGCGGCGCTGCCGAGCGGGGTGGAGGCCTTCAGCGGTTTCATCGGCAAGCCGGAGACGCTCGACGGCGCCTTCGAGGGCGTGACCGGGATGTACCTCGCGCCGTACGAGCCCACGGCGGCGGAGGTGCTGCGCCGGGCCAAGGACGCGGGCGTCCAGTACGTGGTCGCCACCTCCGGGAGTGCGCACTGGCAGGCGCTCACCGACACGATCCTGGCGAGCGGCATCGACGTGACCGTCCTGGGGCCGGGCGAATTCATGGAGAACTTCGCGGGCTGGGCGGGCCAGGTCGCCACCGGCGTGGTCCGCGAGCCCTACCCGGACGCGGGGAGCGCGCCGATCTCCATGGACGACATCGCTGCGGTCGCAGCCGCGCTCCTCGCGGCCGACGATCACGCCGCGCACGTCGGGAAGGTCTACGAGCTGACCGGGCCGAGCTTCCTCACCCGGGTCGAGATGGCCGCGCAGATCGGCGAGGGCATCGGCCGCGAGGTTGGCTTCGAGCAGATCAGCCGCGAGGCGGCCGAGGAGGCCCTGCGCCCCGAGATGGGCGACATGGCCGGCTGGTACCTGGACCTGCAAGACGCCTCCCGCCGGTACCGGCAGGAGGCGAACTCGCTGGTGGAGGAACTCAGTGGGCGTCCGGCGATGAGCCTGGCGCAGTGGGCGGAGCGGAATCGGAACCTCTTCGCGGCCTGATCAGGGTCACCCCCGCCACGACGACGGCGCCGATCGCGAGGATCCCGAGCAGGGTGCCGGCGTCGATGAGGCGGGGGCCGCCCACGATTCCCCAGGCGGCGATCGCGAGGGCCGCGATCCCGGCGACCAGGAGAGCGGGCGACGTGCCGCGCTCGCGGCCGGAGCTGTTGTCAGCGGACACGATTCACCTCCACATTGCCCACGTTGCCCTGGGCGTCGATGGTCAGGGTGGGGGCGCCGGGGGTCACGACGCTGTTCAGCGCCGTGGGGCAGTCGGAGTCCCCGACCGACACCTGGCACTGCACCTTGACGTTCATCGCGGCGGGGATCTGGATCTGCGTGTCGCCCACGCCCACTCGGGTGGTCACGGTGCGGTCGTGGTCGAGGGTGAGCTGCCGCAGGTCGAGCTGGAGTGAGCCCACCTGCAGGACGTACTGCTCCTGGAGGTCGGTGGGCGAGGGCACCACGAACTGCTTGTCGCCGCGCGGGGCGTCGGCGAAACCGCTCATCACGTTCTGCGCCATCGTGCCCACGATCACGAAGCCCGCCAGGGGGATCGCGACGGCGAGCAGGCCGTAGCCGCTGCGCCGGAAGGCGCCCGCGACGAGTCCGGTGCCCACCACGCCGAGCACGATGGCGGCGGCCACCACCGGCGAGATCGGCACGCCGAACACGAGGTTGACGGTGGCGATCGCCGCGGCCGTGAGCAGCGCGATGCCGAGCGTGACGGGCGTGATCCGGGTGCGGCGCTTGGGCTCCACCGGAATCGGGGCGTGCGCCGCCGCCGGCTCGGGCAGGTCCCACGCGAAGGGCGCGGCGCCCAGCGGATCCCAGCGCGGCGGATGGATCTCCTCGGTGACCTGCGTCTGCACGCGCGGGGCCTCGGGGGCCGGCGCCTTCCGCAGGTTCAGGGGCTCCGACGGTGCCGATGCCTGAGGGGCCTGCGAGGTCGCGTCCGCGGGGCTCGCCTCCGGGGCCTGCTCCGGAGCCGGTGCGTCGGCCCTCGGCGCCTCGGGGGCGGGTGCCGCGGTGGCGCGCGGATCAGTGGGCGTCCACACGGGCTGCCAGGGGAACTGGGCCGCGGGCGGCTGCCACGCCCCGACGGGGGCCGCCGGCGCGAGCCGCGTGGAGACGGCGGTGCCGGGCGGCGGCACGGGCAGGCGCTGGTGCAGCGCGTACCAGCCGGCCGCCAGCAGGGCGAGGCTGATGATCCCGGCGCCCGGCCAGGACGAGCTCATGCCGCTGCCGAAGCTGACCGCGATCACCGCGGCGATGATGAGGACGAAGGTCGGCGGGCCCGAGCGCTGCACGGGCGTGCCGTACGCGTACTCGGACTCCTTGGGGAGCACGAAGACGCCGACGATGTAGGCGACGAAACCGAGTCCGCCGAGCACCGTCGCCCCGATGAACGCCGCGCGGACCAGCGCGACGTCCACCTGGTAGCGGCGCGCGAAGCCCGTGCACACGCCGGCGATCGGCGCATTGCGGGCCCGGAGCGGCCTGGTCTCCCACATCTGCCGGAGCTGGCTGGAGAGGGTTGTCGTATCCATGCCTTCGATCCTGCGGGCCGCGGCTGTCCCGGTCCATCGGGATCTACCCTGAAATCGCGGCGCCGCACCTCGGGGTGAGGGTGATCTTTCAGGGGCTTCCCCGATACCCGAGGGCGACGATCCGTGCCACCATCGAGGGATCATGAGCAGACGAGCACAGCGCCGGTGGGCGCGGCACCAGGCTCGCCAGCAGGCGTGGCAGCAGGGCTGGCAGAACTGGCAGCAGGGGTGGCAGCAGGGCGCGAACCAGGCGCCGGCGGCCGACTTCCGCACGCCCGCACCGTCCGGCCCCGCACCGTCGGGCACCGTCCCGCTGGCCACCGTCCCGCCGGCCGTCGCGCGGCCCGCCGTCCTCCCGCCCCCGGCCCAGCCGGCCCCGGCACCGTCGTACCCCCGCCTGTACCGCCGCAACGGCGGCGCGGTGATCGGCGGCGTGTGCGGCGGCATCGCCGATCACCTCGGCGTCGACGCCACCAAGGTCCGCATCGCCTTCACCCTGCTCGCGCTGATGGGCGCGGGTGTGGTGATGTACGCGCTGCTGTGGTTCATGTGCCGGCCGGGCACCGACACCGAGCATCCCGACCCGGCCGAGCGCCGCCAGGGCCTCGCGCTGGCGGTCCTCGGCGTCGTCGGCGCCGCGACCCTCGCCTCCGTGGCGAGCAACACCAGCGCCGGCTTCGTGGTCCCCGTCCTGGTCATCGGGATCGGCGCGGCCCTCGTCTGGCGGGAGGCCGATTCCGCGTCGCGGACACCGGTGTCCACGCATGCGGGCGGCTCCCGTCTCATCACCGGGCTGCGGATGCTGGGCGGGGTCACGCTGGTGATCGTGGGCCTCGCCGTGGTCTTCCTGGGCCGGGTCGACGTGGCCGCGATCCCGACGGCGCTGGCCGCCGTCGTGCTCACGCTGGTCGGCGTCGCGTTGCTCACCGTGCCGATCTGGGTGCGCATGTGGCGCGATCTCGGCGCCGAGCGCGCCGCCCGGGTGCGCACCATCGAGCGTGAGGAGATCGCCTCGCACCTGCACGATTCCGTGCTGCAGACGCTCGCCCTCATCCAGAAGCAGTCCGCCGACGGCGCCGCCGTCAAGCTGCTCGCCCGCAGTCAGGAGCGCGAGCTCCGGGAGTGGCTGTTCGGCGGCACCGAGGCGCCGGCGCAGTCCCTGGCCGCGGCGCTCAAGGCCGCCGCGGCGGACGTCGAGGACGCGCACTCGGTCGCGGTCGACGTCATCACCGTGGGCGACGTCGAGGGCGCCGAGCTCGGCGTCGACGACCGGTTCACGGCCCTGCTCGGCGCCGCCAAGGAGGCGATGGTGAACGCCGCCAAGCACTCCGGCTGCGAGAGCATCGACACCTACGCGGAGGTCGACGAGGCGTCGGTGTCCGTCTTCGTGCGCGACCGCGGCGTCGGATTCGACCTCGACGGGGTACCGTCGGACCGGCAGGGCCTGGCCAAGTCGATCCGGTCCCGGATGGAGCGCCGCGGCGGCAGCGTCGCGGTCCGCACCGCTCCGGGCCGGGGCACCGAGGTGCGGCTGTCGATGGCGAGGCTCGCCGAGGGCGACGAGACGGTCGCGCCGGAGACAGCGGAGGAGAGTGCGTGAGCTACCGGGTGTTCCTGGTCGACGATCACGGCGTGTTCCGGTCCGGCGTGCGCGCCGAGCTGGCCCGTGAGGATTCCATCGAGGTGGTGGGCGAGGCCGGCACCGTCGGCGAGGCGGTGGCGGGGATCCTCTCCGCCGGCCCCGACGTGGTGCTGCTGGACGTGCACATGCCCGACGGCGGCGGCGTCGCCGTGCTGCGCGGCGTGACCGACGGCGCCCCGCGCGCGAAGCTGGAGAAGGCGCCGGTCTTCCTCGCGCTCAGCGTCTCCGACGCGGCGGAGGACGTGATCGCCACGATCCGCGCCGGCGCCCGCGGCTACGTCACCAAGACGATCTCGGGGGACGAGTTGGCGGATGCGGTGCGCCGCGTCGCCGAGGGCGACGCGGTCTTCTCGCCGCGGCTCGCCGGCTTCGTGCTCGACTCCTTCACCGGCCGCTCGCCCGTGCCGGAGCCCGCGCTCGACCCGGAGCTGGACTCGCTCACCCCGCGCGAGCTGGAGGTGCTGCGCCTGCTGGCGCGCGGCTACACCTACCGGGAGATCGCCGAGGACCTGTTCATCTCGGTCAAGACCGTCGAGACGCACGCCTCGAACGTGCTCCGCAAGACGCAGCAGAGCAACCGCAACGCCCTCACCCGCTGGGCGCACACCCGCCACCTCGCGGACTGACCGCGCCGGGACTCAGCCCAGCGCGATGATGATGCCCGCGATGATCGCGGCGAGCACGATGAAGCCGCCGATGATCCACGCCGCGAGAACGGTGTTCGACATCTTCGACGGCGGCGCCACCGGCGGCGGCACGTAGGTGCTGGGCCGCGGCGCGGGCGGGATCGGCCGCTTCCGCTCGATCGGGCCCGACGCCGTCGTGCGCGCCGACGAGGTCCGGTCGCCGGGGGTGCGCTCACCGGCGGTGCGCCGCAGCCACACCGCGGGCGCGCCCTCGGTCGCCTGCAGCGGGGCGGCGAGGATCGCGGCGGGGTTGCCGCCGCCGGCCGCGACCGCGGCGAGCCGGTCCCGCGCCTCGATCAGCGAGGGCCGCCGCTTCGGGCTCGGCTGCAGCATGTCCAGGATGACGCGGACCAGCGGACCGTCGTTCTTGGGCGGATTGATCTGTCCCAGCGCGACTTTGTGCAGCAGGGCGATCGAGTCCTCGTCGACGCCGAAGGGCGGCGCGCCCTCGAGCGCGGTGTACAGCGTCGCGCCGAGCGAGTACAGGTCGGAGGCCTCGGAGGGCTCGGTGCCGCGGGCCACCTCGGGGGCGAAGTAGGCGGGCGTGCCGGTGATGATCCCGGTGGGGCCGGCATCGTCGCCCTTGGCCCGCGCGATGCCGAAGTCGGAGAGCTTGACGGTGCCCGACGCACGGCCGCGGTTGGCGATGAGGATGTTGCCCGGCTTGATGTCCCGGTGGATGATGCCGGCTTCGTGCGCCTCGACGAGGGCGTCGGCCATCTGCGCGCCGATCTGCGCCACCTGCCGCTCGGGCATCGAGCCGGTCATGTGCAGCACCTGGGCCAGCGAGCGCGAGGGCAGGTACTCCATCACCAGCCAGGGCTCGCCGCGGTCGAGGGCCACGTCGTACATGGCGACGGCGTTGCGGTGCTGCAGCCGGGCCGCGAGCCGGCCCTCGTGCAGGGCGCGCCGGCGCAGCTCGTCGGCCTCCTCCTGGGTGAGTCCCTCGGTGGAGATGACCTGCTTGGCGGCGACGTCGCGCTCGAGGCGCTCGTCGCGGGCGAGCCAGACGGCGCCCATGCCGCCGCCGCCGATCTTGGAGGTGAGTCGGTAGCGCCCGGCGACCAGGTGATCGGGCCCGGGAACGCCCCTGATCGCGCCGCTCGCACCCGTCGTTTCCGCCACGCCGTTGATCCTAAGGGTCAGGCCCGGCGCGCGCGGTACGCGGCCACGTTCAAGCGGTTGTTGCAGCCGTCGTCGCAGAATCGGCGGGAGCTGTTGCGGCTGAAGTCCACGAGCACCCCGGCGCAGTCCGGCGCGGCGCAGCGCCGCAGCCGGTCGAGGGCGTCGGCGCGGACCACGTCGACCATGCCCATCGCGGGCTCGGCGAGGAAGCGCTCCGCGATCGGCGTCGCGTCGTTCCAACCGTGCAGGTGGTACGGCCAGTCGTCGTGCCGCACGAGCTGGGGGAGGACCGCCGCGTCGCGCAGCATCCGGTTCACCAGGTCGACGGTGCCGGCCTCGTCGCCCGCGAGGTCCCACAGGCCGCGCAGGACGCGGCGCACGGCGTGCACGCGGTCCAGTTCGTCCTCGCGCAGGGGGATGGGGCCGGTCCAGCCCCAGCGCTCCACGAAGGCGCGGAGCGCGGCGACGTCGGGCAGGCGCTCGGGGCGCTCCGTGCGCGCGTCGGGGGCGGTGTTCACCAGATCGGCGGCGCTCGCGAGGGCGGATCGGGTGTCGTAGGAGAACATGACGCTGCGAATGCTAACCGGATGGGCGTTGCGGTCGCTACTCTCATCGGGTGTCCAGCCCTCTTGGAATCACCCCCGACGACTCCCTCCGCCAGGGACTGCAGAGCCGCCACATCAGCATGCTCGCGCTCGGCGGCGCGATCGGCACCGGTCTGTTCGTGGCGTCCGGCGCCACGATCAGCCAGGCCGGCCCCGGTGGCGCCCTCCTGGCCTACGCGCTCATGGGCGTCATGGTCTTCTTCCTCATGCAGAGCCTCGGCGAGATGTCGGCGTACATGCCGTGCAGTAATCCGTTCGAGGAGTACGGCAGCCGGTTCGTCAGCAAGTCCTTCGGCTTCGCGGCCGGGTGGAACTACTGGTTCAACTGGTCGATCACGCTGGCCGCGGAGGTGGTGGCGGCCGGCCTGATCATGAAGTTCTGGCTGCCCGACGTGCCCACCTGGATCTGGTCGGTGATCTTCCTCGCCGGCCTGTTGGCCCTGAACCTGTTCGCGGTGAAGGCCTTCGGCGAGGCCGAGTTCTGGTTCGCGTCGATCAAGGTGATCGCCGTGGTGATCTTCCTGATCGTCGGCGTGCTGATGGTGTTGGGCGTGGTCGGCGACGGCCCGGCCCCCGGCTTCTCCAACTGGACCATCGGCGACGCGCCCTTCGTGGACTGGCCGCTGGGGATGCTCTCGGTCTTCCTCATCGCGGGCTTCGCCTTCCAGGGCACGGAGATGATCGCGGTCGCGGCGGGCGAGGCGATCGAGCCGAAGAGCGCCATCCCGCGCGCGGTGCGCACCGTCTTCTTCCGGATCCTGGTCTTCTACATCGGCACGCTGACGATCATCGCCTTCCTCATCCCGTACACCAGTCCCGAGCTGCTGGACGCCTCCGCGGAGAACGTCGCGGTGGCGCCGTTCACGCTGGTCTTCAAGCTCGCGGGCATCGACGCCGCGGCGTCGATCATGAACGCGGTCATCCTCATCGCCATCCTCTCCGCCGGCAACGCCAGCCTGTTCGCCGCCACGCGCGCGCTGTACGGCCTGGGGGTGGAGGGCAACGCGCCGAAGATCTTCGCCAAGGTGACCAAGGCCGGCGTTCCCATCGCTGCCACGGCGGCGACCACCGTGATCGGCTGCCTGTGCTTCCTCGCCGGCCCGAAGGGCGATGGTGCCGCGTACACGGTGCTGGTCGCCGCCTCGTCGGTCGCCGGGTTCGTGACCTGGATCGGGATCGCGTGGGCGCACTACAAGTTCCGTAGGGCGTGGAACGCGCAGGGGCGTTCGCTCGACGAGCTTCCCTACAAGGCGTGGCTGTACCCCGCGGGACCGATCGTGGCGCTGATCATGTCGATCGCAGTCGTCGCGGGCCAGGGCTACCTCGCGTCCGAGGACTCCGAGACGGGCGCCAGCATCAGCCTCTGGCTCACCACGTATGCGGCCCTGATCCTGTTCCTCGGGCTGTGGTGGGGACACAAGCTCATCACCAAGGCGCCGACCGTCGACCCGAAGACCGCGGACCTGTCGCCCGTCGCCGCGGCCTCCGCGCACCACGATCCAGATCGCGTGGGCTGATAGTCGATCGCTCGAGGAAGGCGGATCGCCCCGGTACACGGGCGATCCGCCTTCGTTGGTCCGGGCGCGGCGAGGGTAGGGGAGTGATGACCTTCGCGTACTCGACCATCCTCATCCCGAGGTTCTGCGTCCCATCGGCGACGTGATGCGTGCGATGCATCGCCTCACCGCGAAAAATGCTCGTGAACTGCGACGATCGTGTGATGCGCCGGGCGCATCACTCTGCTGGAACCCCTCTCACCTCGGCGCTTGACGCCGTTCGGATCGCGGATCTACGCTGAGATCAGATCGAACAGAAGTTCTAGTCATGTCTTCCCCGTGGCTCGGCTTCCGCACTGATCGGTGACGCGGGATCCGAAGGTAGGGGAGGGGTGTGACACATGTCCGCACGTGTTCAAGCGTTGGCAGGCAATCGCGAGGAGAAGCTGGCGGAGCTGCGCAAGCGGCTCGCGACGCTGCCGGAGAAGCATCGTCCGGCGAAGGCGCAGGCGCCCGTGGAGGCGCCGCTGCAGGACGAATCAGCGCAGCTCGGCATGGGTGTGCTGCCGGTGCACGAGGAGCTGGCCCGACTGCTGCCGGGCGGCGGCCTGCCGCGCGGCACGGTCGCGGAGCTCTCGGGCGCGGGCTCGCTCGCGGTCTCGCTGGTGGCCGGCGTCTCCCGGACGGGATCGAGCGTCGCGCTGTGCGGCGTCTCCGGCTTCGGCATGGCCGCCGCACTCGAACAGGGGGCCGATCCGGAGCGGATCGCGCTCATCGCCGGCCCACTCGCGGACCCGGTGGCCGTCGCCTCGATCCTGCTCGACGGCGCCGACGTGGTGCTGTGCGAGCTCGGGGGCATCGCGGTGCCGCCCAGCCGCGGCCGCGCCATCGCCGCCCGGGCCCGTTCCCGGGGCTCGATCCTGCTAGTCACCGGCGGCCGCTGGGAGGGCGCCGCGCTGCACCTCGGCGCGCGCGTGCGGGGCTACACCGGCCTCGGCGCCCGGCCCGGACGCGGCCGGATCCGCGGGATCGACCTGGTCTTCTCCGCCCGCGGCCGCGGCTGCGTCAACCCGCAGCGGGGCGCCGAGCAGTACTGGGGCGCCGAGCAGCGTCGAATGGCGGCGGCGCAGTGACCGCGCAGCGCATCCTCGCCCTGTGGTGCCCGGACTGGCCGGCGGCGGCCGCGGCGGCGGACGCGGACCTGCCGCCCGACCGCCCCGTCGCCGTCCTGCACGGCAACCGGGTCGTCGCCTGCAACGCCCCCGCCCGGGCCGACGGGGTGCGCCGCGGCATGAAGCGCCGCGAATCCCAGGCCCGCTGCCCGGGGTTGCACATCGCTCAGGCCGACGAGGGGCGGGACGCGCGGCTCTTCGAGCCCGTGGCGGGCGCCGTGGCGGCGCTGATCCCGCTCATCGAGGTGCTGCGCCCGGGGCTCGTGGTGATCCCGGCGCGGGGCGCGGCGCGCTTCTTCGGCGGCGAGGAGCAGGCGGCCGAGCGCCTGGTGGACGCGGCGTCCTCGGTGGGCGCGGAGTCGCTCGCCGGCATCGCCGACGAGGTCTTCACCGCGGCCCTGGCCGCCCGCCGCGGCGTCGTCGTGCCGCCGGGGGAGTCGGCGGCCTTCCTCGCCCCGCTGCCCATCGCCCAGCTGGGGGCGGAGCCGGCGCTCGCGGGCGGCGACCGCACCGAGCTCCTGGACCTGCTGCGCCGGCTGGGGCTGCGCACCGTCGGCGCTTTCGCGGCGCTCTCCGCCACCGACGTGGCCACCCGCTTCGGCACCGACGCGATCGCCGCGCACCGGCAGGCCCGCGCGGTGCCGGACCGGCCGCCGTCCACCGCGGCCCTGCCGCCCGGGCTGGAGGTGGAGCTGCGACCCGACCCGCCCATCGACCGGGTCGACGCGGCGGCCTTCGCCGGCCGCGCCCTCGCCGCGGAGCTGCACGGCAAGCTGTCCGCGGCGGGCGTGGCGTGCCTGCGGCTGGAGGTCTCCGCGATCGCGGAGAACGGCGAGCGGCACAGCCGCATCTGGCGCTGCGCCGAGCCGCTCACCCCGGACGGCACCGCCGACCGGGTGCGCTGGCAGATCGACGGCTGGCTCACCGGCGGCCGGTCCGCGAAGCGGGGCGGGGAGGGCGGCCCGGGCGCCCCGATCTCTCTGCTGCGGCTCGAGCCCGTGGAGGTGGTGGACGCCGGCGCGCTGCAGGCGGGCATGTGGGGCGACGATGCCGACGGTGCCGCCCGGTTCCGTCGCGCCCTCGTCCGGGTGCAGGGCCTGCTCGGCGGGGAGGCTGTGCGGATGGGCGTGCGCAGCGGCGGCCGCGGCCCGGCCGAGCGGGTCACCTGGGTCCCGCTGGGCGACGAGGTGGTCCCGGAGCGCGATCCGGCCGCGCCGTGGCCGGGTCGGATGCCGGAGCCGGCGCCGTCGGTGCTGGTCACGGGCGCCGCGGTCACGATCACCGACGCCGCGGGCGCGGCCGTGCGGGTCACCGAGCGCGGCGTCTTCACGGGCGAGCCCACGCACCTGGTGTGGGGCTCCCGCGACTGGTCGCTCAGCTGGTGGGCGGGGCCGTGGCTGGTCGACGAGCGCTGGTGGGCGGCGGACGGCGCCGCCGAGCCGCGGGCCCGCGCCCAGGTGCTGCTCGAGCCCGCGCCCGGCCGCGACGACGGGCGGGCCCTGCTGCTGCAGTACGCCGGGAGCTGGGAGGTAGAGGGGGTGTACGAGTAGGTGGGCCGCCGCCCGGGGAGTCAGCCCGCGCTGCCCGAGAAGGCCACCGAGAGGTACGGGTTGGTGTCCGGCGCCGGGGCGGCCCGGAACCGGTTGCGACGGTGCTTCGCCCGCTTCCCGGGCGTGAGCGCCGTGCCCTCGGAATCCTCGGGGGCGGGCTCGTCACCGGGGTCCACGACGGTGTCGTCCGCCTCGTCGGGGGTCTCGTCGGCCGGCGGCAGAACCCGGTGGTGTCCCGCGGCGGGAACGTCCTCGACGGGGGCGGGCTCGTCCACGGTGGCTGCGACGGTGGCCTCGGCGGGCTCCTCGGTCGCGGCCTCGGAGCTCGCTTCCGCGGCGTCCGGTGCCTCGTTCGGGACCAGGGCGATCGCCTCCCGGCGGCGCACGCGATGGGCGACGGCGAGGGCGGCCAGGTAGGTGACGGTGCCGGCCGCGCCGCCGACCACGAGCGCCCACGCGAGGGGCCGCGCGATGCCGGGGTCCGGCGCCGGGGCGGGCGCGCTGGTCACGGACCGCAGCCGGGTCTGCGTGAGGGCGAGCTGGCCGTCGATGGCGCCGAGCGCCGTTTTCAGCTGTCCCACACCGGTGGTCAGGTTGGTGACGGAGGCGTTGACGTCCTTGCGGGCCGAGGCCAGCTTGGTCAGCCCGTCCCGCAGCTGCCGGGCGGCGCTGCGCGCGGAGGTGAGGGAGGCGTCGGCGTTGGCGGAGGCGCTGCTCAGGCTGCTCGTCATGGTCGAGAGCGTGCTGCGCATGCCGGCCACGTCGTCGAGCGCGCCCACGCCCTTCGATCCGGCGAGCGCGCGGTCGAGCTGCGCGACGGCCTCGGCGGAGCCGGGCGACGGGTGCTCGATCAGCCGCCCGCGCAGCGCCACGAGGGCGGCGCGGGTGCCGGCCGCCACCTGCTGCAGGCCCTGGGTGCGCTCGAGCGCGCCGCCGAGCGTGGCGGTCGCCCGGTTCACCTGGTTCAGGGCGGCGGAGAGGGAGGAGGCCTCGTCGAGGCCCGAGACCAGCTGTTCGGCACCGGTTTTGGCGGTGTCGACGCTGTCGAAGATCTGCGGCACCGAGCTCGCCGAGGTGTTCAGCCCGTTCCCCGCCGAGACCACGGCGTTGGACAGCAGGCCGAAGAGCGCGCGCGACTCGTCGGCGGCCTTGAGGGCGACGCGCGTGTTCTCGGCGTTCTCCCGCTCCTGGGCCGGCGCCGGCGGAGTCGTTCCCGCGGCGATGAGGAAGGTGGCGCCGCCGGCGACGAGCGCGATCAGCACGGCGAGCAGCGCGGTGCCCGTGAGGGCCCACGCCGAGCGGGCCGCCGCGCGGAGCGGGCGGGACAGCTTCATGGTCATGCCTCAACCTTAACGTGAAGTCGAGACTTTGGTGAAAAGATAACCGCCGGAAGAAATTTGAATTTGCAATGTCAAGGTGGGCGAGTGCGGACTATCCGCCCGGGCGGTTGACCGTCCCCATCATCAGGGGCATCCCCGTCGCCGTGTCGACCACCGAGTACGCGAAGGCCCGGTCCACCACGAAGGGCGCGGGGCCCGGGGCGGACTCGGGAGTCGGCGCCGCGGTCGCGGTGCCGGCGGCGGTGCCCTTCTCGCCCACGGTGAGCACGGCCGCGGCGCGGGCGTCGGCCAGCCACGGTGATCCCGGGGCCACGCCGTCGAGGCCCGGACCGGCGAACAGCCCCGTCAGGCAGGCGTCCCGGAGCGGGTCCGCGAGGCCGGTCCAGGTGGTGGTGCGCCACTTGGGCAGGCTCACCTCGTGCGGGACCGACGGTGCCCCCGCCAGCGCGATCCTGGCCGCGGTGAACCGGCCCTCGCTCGCCGCGTCGGTGAGCGGAGTCCCGGGGGTGGGCAGCACGATCTGCAGCGCGAGCGTGGTGCCGTAGTCGAGCTGCAGCGCTGTGAAGCCCTCGCCCGCGGCCACGCGCGCGGGCACCGTGCCGCGCATCGTGAGCGGGTCGAGCACCGCACCGTCGGCGGCGGTGAACGGCGCGGGCCGGGTGCGGGCGGCGTCGAACGGGAAGCGCCACGCGGCCGCGAGGTAGGCGGTGGTCGCCGCGGCGAGGCGGGTGGTGGAGTCGACGCGCAGCGGCGCGGAGGTGAAGCTGCTGCCGGTGTTCACCGCCACCCACTCGCCCAGCGGTTCGCCCACGCCGGCGCCGAAATCGACGGGGTAGACGCCGGTGTCGTAGGAGGCCGACAGCGTGTCCAGGTACTCGGCCCGCACCCGACGGTCCTCGGGCTGCTTCGCGGACAGGAGCGCGACCTGCGACTGGAACAGCGGCGTCGCGGGCGGCGTGTCCGCGGGCACGGTGCCGGGATCGCCCGCCCACTGCGCGGTCTGGCCGGTGAGCGCCGCCATCGCCCGCGGCACGTCCTTCGCGGCGCCGAGCCCGGCACCGTCGAGCTGCGCGGCGGTCTCGCCCTGTGCCCCGGCCCGGAGCATCCCGAGCAGGCTCAGGACGGACCAGGGCGAGACGGCGGTGCTCCCGGCGCGGGGGTCGCCGGCCGCGAGCCGCGCGCCGAGGCGGGTGGCGGTGGATACCAGCGCGGTCACGTCGCCGCGCGTCTCGTCGATCCCCACCTGCTCGAACGCGGTCTTGGACCGTTCGAGCGAGAGGGCCTGCGGCGCCGACGGTGCGCCGCCGCACGCCGCGAGGGTCCCCGCGACGAACAGCGCCACCGCGGCGCGCCGGATCTGCATGAGGGCCATCGTACGGCCCGCGCTCAGGCGCCCGCGCGCTCCAGCAGGGCGCGGCCGTTGTGCCACAGCACCTTGCGCATCCACTCGTCGCCGAGGCCGAGCCGGGCGAGCCCGAAGAGCTGGTGCGCGTAGTCGTAGGGAATGTTGGGGAAGTCGCTGCCCAGCACCACCTTGTCGGCGAGCGCGCCGAGCCGCTCGACGTAGCCGGGCGGCATCGGCGCGGTGCGCTCGGTGAAGTCGGTCGCGGCCATCGTGGTGTCGAGGTACACGTTGGGGAAGCGCTCGGCGAGATCGGCGAACCGGTCGTACTCGGGCATGCCCAGGTGCGCGATGACCAGCGTCAGTTCGGGGTGCCGGCGCAGCACCTCGGCGACCCGGTCGGGGCCCGTGTACGGCCCTTCCACGGGGCCGGAACCGGCGTGGATCACCACCGGGATCCTCGCGGCCGACAGGACCTCCCAGGCCGGGTCCAGCAGGGGATCGTCGGGCGCGAAGACGCCCACCTGGACGTGCATCTTGAACAGTCGCGCACCGTCGGCGACGGCCCGCGCGACGTACTCGCCCACGCCGGGCTCGGGGTAGAGCGTGGCGCAGTGGATCCCGTCGGGCACGCGGCGCGCGAACTCGGCGCACCAGTCGTTGAGCCACACGGCCATCCCGGGCTTGTGCGGATAGGTGAGCGCGGGGATCGCCGTCACGCCCATGCCGCGGATCAGCTCCAGGCGCGTGTCCTCGTCGAACCGGTACCGGATGGGCCACTCGCGGCCGTATTCGGAGCTCGCGCGGTCGAAGAAGTCCCACACCTTGAGCAGCATCGGCTCGGGCAGGAAGTGCACGTGGATGTCGGCGAGGCCGGGGATGCCGAGGGTCTTCAGGTAGCCGGCGATCTCGTCGTCGGAGGTCGGTCCCGTCGTCGTGCTCGGACTGCTCATACCGGTCAATGTACCCACCTCGGTGAGGCGCCGTTCACCGAAATGAGGAGGCGGTAAAGTCGAGTCCCGACGTGATGTTCGGGGGTGTGTGATGGTGGACGCGGGAAGCACCCGGTGGTTGTCCGACGAGGAGATGGCGGCGTGGCTGCCCCTCATCCACGTGGCGATGCGGCTGCCGGCCAAGCTGGACACGCAGCTGCGGACCGACTCCGGCATCACCCACTACGAGTTCATGGTGCTCGCGCAGCTCTCGCAGGCTCCGGACCGCACCCTCGGGCTGTCGGCGCTCGCTGAGGCCGCCAACTCCTCGCCCTCACGGCTCTCGCACGTGCTGCGCAAGCTCAGCGAGCGGGGCTGGCTGGTGCGGCACGCGGAGGGGCGCTCGGCGTACGCCGAGCTCACCGACGAGGGCTTCTCCGCGCTCGACGGTGCCGCCCGCGGGCACGTCGCGGAGGTGCGCCGGCTGGTCTTCGACCACCTCACGGTGCGCGACGTCGCGGCGCTGCGGGCCGCGCTCTCCAAGGTCACCCCGGGTCTCGCCGACGAGGCCTGACCCGGGCCCTCAGGCCGCGGCGGCCACCGCCCGCAGCAGCAGGTCCCGCGGGGCGCGCAGCCGCGAAACGAGGGCGACGTGCCGCATCGCCCGCGAGAGCAGCATCGTCCGCTGTCCCGCGCGGCGCCGCGCCGCCTCGTAGGCGCGCAGCGCGGGCGCCGCGTCGCCGCCGACATCGGCCGCCGCGCCGAGGGCGTCGGCCAGGGCGGCGGCGTCCAGCAGGGTCTCGCACGCGCCGCGGCCCAGGTTGGGTGCCATGGCGTGGGCCGCGTCGCCGAGGAGGGCGACGTTGCCGCGCACGATCCGCGGCAGCCGCGGCAGGTCGCGCGATCGGTAGTGCAGGGCCGTCTCCGCCTCGATGCCCTCGATGGTCTCGGCCACTCGCGGGGCCCAGCCGCGGTACATCGCGCGGAGGAAGCCGCGCGGGTCCTCGTCCGGGTCCGGGGTGCCCGGCGGAACCACCCGCGGATCGAACTCCGAGTACCAGTTGATGTAGCCCCCGTCGCGGGGCGTGACGCCGAACAGTCTTCCCGGGCCCCAGTATTCGGTGAACACGTCGGTGTCGCCGGGACACCGGCCGATGAGCACGTCGACGCCGAGGGGTCGCGGCGCCACCTCGTGCCCGACGACGTGCGCGCGGACGACGCTGCCGATGCCATCGGCGCCGACGATCACGTCGTGGGTGAGCCCGTCGAGGCCGGCGCGGCGATCGCCGAACCGGACCGCGGGTGCGCACGCGGCGAGGGCTTCGAGGAGCCGGGGCCGCGAGATGATGACGGTGGCGCCCTTCGCTCGTACCTCGGGGCCGAGCCGGTGCCCCTCGGCGCTGCGGATCTCCGCGATCCGCTGATCGATCCCGATCTCCCGCACCGCGTCCGCCGCGCCCACCCGCTCGAGCACCGCCATCGCCTCGGGCCACATCCCGAGGGCGGTGCCGGTGGTGGGGAGCGACGCCGCGCGTTCGAAGACCTCCACCTCCCAGCCCTGCTGCGTGAGGAGCGCTGCGGTGGCCAGCCCGCCGATGCCGCCGCCGATGATCGCTGCCGTGGTCATGACTTCACGGTACTACAAACGTAGTATTCGGGTACAGTCCTCGCTCATGGGCAGACGGGAAGAGGTCCTGGACGGGGCGATCGAGGTGCTCGGCACGCTCGGCCTCCGCGGGCTCACGCACCGCGCCGTCGACGGCACCGCGGGTGTGCCTGCGGGGACGGCGTCCAACTACTTCCGCTCGCGCGCCGCGCTGGTGCGCGGTGTCGTCGAGCGCCTGGTGGAGGAGGACCTCGCCTTCTGGGCCGCGTTCGACGGGGTCCAGGAGTCCACGCCGGGTGACGTGGCGGAGCGTCTCGCGGAATTCGTCCGCTGGTCTATCGGCGACGGTCGGGTGCGGGGCGTGGCGCGGCTCAACCTGTTCGCCGCGGCCGCGGTGGAGCCGGACCTGCGCGAACCGCTCCGGCGTGGACGTCGTGCCGTCGAGCTCGTCGGTGAGCAGGTCGGTGCCGCCATCGGCCTCGGAGTCGCCGAGTCCGCGCTGGTGATGGACGCCACCGACGCCCTGATCACGCGACAGCTCGCGATGCCGACCGAGGGTTTCGACCCGTTGCCCGCGCTGACGACCCTTCTCACGCGTCTGCGCTGAAGGGGCCCGGCTAGCGGGGCGCCTGAGCGACGACCGTGCCTCGGCCCGCCGGCGGGCCGAGGGTGTCGACGCCGTAGTTCCAGGACTTGCCGTTCGGGGCGCCGATGCCCGCGAAGGGCGGGTTGGGCGTCTGCGGCAGGTTCGGGGCCTGCCCGCTGCCGATCGGAGAGGTCGGCGTGGACGTGGTGGGCGTGGTCGTGGGCACCCCGGTCGGCGGGCAGGCGTAGCCGGGCTGTACGTAGACCGCCTGCTCGTAGCCCGGGCCGCCCATGGCGCTGCACCAGGTGTAGCCGCCCGGCAGGGTCCAGGGCGGAAGGCTGCCGTCCGTCGGGTACGGCACGCGCGTCGTGGCCGGAAGCCCGCTCGGGTCGGCGGACGCGGGCGGGGAGGTCATGGGGAACAGCAGGGAGGTGCCCAGGGCGAGCACTGCGAGGCCGGCCGTCGCGTACCAGGGCGCACGGGACGGGCCCGTGGATTGTGTGTGCATCGGATTCGTTCCCATCTCGAGTCAGATCGGCAGGGAGGCGGAGTAGGTGAAGACCTCGTTGTCGAACTCGCTGGAGGACATCGTGATCCCCGCTCCGATGCGGACGCCCACGTTGCCGGCGCAGCCGTCCACCCTCACGTGGACGCCCTCGACCGAGACGGCCGCGCGGTTCTTCGCGATGGTCTTCTTCCGGACGACCGAGGTGGCGATGCCGCCCGGTTTGATCACGGTGGAGACGTTCGCCGCGGCCCCGAGTCCCGCGCCGACGCCGGCGCCGATGTTGAAGGAGCCGCCGGCGATCGACAGTGCCGGGCTGACGGAGACGCTGGGGCCCACGGTGGCGGAGACACCGCCGCCGACGGCGACCCCGGAGGCCACGTCGACGGCGCAGCCGATCTGGACGATGAGGGCCATCGAGGCGCCCTCGATCGGGCTCGAGCCGGCTCCGTCGACGCTCCCGACGGCGGTCGCCTTGAAGAACGCCTCGCGACTGGTGGGCGTGCCCGCCAGGTTGGAGACGGGGTTGACCTCGACGCCCTGCAGCTGGATGCGGACCTTCCAGCCGTCCTTGGTCGTCCGCGAGATCTGAGTGTCCTTCATCGAGGTCGGAGCGCCCACCGCCTGGGGTGCGGCGGCGAACGTTCCCGCTGCGACGGCGAGGATGCACATGGAGGTGGTGGCAAGACGTGTTGCGCGACCGGTGTTTTGGCGGTCACGCAGGCGGGCTGAGGTCACGTGGGGAGACGCTAGCAACCGACGATCCAAGCGCCAACTACAAAAATAGTATGACAAGCGTATCCGTTCGACGGCGATAGTCGTATCGAACATGTGAGCGTATGATGGGGGGGTGGGATGGAGTAACGGGCCGAGCTGGTCGGAGATGGAGCGGGTGCTCTCCGGGCGGGCCCCGGTGCGCCGGGCGGAGGAGCCGCCGGGCGACGGTGGCGACTCCCCGGCCTGGTCCCGCAAGCGGGAGCCCTACGTTCCGCCCCCGGTTCCGCCCAGTGGCGGTCTCCGTTCGTCCCGCGTGCCCTACGCGGAGCTGCACGCGCACACCGCCTTCAGCTTCCTCGACGGCGCCGCGCAGCCGGAGGAGATGGTCGAGCAGGCCCACGCGCTCGGCCTGAAGGCCCTCGCGGTCACCGACCACAACGGCTTCTACGGCGTGGTCCGGTTCGCCGAGGCGGCCTTGGAGCTCGGCGTCCCCACGGTCTTCGGGGCGGAGCTGTCCCTGGAGCACGACACCGAACGCACCGGCGCCGAGGACCCGTCGGGCGAGCACCTGCTCGTCCTCGCCCGCGGGCAGGAGGGCTACCGCCGCCTCTCACGCGCCATGGCGGAGGCGCACATGGAGGCGGGGGAGAAGGGGCTGCTGCGCTTCCATCCGGACCGCCTGGCCGAGTGGTCCGGCGGCCACTGGCACATCCTCACCGGCTGCCGCAAGGGCGCGGTCCGGCGTGGCCTCGCCGCCCGGGGGCCCGACGGTGCCGCCGCCGCCCTGGCGCAGCTCGTCGACCGGTTCGGCGAGGGGCGGGTGAGCATGGAGCTCACCGTCCACGGCGTCCCCGAGGACGACGAGCGCAATCATCTGCTGGCCGGCGTCGCGGCGCGGATGGGGGTGGGCACCGTCGCCACTACGGGGGCGCACTTCGCCCGTCCCGGCCAGCGTCACCTGGCGTCGACGCTCGCGGCGATCCGCGCCCGCCGCAGCCTCGACGAGCTCGACGGCTGGCTCCCCGCCGCGGGCGGCGCGCACCTGCGCTCGGGTGACGAGATGGCGCTGCTGCTGCCCGAGCACCCCGGCGCCATCGCGGCCGCCGCCGAGCTCGGTGCCGAGTGCGCCTTCAGCCTCAAGCTGATCGCGCCGAAGCTGCCGCCCTTCGACGTCCCGTCGGGCCACACGGAGGCCACCTGGCTGCGCGAGCTGACCCGGCGCGGGGCGCTGGAGCGGTACGGCCCGCCGGAGTCGAATCCGCAGGCGTATCGGCAGATCGAGCACGAGCTGAACGTGATCGAGACGCTCACCTTCCCCGGCTACTTCCTCATCGTGCACAGCATCGTGACCTTCTGCCGGGACAGCGACATCCTGTGCCAGGGCAGGGGCAGCGCCGCCAACTCGGCCGTCTGCTTCGCGCTCGGCATCACCGCGGTCGACCCGGTGCGCAACCAACTGCTCTTCGAGCGCTTCCTGGCCCCCGAGCGCGACGGCCCGCCCGACATCGACGTGGACATCGAGTCCGACCGTCGCGAGGAGGCGATCCAGTTCGTCTACCGGAAGTACGGCCGCGAGTACGCCGCGCAGGTCGCGAACGTCATCACCTACCGCGGGCGGTCCGCGGTGCGCGATACCGCCCGCGCGCTCGGCTACTCGCAGGGGCAGCAGGACGCCTGGAGCAAGCAGATCTCCAGCTGGGGGTGGCGACAGGATCCGGTGCCCGAGGGCATCCCGGAGCGGGTGGTCGAGCTGGCCACGCAGATCGCGGACCTGCCGCGGCACCTGGGCATCCACTCCGGCGGCATGGTGATCTGCGACCGGCCGATCGCCGACGTCTGCCCCACCGAGTGGGCGCGCATGGAGAACCGCAGCGTGCTGCAGTGGGACAAGGACGACTGCGCCGCCGCGGGGCTGGTGAAGTTCGACCTGCTGGGCCTCGGCATGCTCAGTGCGCTGCACTACGCGAAGGACCTCCTCGCCGAGCACAAGGGCATCGACGTGGACTTCGCGCAGCTCGACCTCACCGACGAGAACGTGTACGAGATGCTCTGCCGCGCCGACTCGGTGGGCGTCTTCCAGGTGGAGTCGCGCGCGCAGATGGCCACGCTGCCGCGCCTGAAACCGCGGACCTTCTACGACCTCGTGGTGGAGGTCGCCCTCATCCGGCCCGGCCCCATCCAGGGCGGCTCGGTGCACCCGTACATCCGCCGCCGCAACGGGCTGGAATCGGCGAAGGCGGACCACCCGTCGATGGACAAGGCGTTGAGCCGCACGCTGGGCGTGCCGCTCTTCCAGGAGCAGCTCATGCAGCTCGCGGTCGACGTGGCCGGGTTCTCCCCGGCGGAGGCCGACCAGCTGCGCCGCGCCATGGGCTCGAAGCGCTCCACCGAGAAGATGGAGCAGCTGCGACAGCGCTTCTACGACGGGGCCCGGCACCGGCACGGCATCGAGGGGGAGGTGGCCGACCGGATCTTCGAGAAGCTCGCCGCGTTCGCCAACTTCGGGTTCCCCGAGAGTCATTCGCAGTCGTTCGCGTCGCTGGTCTTCTACTCCTCGTGGTTCAAGCTCTACCACCCGGCGGCCTTCTGCGCGGCGCTGCTGCGGGCCCAGCCGATGGGCTTCTACTCGCCGCAGTCCCTCGTCGCCGACGCGCGGCGGCACGGCGTCACGGTGCACGGGCCGTGCGTGAACCGCAGCCTGCCGTGGGCGGATCTGGAGAACGCAGGGGCGGAGGTCCGGCTCGGGCTGGCCGCGATCCGCACCATCGGCGACGACCTCGCCGAACGCATCGTCGGCGAACGGGACTCCCGCGGTGCCTACGCGGGCCTCACCGATCTCACCGCCCGTGTCGAGCTCACGGTCGCGCAGTCGGAGGCGCTCGCGACCTCCGGCGCGCTGGACTGCTTCGGCCGGGATCGGCGGCAGGCGCTGTGGGAGGCCGGCGCCGCCGCCCGCGAGCGCCCGGACCGGCTGCCGGGCACGGCCACCGCGGGAGCCCCGCCCACCCTGCCCGGGATGAGCGAGACGGAGCTCGCGGCGGCGGACGTGTGGGCCACGTCGGTCACCGTCGGCAAGTACCCCACGGAGTTCCTCCGGCCCGCCCTCGACCGGCTCGGCGTCGTCCGCGCCGACCGCCTGCTCTCGCTGCCCGACGGTGACCGCGTGCTGGTGGGCGGGGCCGTCACGCACCGGCAGCGGCCCGCCACCGCGGGCGGCGTCACCTTCATCAACCTCGAGGACGAGACCGGGATGGTGAACGTGGTGTGCAGCCAGGGGTTGTGGGCGCGGTACCGGCGGCTCGCGCAGTCGGCGCCCGCACTGCTGGTGCGGGGGAAGCTGCAGAACGCGGAGGGCGCCGTCACCGTCGTCGCCGACCGGCTGCAGCGCATGGACCTGTCGGTGCCCTCCCGGTCCCGCGACTGGCAGTGAGGGTAGCCTTGGGCAAGTGATGGAGGAGGCGTACGAACCGGACCGCACCACGGCGCCGGAGTTGCGCGAGGTGCTCGCGGACCTCCGTCGCCGCGAACCCGTCTTCCATGGCCCCTGCTGGCGAACACTGCAGGACTTCGACAATGCGGTCGCGCAGGACTTCTGGGAGGTCGGCGCCTCGGGGCGGCGGTACAGCCGCGAGCACGTCCGCGCGGCGCTCGCCGAGCGGATGGCGGCGCCGCAGGACGAATCGGACTGGGAGACAGGCGAGTTCCAGGTGCGCGCGCTGGGTGGCTCCGTCTACCTGCTCACGTACACGCTGGTGCAGGGGGAGTGCAGCACTCGGCGGCTCACCGTGTGGCGGCGCCGCGAGAACCGGTGGACGGTGATGTTCCATCAGGGCACCGTCGTCGCGGACTGACTCGCCGCTCACGCGTCATCGAGCCGAGACGGACCGGCCGGGCGTCGTCGAAGCGGAGGTCGCGCACCCGGGACAGGTCGGCCCAGAAGGCGCGCCCGCCGGGGGTCCTGCCGAGCGGGCCGACGACCCTGCGGAACCGGGCGATCTCCTCGGGGAGCGCGGGCCGCGCCGGGCCGGCCGTACCCACGAGCTGGACCCCGGGGCTCTGCTCGAACCGCCCGCGGAGCAGCGCGCGCAGCCAGCGGAGCGGGCCGCTGTCGACCGCCAGCACCGTCACCCGGGGGTCGAGTGCGAGGTTGCGTGCGAGCAGCGCGTTGAACACGTCGAAGTAGATGCCCGAGCGGGCCTCTCGATCCAGCAGGATCGAGCCGATGGGGGTGACGTGCGGGGAACCGTCGGGATTGCGGGACGCGACCGCGCAGTGCAGCGACGAGCGCACGGCGCGGCGCACGGTGGTGCGCGCGGCCGCCCACGGTACGTCCGGGGCGGTCACCGCGACGTCCCCGGGGCAGTGACGAAGACGGTGCCGCGGGCGATGGCGCACAGGCGCGGCTCGCCGTCGCCGGACTCGTGCCAGATCTCGGCGGTGGCCACGGCGTGCGTTCGGGCCCGGTGTACGACCGTCGCCGCGGTGCGCAGTCGCCCGTCCCGCGCCGCGCGGAGGTAGTTCACGTCCACGCCGCCGGTGAGTACGTCCGTGCCGAGGACCGACCCCGCCGCGAAGGTCAGCGCGTTGTCGGCCAGGTACGCGAGGACGCCACCGTGGGCGACGCCGAACTGCTGTCGGTGCCGGTCCTCGATGTCGAGGACCAGCTCCGCAACGCCCCCGCCGAACGCCGTGATCCGCGCGCCGACCACGGCGTTGAAGGGCTGGGCGTCGAGGATCGCCGAGGCGAGGGCGAGGGACTCCGCGTTGGGTTCGAGCATGACGGCTCCTTTTTGGGGACTTCTCTCTAAAACAGGTCTAACATAGGATCGCGGTCATGGGAAGGCCGAGGCTGCACGATCCGGACGGGCTGCTCGACGCCGCCGTCCGGCTCTTCGCGCGGGACGGGACGCGGGGCCTCACGGTGGCCGCTGTCGTGCGGGAGTCCAAGTCGCCCAGCGGATCCGTGTACCACCTCTTCCCCGACCGTCCCACTCTGCTCGCGGCCGTCTGGCTCCGGACGGTCCGCCGGTTCCACGAGGACTACACCGCGGCCTGGGGAGACCTCGCGGCTAGCTCCGACGCCGCGTCGAGCGCGCGGTGGATCGTGGAGCGCTGCCGCGCCGACCTCGGCGAGGCGCTCGTCCTGCAGGCCGGACCCCAGGCGTTCGCCGTCGACTCCTGGCCGGCCGCCGCGGCCGCCGAGTGGGCGGCGCTCGACACCGAGCGGCAGGACCGGATCGCGGGGATCGTCGGCCGAGTGGCCGCGGATGCGGGATGCTCGCGTGCCGACGTCGCCTTCGCCCTGTACGAGCTGCCCCTCGCGGTCGCGCGCCGGCACCTCGTCGCCGGCGAGCCGCCGCCGCCCGCCGCGGCGGATCAGGCCGAACGCCTCGCCGGACGACTGCTGCGCGACTGAGGGCTATCCGGCGAGGGCGAGGAGCGCGGCGTCCCGGCCGATCTCGACGGCGCGGGAGATCAGCGGACCGTCGCCCGAGAGCCTGCCGACGGCAGGGCTCCCGGATGGGACCCAGACCTGCAGCACCTCGGCGGTGCCGACCGCGGCCGGCTCCGGAGCGGGGGCGGCGCGGCGGGCGGTGAAGTACGCGTCCAGGACCCACTGCTCGGCGCGGGAGGAGCGGGGCGCCGCGTCCTCCGAGGTGGTGCGCAGCACGAGCAGGTGCGTGGCGCCCTGATCGATCGGGGTGGCCAGGGGTACCTTCTCCGCGAGGCCGCCGTCGAGGAACTCCCGCCCGGCGAGCCGCACGGGCCGCCCCGCGAGCAGAGGGAGGGCGGTCGTCGCGCGCAGCGCGGTGCGCAGCGTCGCGGCGTCGGTGACGTAGGGCGCGAGGTCGGCCACCCGGCGGGTGTGCGCGTCGACGGCCAAGGGGTGCAGGGAGATCGGGCTGGCGAGGATGGCGGCGAAGTTCATCGGCGTGACGTCGGAGTAGACCCGGTCCACCAGGTGTTGCGTGTCCACCACGACGCCGCCGCGCAGCGCCCGCCGCGGGTGCACCACGCGCTCGGCCAGCACCTCCTCCCAGCCCCACGAGGGCAGCCACCGTCGGCCCTCGCCGGAGACCAGCCACGCCGCGTTGAGGCCGCCGCCCGAGGTGCCGTAGATCGCGTCGACGGCGGGCAGCAGGCCGAGCTCGTCGACCGCGATCGCCATCCCCGCGGAATACGCGGAGCGCGAGCCGCCGCCCTCGATGCACACGGCGATCCGCAGCCCGTCGGAGCGCTCTCCCGGAAGGCTTCCGGAGGTGAGCCGTGCCCGCAGCGCCTCGAGCACCGTCATCGGGCCGGCACCCCGTACCCGGCGAGGCCGAAGGTGTCGGTCAGCCGGTACGTCCAGGCGCTGATGCCGCCCTCCTGGTTGCCGCCGACGGTGGTGACGCTGTCGCCCGACACCGCGACGACGAAGTTGGTGTGCTGGCGCATCGCCGGGTGCTCCGGGGTGTACAGCACCACGTCGCCCGGCTGCGGCCGGTACGCGGTGGCCGACTCCAGCTTCCCGGCCTTCTGGAAGTACTCGGTGAGCGTGTACACGCCGGGGATGCGCCACGTTCCGGAGTTCGGGTTATGCAGCGGCAGGCCCGAATCGCGGAGCACCGTCGAGACGAAGTCGGCGCACCAGGGCTCGTCGACGCCCTCCGAGAAGTACGTGCCCGGGCGGTTCGCATCGAACTCGCGGCGCACGTTCTCCAGGATCCGGACGCGCGCGGGATCGAGGCCCGCGGTCGAGACCGCGGGGTAGACGCGGGGCTTCAACTCGGCGGGGAGGTGCTTCGTGAGCGGCGTCTGATGCACGCTGGAGAGCCACACGACGCCGCCCGCGAGCACCACCAGCGCGGCGACCACCGCGGCGGCGACGAGCCCGGCCTTCCTCAACCCCATGAATCCACTGTACTCAGTGGTGAACCTGCGATCATGGAGCGATGAGCCCGCGCACCGTGACCTGCACGATCAAACCGGGCAGCCGCAAGGGCCCCGTCGTGGAGGTCGACGATGCTGGCGCGCTCACCCTGTTCGTGCGCGAGCCGGCCACCGAGGGCAAGGCGAACAAGGCCGCCGTCGAGTTGCTCGCCTCCCACCTCGGTGTGCCGAAGTCCCGCGTGCGGCTGATCGCGGGGCAGACCAGCCGGCTCAAGCGGTTCGCCGTCGACGACTGAGGTGACGCCCGCCGTCACGGAGCGGCATGGCATGCTGGACGGTGCAGCTGGTATGTCGCGCCGAAGCCTCGGGCCGCGACAACTCGGTGCCGTGGGGAACCGCGGATCGAGAGGGAACCCGGTGGGAATCCGGGACTGTCCCGCAGCGGTGAGCAGGAACGAAAGTCGCGACGAATGCACTGGGCCGCAGAGCCTGGGAAGCAGCGGCCGGTAGGAGCCCCAGGGCGCGCCTGCGAGTCCGAATACCTGCCCGCTGCACCGGACGCGCCGCGTCCGGTGGTGTGCCGCCTCGCGGACCGGGCGTGCGACCGCACAGGACGAACGGACGTCGCACGTCGACGGTCCGCGAGTCGTGCGTACGTGCGTCCGGACGGGTGGCCCGCCCTGGCTACGCACGAAAGGAACGGTCCTTCACGTGACCGCACCGAATTTCACCCGCACCGTCCTCGGTGTTCCCCGCATCGGCCCCCGGCGCGAGCTCAAGCGCGCGATCGAGGGCTATTGGAAGGGCTCGATCACCCGGGCCGAGCTCGCATCCACCGCCGCCGGCCTCCGGCGCGACGAGTGGGCACGGCTGGTCGCCGCCGGGCTGGATTCTGTCCCCACCAACACGTTCAGCTACTACGACCAGATGCTCGACACCGCGGAACTGCTCGGCGCCCTGCCGCCCCGGGTCGCGGGGATCGAGGATCCGCTCGACCGGTATTTCGCCGCGGCGCGCGGTACCGCCGAGGTCACCCCGCTCGAGATGACCAAGTGGTTCGACACGAACTACCACTACCTCGTTCCCGAGATCGGGCCGGCGACCGCCTTCGCGCTGCACCCCGAGAAGGTGCTCGGCGATCTGGACGAGGCGCTGGCGCAGGGCGTCCCGGCGCGCCCGGTCGTCGTCGGACCGCTCACTTTCCTCGCGCTCGCCAAGCCGGTCGACGGTGCCGGTGAGCCGCGCTCCCGCCTGGACGAGCTCCTGCCGCTCTACCGGGATCTCCTGGCGCGGCTGGCGGCCCGGGGTGCGCAGTGGGTGCAGATCGACGAGCCGGTGCTGGTGACGGAGGCGGGCCTGTCGCTCGCCGGCGAGGCGGCGCGGGTGTACGGCGAGCTCTCCTCGGCCGCCGACCGGCCGTCGATCCTCGTGGCGACGTACTTCGGCTCGCCGGGGCCGTCGCTGGAGGCCCTGGCCGGCACCGCGATCGAGGCGGTCGCCGTCGACCTGGTGACCGATCCCGCCGCCGTCGCGGCGGTCGCCGCCGTGCCGGTGCTGCAGGACAAGCTGCTGCTCGCGGGCGTCGTCGACGGGCGCAACGTCTGGCGCACCGACCTGGCATCGGCGTCGGCGACCCTGGGCATGCTGTCCGGGTCAGCGGGTGCGTTGGCCGTGAGCACGTCCTGCTCGCTGCTGCACGTGCCCTACGCGGTCGCCGCGGAGATGGCGCCCGAACCCGCTGGCGCCGAGGGGGTTCGCGCCTGGCTGGCCTTCGCTCAGGAGAAGATCGACGAGGTCGTCGTCCTCGCCCGCGCCCTTACCGAGGGGCGCCCCGTGGTCGCCGCGGAGTTCGGGCGGAGCGCAGCGGTCCGTGCGGCCCGCAGCGCGGACCCCCGACTGAACGATGCGACGGTGCGCGACCGCCTCACCGCCCTCCGAACCGCCGGCACCGGACGGGCCGCGGCCGCGGATCGCGCCGTGCTGCAGCGGGACCGGCTCGGCCTCCCGCTGTTGCCGACCACGACCATCGGCTCGTACCCGCAGACCGGCGCGATCCGGGTCGCCCGCGCGGACCTGCGCGCGGGGAGGATCGACGAGGCCGAGTACGTGCGGCGCATGCAGTCCGAGATCGCCGATGTGATCGCGCTGCAGGAGGAGCTCGGCATCGACGTCCTCGTCCACGGCGAACCCGAGCGCAACGACATGGTGCAGTACTTCGCGGAGCGCCTCCACGGCTTCCTCGCCACCGAGAACGGGTGGGTGCAGTCCTACGGCACGCGGTGCGTGCGGCCGCCGATCCTGTACGGCGACGTGCACCGCGCCGATCCGATGACCGTCTCGTGGATCACCTACGCGCAGACGCTCACGGAGCGGCCGGTCAAGGGCATGCTCACCGGGCCGGTCACGATCCTCGCCTGGTCGTTCGTCCGCGACGACCAGTCGCTCGCCGAGACGGCCGACCAGGTGGCGCTCGCGATCCGCGACGAGACGGTGGACCTCGAGCGGGCGGGCGCTGCGATCATCCAGGTCGACGAGCCCGCGCTGCGTGAGCTGCTGCCGCTGCGGGCGGCGGACCGCTCGGCCTACCTCGCTTGGGCAACGGGCTCGTTCCGGCTGTCGACCTCGGGCGTCGCCGACGGCACCCAGATCCACACGCACCTCTGCTATTCGGAGTTCGGCGACGTGATCGGCGCGATCGCCGATCTCGACGCGGACGTGACCTCGATCGAGGCCGCGCGGTCGCGGATGGAGATCCTCGCCGACCTCAACGAGGCGGGCTTCGCCAACCAGGTCGGGCCCGGTGTCTACGACATCCACTCGCCCCGGGTCCCGGCGCAGGACGAGATCGAGTCATCGTTGCGTGCGGCCCTGGACGCCGTGCCGGCGCAGCGGCTGTGGGTGAACCCGGACTGCGGCCTGAAGACCCGCGGGCAGCAGGAGACGGTCGCCTCCCTGCGGAACCTGGTCGCAGCGGCGAAGGCGGTCCGCGCCACGCTGTGAGAGAATGACGGGCCCGGCCGCGTTCGCGCGGCCGGGCCCCGTCCGTGGTGCGGGTCAGCCCTCGATGACGGCGACAAGGTCGCCACCGTCGACCTGGGTAGCCCCGGCCAGGGCGACGCGGGTGACGGTGCCGGCGACGGGTGCGGTGATCGCGGCCTCCATCTTCATCGCCTCGATCGTGGCGATCTGATCGCCGACCTCGACCGTGGAACCGGCGTGGACCGTGGGGGTGACCATGCCGGCGAACGGCGCGGCGACGTGGCCCGGGTTCATCTTGTCCGCGCGTTCCGCGGCCGGGATGTCGGCCTTGACCGAGTCGTCGCGAACGGCGACGGTGCGGAGCTGGCCGTTGAGGGTGCACACCAGCGTGCGGTTGCCGTGCTCGTCGGGCTCGCCGACGCCGTCGAGCTTGATGAGCAGCTCGACGCCGGTCGCGAGCTGTACGCGGTGCTCCTCGCCCTGCCGCAGCCCGTAGAGGAACTGGTTGGTCGAGAGCTTCGAGACGTCGCCGAACTCCGCGCGGTGCTCGGTGAACTCGCGCATCGGACCGGGGAACAGCAGGCGGCTCAACGCCGCTCGCCGCTGCTCGCTCGTTCCGGCGAGTTCGGCGGCCTCGTCGGCGGGGACCTCGGTCACGGGCGTCGCGCCCGCGCGGCCCTCGAGGGCGCGGGTGCGCAGCGGTTCCGGCCAGCCCGCGGGCGGGGTGCCGAGCTCGCCGCGGAGGAAGCCGATCACGGAGTCGGGGATGTCGTACTTGCCGGGGTCGGCGGCGAACTCGTCCGGGCTGACGCCCGTGCCGACGAGTGCGAGCGCGAGGTCGCCGACCACCTTCGACGACGGCGTGACCTTGACCAGGCGGCCGAGCATGCGATCGGCCGCGGCGTAGGAGTTCTCGATGTCCTCGAACCGCTCGGCCAGGCCGAGCGCGCCGGCCTGCTGCCGCAGGTTCGACAGCTGGCCGCCGGGGATCTCGTGGTGGTAGACCCGCCCCGTCGGGGCCTTGAGGCCGGACTCGAATGGCGCGTAGGCCCCGCGCACGGCCTCCCAGTAGGGCTCGAGCGCGCAGACCGCGTCGAGGTCGATCCCGGTGTCGCGCTCGGTGTGCGCGGTTGCGGCGACGATCGACGACAGCGAGGGCTGGCTGGTGGTGCCCGACAGCGGCGCCGCGGCGCCGTCGACGGCGTCCGCGCCGGCGGTCCACGCGGCGAGGTAGGTGGCGAGCTGCCCGCCCGGCGTGTCGTGCGTGTGCACGTGCACGGGCAGGTCGAACTCCTTGCGCAGCGCGGTGACCAGCGTCGTGGCCGCGGCGGGCCGGAGCAGCCCGGCCATGTCCTTGATCGCCAGGACGTGGGCGCCGGCCTGCACGATCTTCTCCGCGACGCCGAGGTAGTAGTCCAGGGTGTATAGGTCCTCGGCGGGGTTCGACAGATCGCCGGTGTAGGACAGCGCGCCCTCGGCGACCGCGGTGTTCGTGGCGAGGACGGCCTCGATCGCGGGCCGCATCTGCTCGACGTCGTTGAGCGCGTCGAAGATCCGGAACACGTCCACCCCGGTCGCCGCCGCCTCGGCGACGAACGAGTCGGTCACCTGCTGCGGGTACGGGGTGTAGCCGACGGTATTGCGGCCGCGCAGCAGCATCTGCAGGCAGATGTTCGGCAGCCCCTCGCGGAGGGTGGCGAGGCGCTCCCACGGGTCCTCGTGCAGGAACCGCAGCGCGACGTCGTAGGTGGCGCCGCCCCACGCCTCCACCGAGAGCAGCTGCGGCGTGAGCCGGGCCTCGTACGGCGCGATCGTCGCCAGCGCCGAGGTCCGCACCCGGGTCGCGAGCAGCGACTGGTGTGCATCGCGGAAGGTGGTGTCGGTGACCGCGAGCGCGGTCTGCGCGCGCAGGTCCGCGGCGAAGCCGGCGGGGCCGAGCCGCTCGAGCCGCTGTTTCGATCCCTCCGGCGCGGGCGCCGAAAGGTCCACCGCGGGAAGCTTGTCGACCGCGTAGATCTTGGTCGGGCGCACGCCGTGCGGCTTGTTGACGGTGACGTCCGCCAGGTAGCGCAGGATCTTCGACGCCGTGTCCGAGGAACCGCGCGCGGTGAGCAGCTCCGGGCGCTGCTCGATGAACGAGGTCGTCACCTCGCCGGCGACGAACGCCGGATCGGCCAGGACCGCCTGCAGGTAGGGGATGTTCGTCGCCACGCCGCGGATGCGGAATTCGGCGAGTGCGCGGCGGGCGCGGACGATGGCCGTCGCCCGATCGCGGCCACGAGCGGTCAGCTTGACCAGCATCGAATCGAAATGCGGGCTGATCTCCGCGCCCACCGACGTGCCGCCGTCCAGGCGGATGCCCGCGCCGCCCGGAGACCGGTACGCGGTGATCCGGCCGGTGTCGGGCCGGAAGCCGTCCGTGGGGTCCTCCGTCGTGATGCGGCACTGCAGGGCGGCGCCGTTGAGCCGGATCGCGTCCTGCGTCAGGCCCAGCTCCGGCAGCATGGCGCCCGCGGCGATCTTCAGCTGCGCCGCCACCAGGTCCACGTCGGTGACCTCCTCGGTCACCGTGTGCTCCACCTGGATCCGCGGATTCATCTCGATGAAGACGTGCCGCCCCTCGGGGTTCACCAGGAACTCGACGGTGCCCGCGCAGCTGTAGCCGATCTCCTTGGCGAAGTTCACCGCGTCCGTGCAGAGCCGCTCCCGCAGCTCGTCGGAGATGTTCGGTGCCGGGGCCATCTCGATGACCTTCTGGTGCCGTCGCTGCAGCGAACAGTCGCGCTCGTACAAGTGGATCACGTTGCCCGCGTTGTCCGCCAGGATCTGCACTTCGATGTGCCGCGGGTCGATCACGGCCTCCTCGAGGAACACCGTCGGATCGCCGAACGCCGATTCCGCCTCCCGCGAGGCGATCTCGATCGCGTCCCGCAGGTCCTCGATCGCCGTGACGCGGCGCATGCCGCGCCCGCCGCCGCCGGCGACGGCCTTGACGAAGACGGGGAAGTGCATGTCCTGGGCCGCGGTGAGCAGTTCGTCGATGTCCGACGACGGAGCCGACGAATCGAGCACCGGCAGACCCGCCGCCCGCGCCGCCGCGATCGCCCGCGCCTTGTTGCCCGTCAGCTCCAGCACGTCTGCCGACGGCCCGACGAAGGTGATGCCGTTCGCCGCGCACGCCGCCGCCAGGTCGGGGTTCTCCGACAGGAAGCCGTACCCGGGGTACACCGCGTCCGCCCCGGCCTGGACCGCGATCCGGATGATCTCCCCGACGGTCAGGTACGCGCGGACCGGATGGCCCTCGGCGCCGATCTGGTACGCCTCGTCCGCCTTCTGGCGGTGCGGGGAGTTGCGGTCCTCGTACGGGTAGACGGCCACCGTCTTCGAGCCGCTCTCCACCGCGGCGCGCAGGCCCCGGATCGCGATCTCACCACGGTTGGCCACCAGGACCTTGTCGAACATCTTCACCGGCGGTCGGTCTGCGGCGATGCCTGTCACTGGAGTGCTCCCGTCGTTGCATGTGGTTCGGTCCTATGGGGCGGCGTGCTGGGGGTGTCAGCCCGACGCTGTTCGAGAGAGACCCGATCAATCTTATCCGGAAGTGCGCGAAATGCTGAGTGAATGCTGGAGCCGCTGAGATATTCCGCGTCGGTGAGGCCAAAACATCCGATCTATTGCGTTCGGCAATCGGCTGCGCGCACCGAGTGCGGCGCACGAAACCCTGCTCGACCAGCATCGTATCAAACATATTTTATGTCTCAATGGCCCGTTGGGGAACCCCGACGTACGCGGACAGCGGACGAATCAGCGCGTTCGCCGCCGCCTGCTCGATGATGTGGGCGGTCCACCCCGTGATGCGCGACATCACGAAGATCGGCGTGAACACCTCCGTGTCGAATCCGAGGAGGTGGTACGCGGGCCCCGTCGGGAAGTCCAGATTGGGCTTGATGCCGGTGGCGTCGTGCATCGCCTTCTCAAGGACCTCGTACATCCGTACCCACTTCGTCCCGTCGGTGCGGGCCGCGATGTCGAGGAGTGCCTGCTTCATGGTGGGGACGCGGGAATCCCCGTTCTTGTACACGCGATGCCCGAAGCCCATCACCTTCTCCCGACGGTCGAGCTTGTCCCGCATCCATGCCTCGGCGTTCGCGGGATCACCGATCTCCTCCATGTCGTGCATGACGGCCTCGTTGGCGCCGCCGTGCAGCGGCCCCTTGAGGGCGCCGATGGCGGCGGTGACGGCGCTGTACATGTCCGACAGGGTGGATGCGACGACCCGCGCGGCGAAGGTCGAGGCGTTGAAGCTGTGCTCCGCGTACAGGATCAGCGACACCTCGAAGGCGCGGACGAGTTCCCGCTCGGGGATCGCGCCGAAGCACATGTGCAGGAAATTCTCCGCGTACCCGAGGCGGGGGTCCGGAGGGATCGGGTCGAGACCTCGGCGCCGGCGATGATCCGCCGCGACGATCGTGGGGAGGACGGCCAGTATGCGCAACCCCTTGGCCTGCAGTGCCTCCGGTGAGCAGTCCCACTCGTCCGGGTCGTCCGCGCCGAGGAAGCTGATCGCCGTCCGGACGACGTCCATCGGGTGGCACGCGGCGGGCAGCCGCGCGATGAGCTCCAGCAACGAACGGTCCGCGGCCCGCGCGGCGCGCTCCGAGGCCTCGAAACGGACGCGCTCCTCGGGCGAGGGGAGCTCGCCGTTCCACAGCAGGTACGCGACCTCCTCGAAGCTGCACTGCGCTGCCAGGTCCTGTACCGCGTACCCGCGGTAGGTGAGCGAGTTGGTCTCGGGCACGACCTTGGAGACGGCAGTCGTGTCCACGACGACGCCGGCGAGGCCCTTGTGGATGGTCGGACTGGTCATCATTGGCTCCTGGACAGTGTGAAATCGAATATGCCGGAATCGAAATCGTTGTACCGCTCGTACTGCAGCAACTCGTACAGGCGGCTGCGGGGCTGCATCCGGTGGAGCAACGCCTGCTGAGTGCCTTGCGCGGCGATCTCCCGCAGGCCCTCCTCCGCGGCGAACATCGCGAGGCGCAGCGTGGTGACCGGGTAGATCACCGCGTCGTAGCCGATCGACTCGAGGACGCCGGCATCGATCAGGTCGGACTTGCCGAACTCCGTCATGTTCGCGAGCAGGGGCGTGTCCACCGCCGCTCGGAACCGCTCGAAGTCGGCGGCGGTGTGGAGCGCCTCGGTGAAGATGAGATCCGCTCCGGCGTCCGCGTAGGCCCGCGCGCGAGCGATCGCCGCGTCGATCCCCTCGATCCCCGCCGCGTCCGTCCGAGCGCAGATCACGAAGTCCTGGTCGCGCCGCGCCGCGACCGCGGCGCGCAGGCGACGTACGGCCTCGTCGACGGGGACCACGGCCTTGCCGTCGAGATGACCGCACCGCTTCGGGTTGACCTGGTCCTCCAGGTGCAGGCCCGCGAGGCCCGCGTCCTCGAGAATCGTCACGGTGCGCGCCGCGCTCATCGGCTCGCCGAAACCGGTGTCGGCGTCCACGAGCGTGGGAAGGTCGGTGACCCTGGCGATCTGCTGCGCCCGGGTCGCGACCTCGGTCAGGGTTGTGAGACCGATGTCCGGCAGGGCCAGGTCGGCGGCCACCACGGCGCCCGAGACGTAGACGCCCTCGAAGCCGATCTCTTGGATCAGCTTCGCCGTCAGTGGATTGAAAGCGCCGGGAAGCCGGACGATCCGGTCCGAGGAGAGCGCGGCGCGGAAGGCCTTGCGCTTGTCGCTCGCCGAGGCCCGCGCCGCGATCAGGCCGCTCACGGCGGATTCGTCGCCGCTCATCGGAACAGTCCCGGGTTCAGCTCCGGGGTGCGGGCGAGCGCCTCGTCGGACGCGGTGAAGGTGAGCCGATCGAGCTCGCCGGCCCCGAGCGATCCGGCCCGCTGCGCGGCCTCGAGGAAGCGGTCCTGCTCGGCCTTCTCGACGACGCCGTCGGCGAGGGTCCGGAACTTCTCGATGTACTGCTCGCGCGCGAAGGGCCGGGCGCCGAGCGGGTGCGCGTCGGCCACGGCGAGCTCGTCGACGATCACCTCGCCCGAGGCGAGGGTGATCTCGGCGCGGGCGCCGAAGGCCTTCTCGGACGGGTCCGTCGAGTGGTAGCGGCGCGTCCACTCCGGGTCCTCGGCGGTGGAGATCTTCTTCCACAGCGCGACGGTGTCGGGGCGCTGCGCTCGCTCGGGGGCGTACGACCGCTCGTGATGCCACCCGCCGTCCTGGAGCGCGACGGCGAAGATGTACATCACCGAGTGGTCCAGGGTCTCGCGGGAGGCCCGGGGATCGAACTTCTGCGGGTCGTTCGAGCCGGTGCCGATGACGTAGTGGGTGTGATGGCTGGTGTGCAGGACGATCTTCTCGATCAGCTCGAGATCGCCGACCCGCTCGCGCATCCGGCGCGCGAGGTCGATCGGCGCCTGGCTCTGGTACTCCGCCGAGTGCTCCTTCGTGTAGGAGTCGAGGATCGCGCGCTTGGCCTCGCCGGGGCCGGGGAGCGGCACGGCGTAGCTCGCCTCGGGACCGCCGAGGAGCCGGGCGATCACGCCGTCCTCGCCCTCCCAGATGGGCGACGGTGCGCCCTCGCCGCGCATCGCGCGGTCGACGGCCTCGACCGCCATCTTTCCGGCGAACGCCGGGGCGTACGCCTTCCAGCTGGAGATCTCGCCCTTGCGCGACTGCCGGGTGGCGGTCGTCGTGTGCAGCGCCTGCCCGATCGCCTGGTAGATCGTCTCGGTGGGAAGGCCGAGGAGGGTGCCGATGCCGGCGGCGGCGGAGGGGCCGAGGTGCGCGACGTGGTCGATCTTGTGCTCGTGCAGGCAGATGGCGCGCACCAGGTCGATCTGGATCTCGTAGCCCGTGGCGAGGCCGCGGAGCAGGTCGGCGCCCGTCGCGCCGCGGTGTTGGGCGACGGCGAGGATCGGCGGGATGTTGTCGCCGGGGTGGCTGTACTCGGCCGCGAGGAAGGTGTCGTGGAAGTCCAGCTCGCGCACCGCGGTGGCGTTGGCCCACGCCGCCCACTCGGGCGAGAAGCGGCCGGGAACGCCGAACACGGTCGCGCCGGGGGAGTAGGGGTGCGCGACGGCCTGGGCGCGGGCGTTGGCGACCGGACGGCGCGCGACGGACGCGGCCGCCACCGCGGCGTTGTCGATGATCCGGTTGATCACCATCTCGGCGGTGTCGTCGGGCACGGCGACGGGGTCCGCCGCGACCTGCGCGATCTTCCAGGCGAGGTGCTCCTCGCGCGGGAAGTTCTCAGCTGAGCGGTGGGTGCGCACGGGGTGCGTCTGCACGTCGGGACTCCTTCTTGCCGGGATCGGTGATTCACACGCTATGCACGGCGGACGGTCCGCGAAATGTGTTGCACGTGTGGAATCGTGCAAAGCGCTGCTCGGCCTTTTGCGAAAGTTGTGGAAATCGCGCGGGGTAGCATTCGCGACATGCAGAAGCTGTTCGTGGGTGCGCGCATCAAGCGCCTGCGGGACGACCGCGGCCTCACCCAGACCGCGCTCGCGAAGGCGCTGGAGCTGTCCGTCAGCTACGTCAACCAGCTCGAGAACGACCAGCGGCCGCTCTCCGTGCCGGTGCTGCTCAAACTGAACTCCACCTTCGACCTCGACGTCGGCTTCTTCGCGGCGGAGTCCGACGCCCGCCTCGTCGCGGACCTCCAGGACGCGCTGGCCGAGGGCGGCGACGGGGCCGCGGCGACGGCGGGCGAGGTCGAGGACCTGGTGGCGCGGTCGCCGGCGGTCGCCCGGGCCGTGGTCGCGATGCACCGCCGGCTCCGGGGGGCGACGGAGCAGGTCGAGCGGCTGTCCTCGGGGGTCGCGGCGGGGGCCAGCGGCGCGGTGGCCACGCCGTACGAGGACGTGCGCGACTTCTTCTACGACCGCCGCAATCACATCGCCGACCTCGACGACGCCGCGGAAGGTCTCTTCGAGAGCCGGGGCCTCACCGTCGGCGGGCTCGATCTGCAGCTCGCGCGGATGCTCCGCGACGAGCACGGGGTCACCGTCCGGATCCGGGACGGCGAGCCGGACCGGTCCGGGCCCCGTCGGCACTACGACCCCGAGTCCCGCGTGCTCACGCTCGCGCGGCGGCTGGACCACGGGCAGCGCGCCTTCCAGATCGCCACGCAGATCGCCTTCCTCACCCGGGGCGAGGCGATGGATCGGATCGTCGGGGAGGCCACGACGCTGCCGACCCGGTCACGGGAGTTGGCGCGGGTGGGACTCGCGAACTACTTCGCGGGCGCGCTGGTCCTGCCCTACGAGCGGTTCCTGCGCGCGGCCGAGGAACTGCGGTACGACGTCGACCTCCTCGGGGCGCGGTTCGAGGTGGGCTTCGAGACCGTGTGCCATCGGCTCTCCACGCTGCAGCGGCCGGGCCGTCGCGGCGTCCCCTTCTTCCTCGTGCGCACCGATCGCGCGGGCAACATCTCGAAGCGGCAGTCCGCCACCGCGTTCCACTTCTCCCGCGTCGGCGGGGGCTGTCCGCTGTGGGTGGTCCACGACGCCTTCACGTCCCCCGGCCGGATCCGCACCCAGGTCGCGCAGATGCCGGACGGCCGCGCCTACCTGTGGGTGGCGCGCACGACCTCCGACCGCGGGGCGGCCGGATTCCTCGGGCAGGGGAGGGATTTCGCGGTCGGCCTCGGGTGCGACCTCGCGCACGCCCACAAGCTGGTGTACTCGCGCGGCCTCGCCCTCGACGACCCGGAGTCCTTCGTCCCCATCGGGGCGGGATGCAAGGTGTGCGACCGCCCGCGGTGCGCGCAGCGCGCCTTTCCGCACCTCGGCAGGCCGATCGAGGTGGACGAGAACCGGGCCGAGCCGATTCCGTACACCTTTGCACGCGCATCCGACGCGGAAAGGGCATGATTACGCGCAACACACGCATCCCCAGGGGAGGTCGGATGAACGACGAGGTCGAGCCCGCGGCCGCCGAGGCCGGTACCGAGGCCGAGGCAGACGCCGCGCCCGCTGCCAAGGCTGTCGAGGCCGGTACCGGGACCGCTGATACCGGAGCGGAGGTCGCCGTCGCGAAGAGCGACGCCGAGGTCGCGAAGCCGGACGGGGGCGAGGCCGGCGCGGCCGCATTGCTCGACCGGTTCCGCGCCTGGTGGTCGCACCGCTACACGTTCACAGGCACCGCGGTCGGGCTCGTCTTCCTCTGGCTCTCGCTGACCCCGTCGCTGCTGCCGCGCGGCCCGCTGTTCCAGAGCCTCGTCAGCGGCGGTTCCGGCGCGCTCGGCTACATGTTCGGCGTCTTCGGGGTGTGGCTCGTGCGGTTCATGCGGTCGCAGGACTCCACCCCGCCCGTGCCGCGCAAGGCGTGGTGGTGGTTGCTCGGCATCGGCATCCTCGGGACGACCGGCATGGTCCTGTTCTTCGATTCCTGGCAGACCAGGCTGCGCGACCTGATGGACGTCGAGTACCTGCGTTTCGTCGACTACCTGGAGATCGGCGTGCTGTCGATCGTGCTCCTCTACGTCTTCGTCGAGGTCGGCAAGGGCGTGCGCACGCTGGTGCGCTGGATCGCCGGCAAGCTCGGCACCTACTGCCCGCCCCGCATCGCGGCGGTGGTCGCGGTCGGTCTCGTGCTGCTCCTGTCCGTCGGCGTGATCAACGGCGTCGTCGTGCGCGGCGCCATGGACGCGATGAACAACACCTTCTCGAAGGTCAACCGGGAGGGCGGGACCGACCGGCCCGCGCCCACCAGCGCGTTCCGATCGGGCGGTCCGGGCTCGCTCGTGGAATGGTCCTCGCTGGGCAAGCAGGGGCGCGTGTTCGTCTCCAATGCGCAGACCGTCGAGCACCTCACCGCCTTCAACGGCGCCCCCGCCATGGAGCCGATCCGGACCTATGCCGGCCTCGGCTCCGTGGACTCCGACGACCCCAACCGGTACCAGGCGATCGCGGAGAAGACCGCGCAGGAGCTGGAGCGCACGGGTGGCCTGCAGCGCAAGGTGGTCGCGGTGGCGATGACCACCGGAACCGGTTGGGTCAACGAGGCGGAGGCCGGGGCGCTCGAGTACATGTACAACGGCGACACCGCGATCGTCAGCATGCAGTACTCGTTCCTGCCGAGCTGGCTGTCCTTCCTCGTCGACAAGCAGAACGCACTGGACGCCGGCCAGGCGCTGTTCGAGGCGGTCGACAAGCGGGTCAAGGCCCTGCCCGAGGGGCAGCGGCCCAAGCTCGTGGTCTTCGGCGAGAGCCTCGGCTCCTTCGGCGGGGAGGCCCCGTTCCTCTCGCTCAACAACCTGCTCGCCCGAACCGACGGTGCCCTCTTCTCCGGTCCCACCTTCAACAACGAGATGTGGGTGCGCCTGACCGAGCAGCGCGACGCGGGCTCGCCCGAGTGGCTGCCCGTCTACCAGCAGGGGGCCAACGTCCGGTTCGCCGCCCGCGCCGAGGATCTCGCGAAGCCGACGGGGCCGTGGAACGGGCCGCGCGTGGTCTACCTCCAGCACGCGTCCGATCCGATCGGCCGGTGGACCCCGGACCTCGCCTTCAGCAAGCCGGACTGGCTGCGGGAGGAGCGCGGTGTCGACGTGCTGTCCTCGGTGTCGTGGGTGCCGATCGTGACCTTCCTGCAGGTCTCCGCCGACATGGCCGTCGCCGTCAACGTCCCGGACGGGCACGGGCACAGTTACGTCAAGGCCGCCGCGGACGCCTGGGCCGCGATCCTGGAGCCGCCCGGCTGGACGCCGGAGAAGACGGCGAAACTGCGGCCGATCCTCAACAGCCAGAACGGCTACAACGAGCCGACGGGCTAGCCGCGGCGGGACGGCGCCGGTGTTCCGGCGCCGTCAGAGGGCCCCGTCGAAACCGTTCTGCCGCCACGCCTCGTAGGCGACGATCGCCGCGCTGTTCGCGAGGTTGAGGGAGCGGCGGCCGGCGAGCATCGGGATGCGGAGCGCCTCGGTGATGTGCGGGTCCCCGAGCACCTCCGGCGGGAGCCCCGTGGGCTCGGGGCCGAAGAGGAGGACGTCGCCGGGCGCGTACGCGACCTCGTGATGGTGCCGCGTCGCGTGCGCGGTGTAGGCGTAGACGGTGCGCGGCTCCAGCGCCGCCCAGGCGGCCTCGAGGTCGGCGTGCACGCTCACGTGCGCGAGATCGTGGTAGTCCAGGCCCGCCCGGCGGAGCTTGGGCTCGGACAGGTCGAAGCCCAGCGGCTCGACGAGGTGCAGCTCGCATCCGGTGACGGCGGCGATGCGGATCGCGTTGCCCGTGTTGGGGGCGATCCGGGGCTCGAAGAACAGAATGCGGAACACGGGTGACGATCCTGTCACCCGTGTCCCGCACTCAGGCGAGGTGGGGCCGTCAGCCGACCAGGTCGGAGACGCGCTGCTGGACCTGCTTGGCGGTGCTGCGCAGTTGGAACGCCGAGATGACCTGCACGATGCCGATGGCGACGGCCCAGATGCCGGCGACCAGCACGAGCACCTCGACCGAGAACGGGTAGGCGATGAGCACCGCGCCGCCGGCGAGGCTGATCAGGCCCAGGATCACGACCCACACGCGGTTGGGGAGCTGCTTGTCGGAGATGCCGATCACGATGGACGTGACGCCCGAGAAGATCCAGCTGACGCCGATCCAGATGCCGAGGATCGCGACCGAGTTGACCACGTCGTCCCGGAAGCAGGAGACGCCGAGGACGAGCGCGAGCGCGCCGCTGATCACGGTGAGCACGCGGTGCTGCGTCTCGCCGAGGATGCCGGCGATCACCTGGAACGCGCCGGTCAGGAGCAGGAAGACGCCGAAGAGGATGCCGACGACGAGCGTGGTCGGTCCGGGCCACACCGCGATGATGACGCCGAGCACGATGGAGAGGACGCCGAGGGCGAGGATCGCCTGCCACGTCGACTTGACGCCCTGCTGGATGCCCTGCTGGAGGGGGTTCTGATGAGTCATGGAGTCAGTATCTGTTGGATGGCGAACGAAGGCGACTCGAACCGGCGGAAATCGTCGTGCTGATCCCAGGGCGATAGGATGTGGGCCGTGACGGCGCTTGTACTGGACGGTAAGAAGACCCGCGACGAACTCTTCGAGAGCTTCCGAGAGCGCGTGGCGGCGCTGCGGGCCCGCGGGGTCGTCCCCGGGCTCGGCACCGTGCTCGTCGGGGACGACCCGGGCTCGCGCTCCTACGTCAAGGGCAAGCACGCCGACTGCGCGAAGGTCGGCATCGAGTCGATCCGTCGCGATCTCCCGGAGGAGATCACGCAGGGCGAGCTCGAGGCCGTGATCGACGACCTCAACGCCGATCCCTCGTGCACCGGCTACATCGTGCAGCTCCCGCTCCCGAAGCACATCGACGAGAACGCGATCCTCGAGCGGATCGACCCGGCCAAGGACGCCGATGGCCTGCACCCGACGAACCTGGGCCGGCTCGTGCTCGGCGCCGCGGGGCCGCTGCCCTGCACCCCGCACGGCATCGTGCACCTGCTGCGCCGCTACGACGTCCCGCTCGACGGGGCGCACGTCGTGGTCGTCGGGCGCGGTGTCACCGTGGGGCGGCCCATCGGCCTCCTGCTCACCCGCCGCTCCGAGAACGCCACGGTCACGCTGTGCCACACCGGCACCCGGGACCTGGCCGCTGAGGTGCGCCGGGCCGACATCGTGATCGCCGCCGCCGGCGTGCCCGGACTGATCACCGCCGACATGGTCAAGCCCGGCGCCGCCGTGCTCGACGTCGGCGTCAGCCGCACCGAGGACGGCCTGCGCGGCGACGTCGCCCCCGAGGTCGCCGAGGTCGCCGGTCACCTCTCGCCGAACCCCGGCGGCGTCGGTCCGCTGACCCGGGCCTTCCTGCTGGGGAACGTGATCGACGCCGCGGAGCGCGATCTCGCGCGTTCGGACGAGGCCTAGTGGCCGAACCCGCGGTCGAGCAGTACCGGCGCGCCCGCATGGTGCGCGCCGTGATCGCGAACGCGGGGTACGTGGCCGTCGTGGGGGTACTGACCACGGGGATGGTCCTGGTCGGGCTGGAGTACTGGCGCCGCGGCCTGTACGTCTTCGGCGCGGGGACGGGCCTCGCCGCGGTCCTGCGTGCCACCCTGCCCGAACGGAGGCAGGGGCTGCTCCGGGTGCGGAGCAGGTGGTTCGACGTCACCGTGCTCGCCCTGGCGGCTGCGGCGATCCTCTTCGTCTCGTACGGGATCAAGGCGCTCGGCACCTAGCCAACCCGCATACTCGAAACTTCGAATTTGCATTCTTGTATGTAACGTTTAGGCATCGGGTATGATGTGCTCAGGTAACGGTTCGTCGAGCGATCCGATCGGAGGTGCCATGCGGATCTCGTCCTTCGGTGCCTCCGTCGGCTCCGGACCCGTGCACTGCGTGCTCCTCGACATCGAGGACGGGCACGTGGTCGGCCGCGAGGCGCGCACCATCGATCCCGGTCCGTACCGCCTCGGGCGCCGCGGCAACCTGCTGTCCTCGGGCTTCGACCTCCTCGCCGGCCATGCGGAGCGCGACGTCGACGCATCCGCGGTGACCGTCCGTTCGCGGCGCGATCTGCTCTCCGTCCGCCTGGGCGCGCGCGGCGGCGTCCGCGCGGCGGGGATCGTCCGCGAGGCCGACGCCGTCCTGCGAGGCCTGGGCGAGCGCGGCTCCATCGCCCGCTACGACACCGCGCTCGTCGCCGACCTCGGCGCCGATGAGACGCGCCTGTACACCGTGCGCGACGGTGCCGTCGTCGCCGAGCGCCGTACCCGTGCCGTCGTGCTCGACGGGGCCGGGGCCGCCTCGACCGACGACGTCGCCGCGCTCGTGCGCTCGGCGGCCGCCGCTGCGTCCGCCGCCCCCGAGGCGATGGCACTCGTCGGCTCCGGCGCGCTGAACACCGTAGTGCGGGAAGCGATCGCCGGGGTGGCTCGGGACGCCGGCATCGAACCGCTCCTCATCGACGAGCCCGAGACCATCACGGCGTCCGGTGCCGCGTTGATCGCGGCGGACCGCCGGGCCGCGGGCGCCGCGCCGTCGTCGCTGGTCGACAGCGGCATCGGCGTCCTGGGCGGGCACAGCGTCCGCCTCACCGCGGCGATCCTGCCGCTGCTCGTGGTCGCCGCCCTCACCGGCGCGGTGCTGGCCACGGGGTACGCGACGGGGATCATCGGCCCCGCCGCGCGCAGCACGGAGCAGGTCGTCCCCACCTCCTCCGATTCGGTGACCTCCGAGGAGGACGAGTCCGCGTCGGAGACCAGGATCGCCACCGTCACGTCGTCACTGCCGCGGGAGCGGCCTGTCGTGCCCACGACCGTGGCGCCCGAGCCGGGGCGCGGGGACGCGGTCACCCCGACGATGACGACCTTCGCGCCGCCGCCCGTGGTGCCCACCACGACTCGGCCGCCGGTTCCCACGTCGCCGACCGCTCCGCCGACGTCGCCGACGGGAACCCTCCCGACCACGATCCTCCCGAGCATTCCTACCGGCACCCCGACCGGCACTCCGACGGGGTCGCCGTCCGGGACCACGGGGCCGGGCACGCCGACGGAGGGCACGGGCACGAACCCGCCGAGCCCGGACGCCCCGCTGCCCATGCCGGGGAACGGCCTCGTCGCCCCCGGCGCCGGCGGTACGCAGGGTACGGGCGGCTCGAGCTCGAATCCGGTGAACACCGGAGCGGCGCAGGCGGGTCCGTCCGCGGTCGAGGTGACTCCGGGGCAGCCGAGCGGCGATGTCGCGGCGCCGACGGTGACCGAACCGGCACCCTGACGGGACGTTCCGCCCGGCGGGTCAGCGGCGCGCGAACTCCAGGGTCCGGCGCAGCAGCGCCGCCACGGCGTCCATCTCGGTGAGGAAGCCGTCGTGTCCGTCGCGGGAGTGCACGATCACCAAATCGTCACTGCCGGGCAGCGACTCCGCGAGCTCGCGCTGCAGGCGCAGGGGGTAGAGGCGGTCGGAATCGATGCCGCCCACCACGACCGGGACCCGGCAGCCGCGCAGGGCCGCCTCGACGCCGCCGCGACCGCGGCCCACGTCGTGATGGTTGAGCACGTCGGTGAGCACCACGTAGCTGCCCGCGTCGAACCGGTTCACCAGCTTCGCGGCCTGGTGGTCGAGGTACGAGGTCACGGCGTACCGGCCACCCGCGCGAGGATCCTCGTCGCCCTGCGGCCGGTTCTCGAACCGGCTGTCCAGCTCGACCTCGGTGCGATAGGTCAGGTGCGCGATCCGCCGCGCGACGCCGAGGCCGGCGTCGGGATGCGTGCCGCTGTCGTGGTAATCGCCGCCCTGCCAGGCCGGATCGGCCTTGATCGCGGCGATCTGCGTGGTCTGTGTGCCGATCTGGTCGGCCGTGGCGCGGGCGCCCACGGCGAGGACCAGCGCCGAGCGCAGGAAATCGCCGTACATCAGGGCCCATTCGAGGGCCCGCGCGCCGCCCATCGATCCGCCCACGACCGATGCGATGTCGTGCACGTCCAACGCGCGCAGCAGCGCCGCCTCGGCCTCCACCTGGTCGCGGACCGTGATCACCGGGAAGCGGGAGCCGTAGGGGCGACCGTCCGGCGCGATCGACGCGGGCCCCGTCGAACCCGAGCACCCGCCCAGGACGTTCGCGGAGACGACGCACCACTCGTCCGTGTCGACGGCGGCGCCGGGGCCGATCAGCCCGTCCCACCAGCCGGCGGAGCGGTGGTCGTCGTCCGCCGGGCCGGTGACGTGGGAATCGCCCGTCAGGGCGTGGAGCGTCAGGAGCACGTTGTCGCGCGCCGCGTTGGGGGTGCCCCAGCGCTGGAAGGTCATCGTGACGTCCTCGAGGACCTCACCCGACTCGAGGACCAGCGGGCCGAGCGCGACCGACTGCAGCGCACCGTCGGGAACCCGGGCCCAGTCGCCCGGGAGGCTGTCGGTGGGCGAGCCTGTGCGGGTGCTGATGGTCACCGAACCCTCTCCTCGCGCTTGCCACCCGGCGGGTGCCGCCGGGAAACCGGGTCATCACCCGGGGCACCCCACCGCGGTGGAGGGTTGCCGGTCAGCAAGCCGGGGCTGCGCACTGACACTCATGACCACTGGCTGCAGCATAACCGACGGGCACTTCCGTGAACGAGGTCACAGGGGTGGGTGGGAAGCGCGGAAGGC
Organism: Tsukamurella sp. DT100; assembly: GCF_049844855.1. Lineage (NCBI taxonomy): Bacteria > Bacillati > Actinomycetota > Actinomycetes > Mycobacteriales > Tsukamurellaceae > Tsukamurella > Tsukamurella sp. DT100. The sequence continues at coordinate 103,163 of NZ_JBNCLV010000010.1, forward strand.
GGTGAGGCGTTACACCGTTCCGTGGAATCTTCTACCCGGACCAGGCTGGCGGTCGGCGCCATGGCGCTCGGCGGCTTCGGCATCGGCACCACCGAGTTCGCCGCGATGGGGCTGCTGCCCGACATCGCCGCCGACCTCGAGGTCACCGAGCCGGTCGCCGGCCACGTGATCTCGGCGTACGCGCTGGGCGTCGTGGTCGGGGCGCCCCTCATCGCGGCCGCCTTCGCCCGGGTGCCGCGCCGGGTGCTCCTCATCGCGCTGATGGTCGCGTTCACCGTCGGCAACGCGCTGTCGGTGTTCGCCCCGACCTACGGGACGCTGATGGCGGCCCGCTTCGTCGCAGGGCTCCCGCACGGCGCGTTCTTCGGCGTGGCCGCGCTCGTCGCGGCGCACCTCGCGGGCCCCGCGGAGCGCGGCCGCGCGGTGGGGCAGGTGCTGATGGGGCTCTCGGTCGCGAACGTGATCGGCGTGCCCCTGGTCACCTGGCTGGGGACCGCCCTGAGTTGGCGGTACGCGATGGGCGTCGTGGTGGTGATCGGCGCCGTCACCGTGGCGGCGCTCCTGGCCTTCCTCCCGTCGGTGCAGATCCCCGTCACCAACCCGCTCACCGAGCTCGGCGCCCTCGCCCGACCCCAGGTGTGGTTCGCGCTGCTCACCGGCGTCGTGGGCTTCGGCGGCATGTTCGCCGTGTACACCTACATCTCCACCACCCTGACCTCGGTCTCGGGTCTGAGCGCGGCCTCGGTGCCGGCGGTCCTGGCGGCCTACGGCGTCGGCATGGTGATCGGCAACGTCGTGGGCGGCCGCGCCGCCGACAGCTCGGTGACGCGGTCGATCGCGGTCGCGCTGGCCGCGCTCGTCGTGCTGCAGGCGCTGTTCTCGGTGTTCGCGCCGCAGCCCTTCGCCGCGGTGACCCTGTTCTTCCTCATCGGCCTCACCGCCTCCGCGCTCGTGCCCGCGCTGCAGACCCGCCTGATGGACGTGGCCGGCGAGGCGCAGACGCTGGCCGCCACGCTGAACCACTCGGCGCTCAACATCGCGAACGCGCTCGGCGCCCTGCTCGGCGGCGCCGTCATCGCGGCCGGCGGCGGATACACCGCGCCCGCGCTGGCGGGCAGCGCGCTGGCGCTCGCGGGCCTCGTCGTCTTCGGGATCGGGATGCTGCTCGCGCGGCGGACCGCGGAACCTGTCGGAGCCCCTCGGTAGGGTCTTGGACTATGCGAAGGATTCTCGCCCTGTGCGCGATCGCGCTGCTCACCGTCTTCGGGCTCGTGGCGTGCGGCAAGTCGACCGCCGAGCCGTCCGCGACGGCCAAGCCGGCAACCACGTCGGCGGCCGGCGCGTCGGGCGGCGCCCGCGCCTCGGCACCGTCGAACTCCGCGGTGCCCGCGCGCGTCCTCGCGACGCTCGCCCGGATCGACGCGGGCACGTGGCCGCCGAAGGACGGCTCGGGTACGCAGGGCGGCCGCAACTTCGGAAACTTCGAGAAGCGCCTGCCCGCGACCGATAAGCAGGGCAAGCGCGCGAAGTACACGGAGTGGGACGTCAACGTGAAGAAGTCCGGCCGCGGCCGGGACGCCGAGCGCATCATCACCGGGGCCGACGGCGGCGCCTGGTACACCCTGGACCACTACGAGACCTTCACGAGGATCCGATGAGCACCCTCCCGCAGTTCCTCACCTCCGGCACAGGTGCCGCGCTGACCGGCACCGATCTGGACTCCCTCAAGCGTCGCGAGCGCCCGCGGGTGCTGGTGGCCCGCGGCAGCCGCATGCGCACCAAGGCCGCGCTGCTCGACGAGGTCTCGGCCGCGCTGCAGTTCCCGCTCGACTTCGGTGCCAACTGGGACGCGCTCGCCGACAGCCTGGGCGATCTCGACTGGCTCGGCGGTCCGGCGGCCGTGGTGGTCGGCGTCGCCGAGGCCGAGCAGGTGCTCGCCGACGAGGCCGGCTCCCTGGCCACGTTCGTCGCGGTGCTCGCCGACCGGGAGGTGCAGGTGCTCCTGTCCGTGTCCGACGGTGCCGATGTGCCCCGGGTGCGCTCCGCCTGGGCCGCGGCCGGCCTGACCGTGGAGGCGCTCGCGTGATCATCACGTCGATCAACGTCAACGGTATCCGCGCGGCGGTGAAGCAGCGCTCCGAGGAGAACCTCGGCATGCTGCCCTGGCTTCGTGGGACGAAGGCGGAGGTGGTGCTCCTGCAGGAGGTGCGCGCCACCCACAAGCAGACGCTGACGGCGCTCGCGCCCGCGCTGGAGGAGGACTGGCACCTCGCTGCCGCCGAGTCCTCGACCGCGGGCCGCAACGGCGTCGCCGTGCTCTCGCGGCGCGAGGCGGACGCGGTGCGCGTCGGCTTCGGCAGCGAGGAGTTCGACCACGCGGGCCGCTACCTCGAGGCCGACTTCGACGGGCTGACCGTCGGCTCGCTGTACCTCCCGTCGGGCGACGTGGGTACCGAGCGGCAGGACGAGAAGGACCGCTTCCGCGCCGAGTTCGGCGCCTACCTGGCGAAGCTGGGCCGGCGGCGCCGCGAGGTGCTGGTGTGCGGCGACTGGAACATCGGCCACACCGAGCTGGACATCAAGAACTGGAAGGGCAACGTCAAGAACTCGGGCTTCCTGCCCGAGGAGCGGGCCTGGATGAGCGAGTACATCGGCGAGGGGCGCGCCTTCAAGGACGTCGTGCGCGAGCTGCACCCCGGCGAGCCGGGGCCGTACGCCTGGTGGTCTTGGCGGGGCAAGGCCTTCGACAACGACTCCGGCTGGCGCATCGACCTGCAGATCGCCAACAACGCGCTGGCGAAGCGGGCCGTGTCCGCGCACGTCGAGCGGGCCGAGGCCTACAACCTGCGCTGGTCCGACCACGCGCCGGTCACCGTGGAGTACGCGGACTAGGACCGGTCCGCGGGCGGGCGCGCTCCGGCTCGCGTACGGGCAGGCCGATCGCGCGAAACGCCGGGGCGATCGGGCCGCCGGGGCCCGGTGGGACGGTCACGCCGGTCGTGATGATGTGCGCGAACGCCGTCAGATGGGCGGCCACCTCGATGGGCGCTGTGGACTCGGGGATCGCGGCGTAGCCGTGTGCGCACGCGCGTGCTGCGCCGAACGGGAGACCGAAGACCCGGGCGAGCACCGCCGCGAGCGCGTCGGCGCGGCGGTGCAGTGCGCGCACGTACCAGGCCTCCAGCTCCGGGGTGGTCCCGCGCAGCTCCTCGAGGCCGGGCTCCAGCTCGCGATACCCGCTGAGTGATGACCACCTCCGGTCGAGGGCGTGCAGATCGTTCAACAGATTGCGCAGGGTGATCGGTTGCGGTGAGACGGCGCCGGGATTCAGTGGATCGGGAACGCCCAGCGCCTCGAAGAAGCCTGCGGGCGGCCAGGCGAAATGCTCGTCTCCGGGCTCGATCGCCGTCGCCGCGGCGACCTCGGGATCGTCGAGGTCCGGGGGCCAGCACGGCCCGATCCGTTCGCGGGGTGCGAGTACCTTGCGGATGGCGTCCGGCGGTCGGGGCAGCCACCACGTCGTGGGGTACGCCGCCGCGGCCACTGTGGGGAAGTGCCGGCGCAGGGTTCGCGAACTGATGTCGCCTGTCGCCTCCGCCAGGTCGGTGAACGAGATGTTCGCGGTGTGGCGCGCTGCCATGAGGCGCAGGCACGCCTCGGAGACTCGGCGGTCCAAGGCCCTCTTCCGCGCAGGCATCACCGACCCCGCCCAATACCGATCACGACGATCCTCCGCGTCGTACTGCGCCCGCCCAGGTGTCCTCGAATCCCCACCCATGCCGTCCCCCGATCGACCTGTTGAGTTGCGTGCCACGCTACCGACACCGTGCCCCGTCCGTGCTCGGTTCGGGAGTCCGGAGCGAGGAGGGAACGGAACGGGCGCTATGACATCGTGACCGCCAGTGACAGATCCGATACGAGTAGAACGGCCGGACGCCTCGCCGGGCACGAGTCTCGTTCGGAGGCGACGCCGGACCGCGGTCCTCAGGCGTCCGGTTTGTCACTGGCGGTCACGATTTCATAGTCAGCCGGTCGCAGTGGGTGCCCGTGTGTCGGCGCGGTCGCCCCCCGCGCGTCGCACAGCCGGCACCGTCGGACCGAATACTGAGGAGACCCGCGGAACCGCGGTCGATAGACTCGTTCCTCGTGACGGAAACCGCCCCCACCCCCGCGAAGCGGCAGCGTGCGCTGTCGGGCATCCAGCCGACCTCGGACTCGTTCCATCTCGGCAACTACCTGGGCGCGGTGCGGCAGTGGGTGAAGCTGCAGGACGAGTTCGAGACGTTCTACTTCATCCCCAACATGCACGGCATCACGACGCAGCACGATCCGAAGGCGCTGCGCGAGCGCACCGTCTTCGCCGCGGCGCAGCTCCTGGCGCTGGGCGTGGACCCGGCCCGCTCGACGATGTTCGTGCAGTCGCAGATCCCTGAGCACGCGGAACTGACCTGGGTGCTCAGCTGTATCACCGGCTTCGGCGAGGCCAGCCGGATGACGCAGTTCAAGGACAAGTCGGCGAGGAACGGCACCGACAGCTCGTCGGTGGGCCTGTTCACGTACCCGATCCTCATGGCCGCGGACATCCTGCTCTACCGCCCGCAGCTCGTGCCCGTGGGCGAGGACCAGCGGCAGCACCTCGAGCTCACCCGGAACCTGGCGCAGCGCTTCAACACCCGGTTCAAGAAGACCTTCGTGGTGCCCGAGGCGTACATCGTCTCCGACACCGCGAAGATCTACGACCTGCAGAACCCCACCGCCAAGATGAGCAAGTCGGCGGAGTCCGACGCGGGGCTGATCAGCATCCTCGACGACCCCAAGATCATCGCGAAGCGGGTCAAGTCCGCGGTCACCGACACTGAGCGGGAGATCCGCTTCGATCGCGAGAACAAGCCCGGCGTCTCCAACCTGCTGACCATCGAGTCGGCGTTCACGGGCACCCCGATCCCGGAGCTGGAGCGCTCCTATGAGGGCAAGGGCTACGGCGATCTGAAGACGCAGGTGGCAGACGTGCTCGTCGACTTCGCCACGCCGCTGCGGGGCCGGGTCCAGGGCTACCTCGACGACCGCGCAGAGTTGGACAAGGTCCTGACCGCCGGTCGGGAGCGGGCACGCGAGATCGCGTCCCGGACCCTCGCCGACGTCTACGACAGGGTAGGGTTCCTGGCGCCCTAGCCCGTGTGCAGTAGCGAACTGCAGGAGGACGTCTCCACATGCTCCAGAAGTACCGCGACAAGTGGCCGTGGTTCGACCACATCATGGCGGCCGCGACCCGGTACCAGGACAAGAAGGGCGACTACTTCGGCGCCGGGATCACGTACTTCAGCGTGTTCGCCCTGTTCCCGCTGATCATGGTGGCCTTCGCCATCGGCGGCTACATCCTCATCAACGACGCGGACCTGCTCGCTGAGATCAAGGCCCAGATCAACTCCGTGATCAGCGACGAGAGCCTGCGCAAGTCGGTCAGCGACCTGGTGGACCAGGCGATCGCCTCGCGCAGCACCGTCGGCATCGTGGGTCTCGCCGGTGCCCTCTGGGCCGGCCTCGGCTGGATGGCGAACGTTCGCGCCGGTCTCACGGAGATGTGGGACAGCGAGGTGCCGAAGGAGAACTTCGTCAAGACCAAGTTCGCCGACCTCGGCGCGCTCGCGGGCCTGTTCGTCGCGATGGTGGCCTGCATAGCGCTGATGGCCGCGGGGAGCAGCCCGCTCACGGCCAAGCTCCTCGACAAGGCCGGACTGGACGATGCCCCCGGCCTCCACTTCGTCATCTCCGGGGCGACCCTCCTGGTCACGCTCCTCGCGCTGTGGCTCCTGTGGACCTTCGTGATCGCGCGTCTGCCGCGGGTGCAGTTCCCGTGGCGCAACGCCACCCGCGCGGGCCTCATGGCGGCGGTGGCGTTCATGATCCTCATCCAGCTCGCGACCCTGCTCATCGGCAACGCGATGAAGGGCCCGGCAGGCGCCACCTTCGGCCCGATCCTCGGCATCATGCTGTTCATCTACTTCACCGCGCGGATCGTGCTGTTCGCGACCGCGTGGGCCGCCACCGATCCGCGGAACCAGCGGTACGTGATCCCTGCCGCCCCGGCGCCCGTGGTGATCTCGCCCGTCATCCGCTCCGAGCCCGACGCCGGCCGGACCGCCCTCGCCGGTGCGGCCGGGCTCGTCGCCGGACTGGGCCTCGGCTCACTGCTGCGCCGCAAGCGCTGACGCGCGCCGCTCAGGCGTCCTTGGGCGCGGTCGCCCGCGGCAGCGTCCGGCCCCGGAAGAAGGCGGGCCGCGTCACAGCGCACGCGATCATCAGCGGCACGCCGAGGACCAGCATGCCGATGCCGATCACGAAGACGCCGCCGATCCCGCCGATCACCGTCTGCCCGTAGTCGGGCGCGATCATGTCGACCGCGCTCTGCACGAAGGCCCAGATCATCGCCGCGCCGCCGAGCACGGGGAAGACCAGGCGCAGCACCAGGTTCCGCACCGACCGGCGCAGCGTCCGCCGGAAGTACCACGCGCACGCGAACGCCGTGATCGCGTAGTAGAAGGCCACCGCCAGCCCCAGCGAGCTGATCGAGTCCTCCAGGGTGTTGCGGCTGAGCAGCGCGAGCGTGAGGTAGAAGGCGAGCGCGGATCCGCCCATCACGACGGTGCCGAACGACGGGGTGAGGTACTTCGGATGCACGCGCGCGAACCGCTCCGGCACCGCCCGGTAGATCGCCATCGCGAGCGTGCCCCGCGCCGTCGGCAGCACCGTCGACTGCGTCGAGGACAGCGCCGACAGGGCGACCGTGAGCACCAGCAGGCCCGCGAGCACCGCGCCCCCGACGGGGTGGCCGAGCACGGTGAGGACGTCGTCGTGGTTGTCGGTGTTGCCGAGCCCGAGGCCCGTCTCGCCGAAGCCCGAATAGGCCTGCACCGCAACCGCGACGAGCACGTAGGTGCCCATGAGCACGACCGTCGCGAGCACCGCGGCACGGCCGGGGGTCGACGACGAGTCCTTGGTCTCCTCGCCGACGGCCAGGCAGGCGTCCCAGCCCCAGTAGAGGAAGATGCAGAGGATCACCGCGGCCGCGATCTGGGAGGCGCTCAGCCCCGTCGGATCCAGCCAGTCCCAGCTCGGCCGCACGGCCTGCGGTCCCGCCGTGCCCCGGTACACCGCCCACAGCGCGGCGACCGCGGCCACGCCGAGCACAGCGAACTGGATCGACATGAGCACGTTCTGCATCCGCTCCGACACGACGATCCCGCGGTACGACACCCAGGTCATCGCGACGATCAACGCACACCCGAAGCCCACCACGGCGACGCGGTCGTCCGCGAGGGAGGTCAGGCCGACGAAGCGCAGGAGGTAGCTCGCCGCGATCTCGGCGACGTTCGCCAGGCAGATGATCGCCGAGACCGCGAGGCCCCAGCCGCCCAGCCAGCCGATCCACGGCCCGAACGCCCTACTGCCCCAGGTGAACGTGGTCCCGGCGTCGGGGGTGTCGGCGGCCAGTTCCTTGTACGCGACGGCCACCATGAGCATGGGAACGAAGGCGACCACGAACATCGCCGGCGCCTTGCCCTGCACGTGCCCGACGACGCCGCCGAGCGTCGCCGCGAGGCTGTACGCCGGGGCGGTCGACGAGAGGCCGATCGCCATGTTGCTCAGCAGGCCCAGCGAGTTCGAGCGCAGGCCCTTGTCCGGGACCGGTGCGGCGCCGACGGGCGCGGCGACCACCTCAGCGGCCCCGGTTGGTGCGCATGGCGGCGCCCACCAGGACGGCGATGAGGCCGAGTCCGCCGAGGCCGATCAGGAGCCGCGTGCCGTTCCCCATCCCCGACGGTCCGCTCTCCACCACCAGGTCCTCCTGGGCGCGCTCGGGCCGGCCCGCGGAACCGTCTGGCGCGACCAGCGTGCCGACGGACTTCCCGCGCAGCGCGACGCCGTAGTCGAGGAGCCGCCGGTACTGGTCCCAGTAGGTGTTGCCGGTCTGCGAGAGGCCGAACATCTGCACGATCACGTAGCGGTGGCCGTCGCGGTCGACCGCGCCGACGAAGGTCTTCTTCGCGTCGTCGGTGTAGCCGTTCTTACCGGCCACCGCGCCGGGGAAGTCGGTGAGCAGGCGGTTCTCGTTGACGATCGGATACGGCGCCACCGAGGTGGGCGCCGGCGGCGGGCTCTGCCCGGGAGGAGGCGGCGTCGACGGCGCGGTGGTCGGCACCGGCGGGTGCCCGGGGAACGTGACCTGCTTCGTCGACGCGATGCGCACGAACCGGTCGTCCCGCAGGGCCGCGCGCAGGATCAGCGCCATGTCGTACGGGCTCGAGCTCATGCCGGGGCCGTCGAGGCCCGACGGTGACGCGGTCCGCGTATCGCGCGCGCCGAGGGACTCAGCCAGTGCGTTCATCTTCCGCAGGGTCGCGTCCACGCCGCCCAGCTGCCGCGCCAGGGCGTGCGCGGCGTCGTTGCCGGACGCCAGCAGGAGGCCCTCGAGGAGCTGCTCGACGGTGTAGCGGCCGCCGACGTTCACGCCCGCGCCGTTGCCCTCCTGCGCGGCGTCCTCGGCGGTGCCCTCGACCACCGTCGTGAGGTCGAGATCGCGCAGCGCGACCTGCGCGAGCAGCACCTTGATCGTGCTCGCCGGCCGGTACCGGCCGTGCGGATCCTTCGCCGCGACGACGGTGCCGTCGGTGACGTCCGCGATGAGCCAGCCGGCGGAGTCGATGCCGGGCGGGACCGGCGGCGCACCGTCGGGCACGACGACGCCGCACCCGCCCAACTTCGCGCCCCCGACGGGCGGGTCCGGCACGGCGAGCGGCGTGGGGCTCGGTTGCCCGGGCTTCGGGACCTCGGACTCGTCGACGGCGGGCGGCGGGACCTGCTTGTGCGGGCAGGCGTCGGTCACCAGGGTCTTCGCCGCGGGGCCGGGCGTGGGCGACGGTGCGGGGCCGCCGGGTGTCGCGGCGGCCGGGGCGGCGAGTGCGCCGAGCAGGCCGGCGGTCGCGAGGACACGGCCCGCGGTGGTCAGAGTGCGCGCGATCATCGCGCTCATCGTAGTCCGCTACGGTGGCGGAATGACGGAGCGTTGTTCGAGTTTCACCGACGAGCCGCTCCCCGGGACCGCGACCACCGAGACCGGCTGGCTGTGCATCGAGAACGATTCCGGGTGGGGCCGTGACCCGTTCTCGGGCGAGACCTTCGCTCCGGAGGTGGGCGAGGCCGTCGAGCGGTTCGCGGAGTCCCGGGGCCTGCGGGTGCTGCTGATCCGACGGCCCGGGCGCGCCGGGGGCTTCCGCGGGCGGATGCGGGTCTTCGTGGCGAACTCGGTGCCGGGGGAGACCGCGCTGCGGATGTTCACCGTGGCCGACTACGCGGAGATCCCCGCGCTGCCCCTCGACGACCCGTCCGCGGGCGAGCCCGCGGGACCGATCGCCCTGGTGTGCACCAACGGCAAGCGCGACGTCTGCTGCGCCGTGCTCGGGCGGCCGATCGCGGCGTCGCTCGCGGGCTGTTACGCCGATCCGGTGGTGTGGGAGTGCTCCCACACCGGCGGGCACCGCTTCGCGCCCGTGCTCATCGTGCTGCCCGCCGGCCACACCTACGGCCGGGTCACCGGAGCGCAGGCGAAGGAGGCGCTCGACGCCGCGCGCGCCGGCCTCGTCGCCACCGCCGGGCTCCGCGGCCGCTCGTCGATCCCGCCCGCCGAGCAGGCCGCCGAGGTCGCGGTCCGCGAGCTCCTCGGGCCCGTCGCGCCGGACGTCCTGCGCACCGGGTCCGACGGTGCCGCCGGTGACGGTACCGAGGTCACCGTCCGGCACGAGGACGGACGCGCGTGGACGATGACGGTGACGCCGGAGGACCTGCCGCCGCGGATGATGTCGTGCGGGAAGAAGCCCTCGCCCGCGCGGGCCTGGCGCGTTTCCGCGCGCATAGCGGACGGAAACTGACACCAATACCCGTAAGACTCGTGGGTATGACTGAGAAGACACCGGAAGCGGGCTCGTACGACGACCCCGAAATGCCGTGGAACACGCTGACCGAGGAGACCATCGGCGACTGGAACCGGAATGTGATCGCCGAGTTCCGGGCGAACGACGGCGTCGTCGGCGGCGCCTACGAGGGCGGAGCGCTCCTCCTGCTCACCACGACCGGCGCGAAGTCCGGGCGGCCGCACACCGTGCCGCTGGGACCGCTGCACCGCGGCGAGCAGATGTACGTCAGCTCCTTCATCGAGAAGTCCTACCCAGCGTGGTGGCACAACGCCCGCAAGAACCCCGAGGTCACCGTCGAGATGGGCGCGCGCACCGTCGCCGCGACGGCCCGCGTCCTCAAGGGGGAGGAGTACGCGGAGTTCGCCGCCTGGGCGCTCGCGGACAACCCCGACCTCGCGGCCTTCCAGGCGACCGTCGACCGTCCGATCCCGCTGGTGACGCTCACACTGCACTGATGTGAGCGGAGTCACGCGGGAGTTCGTCCCGTTTCGGGCGAATTCCCCCGATCCGAATATTCCATGTGGAGTATTCGGCGGGTAGCGTGACCGCCGAGCGTGCGATCGGAGGTGGGACATGGCTCGAGAACGGGCACTGACCCCGCTGGCGATCGCGGCGCTGGCCCTGCTCACCGAGCGGGACATGCACCCCTACGAGATGTTCACGACGATGACGGAGCGCCGCGAGGATCTCGTGGTCAAGCTCCGTGCCGGCTCCCTGTACCACTGCGTGAACCGGCTGGCGGAGGACGGGCTGGTGACCGAGATCGGCACCGATCGCGACGGCAACCGCCCCGAGCGGACCACCTACGCGATCACCGCCGCGGGCCGGGAACGGTTGCAGGACACCGTCGCGGCTCTGCTCGCCGAGCCCGCCGAGGAGTACCCGAGCTTCCCGCTCGCCGTCTCCGAGGCGCACAACCTGGACCGCGACCGCGTGCGCGGGCTGTTCGCGGCGCGGCTGTCGCGCCTCGAGGCCGACGTGGCCGCGATGCGGGAGGGGCACGCCCGCGCCCTGGGGCACGCCGCCGAGGTGCACCTGCTCGACCTGGACTACCTGATCGCGATGCGCACCGCCGAGGCCGACTGGCTGCGGCGCACCGTCGAACGACTCGACGACGAGACCCTGGAATGGAAGGCGACCTGTCATGACGAATGACGCGACCGCGAAGCAGTACGACCCGGGCGCGCTGCCGGGCCTGCCGTCCGGCTACCGGCCCTGGCCCGCGCTGTGGGCGCTCGTCGTGGGCTTCTTCATGATCCTCGTGGACTCGACGATCGTCTCGGTCGCGACCGACGCGATCTGGATCGACCTCACGAACGGCACCGACCTCAACGGCGTCATCTGGGTGACCAGCGGTTACCTGCTGGCCTACGTGGTGCCGCTGCTGCTGGCCGGCCGCCTCGGCGACATGTACGGACCCAAGCGTCTGTACCTGGCCGGCCTCGTCGTCTTCACGCTGGCATCGGCCTGGTGCGGCCTCTCCGGCTCCATCGGCATGCTCATCGCGGCCCGCGTCGTGCAGGGCCTGGGCGCCGCGCTCATGACCCCGCAGACGATGGCCGTCATCACCCGCACCTTCCCGCCGAACAAGCGCGGCACCGCGATGGCGCTGTGGGGCTCCGTCGCCGGCGTCGCGATCCTCGTCGGCCCGCTGGCGGGCGGCGTGCTCGTCGATCGGCTCGGCTGGGAGTGGGTCTTCTTCGTCAACGTGCCCGTGGGCATCGCGGCCTTCATCGCCGCCGTGATCCTCGTGCCGAACCTGCCGACCCACAAGCACAAGCTCGACATCCCCGGCATCGTGCTCAGCGCGCTCGGCCTGTTCCTGCTCACCTTCGGTCTGCAGGAGGGGCAGAAGGAGGATTGGTCGGCCGGCATCTGGACGATGATCGTCGGGGGCCTCGCGCTGCTCGTCGCCTTCGTGTGGTGGCAGACCAAGGCGGCCGAGCCGCTCATGTCGCTGACCCTGTTCAAGGACCGGAACTTCTCGCTGGCCAACGCCGCGATCGCCTGCATGGGATTCTCCGTCACCGGCATGTCGATCCCGCTCATGCTCTTCGCGCAGAAGTCCATGGGGCTCACGCCCACTCGCTCGGCGCTGCTGCTCATCCCGCTGGCCGTGATCTCCGGGGCCCTGGCGGCCCCGTCGGGCAAGCTGGCCGACAAGGTGCACCCCAAGTACCTCACCGGATTCGGCTTCGCGGCGAACGCGGCGGCCCTGTTCTGGCTGGCCCTCGTCGCGCACGACACCACGCCGGTGATCGGCATCCTGGCGCCGATCGGCCTCATGGGCGTCGGCAACGCCTTCATCTGGGGGCCACTCGCCGCCACCGCGAACCGGAACCTGCCGCTGCCGCTGGCCGGCGCCGGCTCGGGCGTCTACAACATGACCCGGCAGGTGGGCGCGGTGCTCGGCAGCGCGGCGGTCGGCGTGCTCATGCAGCACGAGATCGAGGACAAGATCGCCGCCGCCACCGGCCACGCGCAGGGCGGCGGGGCGATGGCCACCGGTGCGCTGCCGCAGTTCCTGCGCGGGCCCTTCGCCGACGCCATGGGCTCGACGATCCTGCTGCCCGCCGCCGCACTCGTGGTCGCCTTCGTGGTGGTGCAGTTCTTCGCGACGCCCACGCACCAGAAGGCCGCGGCGCAGAAGGTGCCCGCGGAGCAGGTCTAGGGGCGCGGCGCCAGGAGTTCGCCGAGGCGCGTGAGGTGGGCCGTCCACGCGGCGCCCTCCGGCAGGGTCGACGGTGCCGCCGCCGCCAACTGGGCGTGGCCCAGGTACAGCGCGACGGCGGCCACGGCGCTGCTGCGCGCCGCCTCCTCGTCGAGCCCGGCGGCGCGGTAGAGCCCGGCGACGTGGTCGACGCGCCGCTCGGTGACCCGGGCGACCGCGGCGCCCACGCTGGGGTCGTCGACGGCCGCGAGCAGCGCCAGTTCGAGTGGCTCGCCGATGCTGCCGAAGACGATTTCCAGCAGCTCCGCCAGGCGCTCGGGCGCTGCCGGTGCCGCGCTGGTGGCGGCGATGACGGCGTCGGTGTGCACCTTCTCCCACGTCTCCATCGTGCGGTCCAGGAGCGCGCGCCGGTTCGAGAAGTGCCAGTAGAAACTGCCCTTGGTCGCGCCGAGGCGTTTCGCGAGGGGCTCGACCGCGGCCGCGTCGAGGCCGCCCTCGGCGATCGCCTGCAGCGCGGCGCCGGTCCAGTCGTCCGCGGTGAGTCGTCGTCGAGGGCTGGATCCGTCCATTACAATACGGTACCGTATGGAGCCATACGCAACCGTACGGAGGTGTCCCGTGGCCGGTCGGATCCATAACGTGCACGAGCGGATCGTCGGGGCGCCGGCATCGGCGCTCGCGCCGCTCCTGGACCGCCTCGGCGGCCCCGACGACGTGCTGTGGCCCGCGCCGGCGTGGGAGCCGATGATCCTCGACGGACCGCCCGTCGTCGGCGCCGACGGCGGCCACGGCCCCATCCGCTACCGGGTGGTGGACGCCGAACCGGGACGCCGGATCCGCTTCGCCTTCCACTCCACACCGGGCATTACGGGACACCACGAGATCTCGCTGGAACCCGTCGCCGACGGCCGTACTCGGGTGCGGCACGTCCTGGACTGCCGGACCGAGGGCGCCATGCGGATCCTGGGGCCGCTCCTCCTGGTGCCCCTCCACGACGCGGTGCTCGAGGACCTGCTCGACGACGCCGAGCTGGCCGCCACCGGTTCGGTCACGCGGCCGGCGCGATGGTCGGCGTGGGTGCGGATGCTCCGCACCGTCGATCTGCCCGCGGTCCGATCCGTCGACGTCCCGGACGGCGCCGTGCTCGCCCGGCGCTCGCTCGCGGAACAGTCCGGGCGGCCCGGTGCCCTGGTGGACGCCTTCGCCGTGCCGGTGTGGCGGGGATTCCCCACGGATCCGCAGGCCTGGGCCGATGCCACGTTCCGCGACCTGCCGGGCTGGGTGCGCGCGGCGTTCGCCGTACGGCAGGCCGTGGCGCTCCTGGTGGGCATCGATCGCGGGGAGCGGGAGGACTTCTTCGCGACGCGCGAGCGGTCCGAGACCGAGGTGCTGCTGGGCGGGGACCCCGGCCACCTGCGATTCCGAGCCTCGGTCCTCGTGGCCGACGGTGCCGTGACCCTGACCACCGTCTCGGCGCCGTCGACCGCGAAGGGCCGGGCGTACCTCGCCGTGGTGCGGCGCGTGCACCCGGCCGTGATCCGCGCGATGCTGCGCCGCGCGCATCGGCGCGCGGCGCAGCAGGGGCGGATCGGGCTGGGCGTCAGCTGATCCGGCGGCGGTAGGCGAGCATCGCCCCGCCGTAGGCGACCACCAGGATTCCGGTGCACCAGGCGAGGGCCGAGACCAGGTCACCGGTGTCGACGGGACGTTCGGCCAGCAGGGCCGAAATCGTGTTGACGATCGAGGTCACCGGCTGGTTCTCCGCGAAGGCGCGCACCGGCCCGGGCATGGTGTCGGTGGGCACGAAGGCGGAGCTGATGAACGGCAGGAAGATCAGCGGGTAGGAGAACCCGGTCGCGCCGTCGACGGACTTCGCCGTCAGACCGACGGCCACCGCGATCCAGGTGAGCGCCAGGGTGAACAGCGCCAGTATGCCGGCGACGCCGAGCCAGGCGAGCGGGCCCGCCGAGGAGCGGAAGCCCATGATCAGCCCCACGCCGATGATGATCAGCACGGTGATCGCGTTGGCCACCATCGACGTGAGCACGTGCGCCCACAGAACCGACGAGCGCGCGATCGGCATCGACTGGAAGCGCTCGAAGATGCCGCCCTGCATGTCGTTGAACAGCCGCAGCGCGGTGTAGGCGATGCCGGAGGCGATGGCCATCAACAGGATTCCGGGCAGCAGGTAGTTCACGTAGTTCTCGTCGCCGGTGCTGCCCTTGATCGCCCCGCCGAAGACGTAGACGAACAGGAGCATCATCGCGATCGGCGTGATCGCGGTGGTGACGATGGTGTCGACGCTGCGGGTGATGTGCTTGAGCGAACGGCCCAGCAGCGCACTGGTATCGGAGACGGCGTAGCTGGTCATGATCGGTCCTCGGTCGTGGTGGGGGTGTCGGTGCGGGTTCCGGTGAGGGCGAGGAAGATCTCCTCGAGCGTGGGCTGCTTCTCGACGTACTCGACCTTCGCCGCCGGCAGCATCCGCTTGAGCTCGGCGAGGGTGCCGTCGGCGATGATCCGCCCGTCGCGCAGGATGGCGATCCGGTCGGCCAACTGCTCGGCCTCCTCCAGGTACTGGGTGGTCAGCAACACCGTCGTGCCGCGATCGGCGAGCTCCTTGACGATGTCCCACACGTCGATCCGGGCCTCCGGGTCGAGGCCGGTCGTGGGCTCGTCGAGGAAGATCACCGCGGGATCGCCGATCAGGCTCATGGCGATGTCGAGGCGCCGGCGCATGCCGCCCGAGTAGGTGCCGACCTTCCGGCCTCCGGCGTCGGTGAGGCGGAAGCGGCTCAGCAATTCGTCGGCGACGGCGCCGGGATCGCTCTGGTGCCGCAGCCGCGCCACGAGTGCGAGGTTCTCGCGCCCGGTGAGGATCTCGTCGACGGCGGCGAACTGCCCGGTGAGACTGATGGATTCGCGTACCTGCTGCGCCTCGGAGGTCACGTCGTAGCCGTGCACGACGGCGCTGCCGGCATCGGGGCGCAGCAACGTCGACAGGATGCGGACCAGCGTCGTCTTGCCCGCGCCGTTCGCGCCGAGGAGGGCGAAGATGCTGCCGGGGACGACGGCGAAGTCGACGCCGCGGAGCACCGGCAGGTCGCCGTAGGACTTCTCGATGCCGCGGACCTCGATGGCCGCGGTGGTGGTGATGGTCATGGTGTTCTCCTGGTCGTCGGGGGCGCGCTCAGCGGGCGCGCCGGATGTCGATGTCGCCGAACTTGGCCCGCGCGCGCACCGCGACGTGGTCGCCGGTGGTGGAATCGGGGAGGCTCTCCTCCAGGTGGTTGCGGACGCGACCCTCCTTGGAGGACAGGTCGAGCCAGGCGGGGACGCCTTCTGCCACAGCGACGGTGAGCTTGCCGTAGCTGCTCTCCACGTCGACGACGCCGGCGGAGACCTCGTGCAGGGAGATGGCGCCGTAGGCGGTCTTCGCCGTGACGGACCCGGTGGAGCGGTCGATGTCGAGATCGCCGTACGAGAGGTTGGCGTCGACGCCGCCCAGCGCCTCGCCGATGCGGATGCTGCCGTGGGAGGCCTTGAGCACGGCGTCGGCGGCGACGGAATCGATGCGGATCTGGCCGTGGTCGGCGGTGATCTCCGCCGAGCCGTCGACCGCGCGGGCCGTGGCGTTCCCGTGCCCGGCGCGCAGCCACAGGTCGCCCGTCGCATCCAGTTCGACCATGCCGGTGGTCGCCTTGATGCGGGTGGCGCCGAGGCGGCCCTCGGTGCGGACGCCGCCGACGGCGCTCTCGGCGGTGAACCGGGAGCCGGCCGGCAGCTCGACGGTGACGTCCACCGACTCGCTCGGGCCGAACAGGCTGAACTTCGGCTTGGGGCCGACTACGGTGAGCCGGGCACCGTCGAACTCGACGCGCGTGGCCTCGGCGGCGCGCCGGTCCGCCGCCTTGTCGGGAGAGCTGGGGGAGACGGTCACGACGGCGTCCGTGCGGTCGCTCGCGATCACGTCGATGTCGCCGACCTGCAGGTTGACTGCGAGGTCGATGGGCTCGGGGGTGGGGAAGACGGGCATGATGGGACCTTTCGAAGGGTGCGCTCGGCCGACCCCGCGGGGCGCGGGGTTCTCGTCGGGCTGTGCGGTTGTGGTGTGTTCGGAGGGGGATCGGGCGGGGAGGGGTCAGCGCGCCCAGCCGGCGAAGTCGTCGCCGGTGCGGAGCGCGCGCTGGGCGGTTCGTCGTCTGCGCGGGGCGAGCGCGGCCGCGACGGCCCGCACCAGCCAGGTGTTCACGGAGACGCCGTCGGCCGCGGCGGCCTCGTCGACCTGCGACTTGAGGACGTCCGGGAGGCGCAGTGTGGTGCGCGAGCTGCTGGTGTCGTCGAAGTCGACGCCGGTCGCGGTGGTCGCGTCCTCGTCCTGCTCCGCGCGCGCCGCGGCGACGACGAACTCGACGTCGCGGCCGCGCAGGCGCAGGTCGACGGAGCCGGGCACCAGGTCGCGGGTGATCTCGCCGGTCGCGGCGGACAGCGCGTCCAGCAGGACGAGTCGGGTGGCGGCGTCGAGGCCGGAGGCGAGGCGCTCCGCGGAGGCGCGGGCGTCGTCGACGCCGTTGTCCCCGGCATCCGTGAAGTCGCGTTCGGCGGCGGCGATGAGCTGACGCTGGAGGTCGCTGACGAAGGGGGTGATGTCCATGGCGTCAACTATGACACCATCATGGTGTCACGTCAACAGCGATAGGCGGGAAACATGAGAATCGCCAGGTGAATCATGGTG
The DNA here is from genome assembly GCF_049844855.1 of Tsukamurella sp. DT100. Taxonomy (NCBI): domain Bacteria; kingdom Bacillati; phylum Actinomycetota; class Actinomycetes; order Mycobacteriales; family Tsukamurellaceae; genus Tsukamurella; species Tsukamurella sp. DT100. Next base: position 120,540 of record NZ_JBNCLV010000010.1, read on the forward strand.
TCACTGTGGTGTCCTATGGTGTGAAGCCGCCGCCCGGGCCGAAGGCGAGCTCGCCGAACCGGGTGCCGATCAGGGAGTGGGTGGGCCCGTCGGGGTGCAGTTCGTCGGGGAGCGGCAGGCGGCCGTAGTCGTGCGCGCCGTACAGGGCGCGGCCGTCGAGGAGGTGCAGGTTCGGGTCCGCGGCTGTCCGCTCCGCGACGATCCGCTCGAGCTCCTCCCGGATGACGGTCAGCGTGAGCTTTCCCGCGCGGACCTCGGCGGGATCCCCGGTGGCCTCGAAGCGCAGGCCGCCGGCCGAGGGACCGGCATCACCGGGCCGGGTGTGTGCTCCTGGATCGGGCAGAGGATGGGGGAGATCACGAGCAGCGGCGTTCTCGGGTGGCCGTCGCGGATCGTGTCGAGGAAGCCGTGCACGGCGGGGGTGAAGGCGCGCAGCCGCATCACGTCGGCGTTGACGACGTTGATGCCGAGCTTGAGGCTGATCAGGTCGGCCGGGGTGTCGCGGATCGCGCGGGCGACGAACGGATCGAGGAGCGCGCTGCCGCCGAAGCCGAGGTTGATCAGGTCGACGCCGGCGGCCGCCGCGGCGATCGCCGGCCACGTCCCGGTCGGATGAGTGGCGTTGGAACCGTGGCTGATCGAGCTGCCGTGGTGCAGCCAGAGGCGATCGCGGGGCGGCTGCGGGCTCACCGGGGCGTCCGTGCGCAGCGCGATCAGCTCCGTGATCTCGTTGTGGGGCAGCCAGATCTCGACGTCCTTCTCGCCCGCGGGCAGGTCCGCGAATCGTGCGCTGCCGGAAGGGCCCTCGGTGAGCTCGGCCTCCTGCGTCACCATGTCGATGACGGTGTCGACGTTCCCGCCCGGCACCGTCGTACGGGAGACGAGGCGGCCGTCCACGACGAGGTCGTAGACACCGTCGGGCAGCGGCGGGAGGCCGGCGTACGCGCGCTTGGTGGGCAGGGTCTCGAGCTCGATGACGGTGGCGGCGGTCCGGAGGACGAGGCGCACGCCCGAGGGCTGCGCCTCCGCGGAGGCGAGCCGCGCGTCGGGGATCCGGCGGCGGGCCTCGGCGGGGAGGCGGTGCGGAAGGGCGCCGCGGGCCGTCCGTTCGAGGTCGAGATGGCCGCGCAGCACGGCCTCGTCGATCGGGGTGCTGATCAGGCTCGGGGCCACCGGCGGTCCTGTCGTCGGGAGTGAGAAACGCCCCGGACCTCGGGTGAGGTCCGGGGCGTTTCCGGGCTGCAGTAAAGGTTCTAGCGGCTGAACAGGAGGGCGCGCTTGACCTCCTGGATGGCCTTCGTCACCTGGATGCCGCGGGGGCACGCGTCGGTGCAGTTGAAGGTGGTGCGGCAGCGCCAGACACCGTCGACGCCGTTGAGGATCTCCAAGCGCTCGGCGGCGCCCTCGTCGCGGCTGTCGAAGATGAAGCGGTGCGCGTTCACGATGGCCGCGGGGCCGAAGTACGAGCCGTCCATCCAGTACACCGGGCAGCTGGTGGTGCAGCAGGCGCAGAGGATGCACTTGGTGGTGTCGTCGAAACGCTCGCGGTCCGTGGGGGACTGGATGCGCTCGCGGGTCGGTTCGTTGCCGGAGGTCATCAGGAAGGGCTTCACGGCGCGGAAGGCGTCGAAGAAGGGCTCCATGTCGACGACGAGGTCCTTCTCCACGGGCAGGCCGCGGATGGGCTCGACCGTGACGGTGATCTCCTTGCCCTCGACGAGGAAGTCCTTCATCAGCATCTTGCAGGCGAGGCGGTTGACGCCGTTGATGCGCATGGCGTCCGAGCCGCACACGCCGTGGGCGCAGGAGCGGCGGAAGGTCAGGGTGCCGTCGAGGTAGCCCTTGATGTACAGCAGCAGGTTCAGGAAGCGGTCCGAGGGGAGCGCGGGAACCCGGTAGCTCTGCCAGCCGGCCGCGTCCGGGTCCTCCGGGTTGAACCGGTAGACCTTGATCGTGACCATCGTGGAGCCGGGCGGAACGGGCGGCTGCACGGACGCGGGGGTATCAACTGCGGCGGTCATCAGTACTTACGCTCCATCGGCTCGTAGCGGGTCTGCACGACGGGCTTGGTGTCGAGACGGATCCCGGACTCCAGGCCCTCGCCCTCCTTGTACGCCATGGTGTGCACCATGAAGTTCTCGTCATCGCGGTTGGGGTAGTCCTCGCGGGCGTGGCCGCCGCGGGTCTCCTTGCGGTTGAGGGCGCCGACGACGGTGACCTCGGCCAGCTCGAGCAGGAAGCCCAGCTCGATGGCCTCGAGCAGGTCGCTGTTGAAGCGCGTGCCCTTATCGGTGACGGTGACGTGCTCGTAGCGCTTCTTGAGGGCGCGGACGTCCTCGAGGGCCTGCGAGAGGGTCTTCTCGGTGCGGAAGACGGCGGCGTTGTTGTCCATCGTCTGCTGCAGCTCGGTGCGGATCGCCATGACGTTCTCGTTGCCGTGGTCGCTGAGCATCGAGGCGACCCACTTCTCGACCATCTCCGAGGGGTTCTCGGGCAGCGGCACGAAGTCGTGCGTCTTGGCGTACTCCGCGGCGGCGATGCCGGAGCGGCGGCCGAAGACGTTGATGTCGAGCAGCGAGTTGGTGCCGAGGCGGTTGGCGCCGTGCACGGAGACGCAGGCGCACTCGCCGGCGGCGTAGAGGCCGGGGACCACGTTCGTGTTGTCGCGCAGCACCTCACCGTGGATGTTGGTGGGGATGCCGCCCATGACGTAGTGGCAGGTGGGGTACACGGGCACGAGCTCGGTGACGGGGTCTACGCCGAGGTAGGTGCGCGAGAACTCCATGATGTCCGGCAGCTTGGCCATCAGGGTCTCCTCCGGGATGTGCGTGACATCCAGGAGCACGTAGTCCTTGTTCGGGCCGGCGCCGCGGCCCTCGAGCACCTCGAGCACCATGGAGCGGGCGACGATGTCGCGGGGTGCGAGGTCCTTGATGGTGGGGGCGTAGCGCTCCATGAAGCGCTCGCCGTCGACGTTGCGCAGGATGCCGCCCTCGCCGCGGACGCCCTCGGTGATGAGGATGCCCAGGCCCGCGAGGCCCGTCGGGTGGAACTGGTGGAACTCCATGTCCTCCAGGGGCAGGCCCTTGCGGAAGACGATGCCCATGCCGTCACCGGTGAGGGTGTGGGCGTTGGAGGTGGTCTTGTACATGCGGCCCGAGCCGCCGGTGGCGAAGATGATCGCCTTGGCGTGGAAGACGTGGATCTCGCCGGTGGACAGCTCGTACGCGACGGCGCCGGTGGCGACGGGCCCGTCCTCGGTCTCCGTCAGCGCGATGTCGAGGACGTAGAACTCGTTGAAGAACTCCACGTCGTGCTTGACGCAGTTCTGGTACAGCGTCTGCAGGATCATGTGGCCGGTGCGGTCCGCGGCGTAACAGGCGCGGCGCACGGGGGCCTTGCCGTGGTCACGGGTGTGGCCGCCGAAGCGGCGCTGGTCGATCTTGCCCTCGGGGGTGCGGTTGAAGGGCAGGCCCATCTTCTCCAGGTCGAGCACCGCGTCGATGGCCTCCTTGGCCATGATCTCCGCGGCGTCCTGATCGACGATGTAGTCGCCGCCCTTGACCGTGTCGAAGGTGTGCCACTCCCAGTTGTCCTCCTCGACGTTGGCGAGGGAGGCGCACATGCCGCCCTGCGCCGCGCCGGTGTGGGAGCGGGTGGGGTAGAGCTTGGTGAGCACCGCGGTGCGGGCGCGGGGGCCGGCCTCGATGGCCGCGCGCATACCGGCGCCGCCGGCGCCGATGATCACCACGTCGTAACGATGTTCCTGCATGATGCGGGTCAGTCCTTCCTGGCCGTTACTGGGCGGTGGGCACGGAGGCCGGTTCGAACGAGAGGAGCGCGTACGAGCCGAGGCCGACCACGAGGATCATCGACAGCACGAGCAGGGTCTTGAGCCAGAACCGCGTGCGGTCCTTGCGGGCGTAGTCGTCGATGATCACGCGCAGGCCGTTGCCGCCGTGCAGCTGGGCGAGCCACAGCATCGTGATGTCCCAGATCTGCCAGAAGGGGCTGGCCCAGCGCTGCGCGACGAAGGCGGCGCTGATCCGGTGCACGCCCTGGCTGTCCAGCGCGAGCATGATGAAGACGTGCCCGAAGACGAGCACCAGGAGGGCGATGCCCGAGAAGCGCATGAACAGCCAGGCGTACTTCTCGAAGTTGCCGGACGCCGGACGGTGCGGCGAGCGCGGGTTGTCGAGCGACGCGGGGCGGTCGTACTGCTTGAGCAGCGTCTTGGCGAGCTTGGGTTCGTTCGCGGTAGTCATATCTCTGCGTCCCCCTAGGCGTGCGAGATCATGATGTAGAGGAGACGCGCGGCCATTCCGGCGCCGGTGATGAGGAAGACCGTCCAGACGGCGATGGACATCGCCTTCTGGTACTGCACGCCCTTGCTCCAGAAGTCCACGAGGATCACGCGGACGCCGTTGAGGGCGTGGAACAGGATGGCCATGACGAGGCCGATCTCGAGCAGGCCGATGATCGGCGTCTTGTACGTCTTGATGATCGCGTCGTACGCCTCGGGATCGATGCGGATGACCGCCGTGTCGAGGACGTGGACGAACAGGAAGAAGAAGATGGTGACGCCGCTGATGCGGTGCAGCACCCAGTTCAACATGCCCGGATCGCCCTTGTAGAGGGAGACGCGGCGCGGCTCCTCGGCGGCCGCCACCTCGGTACTACTGCTCATCGAGTCCTGCCTTCGACATCGTTTCTTGGATACGGTCGATCGGAGGTCGGCGAAAGGACTGAGCCCTCGCGTCGGCGCCGTTCGCGACGTATACCTGAACCCACGCCTTGACCTTAAACCCACCGTTATGTGGAATCGAAACCACGGTCCCGATGTGTTGGGGCCGAACAGATTTAGTTAGGTATGCCTGACCGAAATTGACCCGGATCAACAAGCCTCCGGAAGGGAGTGATCGGCTGTGCCCGACATCGACTGGGAGGCATTGCGGCGCACCGCCGTCGACGCCATGGGGCGCGCCTACGCGCCCTATTCGAACTACCCCGTCGGGGCCGCCGCGCTGACGGACGACGGCCGCGTGGTGTCCGGATGCAATGTGGAGAATGTCTCATACGGACTGACCCTCTGCGCGGAGTGCGGCCTCGTGAGCGCGCTCCATTCCACGGGCGGCGGGCGACTGCTCGCCTTCACGTGCACCAACGCCAACGGCGACGTCCTGCTGCCCTGCGGACGGTGTCGCCAGCTCCTCTACGAACACGGCGGTGGCGAGCTCCTGATCGACCACCGCGCCGGCCCGGTGCCCCTGAGCCGGCTGCTGCCCGACGCCTTCGGGCCCGACGACCTCGACGAGGTCGCCCACGACGAGAAGAGGTAGACCACATGACCGAAGTGTTCGACGCCGTCTCCATCATCGCTGCCAAGCGCGACGGAAAGGCCCTCACCGACGGCCAGATCGACTGGGTGATCGACCGGTTCACCTCCGGCGAGGTCGCCGACTACCAGATGTCGGCGCTGGCGATGGCGATCTTCCTCAACGGGATGGACCGCCGGGAGATCGCGCGCTGGACCGCGGCCATGATCGCCAGTGGCGAGCGCATGGACTTCTCCGGCCTGCGCCGCGACGGCCGCCCGCTCGCCACCACGGACAAGCACTCGACCGGCGGCGTGGGCGACAAGATCACCCTCCCGCTGACCCCGCTCGTCGCGTCGTACGGCGTCGCCGTGCCGCAGCTCTCGGGCCGCGGCCTCGGCCACACCGGCGGCACCCTCGACAAGCTGGAGGCGATCCCCTGCTGGCGCGCCGACCTGACCAATGAGCAGATGTTCGACCAGCTCGAGAAGGTCGGCGGCGTGATCTGCGCGGCCGGATCCGGGCTCGCGCCGGCCGACAAGAAGCTCTACGCCCTGCGCGACGTCACCAGCACCGTCGAGGCCATCCCGCTGATCGCCAGCTCGATCATGAGCAAGAAGATCGCCGAGGGCACTGCCTCGCTCGTGCTCGACGTCAAGGTCGGCAAGGGCGCCTTCATGAAGACCGCGGAGCAGGCGCGCGAGCTCGCCGAGACGATGGTCGCGCTCGGTCACGACTCGGGCGTGAACACCGTCGCGCTGCTCACCGACATGTCCACCCCGCTCGGCCGCACCGCCGGCAACGGGCTCGAGGTCGCCGAGTCGCTCGAGGTCCTGGCCGGCGGCGGACCGTCGGACGTGGTGGAGCTGACGCTCGCCCTCGCGCGGGAGATGCTCGCCCTCGCCGGCGTCGACGCCGACCCCGCCGAGCACCTCGCCAACGGGAAGGCGATGGACAGCTGGAAGGCGATGATCGCGGCGCAGGGCGGCGACCCGGACGCGCCGCTGCCGGTCGCGCAGCACACGCGCACCGTCGCCGCGCCCGCCTCCGGCGTCCTCGCCGAGCTCGACGCCATGGGCGTCGGCATCGCCGCCTGGCGCCTCGGCGCGGGCCGCGAGCGCCAGGGCGAGCCCGTGCAGGCCGGGGCCGGCGTCACCTGGCATGCGACCGTCGGCGACACCGTGACTGCGGGGGAGCCTCTGTTCACGCTGCACACCGACACCCCGGAGAAGTTCGACGGTGCCGTCGCCGCCCTGGACGGCGCCGCCGCCATCGGCGAGTCCACGGTGCCGCGCGGCTCGCTCGTGCTGGACCGGGTGACCGCCTAGGGATTCATGACGCGGACGGGGGCGCCCGCGAGATAGGCGCGGACGTCCTCGGCCGCGTCCGCGTAGAAGGTCCGGTACTGCTGCTCGGTGACGTAGCCGACGTGCCCGGTGAGGACGGAGTTCGGCACGTCGCGGATCGGGTCGTCGGCGGGCAGCGGCTCCGCGTCGAAGACGTCGAGGGCGAGGCGGATGTCGCCCCTGCGCGCCGCCACCGCGGCGGCCGGAGTGTCGAGCACGCCCGCCCGCGAGGTGTTGACCAGCAGTGCGCCCGGCTTCATCCGGGCGATGTCGGCGGCGCCGACGATGCCGTGCGAGCGGTCGGAGAGCACGTAGTGGATCGTCACGACGTCGGCGCGCTCGAACAGCTCCTCCTTGCTCACGGCCGTCGCCCCGACCTCCGCCGCGCGCTCGGCGTCGATGTTGCTGGACCAGGCGATCACCTCCGCCCCGAAGGCGTTCGCGACCCGGGCGACGCGCCGCCCGAGCCCGCCGAGGCCGACGATGCCGAACGTGCTCTCGTGCAGTTCCTTCCCGACGGTGCTCTGCCACCGCCCGGCGCGGATGTTCGCGTCCTCGGTCGGCACGTGGCGCAGCGCCGCGAGGATCAGCGCCCAGGTGTGCTCGGCGGCGGCCGCGGGTCGGTACCCGGTGTGGCACACGGTGATCCCGAGTTCCGATGCGGCGGCGAGGTCGATCGCGGCGTTGCGGCGGCCCGTCGACACCAGCAGTCGGAGGTCGGGGAGGGAGCGGAGCACCTCGGCGGGGAAGCGGGTGCGTTCCCGCATGGCGACGACCCCGTCGAACCCGGCCAACTGGCCGGCGACGTCGGTGAGCGGCTCCGTGAAGACGGTGACGTCGAGGCCGGAGAAGTCGCCGTACTCGCGGGAGACGTCTTGGTAGTCGTCGAGGATCGCGATGCGCATGGGTCTCAGGGTAGTGCGCGCGGGGCGGGTTCGACGGGGCGCTCGAGGTGGCCGTTCGTGGCGATCAGCATCGCGTCGAGGAAGCCCTGGAAACGCTCCAGCTCGGCCGCGGAGTAGCGCGCCATGACGGCGCCGACCTCGACGCCGAGCGGGCTGAAGAACTCGTCCGCGAGCGACTGGACCTCGGGGCCGCTGCGCAGCGTCACCACGCGGCGGTCAGCGTGCTCCCGGGTGCGGACGACGTGGCCGGCGCGCTCGAGCCGGTTCAGGACCGCGGTGGTGGCGGGGTGGGACCTGCCGATCCGCTCGCTCAGTCGGGCCGGCGAGATCGGCGTGCCGCTCTCCTCGGCGGACAAGATCTCGAGGAGGGCCTCGGCGTCGGTGGAGTGCAGGCCCAGCCAGGCTGCGAACTTGCGGCTGAGCTCGCGGAAGGTCGCGCCGTAGCTGAGCAGCGACTCGGCGAGCCGCTCCTGTTGACCCGGTTCGACCCGGTCGCTCATCTGCCCCTCCTGCGGTCGGCCCACGACGCCGACCCGTCTCGGTTGACAACCTACCGCGCCCGATCTAGTTTCTTGGTGGAATTATTCCACAATGGAAGAAGGTTGCCATGGAAGGCTCGCCACAGGGTGTCGCCACGGGGGAAGTCGTGCCGACGCGGCGGCAGTGGATCGGCCTGCTGGCGATCGCGCTCGGCGTCGCGCTGATCGTCGTCGACACCACGATCGTCAATGTGATCAACCCGTCGATCATCGCCGACCTCGGAGCGGGATCCACTGCGGCGCAGTGGATCCAGGAGTCGTACGCGATCGTCTTCGCGGCGCTGCTCCTGGTCGTCGGTCGCGTCGCCGACATCCACGGAGTGCGCCGGGTGTTCACCGCGGGCGTCGTGGTCTTCGGCGTCAGCAGCATCGCGGCCGGGATCGCTCCGGGGACCGAGGTGCTCATCGTCGCGCGGTTCGTGCAGGGCGCCGGTGCTGCGATGATCCTGCCCACCTCGCTCGCGCTGCTCAACGCCACCTTCACCGGCAAGGCCCGCGGCCAGGCGTTCGCGATCTGGGGATCCACGATCGGGGCCGCAGCGGCCCTGGGGCCCTTGCTGGGCGGTTGGCTGGCCGAGCACTTCTCCTGGCGCTGGGCCTTCGGGATCAACGTGCCGCTGGCGGTGCTGATCATCGTCGGCGTCGTACTCTGCGTCGATCGCGCGCCGCGCGTCGCCGGGCGGTTGGACGCCCTCGGGGCGATCCTCTCCGTCGCCGGACTGGGTCTTCTCGCCTTCGGCCTGATCGAGGGCCGCACCTACGGATGGTGGACCGTCACCCGTCCGCTGGACGTCGCCGGCCGCCACTGGGCGAGCGGACCGTCGCCCGTGCTCGTCGCGCTCGTGCTGAGCGCGCTCGCGATGACCGGCTTCGTCGCTCGACAGGTGTTGCTGCGCCGGCGCGGCGACGTGGACAAGGCCCTGATGGACCTGCGGCTGTTCTCGATCGCCTCGTTCCGCAACGGCAACGTCGCGACGCTCATCATCGGCGTCGGGGAGTTCGGCATCATCGCGGTCCTGCCCCTGTGGCTCCAATTCACGCTGGGCTACACCGCGATGCAGTCGGGCCTGCTCCTGGTCCCGATCGCCGTCGGCAGCTTCGTCGCCAGCGGTGCGAGCTTCGGCCTGGCGGACAAGAACGTCACGCCCCTCGCGATGCTGCGGCTGGGCCTGGCCTTCGAGGTCGTCGGCCTCGCCGGCCTCGCGTTCGTCGCCGCGACGGACACGAATTGGTGGGTGCTCTCGCTGGTCCTCGCGCTGTACGGCGTCGGCGTCGGCTTCGCGACCGCGCAGGTCACGAACGTCGTCCTCGCCGACGTGCCGGCGAGTGAGGACGGCCAGGCCGCGGGCATCCAGAGCGCGTTCCGGCAGCTCGGCTCCGCCCTGGGCATCGCGATCCTCACCACCGTGTTCTTCACCGCGCTGAGCTCGCGGTCGGAGACCTACCTGACCGACCATGGGATGGGTCCCGAGCAGGCTGACGCGCTGTCCGGCACGCTCGCGGACAGCGCCGGCGCCGCGATCGGCGGTTTCGCCGCCGATCCGTCCACCGCCGTCGTGGCGGACGCAGGCCGCAGCGCGATGACCGACGGCATCATGGTGGGCGGCTATGTCGCGGCGGCCTTCGTTCTGCTGGGCCTGGTCGCGTCCCTGTTGATCCCGCCGATGACCGGCGAGGTGGGCGACGACGGGAGCGGCGCGAAGGACGCCCGCCCGCACGTCGCCGCCTGATCCGGCGGAGGGTAGTGCTGGCACCACCCCGGATTCTCCGGCTGGGGCCAGGGACTCGCGCCCGCGGCGTGCATAGCGTCTACGGCATGATCGATTACGTGACCCCGTCCCCGGCGCAGTCCGAGCCCGCGCGCGGCGCGCTCGCCGCGCCACTCCGCGAGCCGCTGCGCTTCCTCACCACGTCCGCGCCGTGGCGCGGCCTGGCCTACTTCGCCGGGTCGATGATCGTCGGGTGGGTGCTCTTCTTCCTCTACGTCGTGGTTGTGCTGCTGCCGTTCGCGCCGGCGTGGTCGTTCGGGCTGGCGAAGTTGGAGCGGCTGCGGGTCACCTGGTTGGGGGAGCAGGCCATCGGGGACCCGCACCCGCCGGTGTCCGGCAACCTGTCCACCCGCGCGGGCGCGCGCCTCGGCGAGCGGGCCACCTGGCGTGAGGTCGCGTACTCGCTGCTCCTCGCAGTGCTCACCCCGATCGTCTTCCTCGGCGCGGTGATCGGATGGACGATCGGCGGCGGGCTCGTGATCGCTCCCTTCCTCGACGGCGAGGTCAACGTCATGGGCACGGCGATCGACAGTGTCGTCAGCCAGGCGGTCTGGGGCGCGATCGGCGCGGTGATCTGTGCGGCGGGGCTCTACATCACGTACGCGGTCTCGGTCGCGCAGGCCGCCACCGCGCGCCTGTTGCTCGGCCCCACCGAGGAGGAGCTGCAGCGCCGCGTCACGACGCTGGAGGCCTCCCGCGGCGTGCTGGTGCACTCCTTCGAGGGAGAGCGGCGCCGGATCGAGCGCAACCTGCACGACGGCCCGCAGCAGGACCTCGCGAGCCTGTCCATGCAGCTCGGCGAGCTGCAGCAGAGCCTGCCGGAGACCGCCGACGAGGCCCTGCGCGGCCAGGTGTCCGAGGCGCAGGCCCGGCTCGAGCGCGCCATGGCGGGCCTGCGGGACACCGTCCGCGGCGTGCACCCGCAGGTGCTCGACGATGCCGGTGTCGAGGCGGCGTGCGCCGAGCTCGGCGGCGCGATCCGGGTCGACGTGAGCGCGGGCGAGGGTTGGGCGCCCGGCGGCCGCCTGCCCGCCGAGATCGAGCAGGCCATGTACTACACCGCCAGCGAGGCCGTGACCAACGCGATCAAGCACGGCGGCGCGAGCACGGTGCGGATCACGTTCGCGGCGGGCGCGCTCGGGGTGTCGATGACGGTCATGGACGACGGTACGGGTGGGGCGGATCCCGCCGGCGGCACGGGCCTGGCCGGCCTGATCGAGCGGGCCGAGTCCATCGGCGCGACGCTGACGGTGCTGAGCCCGCCCGGAGGGCCCACGACGCTCTACTGGGCGAAGGCGATGTCGTAGGCTGCGCGCGATGCGCATTGCAATAGCCGAGGATTCCGTGCTGCTGGCCGAGGGGCTGCAGCGGATCGTCGAACGGGCCGGCCACGAGGTGGCCGGCCTGCTCGGCGACGCCGATGCGCTCCGGGCGATCGATCCCGGCACCGTCGACCTGGTGCTGACCGACGTCCGGATGCCGCCCGGGCACGGCGACGACGGGCTTCGGGCGGCGCTGGATCTGCGGGCCGGCCGCGCGGGCCTGCCGGTCCTGGTGCTGTCCCAGTACGTCGCCGCCGCGTACGCGCGGCGGCTGCTGGACTCCGGCGGCGGCGTGGGCTACCTGCTCAAGGAGCGGGTCGGCCGCGTGGACGATTTCCTCCGCGCCCTCGACACCGTCGCGAGCGGGGGAGTGGTGGTCGACCCCGAGGTGATCTCCAAGATGTTCACCCCGACGGTGCTCGACCGCCTCACGCCCCGCGAGGGCGAGGTGCTCGCCCTCATGGCGGAGGGGCGCAGCAATGCCGATATCGCTGCGGCGCTGGTGGTCTCGGACGCCGCGGTGGCCAAGCACGTGGCGAACATCTTCGCTAAGCTGGACCTGCCTCCGGAGGAGGGGAACCGCCGCGTCCGCGCCATCCTCACCTATCTCACGGAGCGATAGCCGCGCCGACCGTGTTACGCACCGGTAGCCGGTACCTTGACCCTATGGCGAATCCCGTTGGCCCCACCCCCATCGACCTGCAGGCCCTGCGCCGCGCGCCCAAGGTGCTGCTCCACGACCACCTCGACGGCGGGCTGCGTCCCGCCACGGTCCTCGAGCTGGCCGCGGAGACCGGCTACGCGAACCTCCCCGCCACCACCGAGCCCGAGCTGGCCGCGTGGTTCCGGGACGCCGCCGACTCCGGCTCGCTGGTGAAGTACCTGGAGACCTTCGAGCACACCGTAGGCGTGATGCAGACGCCCGAGGCGCTGGCCCGGGCGGCGCGCGAGTGCGCGGAGGACCTCGCGGCCGACGGCGTGGTCTACGCCGAGGTGCGGTTCGCGCCCGAGCAGCACCTGGAGGGCGGCCTGTCGCTCGACGAGGTGATGGAGGCCGTGCTCGCGGGCTTCGCCTCGGGTGAGTCGGCGGCGCGCACCGCTGGCCGCCCGATCGTGGTGCGCTGCCTCGTGACCGCGATGCGGCACGCGGCCCGCTCGCGCGAGATCGCGGAGTTGACGGTGCGCTGGCGCGACCGCGGCGCCGTCGGCTTCGACATCGCCGGGGCCGAGGCGGGCTTCCCGCCCAGCCGCCACCTCGACGCCTTCGAGTTCATGCGGGATCACTCCGCCCCCTTCACCATCCATGCGGGCGAGGCCTTCGGGCTGCCGTCGATCCACGAGGCGCTGGCCTTCTGCGGCTGCGACCGCCTGGGGCACGGCGTGCGCATCGTCGACGACATCGCGGGCGTCGAGCCGGGATCCACCGATTTCTCCGGCGCGGTCCTCGGCCGGGTGGCGGCGCGGGTGCGGGACGCGCGCATCCCGTTGGAGCTGTGCCCCAGCTCCAACGTCCAGACCGGCGCGGTCGCCTCGATGGAGGAGCATCCCTTCAACCTGCTGGCGCAGTTGCGCTTCCGCGTCACAGTGAACACCGACAACCGGCTCATGAGCGACACCACCATGAGCGCGGAGATGCTCAAGCTGGTCGAGACCTTCGGCTACGGCTGGACCGACCTGCAGCGCTTCACCATCAACGCGATGAAGTCGGCGTTCCTGCCCTTCGACGAGCGGCTCGCGATCATCGACGAGGTGATCAAGCCCGGTTTCGCGGTGCTGATCGGCTGACGCCGGGGTACCCCGCGGTGGTGGCGCCGCGGGGTCCGGTCACTTGGAGGTGAGCCGGTCCTCGAAGTCGTGCTCGAGCGCCCGCCACGCCTCGGCCTCGTTGTCGAACGGGCCCGACGGGGCCAGCCGGCGCGGCTGCGGGTCGAGCGCGTAGGAGACGAAGAAGCCCAGCGGAGTGGTGGGGCGCAGCGCTTCCCGCACCGAGGCGTCGTCCGCGAAGTCGGCCGAGTCCAGCAGCAGCTCCACCGCGAGGTCCAGCTGATCGCGGTCGATGCGCCGCGGACCGTCGGCGATGTCCTCGCCGATCCCGGGCAGCACGTAGACGTTGTCGTCGTAGACCTCGATCTCCAGCGAGCCGTCGGTCGCGGCCACGCGCACCTCGTCGAAGGTGGAGACCGACGAGAGGTCGGTGTCGTCGTCGTCCGCGAGGTACCGGGCCAGCGCGCCCTCGGAGTCGAAGACGTAGATCTTGCCCTTGCGGCCCAGGAAGACCGGGCTGTCGTCGAGGTAGCAGCGCAGCGTGTAGTACTCGCCCGTGGAGGTGATGATCTTGATCGGGTCGATGCCGACCTGACCCCAGAAGGAATCGTCATCCTCCTCGTCCTCGAAGTCCTCGTCGGCGCTCTTCGCGAGCGTCACCCCGTCGTCGGCGTCGGCTTCGTCGCCCTCGTACTCGTCGTCGTCCTCGTCCAGGTCGTCGGTGTCGAGACCCGGCACGTCGTCGAGGTCGTCGTCCAGATCCGCTGCGTCGGCGGCGAGCGCGGCGGCCTTCTCCTCGGCCTCCGCGAGCTCCTGCTCGGCGGCCTCGGTGAGGGTGGCGGACACCTTCGGCGCGCTGACGACGCCCTCGATCGCGTCGATCACGTCGTCCCACTTGCGGCTGATGATCTGGCCGACCTTGTGCCACATCTCCGCGCCCTCGCGGCCCTCGAAGTTGCGGGTGCCGATGCGCACGGTGCCCAGCACCGGGTTGCCGTTGAAGAACTTGGTGACGTCGATCAGCTCGCACACCTCGCCGATGAGGCCGACGATCTCGAGGGTGTCCTCGAGTTCGGCGATCACCTCGGGGGTGGGCTCCTCGGCGGCGAGTTCCGGCACCGAGATCAGGTCGAAGCTACGGTCGTCACGCGGGACGAAGGCCTCCGCCGGCAGGGTGGTCAGGGCCTCCCAGGCCGGGTGGTCGTCCAGGTCGTTCGCCTTGCCGCTGCGGGCGAAGGCGACCAACTCGGCGACCGACGAGAAGCCGTACAGATCCTCGTCGAGGCCCAGGAAGGCCTCCCATTCGTCCTCCCCGTCACGCCACCGCGGTGCCCACAGGGTGTACACCGGGCCGTCGGTGAGGCCGAGCTCGATCGGGACGATGTCAGACGCCATGGCGCCCAGCGTAGTGCACCGGGCCACCTCGGCGTCGGCTGGAGGATCCGACCGCACGAGGCTCAGCCGGTCGGGCGGAAGAAGCCGTAGAACTGCTGGCCGATGTTCTCCGTGCGGATCGCGGAGATCTGCACCGGATCGCCCGCTTCAGACAAGTGCATGTATAGGTTCAGATATGATGACCAGCATGGATGCGGTGATCTACGCCCGGGTGTCCCAGGATCACGGGACGAGGTCCGTGCAGGAGCAGGAGCGGGAGTGCCGCGAGTTCTGCGATCGCCAGGGCTGGAACGTGACCCGCGTCCTCACCGACAACGACATCGGCGCCAGCCGCTACAGCGGGAAGGACCGGCCCGCGTACCGCGAGCTGAAGGAGATCCTGAGCCCGGGCGACGTCCTCGTCACGTGGGAGGCCAGCCGAGCGCAGCGCGACCTCGCGGCCTACGTCGAGCTGCGGAACCTGTGCGCGGACCGTGGCGTGAAATGGGCGTACAACGGCCGCGTCTTCGACCTCTCCGACGGCGACGACCGGTTCGGCACGGGCCTCGACGCGCTGCTCGCGGAGAAGGAGGCTGAGCAGATCCGCGCCCGCGTGCTCCGCGGGAAGCGGTCGGCGGCGGCGGAAGGGCGGCCCCATGGGAAGAACCCGCCGGGCTACCGGCCGGTCCGCGATCCGCGCACGGGCCGCACGGTCACGTGGGAGCCCGACGAGGTCGCGCCGGTGATGCAGGAGGCGGCCCGCCGGATCCTCGCGGGCGAGACGCTGCGGGAGGTGACCCGCTGGGCGAACGAGCACGGTGTGACGGGCACGCACAGGCAGATGCGCGACCGGCTCCACCTCGCGTCTTATGCGGGCCTGCGCGTGCATCAGGGGAAGGTCGTCGGTGAGGCGAACTGGCCGGCGCTGTGGTCGCCGGAGCAGCGCGATCAGATCATCGCGGCGTTCGCTGACCCGGCCCGCCGCGCGAGCGGCGGTGGCGGCGTGCCGGTGCGGCACCTGCTGGCCGGGATCGCGCGGTGCGGCGTGTGTGGCGCGGGGATGCGTCACTACTGGCCGCCGTCGGCCCAGAAGATCAGCGCGCCACCGGCGTACGCGTGCAGCGACGGGCTGCACGTGAGACGGCAGGCGAAGCCGCTCGAGAAGATGGTCGTGCGCGCGACGCTGGCGCGGATCCGGAAGATCGACCGGGCGCAGCTCGGCGACGACGGTGGTGTGATGGCCGCGGCCGCGCGCAGGGAGGCAGTAGACCTCCAGGCCCGCCTGGACGAGTTCACGCTCGCCGCGGCGGAGCCGGGCGGTCCTTCGCCCCGCGCGCTGGCGGCGATCGAGAAGAAGCTGCAGCCACAGATCGACGCCGCGCTGGCGCGAGCTCGGGCGTCGTATCGGTCTCCGCTCATCGGGCGGCTGGCAGAGAACCCGGACGACTGGGACGAGCTGACGGTGGTGGAGAAGCGCGAGGTGATCCAGTCGATGTTGACGGTGCGCGTGATGCCGACGACGGCCCGGGGCGTGGCGAAGTTCCGCCCAGCCGACGTGCTGATCGAGCGAATCTAGCCGAGGATCGTCTACGGGCAGTAGCTGGCCTCGCGCGGGTCGGCACCGTGTTCGCGGAGCGCGGTGATGATCGCCGCGAGGTCCTTGTTGAAGTCGGTGGTGATCATGTCGCGGCCGTCGGTGATGACCTTGTAGGTGCTGTTCACGTAGCCCTCGGTGCACGCGCGGCGCCGTAGCGCGGTGTCCGATCCCCAAGTCCCGCTCGACAGGGTCAGCTTGACGCCGCTGAGGGTGCAGTCCTGCCCCTTGGTGCCGGTGGTGCACTGCGCGCCGGCGGCGGTGAGCGCGTCGGTGAGAGAGACCGCCTTGGCCTTCGCGGACCCGGGCGGCGCGGCGGGTGAGGTCTCGGCGGACGTGGCGGCGACCGAGGGCGCCGGCGCGGTGGTCGGCGAGTCTGTGCTGGAGCAGCCCGCGGCGAGCGCGAGCAGCGCGGCTGCGGCGCTGGAGGCGATCGTCGTGCGGGTGGGCCTCCGGAGGTCAGTCGTCATCGTGGTTGGCCCTTCTCGGCGCGCGGATACGTTGCAGGCGGCGGACGGTCGTGGGGGAGTAGGCCACCGCCTCGGGATCATCCAAGCACCGGTTGAGCAGCTGGTAGTACCGAACCGGCGACACCCCAAACGCGGCGGTGATCGCGTCCTCCTTCGAGCCGCGCTGCCGCCACCATGACGACTCGAAGTCGAGCATCGCGCGCTGCTGGTCGGTCAGCATGGCCGGTCCTCCACCTGGGCGTCGACCCACGCTCGTTCGTCGTCGGTGAGCGCGCGGACGCGGGCGAGGAGTGTCGGCAGGTCGACCCACAGCTCGTCGGCGACCTCGGTGGCGTGCCGGGCCCAGCGGAGGACGTCGACGAGGTCCTCGAGCTCGATGAGCCGGCGCGCGGCGATCTCGTGCACCGTGGTCTCCTCGCGAGCTCGGAGGACCGGGTCGCGGGGGTACACGCGGCGTTCGTCGTGGACGAGCTCGTGCGCGATGGTGCAGCGTCGTTCGGCTTGGGTGAGGTCGTCGGCGAGCTGAATCCGCCGGCCGTTGATGCACCCGGCGAGCGTGGTGTGGCCGACGTCGCCGAAGCGGATCTCCAGCCAGTTCCGGGCGCGGGCCTCCCGCCACGGGTGCCAGGCTCCTCGTTCGATCGTCATGCCCGATGTTGTACACGTACGGACCGACAGAAACCGCTCTGACCAGGAACTACACGGATGTAAGTTCGCGTCGAAACGCCGTAGATTCGGGGAGTGCCTTCGAGGGAACCGCCGCGTCTGCGGCCAGGAGCGCGCGCAGCATTTCGTCGACGGTCGAAGTGTCGGACAGGCCCAACTCGACGAGGTCGCGTCCGAGGTTCGACTCGAAGCCCGGAACCGAATAGGGCACATTCCAGACGGCGTTCGCCCCGACGCCAGGGGCCGCCACAATCAGGGTGGCAGAGTCATCCGAATCCATCTGGTCGCGGATCCAACCGAGTGTGTCAGTCGGTAGGGCCACGATGATCAGCCTTTCCTCGGTGCTGAGCAACGGCTGTTTCGCGCGTTCCGCGTCCGTCCAGATGCCATCGTCGACGGCCCCTGCGGCGAGTCCCGCAAGATGCTCACGATCGCTCGCATCGCCATTCGGAGGACCGTACATCCTGATCAGGTACTCGTTGCCGTACGGGTCGGTGCGTGCATGTTCCTCGTGGACGTAGACGTTGGGCGCGCCCACATCGTCAGTCGAGGCACCAGCGAACCGGAGGATCTCGGGGGTGTCATTCACGATGTCGGTGCTCGTCGTGCGGCCGGCTGCCAGCCCCGGGAGCTGCGGACTGTGAATCGACCAACCGAACCCTTCGTAGTTGGTGAACACCAGGTGAAGGTTCTTCATAGCCCTAGCACCTCCTTCGCTTCCTCGATCGTGAGACCTGCGTCCTTGACGAGGATCCTCTTGAGTTCCTGCCCAGCGATGGTCCGCTTGGCGTGGTATCCCCAGCGTATCTGAGGCCTGCCTTCGGCGACTAGCCATACGTGGCTCCCACTTTGCGATCCCGCGAGCTTGGAGTAACCGAGCTTGGCGCAGAGGATCTTGCGCAGAACGTAGTTGGCCTTGTGCGAGGGCCACGGCGACGCCATCATCACGCGCCGCCCTCCGGGCCTTCGGGATCGGGGAGCTCGCCGGCCTCGTCCTGCGCGCGCCGGACCTTCCGGCCGACTGGCTCTGCGCCGAGATCACGGGCGGCCAACTCGAAGTCAGCCTGGTCGGCGTCCAGGACACCGCGGGCTCGCAGCCAACGGCTGAACACGTTGTTGAAGAAGTTCGCCGAGTCCAGGTGGACATCGTCGCCATGGCGGTCACGCGAGGCTTCCTCGAGCTCGCCGATCGCTCTGCGGACGTCCTCGAATTGCTCAAGCTGCGACCAGTCGATTCTCGACTCCCAGTCTTCACCGAGGGCTGCGCGGACGCCCATGCCCGTCCCTTCGATGCCGAGGGACATGCCGAGTCGGAGTCTTTGGGTGGCGTACCGCTCGGAGTCCTGCCGAACACGTCCCTGGACCGACTCGAACTCAGGCCCGCTCACGATGTCGGAATACCGTGCGACCGAGTCGAGCAGGTCGCCGATGTACGGCATCTGGGATCGGATCCCGGCCTTTGACCATGGCTCCACGGCCGCTTCGGCGTGGTCGAGGATCTTCTCCGCCAGGTCCAGGTTCGCCGCCAGGAGGCGGTACTCGCGCGTCGGCCGAGCGAGTCGCGCTGCCTGCTGGATGTACTCCGGATTGCCCTTGGAGGACGGGAGCAACAGCGACTCCTCGCGGCGATCCATCCCGACGGGAATGAGGGCGGCGAGGCCTTCACCCAAACGCGCGGGCGTGGGGTCGCCGCCGTCGAGGATGGCTTCAACGCTGCCTGGTTGCCAGTCCAGGGCGCGCTCAAGGTCGCGGCGTTTGCTCGCGCTGAGGACCGACGTCCTACCGTTCTCGAGCTCACGTTGCTTGGTCGCCGAAGGCCCGCCGCGCTCCTGCACCTGCTGCTGCGTGAGGCGCAACTGCACGCGTCGGGCGGCGACCTCGTTGCCGAGCCTTTCCCAATCCATGCCCCCATCCTGTCAGGACATGTGGCGACAGGTCTATCGGCAGATCGACAGATTCTGACCAGCAGCCTTCGAACAGTCTGCTTCTTACACGTCTGTCATTCTGCAGGCCAGATCGGAGAAACCTGTTCGAAAATCGACGGAATGCTGGCATCTGTCGGTATCTGTCGGTAGTGTCGGCGACATGATCAACGAACCCGTCGGACCGCAGATTCGAATCAGAGACTTCAGGGAGGGGCTAGGGCTGTCGGTAGCGGCTCTGGTTGAGCGGATCGCTGAGCAAGGCGTAGAGGTCCATCCCGACACGATCCGCAACGTCGAGCTGGGCCATAAGAAGGCGAGTCGCCCGCTCATGACCGCCTGGAGCAAGGCGCTCGGCCTCACGCCGCTGAATGTCTGGCAGCCCGATCGTGAGGCTGTGTCGGCATGACGGCGCCGGACCTCGACGCCGAGATCGAGGCGTACGTCGACGAGCTCACCCGGGACTGGCCGCCGCCCGACTCCCCGCAGCAGCTCGCGGTACTACGCCGCGTCTTCGGCCCCCACCTCACCCAGGAACCGGCAGCGGGCCACTCCGCCAAGAACAGCCCCGCCGCCGGCCGCCACACCTCCATCAAGGGACATGCAGCGTGAACATCCTCGCACCCACCAGCCCCGCGTTCGATCTGACCGCCGACGAGCTCACCGAGCGGCACGCCGAGCTGCCGCTCATCGACCAGATCCAGCGCCAGCGCGAACTCAACGCCGCCGACGGCATCGTCGACCTCGTCCTCCCGCCCGCCGCCCTGGACCGGCTCGCCGCACTCCGCGTCGGAGAGGCGGTCGCAGCATGAACGGCCTCACCATCCTCGGCCTCGTCGGCCTGATCGCGATCCTGCACCTGCTGGTGCTCGAGCTGGCCGACGCGAGGCGCGACGCCCGCGCCCGGCGCGTGGCCGCCGACCGCAGCCGCCACCCCGCGGTGTGCGCGCGCCGGATCGGCGGTGCGCGATGAGCCGGGTCACGGACCCCGTCGCGCACATCAAGGCGCGGATCACGGTCACCGACGCAGAGTGCTGGGAGTGGCAGCAACGATGCAACCGCCACGGCTACGGCGAGGTCAACCTCACGGCCCTGCGTGAGGCTGGAATCTCGAAGCGCGTTCACGTCATCACCTACACGCTGCTCGTGGGCCCGGTGCCCGACGGCCTCGAGCTCGATCATCTCTGCCGCAACACCAAGTGCTGCAACCCGAGCCACTTGGAGGCCGTGCCGCACTTGGTCAACGTCGAGCGCGGGGAGCTTCGCGCTCGGCATCTCGAGTACTTCGCCTCTCAGACGCACTGCAAGAACGGCCACGAGTACACGCCCGCGAACACCCACATCAGGACCGATGGCCGTCGAAGGTGCCGGACGTGCAACCGCCTGTGGGCGGCGCGTAAGGCGGTGTCGGCATGACGCGGTGGAGCGAGACCTTCGCCTGGCACGACGGCCGGATGGTCACCTACGACTGCGAGACGACCGGTCTCGGGCCGCGTCCGGAGGTACTGGATGCGCCGCCGCAGCGGATCGTCACGGCGTGCTTGATCCTGCCGCGCACGGCGCCGCGGCAGTGGCTCCTCAATCCGGACTGCGAGTTCGAGCCGCAGGCCGTCGAGACGCACGGCGTGACGCCGGATCACGCGGCTGAACACGGCATGGACTACCGGACGGGTGTGCAGCAGATCGCGGACGCGATCGACGAGGCGACGCACGGCGCCGCTCTGGTGGCGTACAACGTGCCGTTCGATCTGACGCTGTTGGTGCGGGAGTGCGCGCGTCTCGGCATCGGGTTCACGGTGCCGGAGTGGATCGTTGACCCGCTGGTCCTGGATCAGGCGCTGAACCGCCGGAAGGGCGCGGGCGCCTACAAGCTGGAGGCGGTCGCCCGCGCGTACGGCGTGGAGCTGACGGCCGCGCACACGGCCGATGCGGATGCGCGCGCGGCGGGGAACCTGGCGTGGCACATGGGTCGGGCCGCCGCGGCGCAGCGCGGGCCGTTCGCCGCGCTGCACGGGATGACGTTCGAGCAGCTGCTGGCGTGGCAGGCCGCGGCGGCGCGGCGGAAGAAGGACTCGCTGCGCGCGTTCTGGCAGGGCCAGGGTGATCTGCGTTGGGAGACCGTCGATTCTGGGTGGCCGCTGTTGGAGAACCCGCCGTTCGCGAAGGCGGTGGCGTGATGGCGATCGTGTGGTCGCCGGCCGATCCGGCGTTCCCCGAGCCGAAGGGCCCGCACTGCGAGGTGTGCCTGACGTGGACGCCCGACGGCGACCTGTGCGCCGCGTGCGCGCGGGCCGAGGCCGAGTGCCAGGCGGCGGTGGCGTCGTGATCGAGCTGGAGCGGGTGGCCGCGCTGCCGCCGGTAGTGCCGGCCTGGTGCGAGGACATGGCGGAGCAGCTCCAGGCCGCGGAGGGCGTCTGGTTCAAGTGGCCGCGCACCGGGTTCCCGGGCGAGGGCGCGGCGGACGCTGAGCGGGACGAGTTCCGGCGCCACTTCGGCGACGCCGACGGCTACCTCATCGTGAAGCGCGACGGACGGTGGTTCGTCAGCTTCCGCGGGGTGATCACCCGATGACCGCGCCGTTCTGGGCCGAGCACGCCGAACTCGCCGGCCACTACAAGGACCGCGCCGAGTGGCTGGAACTGCGCCGCACCGGCATCGGGTCGTCGGACTGCTCCGCAATCCTTGGCCTCGGCAAGTACGGGTCGCCGTTCTCCGTGTGGGTCGACAAGACCGCCCGCGGCGTGGACGACGACGGCCCGTCGGAGGCCATGGAGTGGGGCAACATCCTCGAGCCAGTAATCCGCGACGAGTTCGCGCGCCGCACCGAGCTGGACGTCACCGCGTGCCCGACGCTGCGATCCCTCGAGCGGCCGTGGCAGCTGTACAACCCCGACGGCCTGGTGCTCACCGAGAACGTGCTCGTCGAGATCAAGAACGCCAGCCAGTGGCTCGCGCACGAGTGGGTCGACGGCGAGGTACCGGATCACGCGGAGCTGCAGGTGCAGCACGGCTGCGCGGTGACGGGCGCCGACGGCGCGTACGTCGTGGGCCTGGTCGGCGGGAACCGGCTCCGCTGGGAGTTCGTGCCGCGCGACGACGAGCTGATCGCGCTGATCAACGAGGCCGAGGCCCGGCTGTGGGACGAGCACATCGTGCCGGACGTGCAGCCGGCGATCGACGGCAGCTCCGCGACGGAGCAGGCGATCGGCGCGGTGTGGGCCCGGCAGCACGGCGTGGAGCGGGTGACCGATCGCCCGCTCGCCGTCGCGGACGCGGTGCTCGATTACCGCGTGGCCCAGGCCGATGAGAAGGCGGCGCTCGCGCGGAAGGCCAAGGCGAAGAACGAGCTGCTGGCGTTGATGCAGGGCGCGGACGTCCTCACCGACGAGGCCGGCGAGCCGCTAGTGCGGCTGCAGCGCGGCCAGTTCCGCGAGAAGGACTTCATGGCCGAGGAGCCGACCGCCCCGGAGTGGCTCCACAAGGTCGAGGTCGTCGACCGCGCCCGGATGAAGACCGAGAGCCCCGACCTGTTCCGCCGCTACCAGTCCGTATCCATCCGAATCCCCAACCCGAAGAAGAAGTAGGAGAACCGAATCCATGGGAACCAACCTCGCGCAGCGGGCGCAGCAGTCCGTCGCCAACCAGCAGGCCGGCGGTCAGCCGACGCTGCAGCAGCTCATCCAGCGGATGCAGCCGGAGATCGCGAAGGCGCTGCCGCGGCACATGAATCCCGAGCGGATGGCGCGCATCGCGACCACCGTGCTCAAGCAGACCCCGGCGCTCGCCCGGTGCACGCCGGAGTCGTTCCTCGGCGCGCTGCTCACCGCGTCGCAGCTCGGCCTCGAGCCGGGCCCGCTCGGCGAGGCGTACCTCGTGCCCTACGGCAACACCGTCACGTTCATCCCCGGCTACAAGGGCCTGATCAAGCTGGCCTGGCAGTCCGGCGCCCTGCAGGACATCCACGCCCAGGTCGTCTACGAGCACGACGACTTCGACTACCAGCTTGGTCTGCGCCGCGACCTGGTGCACAAGCCCGCCACGGGCGACCGCGGCGCCCCGGTCTACGTGTACGCCGTCGCGGTGTTCAAGGAGGGCGGCTTCGCGTTCGAGGTGCTGTCGATCCCCGAGGTCGAGGCGATCCGCTCGCGGTCGCGGGCTGGCCGGAACGGGCCTTGGGTGACCGACTGGGCGGCGATGGCGAAGAAGACCGCGGTGAAGCAGCTCGCGAAGTGGCTGCCGATGTCGACGGAGCTGACGCAGGCGTCGGCGCTCGACGAGACGCAGCGCGACGGTACGGACGCTCACGCCGCGGACATCGTCGACGTGGTGCCGCAGGTGCCCGCCGAGATCGAGGCGCCGCCGGTCGTCGACGCGGAGGCGGCGGAGGTCTTCGAGGAGACCGCGGGCCCGAAGAAGGCGACGAAGGCGCAGCGCGACCGGGTCCAGAAGCGGTTCGACGACGAGAAGCTGCCCGACGACATGATCCCGGACGCCCTGACCTCGTGGGCCGGCCGGGAGGTGACGGGGCTCGACGACCTCACCTCCGACGACATCACCGCGATCGACGCCGCGTTCGCGCAGCGAGACCAGGCCGCAGCCGCAGCCGACAACGAAGGGAAGTAGATCATGCAGGTCAACACGGTAGACGGTGCGTCCGAGGGCGCGGGCGGCTCGAAGTGGAAGTTCGCAGGCTCGCCCGAGGACCTCTTCGAGCACCACCCGCAGGTCGGCGAGATCCGCGTGCTGCAGGTGACGGTCGAGTGCACCTCGGTCGGTACGGAGCAGCTCGCCAGCGGGACGCGAGACTTCGCGAAGTTCGCGGTCCGCGAGACCACCGTCGGCAACGTCGGGACGCTCAAGGGCCGCAAGGGCCCCGACGGCGAGATCCCGGGGCAGATGAGCATCGACGACGACCCGAACGAGCTGCCGCGCGACGAGTACGGCGACTACGTGCCCGACGCCGGCGGCGATCACGTGCCGCCCGCCGCGGACGTGCTGCCCGAGCGGGACGGCGAGGGCCGCGTGCCCGAGAACGTCACCGCGATGTTCTCCGACGGCGCCTGACGACGCCTCGTCACCCCATGACCCGGGCGGCGGCGCGCCGGCCCACTCGCGGCCCGCGCCGCCGCCCGGTTCCATGTCCATCCCCTCGAAGGAAGACCCCGATGATGTACCGCTCCGAAGAGCACGTCGCCGCCCTCGCGCAGGAGCTCGCCGACGACCTCATGTTCAACCCCAGCCTCGACGAGGTGCTGGCGAAGGCCGAGAGCCTGTGCGCGGACCCGCAGCTCGCCGGGCAGGTTGATCCTGACGCTGGCGGCGTGGATCCCGCTGACCGACACGGTCGCGGAGCGCACGCGCCGCGTCGCGATCGTGGCCGGGGCGCGCCTCGGCCTCGGCTACACGAACCGGCAGATCCCCGGCGCCGACGACACGATCGGCGGCGCAGCATGAAGCACCTCCTGAAAGTCGAAGACCGCTGGCTGCAGCGGGTCCGCGCACACGAGAAGACCGCCGAGGTGCGGTACGACGACCGTGACTTCCAGGCCGGCGACACGATCGAGTTCCTGACCGCGGACAACGGCTTCTACACCGGCGTCGAGCGTCGGATCACGCACGTTCTGCGCGGGGTGGAAGGGCTCGACGACGGGTACGTGATGCTGTCGCTGGAGGACGATCGCGCTGTCGACGCACTCAAGCGCGCAGAGAAGGCCGAGCGGGCGAACGCGCCGTTGCGCGGCACCATCACCCGCCTCACCCGCGAGCTGAAGGAGGCCCGGTCGTGACGCGCGCGCAGAACGTGTACCGGATCGTGAACTGCCGCTCGTGCTCCGCGCGCGTCATCTGGACCGTCACCAACCCCGAGCTGAAGTCCGGGCACCCCATGATGGTCGACGCCGACCCGCACCCGAACGGCAACATCCTCCTCGCTCGCGACCCCAGCATCGCGCACAAGCCGGGGGAGCCGGTCCCGGTCCGCGCCACCGTGATGCGGCCCGGCCAGATCGCCGGCGCCCGCGCCGACGGGAACGTCCTCTACCGCAGTCATTTCGCGACGTGCCCGCACGCCGACCAGTGGCGGAAGGGCAACGCTGCCCGCCACGCCAAGAAGGGCGGCCGACGGTGACCGCGACGAAGCACAGCGCCGAGGCGTTCCTCGTCGTCGACCCCCAGCAGGACTACGAGGAATCGGACACCACATGGGGCGTCTACGGCTCCCTGCAGGCCGCGAAGATCGCAACTCCCCGCCTCCGGCGGCACCGCCTCATCCACTGGAACACCGACCGAGACACGGAAATCCAGCGCTGGCGCGGCGACCAGCTCATCGGCACCTGGACCTACCACGGCAACCCCGACAGCGCGCTCCACGGCACCTGGACCTACGAGGAGCACCCGTGATCCACCACCCGATCGGCACCGTTGTGCGCGTCCTCCGCCTCGACTCCGGCCAGGTCCAGCACATGCCCGCCCTCGGCGTCGCCGTGTTCGGGATCGTCAAGGCCGGCCCCGTGAACGGCCTATACGCGATTCTGTTGATGACCAACGAGGTCGTGCACGTCCCCGTGCAGCTCATCACCTCTACGAAGGGCGAGGACGCGTGAGCGAGACGTGGCGGGCTGTTCCCGGCTACGAGGGTCTGTACGAGGTGAGCGACCACGGCCGCGTGCGCAGCGTCGCTCGGAAGATTCAGCAGCGCAACGGACATCTGCTCACGGTCCAGTCGCGGGCGATCAGCCAGCACGACGGCGGTCCGCGAAACGGGAGCCATCGGCGCACCAGACTGTTCCGCGATGGACACGGGAGGACGGTCTGGGTCCACCGGCTGGTGCTGGAGGCGTTCGTCGGTCCAGCGCCGGAGGGCACGGAGTGCTGCCACAACGACGGCAACCCAGCCAACAACCACCTGATCAACCTGCGGTGGGACACGCGCCAGGAGAACGCGCTCGACGTCGTTCGTGCCGGCGAGCACCACATGGCGTCGAAGACCCACTGCAAGAACGGGCACGAGTTCACGCCCGAGAACACCACCTACATCGGGCCACGCAGGTGGCGGCACTGCCGCGCCTGCAATCGAGCCCGCACTGCTGCCAGCCGGCGCAAGCGCGCCGGTGCCTCTACCACGAAGGACTGAACCATGCCGCAGCCGAAGGGCCTCCGCCTCGGCAACCCCGACGACCATGACCCGCTCGCCGTGCAGCGCGCCCTCACCGCGTACCGCGGGCCGCTCCGCCAGCCGAGCCCCGTCCACGTCACCGACCCCGCCGATCGCGCCCGCATCGTGCAGCTCGTCACCGAAGGCCAACTCACCCGCACCCAGGCCGCCCGCCTGCTCCACTGCTCCGGCAGCGCGATCAACGCCTACCTGGCCGAGCTCGCTCTCATCGTCATGGAGTCGGCAGCGTGACGCCCCTGACCGCCGACCAGCTCACCGCGCTCCGGTGCTTCTCCAGCTTCACCGAAGCGGTCGCGCTCGTCGCCGACCCGACCGCCGCGGCGATCACCACGATGAAGCCCGTCGACGGCTACTGGGTTGCCGGAGCCATGTCCGGCGGCCACATCGGGCCCGACGGAATCCACGTCACGCTCCACCCCGGTGACCACCAGAAGGACATCGCGGTCACCGTCCCCGAGCTCCAGGCGTGGTCGCGCGCCCTCCCGGACTGGGTCCGCACCGGCACGCCCGGAGTCATCGACGACTCCCACCTGACGTTCTTCCACCAGTTCACGATGGCCCGCTGCGCCAACCCGACCCGGCCCGCGCGACACCCGGTGTCCACCGGCACCGGCCACGTCCGCACGATCCGGATCTGCCGCACCCCGTGGTCGAAGTACGCGGCGATCGAGCACGTCAGCCGCGGCATGACGAACTACGGCGTGGACTTCCCGTACCCGTGCCGCTGGTGCATGCGCTGGGTCATCTACCCCCGCACCGACCCCCACCGCGTGAACGCCGCCGTCGCCGAGCTCACCCGCCTCGGCGTGATCCTGGAGGACGTCCACGTCGTGCCGGCCGAACCCGAGTACGTCGGACAAGGGATGCTCTGGTGACACACAAAACGCGGAGCAAATACGATTAGTGCACTGAAAAGCGATACGCTATCCGGTGAAAACGAAGGGAGCGCACCCGTGATCCTCACGCCCTGGGTTGCTGACCATCCGACCCTCCTCGACATGCCCACCCGGCCCCGCGCCGTGTACCTCACCCTCGCCGTCCACGCCGACGCGCAGGGCGCCCCCGACAGCTCCGTCGACGCCGCCACCGTCGCCCGGCTCTCGTACAAGCAGACCCGCGACACCCTCGTCGCCGCGGGCCTCCTCGAGCAGCAGCCCGACGGCCGCTGGCGAGTCCTCACACCACGACTGCAGGAGGTCTGATGGCCCGCGAGCACGCACCGATCCGCCTCGATATCTGGGGCGACGACGACTGGACCGACCTTCTCTCGCCGGCCGCGCAGCACCTGTACTTCGTGCTCCTGACCAGCCCGTCGCTGTCGTATGCCGGCGTCGGGGACTGGCGGCCCGGCCGCATCGCGCAGCTTGCCCGCGGATGGACCACGCGCGCTGTGCAGGCGGCGGCCGCCGAGCTCATCGAGCACCTGTTCATCGTCGTCGACGAGGACACCGAGGAGTACCTGATCCGCTCGTTCGTCAAGCACGACGGCCTGCTGAAGAACCCGAAGGTGTCCGTGTCGTTCGCCAACGCGTACGCCGACCTCGCGTCGCGTTCGCTGCGCGGCGTGATCGTCCACCAGCTGCTCCGGCTGCACGAGAAGCAGCCCGCATTGAAGGGCTGGGGCGTCGATCGCGTGGCGGAGATCCTGACCCGCAAGACGGTCGATCCGGCGGCGCTTCCGATGCCGCAGGGGGTAGCGCAGGCGGTCGGTTGCGGGGAGCGGAACCCCCACAATCACCCCGTAGGTTTAGGGGAAGGTTTACCCCAAGATTTGGGGGAAGGTTACGGGGTGGGTTACCCCCAAACCCAGGGGGAAGGTTTGGGGGAGGGTTCCCTACCAGCTCCTGCTCCAGCTCCTAGCTCCAGCTCCAAAGAAGGTGGTTACGTAAGTAGGGAACGTTACGAGCGCGAACAACTTTCGCCCGGCAACGAACCACCACCTTCCAGCTGCCCGCGCCACCCGAACGGCACGGCCGACGCCTGCGGCGACTGCCGCACCGCCCGGCTCGCCGCCGAAGCCCACGCCGCCACCGACCGAGCCCGAGCCGCCGAAGCCCGCCGAGCCGACCGCGAAGCCCAAGCCGCCGCACGCCGCACCGCCATCGACGCCTGCACGCTCTGCGACCCCGACGGCTACCGCGGCACCCAGGTCTGCGACCACGACCCCGAAACCGACGACCGCCGCGCCCGCGGCATGGCCCAAATCCGCGAAGCCCTCGCCGCCCGCCAACAGCCCAACCCCGACGAGCCCGCAGACCAGCCAGCAGACGACCCCGAAGCCCGCGCCCAAGCACGAGCCGAGGTGACGGGCAGGGCGCCGGTCGAGGTCTCGCCTTCCGTGTGAAAACTACGATAAAGTCGAAACTAATCCGTCGGTCGTGAGTCGACCCCCATCCCAGGAGACGCGAAATGAGCATCGAAAACCCCGCCCCGGCCCATCCACCCCAGGACGCACCTGAAAGTCGCTCCACGGCGGAACGGGGCGGCGGGAACACGCGCCGCAGCGTCGCGGTCTCGCCGACCGACGACCGGATCACCGTGCAGCGGGTGACGTCGACGGTCGCGGGGGAGTGCCGCGAGTGGACGATCACCGTCCGCCAGTCGTCCCCGGCGGACCGGCCCGCGAGCGAACTCACGCGGGCCGGTGCCGTCGCGGTGCTACCGACGCCGGTGCGTGACTGGCTGTCCGCGTGGCTCGAGGGCCGGATGGTCCACGCCGGCGAGCACATCGTTCCGCGCGACCTCCTGGCCGCCGCCCTCGGGCAGCCCGATCCCTGCGGTACTCGCGTCATCTCCGGCGGCGGCGTCCGCAGTGCGTGCCTGCTCCCCGTGGGGCACGACGGCGACCATCAGCCCAGCGCCCACACCGCCGCACCGCTGTTCCCGATCGCGGAGCCGGAGCCCGCGGCCCCGTTCGCGGGCCGGACCGCGCCGCGCCGCACCCTCCCGCCGGAGGCGCCCGTGCGGCTGTGGAACCGCGAGCACACCGACAAGCTCGACGTCATCGGACGGGCCGTGCGGGGCGAAGCCGGCACTCGGGTGCAGGTCCGGGCCGCTCAGGTCGACACCGCGTACGCCTGGCTCACGCCGCACTTCGAGCCCGACGACGGCGGCGCAACGGTGTTCGTGGCCTGGATGGACCGCGAGTGGAGCCTCGCCGGGTACAGCTACGACCACGACCGCCGCGAGTTGGTGCTGATGCTGGGCGCGATCCCGAAGCCGCCGCGCGTCGACGAAGTGCTCGGGCGCGCCCCGTACGCCGGGCCGTTCCCGCACCTCGCGAAGGGCGACCGGATCGGCGTCGAGCACCCCGACGGCACCATCACCACCCACGAGTTCAGCGGCGACCCCGCCAACCCCAACACGCGCCGCGACGCCCTCGCGCAGGCCACCCGCGACAGCGCCGACGAGGTGTGCGCCGCCCGGTCCGGCGAGGGCCTCACATGCGAGGGCAAGCCCGACCACCGCGGGGCGCACTACGCGACCGATCACGAGACGTCCGGCGGCCGCATCGTCGTCTGGGGCGCCGGACAGCGCGCCATCGACGCCATCGACGAGGTGCTGCCGATGCCCGGCGGCCCCAACGACAAGCTGAGCCAGGCCGACCGCGTCGCATACCGCACCGCGCGCACCGCCGCCGGCGGCCCGTCGATCAGCTTCTACCTGCCCGACGGTGCCCGCGCCTCCGCCGACACCACCAGCACCATGCGCGACGGCCGTGGCGTCCACGTGCAAATCGCTGACCCGTACGTGAAGGCATGGCTCCGCGAGCACATCGACCACGGCAGCCTCCGCGCCGACTGGAACGGCACCACCTGGAACGTCACCGGCGTCGCGTGGCCGTTCGACGACGTCACCGCCGTCGCCCTCATGCCGCCCGGCCCGTACGCCGACCTGTACGCGCGGCTCCCGTACCTCCACGACGCCGTCGCCGAGGAGGACCAGTGAACGACGACGAACTCATCCTCAACGCACTCGCCCGCCACGCCTACGTCACCCGCGGCCGATACCCCGGCGACGAACCCCGGAAGCTCTGCGCCCACGACTCCTCCCCCTGGCCGTGCGACGAACACCGGCTCGCACACGAGCTCTCCGCAGCACGAGCGGAACTCGCCGAAGTCCTCACCGCGCTCACCGGCCTCTCCGACCCGACCCTCCACGTCCGCAACGGCTGGATCGTCGCCGAGGCCGGCGGCTGCACCTGCTACGGCGGCGGCCCCTACGGACACGAACCCGGCTGCGGGTGGGAGCCCATCGTGCAGCTCACCGACCTCACCCCCGAACGACGCAACGCCCGCGAGGACGCCGTCGTCGAAGCGTCCTACCGCACCGGCCAACTCGACGCCCAGGAGGCACTGTGAACGGCCCCGAGCACTACGCCGAAGCCGAACGACTCCTCGCGGACGTCGACCCGATCGGCGGCTACAACCTCACCAGCGAGCAGATCGCGGCGCTCCTCACTGTCGCCCAGGTGCACGCCACCCTCGCGCTGGCCGCAGCCACCGCCGGGCAACTCGCGATGGAAGTGCACGCCACCACGGGCGACGCGAGCGAATGGGACGCCGTGAGCGGAGGCGCATCGTGATCGTTCTCCAGATCCTCGCCGGCGCCGCCGCGTTCCTCCTCGCGTGCGCGGTCCTCGCCGCGATCATCCACCACCTCTACCGATGCACCTGGCCCGAAGCCGCATTCCTCACCGCGGCAGTGCTCCTCGTGTTCGGCGCCCTCACCGGCATCGGCCTCGCCGGAGGCGCATCGTGACCACCGTCGTAGGGCTCGACCCATCCCTCGCCGGCACCGGCGTCGCCGTCATCACCTACGACCCCGGCCGCGGCACCATCGCCAGCACCCACGTCGTCACCAGCAGCGGCAAGAAGTCCGACACGCGCGCCGTCCAAGCCCGACGCACCGCCACCCAACGCAACGCCGTGATGGACAGCCTCCCCCGCGAGCACATCGACCACCTCGTCATCGAAGGCATCTCCTTCGGCTCCAACCAGATCGGCCACGACCGCATCGTCTACCTCTGGTGGCTCCTCTACGCCGCCATCAGCCAGACCCGACCCGACACCCCGATCACCGTGGTGCAACCGTCCTCGCTGAAGAAGATCACCACCGGCAGCGGCGCCAAGGATCCCGGCAAGAAGCGCATGGAGGCCGCGGTCACCCGCATGTGGCCCGCCGTTCCGTGCCGCGACGACAACGCCCGCGACGCCCTCGCGCTCGCCGCGATCGGCGCCGTCCACCTCCGGCTGCCCGTGCCGTTCATCGTCACCGAGGACTACCGCCTTGCGATGGCCGGCCTCGACCTCCCCGCCCGCCCCGAAAGGACCACACGATGAGCACCGATCCCGCCGTCGCCGCGGCCGACCGAGCCGGCGCCGCCACCGAGGGCCGGTCGCGCCACGTCCAGCGCGTCGCCTCCGCCCGCGAGGCCCTGGCCCCCCTGAGGGCCAAGCACCAGCGGCGCGCACGCGAGTTCGGACCGGACGTGTGCACCTGCTGCCGCGACGCGTACGGCGAACACGCCGTGTGGCCCACCGGAACCGACCGGCTCCTCTACAGCGAGGAGGAGCTATGAGGTACTACACCGCCGACCTGCACCTCGGGCACCAACTCGTCGCCGAAACCCGCGGGTACGACTACACCCAGGACCACGACGACGAACTGCTGGACGCCCTCCACGCTCTCAACCCCAAGGGCGACCAGCTGTACATCCTCGGCGACCTCTCCGGCGGCTCCAAACGCGCCACCGAACGCGCCCTCGACCTCCTCGCCGAAGTCCCCGTCACCAAGCACCTGATCCTCGGCAACCACGACCCCGCCCACCCGATGCACCGCGACGCCTGGAAGTGGCAGCGCCGCTACCTCCAGGTGTTCGAGAGCGTGCAGCCGTACGCCCGGCAACGGTTCGCCGTCGACACCGTCCGCCACGAGGTGCTGCTGTCGCACTTCCCGTACCAGGGCGGCGGCGACCACACCGAGCTGGAGCGGTACGGCCAGTACCGGCTCCCGCTGATGGGCCGCTGGCTCCTCCACGGACACACGCACTCCCCGCACAAGCGGTCCGGCACGCACTCGATCCACGTCGGCTGGGACGCCTGGCGCCGACCGGTCCGCGAAGACGACATCACCGACCTCATCCGCGAGGGAACGCCGTCGCTGCTCCGGCACCGCGGCCTCCGCGGGCATCCCGCGATCCCGATCCCCACAACCGTCCCCGAGCGCACCGCCGCCCGATTCACCGGCCCCACCATCACACCCGAGGAGAACTGACCATGACCGACACCCAGACCCGAACCCTGACCGCCAAGGACTTCGAGACCGTCTACGACGACAACCACACCTTCCCGTTCTTCGAAGACGAGAACGGCTACGGCATCTACGGCTACGGACACATCGACAAGGCCGAGTTCGCCCGCCTCGTCAGCGAGTACGACGCCTTGGCCCAGTTCGGTCCCGACGACGAGATCACCGCCGACGACGTGAACCACACCCACGCCAAGGTGATCGAAGTCGCCGACCTGGACTACGAGTGGCGGCTGGAGTTCGCGCCCGAGTCCGCCGACACGATCCCCGTTACGTGGGTGCAGCGATGAGCGACAACCAGACCCGCACCGTCGTCACCGTCCACAAGGCCGGAATCACGGTCAACGACACCATCACGTACGAGGCCGACTGGTTCAGCGTCGAAGACGGCACGCTCACCGTCGAGCGAGAGATCCAGGGCCAGTACACCTCGGGCGGCTTCGCGGTCGCCGCCTGGGCGCCCGGCACGTGGGTGCGCGCCGAGGTCACCGAGGAGCCCGCGCCGATCCAGGACGAGTGCTCCGCGCCCGCCGGCGAGTTCGTGCCCGACGAGGAGATGGCCGAGCAGATCGCGCGCGCCCACTACGACGCGATCGACCCCTACGAGGACAGCCGCGCCCGCGGCCCCGAATCCCTCGCGAACAAGCTGTACGCAGCCGCACTCGACGGACTCCGCGCATGAGCACCTTCGACCGCCGCGACATCGCCTACGCGCACACCCGGCTCAGCGACGTAGCCCGACAGCTCCGCACCGACGGACACGACGACGCCGCCATCTACGCGCAGCGCGCCGACGTCGAGCAGGCCGTCTACGACGACCTGATGAGCCTCGCCGAGAAGGCACGGCGGCTGACCGCGAAGGGCGAACGGGACCAGTGGAAGTGCGGCGCGGACCTCGTCGACTACCTGCTCGGAAGCGGCTGGACTCCGCCCGCCCACTTCAACGGACGGATCACCGAATGAGGTGCCTACGGTGCGGCGCGCCCGCCAACTCCGACAACCCGCAGCCGAGCGCCTGCGAGAAGTGCCCGCCCGTCGAATGCGCCCACTGCCACGAGCCCGACGACCGGTACTGCTCGTGCTGGCAGCCGTTCGCCTCGATGCCGTTCGCAGACGTCAAGGCCACGTTCGCCGAGATGGACCTCAGCGTCGGAACACCCGAGGCCCGCCCGTGAGGTGGCCGCGCCGGCGGAAGCCCGAGCCGCCCGACGACGACCACGAGTTCCTCCGGGCCATCGGCTGGATCGACGACGAGGGCGAGCCGATCCCCTCACCTGAGCGCGCGAAACCGGAAACGCCGCAGGCCAAGCCGATCACTACCGTCGGCGGCTCGCAGGAGTGGAAGGCCCGCGTGCTCGACGCCCTTGCTCTCCACGACATGATCCGCGCCGCCCTCGCGGACGCCACCGAGACCATCCCGAACACCCAGGAGAACACCATGCCCCTCCCCGACCAGCTCGCCGGGATCACGCCTCACAGCACCATCGAAGCCCTCGCGGACAAGCTCATCGAGACCGGCCGCACTGCGCGTATCCGAGCCGAAGGCAGCGATACAGCCCGCGTCATCCACATCGACACCGACGAGCCGCAGCCCGTGCACTCCCCGGGCTGGTACCGCACGATGACCACCGACGCCGCCACCGAGCGGTACGGCTTCCCCGCGCCCGACTGCTACCCGCTGGAGCACACCGCCACCGACGGCTCGAAATGGCACCTCGACCAGGACGGCAACGGCTGGACCCTCACCGAGTACATGGACGACGACACCCACCTCCTGAAGGCGTGGGAGAAGGCCGTCCTCAACGGTGCGCGCGCCCTCGCCGCCGGCGAACCCGGCTGCCACCTCATCGAGACCGGCGGCACCGCGCCCCGCGGCGGCCACCTTCGGATCATCGTCGACACCGAGACCGGCGAGTACGACCGCATGGAGGCCGAGTGGAAGCGCCGCGAAGCCAAGCTCACCGCCGAGCCCGAGGCCGGTTCGGCGGCGTGGCTCCGCGACCTCGCCGACCGCATCGACACCGCCCGTGAGCATGTGGACGCCCCCAACGCCGCCAGGTACCTCCAGTCCGTGGTTCGGCGCACCGCCGACGAGGTGGAGCGCGACGAGCGCCAGGCCGCCGCCGACACCCGCGACCGCGACCGCGTCGAGCCGATCCTCGCGGCGCGCTGGGCGAAGGACCGCGACCGGCAGTTCCTCCCATCCCTCGTACCGACATGGGACGACCTCACCGACGAGGAGCGCGCCCACTGCATCGACTACGGCCTGGAGCTGTACCGCGCCGGCCGCGAGGACACCGTCGCCGCGTGGCAGCCCGGCAACGGCGGCGGAAGCGGCAACCCCGGCACCCGCGGCGGCCAGCCCGCAGGCCAGGGCGGAGCGCACCATGCCTGAGCCCACCCGCTGGCGGAAGCGCCCCGTCGTCATCGAAGCCATGCACTACCCGGCCGAACCCACCGTCCACGACAACGCGGCGCTGCACCGCTGGATCAACGACAACGGCGGCCGAACCGAGGTCGTGCGCGTCGACGGGCAGTACGCCATCGCGATCCGCACCCTCGAAGGGGACATGCTCGCCCGCCCCGGCGACTACGTGATCCGCGGCGTGGTCGGCGAGTTCTACCCCTGCGAGGCAGGCGTGTTCGCGAAGACGTACGAGCAGGTGCAGGAGACGATCATCCCGCGGATCTGCCACCTCGACCCGTGGTGCGCGCTCGCCGAGGGCCACGACGGAGAGTGCTCATGACCGCCCTGCCGCCGTTCCCTGTCGATTCGGGCACGCTCGACGCGATCGAGGAGGCCGTGCACGCCACCTACGACAGCACGACGAACACGCTCGATGAGCTGCTGGAACTCATGTCCAGATGGACCCCGGAGGGCACCGAGACCGTGCACGACGGCGCCCTGCACGTCGACACCGGCCCGCTGTACTCCCGTGAGGACGTGATCCTCGCGCTCATCACCGCGGTGCGGAAGCTACGCGGCGGGGAGTTCTGCTTCACGTGCCTGCGCGGCGACCAGGGCGATGACGATGACGACATCGAGGAGGGTGAGACGTTCACGGCCGGCGGAATCACGCTCCCCGTGCTCCACCCGCACTACGGCCCCGTCGTGTTCCACCAGATCGGCGACGACGGCCGCCACGCCGAGAACTGCCCGGGGTGCGCGCCGTGACCGTCATCGAGTGCGGGGCGTGCTGGGCGAAGGCCGTCCGGCAGGTCGCCCCACGCAAGGGCATCGCCCTGTTCACCACCTACCGGCTCCTGCTCGCCGAACACGACCGCGCCGCCGACCGCGGAGAGGAAACCCCCGACCATGCCTGAGAAGACCCTCGACGTCCCGGATGGGCTGTTCCCCGACCCCTACCTCTACCCCGGGGAATGGCGCACCTGGTGGCTCACAATCCGCGACGACCGCGTACGCATCACCGTCCGCCGGCCCTGGTTTCACCGCCCAGTGCTCGTGTTCGGCACCCACGCCTACGCCCTCGACTTCGCCCGGGCCCTTGAGGAACTACGCCATGCCCGAACCTGAAACCACACCCAGCCGCGACACCGTTCGCCGCTCCCTGATGGTGCTCCTCGGCGACCGCTACGCCCGCGCGGGCGAAGTCACGAAGGCCGCCCAGTGCTACACGATCGCGTTCGACGGCCTCTGGCCCCTATTCGACCCGTCCGCGTGGCTCACGCCGAAGGCTCCGCCGTTCCGCGTCTCCGGGAAGCTCACCCTGCAGGGCGACGGCCGCGAACCCCAGCACCTGAACGCGATCCTGACCGCGCGCAACCCGTTCCTGGACGACCTCGGCTGGGACGGCCGCCCGATCCGCACCGACCGGCCGAGTGTGCCGATCGAGGTCACGTTCCCGCGACGCTCGATCACCCTCGGCACCTGGGTGCTGCTCCTCACGAACGCCGCCGACGCCCCGCCGCCGGTCTCTCGCGGAACCGCGTGGCGCGACGGTGCGTACGCCGCCTGCCAGCACCAGCTCACCGGGCCACCTGAACCGCCGCCGCGGCCCCGGTTCCCACGAACCGCCATCTACCCGCAGTGGTTCCTCGACCTCCTCGTGCTGCAGATGCAGCGCGCGTACGCCGAGCACCCCGAGCTATTCGACCCGACAGCGTGGCTCACCGGAGACCTGCCGACCGACCTCACCGCCAGCCAGCTCGGCGAACAGCGCCCCGACACACTCCGCCTGTACGACGAGAACTGGAACATCGCGACCGAGCCCGGCACCGGCGTGCACTCCCTGCCGCGCACCGTCGCCCGCAACTACCCGCCGCCGGCCGAGCCGTGCCAGGAGTGCGTCCGCATGGCCGACCCCTGGCGGCACGTCGGCCTGGTCGTCGGCCTGCGCATCGACCGCGACGAACTCGTTGGCCCGCGGACCGACTTCATGCCCCACTACCCGAACGGAGGCCACCGGTGACGAAACGCCAGACCCCCGACCAACAGCGCCGCGAACTCGCCATCAACGACCGCCGCGCCCAAGCCCTCGAGCTGTTCAGCACCGGCAAGACCTACCGCGAGATCGCCGAGCAGCTCGGCACCACACCCGCCGTCGCCTACACCGACGTCCGGGCCGAAGCCCAAGCCGCCGCGCAACGTCGCGCCGAACTCGGCGACAGCGCCCTCGACATCCTCATCGAACGCTCGGAGCGGCTCTACGCCCGCATCTGGAAGGAAGTCGACCGCGGCAGCATCCGCGCCATGGAGGCCGCGATCAAGCTCCTCGAGCGGCAGGCGAAGCTGTACCGCGTCGAGGACACCCCCGCGCAGGTCAACCAGACCGTGATCGTCGCGCACCGCGAGCAGATCGACCGCGACATCGCCACCATCCGCGACCGTCTCACCCAGCTCCAGCAGCAGCCCACCGTCGTCGACGGCACCGTAGAGGAGACCCCATGACCAGCAGCGCCATGCACCGGCAGGTCCTCGTCACCGACCTGGTGAGCGGTGGCACCGAACTCATGACCGCCACCGCCTGGATCACCAGCCACGCCGCGCTCACCCGCGCCGTCCGCTCCTACGTAGACCAGCACCCCGCCGCGAACTACGAGATCGGCGGCACCGTCGACGCCGGCAGCCTCCGCCTCGACGAAGGCCCCCAACGACTCCACCTCGAATGGAAGCCCGCAGACTCAGCCGCGCCGGCCCTCAGGCCTCCGCGTCGTGCCGATCAGGGATCCGCTCTGCACGCCCCGTCGAATCCACCTGCCACTGAAGACCCGCCGAGTCGAGATACGTGACCACGACCAGCTCAGGGACTTTCCTCGGTACGAATGCCGGATCAGACTCCGGGACTTCGGCGGCGTGTCTGATGACCGCCGAGTTCGCAGGGATGTCGCTGTTGAGCGGGCGTGGAGCGCCGTCAGGTGTGCGGGGAATTCGTCGAACGTGGTCCGACAGCCATTGTTCGGTGGTGGCCCAGTTGTGGCCCTCGATTACGTACTCCGTGATCTGG
The DNA here is from genome assembly GCF_049844855.1 of Tsukamurella sp. DT100. Classification (NCBI taxonomy): domain Bacteria; kingdom Bacillati; phylum Actinomycetota; class Actinomycetes; order Mycobacteriales; family Tsukamurellaceae; genus Tsukamurella; species Tsukamurella sp. DT100. The sequence goes on from NZ_JBNCLV010000010.1 coordinate 158,474, forward strand.
ACATCGACGATGGTCTCGGACCGCATATTGATGATCTGGATGAACACGGCTTCCCCGAATTGGGGAACCGTCGTGCCGTGTTCTACGCGGACGAGCGCGGCGACGCGCTCTAGCCGGATGCGCTCCTTCTCGTCGTCCTCGTCCTGCCGTTCGCGCGCGAGCCGATCAGCTCTGCGGCGGTCGGAGGTGGCGATCCAGAGTGCGGCGCCGGCGGCGAGGATGGAAGCGATGGCACCGAGCCACTGACCGAAGCCGGTGTACCAGTCCACGTCCTGGCCCGCCCACCGCGCGATCTGCGAACCGGCGACAAGCCCGACCACGGAAACAGCGACGATCCCAGCCGCCCACACCCACGTCTGTCGAGAATCGTCGTCCCCGCCGCCATCGCTCATGGCGACGAGAATAGGACAGGCCGATCATGCGCGGCGTTGGATCCGCGGACCACCGCCGCGCGCCTCGCCACGGCGGATCCCCGTCGGCGACTCGATCCGCGCCCCACCGGGCAGCGATGGCAGGAGCTCAGTCACCAGGTGCACGCTCGCGTCCAGCGCACCAGGTGACCACGTGCTGCCGGGCGTCCACATCGTCCACTCCGCCTTCAGGCCCTTCAGCTCGTGCACATCGGCGAACCGCACCCGCCCCGGTTCGTCCGCGTCCGGCCGGCCCTTGATCGCCTGCGCGATCGGCTCCGCGCGCAGCACCTTCGACCGGCGCGCCGTCACCTCCGTGACCATCGGCGGCAACCCCGCGACCTTCCCGTCCCGCACCAGGTTCTCCCACGCCTGCAGGATCAGCAGCCGCGCCATGTCGCCGCCGAAGTTCTTCTCCACCACGATCCGGTCCGCGCCGACCTCCGCCGCCAACGTGCACGCCGCCGTCGCCCACCGGTCCGACGTCATCCGCGCCGTCAGGTTCCGCGTCAGGTACACCCGGCCGTCCGCGCCGAGCCCGCCAGCGACCAGGCCCGCCTCGTCGCGGCCACCGCCCGACGGGTCCACGCCGACCGCGATGCGCCGCAGCGCCGGCCCCTGGTGCACCGTCGCGCGCAGCACATCCAGATCCGACAGCAGCGAGCCCTCCGTGTCGTGCGGGACGCCCTGGTAGAGCGCGTTCCAGTCCCGCGACGTGGAGTCCGCGCGCCGCCGCGTCCAGAACGCCATCGCCGCGGCCCGATCACCCGCCGGGATCTTCGGGTGCGGCAACGGCTCACCCGCCGCCCGGCCCAGCGGATCGGCGTAGAACCCGCGCTCCCGGTCCGCCGCCACGGCGATCGCCGGCAGGTGCACCACCCGCCACAGGCCACCGTCCTCGAGCCGCCCGTCCCGCTTCAGCAGCCGCCCCGACAGGTCGTCCTGGTGCCAGCGGGTCATGATCACCACCTGCCGCGCCCCCGGGCTCATGCGCGAGAGGAACACCGAGGAGTACCACTCCCACACCGCGTCCCGGTACACCGGCGAGTCCGCCTGCGCGCGGTCCGCCAGTGGATCGTCGATGATCCCCAGGTCCATAGGGTTACCGGTCAGGCCGCCGCGCACACCGCGGGCCCGCAGGCCGCCGCCTGTCGTCAGCGTCCAGTCGGTGCGGTTCGACTCCGTCGGCGATAGCGACAGCCCGTACTCGGCGCCGAAGTCCGCGATCAGGTCGCGGCACGCCGCGCTGTGCCCGGCCGCCAGCGACGACGCGTACGACGTGAGCACGATCCGGTCCATCGGCCGCTGCAGTAGCCACCAGAACGGCAGCCACCGCGACACCAGCGTCGACTTCCCCAGCTGCGGCGGGATGTTCACCATCAGCCGGCCGCCCGGCGTGGCGGCCAGCCACACCAGCGCGTCGTCGATCACGCGGATGTGGTCGCGGGTCACGAACAGCCGGTCGTGCTCGCCGGCCAGCGCGGCGGGAGAGGGGACGTCGGCGAGCGGCAGACCCTGCTCGGCGAGCAGCTCGACGAGCCGCCGCAGCTCGTACCGCTTGTCCGCGGGCGACGCCAGGGTGGGTGCGTTCATGGTCCGCGACCTCCTAGAACGAGGGAATAGTTGAATTAGTTCCGCGATTCGAGTTTACTGAGGTGGGTGACGAACACCAACAACCTCGACCCGCAGGCACTCGCCCGAAAGTCGCTCAAGGCCGTCGAGCTCGAGGAACGCCAGGAGCAGATCCGGCAACTCAGTGCCGGCCTCCCCGAACCCGAACCATCCCCGGACGAAGAAGACGAAGGACCCACCGATGAAGACCTGGTCGACTCGCATATCGCTCGCAACGGCAACCGTCGCGCTCGCCGCGCCGCTACTCGCCGTCTTGCCCGCCGCCACCGCTAACCCCGGCGCCTACACGCGCGCCGACCGCGCCTACCTCGCGGACCTTGCCGCCGAGCAGACCGGCAGCATCGGCGGCACCCCGCGGTCGAAGGTGGAGCTCGGCGTCGCGACGTGCGGCGCGCTCCGCACGAACCCCGTACAGGCGGTCGTCGACACCGGCATCGCGTCCGGAATCTCCGGCTGGGACACCGGCGTTCTCGTCAGCGCCGCGTCGCGGAACTACTGCCCCGACACCTGGCCGCGGGTCCTCGCCTGGGCGGAGGCCGCCTGATGCTCAACGTCCTGCTCCTGCTCGCCGCCATCTACTGCGCGGGCGTTATTGGCTGGTCCGCCGTCGGCACCAACACCGACCGGCCCACCGGCACGGGCCTCGACGTCCTCGAGCGACGAGGCCGCGACGATGCCTGAACGCCACACCCCGCGCACCCTCGACAACGAGCAGCTGGCCGAGATCACCGAGCACGTCAACGACACCCTGCTGTACCTGCAGGCCCGCGGGCAGCATGCCGGCGCGGCCACCGGCACGGAAGTCACGATCACCGGCGACAACATCTGGCAGATCCTCGACCAGAAGCTCGCCGCGCAACTTCTCACCTCGTTCAAGCACCTCACGAAAGTCCTCGGTCACCTGCAGTCCATCACCGACGGCATCGAAGCGCCCGAGGCGTCCGCGCTGATCCTCGCCCACCTCGGCGGCCCGCCCGGACGGTGGCCGACACCGTCCGACCACCAGCGGCGCGTCATCGAGCTGATCCGGCACGCCGACCCGCTGCAGCGCATGACCATCGCGACCTCGCACCCCGCGCTCGTACAGGCCTGGACGACGTACGAGGACCGCGGCACCGCGCCCCTCGTCTCCATGGCCGACAACCAGTAGCCCACCCACCCCGCACCACCACCTCGAAAGGACATGATCATGAACAAGATCCACCGCACACTCGCCGCGCTTACCCTCGCCGCACTGCTCACCACTCCCGCCGCCGCATGGGCCGACCCCGCCGGCGCCGGTGGCGGCGCGTCGATCGACAGCGGGTCCGGCCCGCGCACCGCCGGCGCCGAGCACGAGGACGGCAACGGCGTCCCCGGCCCCAGCTTCGACACCCCGGTGTCGATCCCCTCGGTCGGCAGCGCCCCGGAGAAGCCGGGAAAGGACGCCACCGAGGAGGAGCTGAAGGCCTACGAGAAGGCCCTCGCGGAGCACGAGCGGCAGGTGAACGCGCGGTCGCAGGCAGAGGCGCTGGAGTGGGCGCGCATCCAGGCGAAGGAGTACCGCGAGTGCCTCGCGCGGGACAACGAGAACGAGGTGTGCTGACGACTTCCGTCGCCATGGACACGCAAGCGGCCCCCGACCTGGTGAGAGGTCGGGGGCCGCGCGCTGTCCCATCCCACGGAGACGCCTCCCGACCATAGCTTGAAACGCGGATATGATGCCACTAGTCCCTCGATATAGGAGCTGGTGTGTCGACCCTCGTACTGCTGCTCACCTTCGGACTCGTCGCCCGGGTGACGAGGCTCATCACCGACGACCGCGTCCTCGGCCGGGCCCGCGCCGCGATCATCCGACGGTTCGGCCCCAACCACCCCATCGCCTACTGGGTGGCCTGCCCCTGGTGCGTCAGCCCCTACGTCGCCGCCGCGCTCGTCACCGTCGCCTGGCAGTACGGGCACACCCCGGCGTACCTCATCGCCGCCGCCATCGGCACCGCCTCGTGGATCACCGGCGCCGCAGCCACGTTCGTCGACGGGGGAGACCGATGAAGCGCCGGCCCGAGTCCACCGCCCACCGGTACGCCGTCCCGGTGCGGACCCGCGCGACCCGCACGATCACCCGGCCCGACGGCACCGCCGTCGGCTACTACTCCGTCACCGGCGGCTACGCCGACCTCGGCGATCCCGCGCCCGCCCCGCACAGCATCGTCGCCGCCGCGCACACCATGACCGGCGCGCGTGGCGAAGGCTACCGGCGCCCCGCCGCCGGAAAATGGCAGTCCGAGGCCTTCGCCCTGTTCCGCGAGGTCGGCGAACTCCGCTACAGCGGGGAACGCGTCGCCCGCGCCGCCAGCCTCGCCCGGCTCATGATCGCCAAGCGCCCCACCGACACCGATGGCGAACCCGAACCCGTCGAAGACCCCACGCTCGCCGCACTCTCGCGGGACATGTTCGGCGACGGACCGCACACCGCCCAGTCCATCCGCCGCTACGTCCAGCACATGATCTTCAACGGCGAGAGCAACATCCTCGTCTCCGACCGCGACCCCGACGAAGGCCTCACCTTCCGCCCCTACAGCGTGAAGGAGATCACCGGCAAGAGCGGCGACTGGAAGATCAACGACGGCAGCGGCACACCCCGCGACGTCGACGAAGAGACCGAAATCCTCATCCGCTCCTGGACACCCGACCCCGAGGTGTTCCAGTGGGCCGACTGCCCCGTCCGGTCCGTCCTCCCCGTCGCGCGCGAGCTCCGCGGCCTCGGCCAGCACGTGTCCGCGCAGATCGACTCCCGCCTCGCCGGCGCCGGAATGCTCGTCGTCCCCGAGTCGATCAGCCTGATCCCCGGGCAGCGGCCGCCCCGCGTCGACGAGAACGGCGACCCCATCGACGGCGACACCGGGGAGGACGCCGAGGACACCAACTTCTACACCGCGCTCCTCGAAGCGATGATGACCGCCATCGGCGACCGCGACGACGCCTCCGCGATCGTCCCGCTCATGGTGAAGGTCCGCGACGACCTCGTCGGCAAAGTCCAGCACATCAGCTTCGCGCAGCCCTTCGACGCGCAGGCCAAGGACCTCCGCGACGAAGCGATCCGCCGCGTCGCCCTCGGCATGGACTCCGAACCCGAGACCCTGCTCGGTATGTCCGGCGCGAACCACTGGACCGGGTTCCTCGTCGACCAGAACGAAGTCCGGCTCGTCATCGCGCCGATGGTCGCGACCCTCTGCCACAGCCTGACGAACAGCTGGCTCCGCCCGTACCTCGAGGCCCTCGCCGCCGACAGCCAGTTCACCGACGACCCCGCCGACTACCTCGTGTGGTTCGACGTGTCGTCGCTGGAGCTGCGCCCGGACCGGTCCAAGGACGCGCAGGCGCTGCACCAGGCCGGCGCCGTGTCCGCGGAGACCCTGCGACGCGAGTCCGGGTTCGGCGACGACGACGCACCCACCGACGAGGAGAAGCGCGAGCGGATCCTCACCCAGTTGCTCACGGCCCGACCGGACCTCGCGAACCAGCTGCTGCCCGCCCTGGGGATCACCGACGTCCAGCTGACGGTCCCTGGCGCACCTGACGGAGCCGCGGGCGCACCACCCGGCCCCGGTGCCGCCGAACCGGAACCCGGACCGCTGCCCGGCGGCGACCCGAACCCCGCAGAGCCCGCGCCCGCCGACCGCACGATGCCGGAGCAGCAGCCATGACCCGCCCAGCCCCGTCGATGCTCGCCGTCGCCTGCTACGCCGCCCTCCTCAAGGCGCTCGAGACCGCGAGCCGCCGCAAGCTCGGCCGCCGCGCCCACAACCTCCAGAACATCCCGAAGCACCTCATGTACCGGGCGACCGTCGTTGTCGAAGCCGACCTCGACCAGCTCCTCGACGGCGCCTGGGTGTACCTCGCCACCGCGCTCCGTGACCGCCCCGACGTCGACGACATCATCCGCACCGTCGACGCCTACGCCCGCGGCCTACTCACCTCCCGCGGGACGCCGTCCCTCATCGCGCTCGGCGACCGACTCGACCAGCACCTGGCGGCCGTCGATGCGGCCCGATAGGGCGGCCGAGCACCGCTTCGCCGCCTGGCACCGCAAGGTCACAGCCGAACGCGACCTCACCGCGGTCGTGCTCGCCGGGATGGACCTGTGGCGCATCGCCGTCTACACCGCGATCACCGAGCACCAGCCGAACCGCGAGCAGATCCTCGCCGGCGGGTTCTTCCAGCACCTGTGGCGCCTCGACAACGCCGCCGCCGCGGCCCGCACGTGGCTGCGGTGGGTCGACGGCGCCGTCGCACCGTCGATCAGCGCCGTCTTCGGCGAGGCGTTCAACACCGTGCGGAAGACCGCGACGATCTCGCCGCAACCGTACGAGGCCGCGCACATGGCGACCGTGCATGACCGGCTCGTCATCTGGCCCGACGGCGCATTCGAGGAGCTGCGGCCCGAGCTCGAGGAAGCGCTGTCGGAAGCCGAGTCGATCGGGCAGGTGCAGGACCGGGTCGGCGCCATCCTCGGGATCGACAAGATGACGCGCGAGCACCGCGCCCGGATCAACGAGATCAACCGCATCCTGGACGATCCCGACGCAGACCCCGCGGACCTGGCCGAGCTGCTCGCGCAGAAGGCCCAGCTGTGGCGCGACCACGACGCATCCCTCGAGGAGTGGGAGTGGATGGCCCGCCGCATCGCCCGCACCGAGGTGCAGGGCGCCGTCGAGGCGGGACAGTACGAGGCGGCCCGAGCGTCCGAGTCGCAGCTGGGGATCACCCTGTGGAAGCGGTGGATCGCGACGCCGGACACCCGCACCCGGCACTCGCACTGGCTCGCCGACGGGCAGGCGGTGCGCCTCGCGGAGCGGTTCACCGTCGGGACCGCGCAACTGCTGTACCCGGCCGACCCGTCGTCGGGCGCCGCGTCGGAGATCATCAACTGCCGCTGCTCCCTGGCGTACTGGGAGCGCGACGAGCTGCAGGCCGAGCTGCAGGGCCCCGACGGGAGCATCGGCGAGGTGGTGCCGCAGGGCGTGCGCCTCGGCCCCGACGATCCCGCGGTCGTCGACGCGAAGGTCGCCGAGCTCGAAGCCGCCGACGACCAGCACACCGACACCCGCGCTGAGGACTGGGCGCCACCGCTCACTTCCGCTGGGCCGCGCCGAGTCCGCGACTCGGACTACTGGGGCGCGCCGACCGAGACGCCGATCGTTCGAGGGATGCGGCCCGCGCGCCGTCCGATCCGCGAGCCGGGCACCCGGGGCCACGGGGTCGTGAAAGGAGAGTTCCGCGGATCTCTGCCGAAGCGAGCGCCTTCAGGGTCGGAGGATCTCGCCCGCGCGTACCGCGATGCGCGGCGTGCCGATCCTGCGACGGTGCACCCGCCCGCCGAGTACACGGGCGCGCAGCAGGCGACGGTCGAGGAGCTGCGGCAGCACGGACGGATCTCGCCGCCGGACGACCCGCTGGTGATGGCTGTCGACCCTCCCGACGGCCGGCCCGACGAGAACGTTGCGCGGATGGCCGCCGCGCTGGCGCTCAACGGAGAGCCAGCGCTGACGATCGCGGACCTGGCGAACAAGCCGGGGCTCGACTTCGAGGGCAAGTCCGCCGATTTCCTGCTCACGCAGGACGGACGGTTGGTCGAGGTGAAGCGTCTCGACGGCAACGACAAGACGGTCCTGCGTGAGCTGCGCCGGGCGAGAGAGCAAGCGCGGCACGTCTACGCGGAACTACCGTCGCGCGACTCCGCCCAGTGCGAGGCCCTGATGAAACGGTTCCTCGGCAACGCCGAGACCGGACCTCACCTGGACGAACTGTACTTGTTCGGCTCCGACGGAGCGGTATACTGGCAGCGTGATTGAGACCCGCACCTTCGTCGTGATGGCCCCGCCGTCGGCCTTGGCCGACGTCGAGGCACACGTTCGTGCGGGCATTCCCGACGGCGGACCCATCCGGCTGATCATCGTGGAGCCCTGGGCCGACGCCGGCGAAGAGACCATCCAGGTCGACGTCGACGTGGACGTCGACCGCGCTGACCTCGACCTCGTGGTCGCCGCTCTCATGGACAAGGTGAAGCCCCTCGGCTTCCCCGTCTACACCGAGGCGGAGTACGACGCGCTTCCCGAGCCGTCCGCCGCATAGCGACCGCGGCGATACCCTAGAGCCAGCCGCTGCTGGCGTTGGGCCGGGCATGACCTTCCGAGGTGCCCGTGACCGCTCCCGCCGTCGACGCCCCGATCGTCCCTGACGACGCCATCCCCGCCCCGGCAGCACCATCCGGGTGGCGCGGCCCGATCATGCCGATCAACACCCGATCCGGCGACGGCCGCATCATGGTCCTCGACGAGACCATCACCGACCCGCCGTGCCGCCCGCTCCCGCTGCCGCTGTCCGCGCAGAAGCACGTCGACGAAGGCCACGACGGCGCGGTCGTCGTCGGCCTCATCCGCCGAGTCTGGCTGCAGGACGGGCACGTCTGGGCCGAGGGCACCTTCAACGACGACGAGGACGGCCGCGAGTGGGCGCAGCGCGTCGCCAACGGACAGCGCTGGATCTCGGCGGACCTCTCCGACATCCAGGCCGAGGAGATCCCCCTCGACGAGCAGGGCGCCGAGATGGACACCGCCGCCGCGGACGTCGTCCTCGACCTCGAGGTGGAGTCCCTGATCCGCGTCACCGAGTGGAAGCTCATGGGCGCCACCCTCTGCGCCGGCCCCGCGTTCGAGACCGCGCACATCGAGGCCGCCACCGTCGAGCCGTCCGGGCTGACGGCGTCGCTGATCGCCGCGGGCATCGCCTACGACGCTGACGACTTCGCCGACCCCCGGCTCGGGGAGCTGACCGCGCTGCAGGTCACCGACGACGGCCGCGTGTTCGGGCACCTCGCCGGGTGGCGGTCGTGCCACATCGGGTTCCAGGGCGCGTGCGTCACCGCGCCCCGCAGCGCGAGCAACTACCGCTATTTCCACCAGGGCGCCGTGCGTCTCGCTGACGGCCGGGACCTGCCCGTCGGGAAGATCACCATCGGCACCGGCCATGCACCCACCCGGCCGGGAGTCGGAGCGACCGCCGCGGCCGCGCACTACGACAACACCGGCTCCGTGATCTGCGTCGTCCGCTGCGGCGAGGACCAGCACGGCGTGTGGGTCGCGGGCCGCACCCTGCCCGGCACCAGCGACACCCGCCTCGACGAGCTCCGCCGGTCCGGGATCTCCGGCGACTGGCGCACCGTCACGCCGGGCGGTGGCCTCGAGCTCGTCGCGGCGCTCGCGGTGAATGTGCCCGGCTTCCCAATCCCGCGGACGCAGTCGATGGCGGCGTCGGGGGAGGCGGCGCTCGTCGCCGCGGGGATCGTCACCCCGGCGACCGCGCGCGCCGTCGATGCGAGCCTGCGGCGCGCCCGCGCTGGCGTGCTGGCGAAGCGGATGCACGCGATCCGCACCCGCGACCTCCGCGCCCGCATGAACACGCTCAAGGCCCACACGCTCCGCGCCCGCATGATCGCGCTCGTCGCCGCGCCGGTCGAGGAGGACGGCACGCAGCTTCAGGGCGGCCAGCGGATCGTCCGCACGCAAGAGGGCGCGACGCGCTATGGCGTCGAGGTAGGGCAGCCGATCCCCACGGGCTCCGCGCGCACGCAGGCGGTCGAGAAGGAGTGGGAGTCCATCAAGGCCGAGAACCCCGCGGGGGCGAAGGCGACGAAGGGCGGCAGCGGTAGTGGCTCGTCGAAGAAGTCGACCGACAGCACCACGAAAGGCCAGGTGCCGTCGGGGTCGAAGAAGCTCGGGAGCTCCACGCCAGCGCGGAAGTCCGGCGACACCGCGTACATGGAGGAGGACGAGAGCCCGGACAAGGGCGCGAAGGGCGGGAAGCTCGTCAACTTCGAGAACGGCGTCGCGTACTACTCCGACGGCACCCTGTCCGACGGGAAGGGCTGGTACGAGCAGGGCGAGACCAAGACGTCGAGCAGCAAGTCGACGAAGACCAGCACCGGCACCTCGTCGAAGACCAGCACCACCGGCACGAAGGCGACAAGCACCACCACCGGCACATCGACGGCCGCGAAGGACCCGATCACCTCGTTCGTCGAGGCCCTCGTCAACGCGCTCGCCCCGAAGCCCGCACCGTCGGGCAACTCCGGCGCACCCGCGGCAGGGCCGCCCGAGTCCGGGCCGACGCCCGAGCAGCGGCAGCGGCTGCAGTCCCTGCTCGACCGCCTCCAGACACACCTCGACGCACGAGACCAGAACCAGCGCAACAAGGGAGCGACCAATGGGATGTAGCGCCTGCGGCAGCAACAAGAACGTCACCGAGTACCAGGTGCGGTGGCCCGCCACGGGCATCGTGCGCCGCTACGCCACCGAGGCTGAGGCGCGCGCCGCTGCGCAGCACGACGGTGGCGTCTACGAGCAGGTGCGGCGCTGACGCGCTGACCTGCGTTACAGTTGACCTCGAACCACACGAAGTAGTGCTGCTGGCGTTGGGCCGGGCTTCTCCTAGAGGAGATCCCGGTGATCAAGCTGCAGGACATCATCAGCGCGGTGGAGCAGGCCGGCGAAGGTGCCGACGTTCCCGCCATCGTGGCCCAGGTGCTGGCCGACAACCCCGACGCGGACCTCAACGCGATTTCCGCTGAGGCTCAGGGCGAGTTCGGCTCCATCGACGTCGAGAACCCCAGCGACGAGTCGATCGCCGCGCTGGAGACGCTCGTCGCGATCAGCGAGTCGGTCCAGCAGGCGGCGTCCGCTGCTGAGGCCGCGACCGCCGAGCGTGCGGCGGCCGTCGCGTCCCTGTCGGACCGGATGAGCGCGCTCGGCGCCCGCGAGGACACCGACACCCCGGCCGACCCCAGCGCGGTCGACGAGGACGCCCCGGCGGAGGAGCCCGACGCCCCCGTCGACGGCCCCGAGGACCCGGTCGCGAAGGCGGCCGGCGCGGACGCCAAGAAGAAGGCGTCGACCGCCCAGTCCGACACTCCCGCCGCGGGTGTCGACGCACCCGTGCAGGAGGCCGCACCGATCGCCGCCAGCGGCGCAGCGCGCCGCCGCGTCCCGCTCGGTTCGCTGCCGCGCAAGCAGGAGCCGACCCCGACCGAGGCTCCCGGCGTCGCCATCGTCGCCGCCGCCAACGTCAAGGGCATCGCCGCCGGCACGCACCTCGACGGCCTCGACGGCCTCACCGCCGCCGTACAGGCGAAGATCGAGGCCCTGCCGACCGGGTACGTCCCGAACGCGGTGATCAAGGAGAACGTCGCGACCATCCGTCGCCCGTTCCCGAAGGAGCTCGTCGCCTCGGCCGACCGCCGTGACGACACCGAGGTCCTGAACTACGCCGCCGACCACTCGCGCCTCGACGGCGGCAGCCTCGTGGCGGCTGGCGGCTGGTGCTCGCCGTCCGAGACGCTGTACGAGCTGCCCGGCATCCTCGCCGACGCGAAGGCCGGTCTGATCGACGTCCCGGACATCCAGGTCAACCGCGGCGGCATCCGCTTTAACCGCGGCCTCGACTTCAAGAACATCTACGCGGGCGTCGGGTTCGCGCAGACCGAGGCGCAGGCGATCGCCGGCACCGAGAAGACGTTCTGGCACATCCCGTGCGTCGACCCGTGGATCGACGTCCGCTCCGACGTCGTCGGCTTCGGTCTCATCGCCGGTGTGCTGCAGCAGGACGCGTACCCGGAGGTCGGCCGCGAGGCCACCGCGGGCGCGCTGGCGGCCCACGCGCACAAGGTGAACGCGTCGACCATCTCGCGGATGGTCGCCGAGGCCACCAACGTCGGCACCGTCACCCTCGGCCCGTCGGTCACCACCGCGGTGCTCGGCGGCCTGGAGCAGCAGGTCGTCGACGTGCGGTACGGCTACCGCGCGCCGGAGACGATGCAGCTCGAGGCGATCCTCCCGCTGTGGCTCAAGCCGCTCATCCGGCAGGACCTGTCGCTGCGCACCGGCATCGCGTTCGACCAGGTCGACGACGGCGCGATCACGGGCTACTTCGCGAAGCGCGGTGTGCGCGTGCAGTTCGTGTACGACTGGCAGGACTCGTTCACCTCGGCGACCACGCCGTCGACCGGGTTCGGCGGCGCCGACGCGTACAAGGACTGGCCGGACACGGTGCAGGCGCTGATCTACCCCGCGGGCACGTACGTCCGCGGCCGCGGTGAGGTGCTGTCGCTCGACACGATCTACGACAGCACCAACCTGAAGATCAACGACTACATCCAGCTGTTCGTCGAGGAGAAGCTGCTCGTCGCCCGCCGGGCCTACAGCGCGCGCCTGGTGACGTTCCCGACCCTCGTCAACGGCGTGACCAGCCAGCCCCGCCAGCTGGACGGCAACGGCGTGGTCGTCCCCGCCACCCCGTAGCAGTCCCCGTGGCCCGCACCCCTGCCTCCCCCCCCGGGCAGGGTGGCGGGCCACCTCAGCATCCAGCGCATCTAGGAGGACGACGTGACCACCCCGACCCCCGTACGGCCCCTGCTGTACGTGCCCGCCCCGCCGGTCACCCCGGCCCGGTTCGGGCTGCTGTCCGTCGCCGACCTCGTCCCGCCGGAGGACGGCGCGCACTTCCGGCACGGCGTCGAGTGGAAGGCCAACATCCCCGGCGACGCGGTGCGACTCGCCGCCGCCGAGTGCATGACCGACGAACCGGCCCGCCAGTTCGACGAGGGCCTCGACTTCCCGAACGCCCTCCCGTTCGTGCTCTACACCGGCTTCACCTGCAAGACCGTCGGACTCGACGAGCAGAGCGTGCAGGCCGAGGCCGAGGCCCGGCTCACCGCGGGCGAGGGCGCCGCGATCGAACGCACCATCTGGGCGGCCGCGACGCCGTCGCTGACCGTCGGTGCCACCGACCTCGGCACCGCGCCCAGCATCACGGCCGCCGTCGGTGCGCTCGAGGAGCACGCGTACCGCAAGCTCGCGGGCCGCGCGATCGTCCACGCGCCGCGCGCGCTCGGAGCGGTCGCCCACGGTGCGCAGCTCACCGTCCGGCAGGGCTCGACGCTCACGACCGGTCTCGACAACGCCTGGGCGTTCGGCGACTACCCGCAGCCCAACCGCATCGCCGTGTCCGGCCCGGTCGCGGTGCGCCGCTCCGGCGTCGAGATCCACCCGATGCAGTGGGCCGACGGCATCGACCTCACCAGCAACGAGGTGTTCGTCCTCGCGCAGCGCACCGTCGTCGTCTCGTTCGACCCGGGCGGCGCCGTCATCACCATCGACCCGACACCGTAAGGGAGCACCACGATGCCCACGATCATCCCGAAGCCCGGCCAGGCACCCGAGCTCGCCGTACGCCTCCTCAAGGCGGCAGGCGACCACCCGGAGCGCGTACGCACCTCGACGCACGGCGGCAGCACTGTCTTCGACGTCGACGACGACCTCGCCGCCACGATCGCCGAGCCGGAACCCGAGCCCGAGCAGCCCGCGGAGAAGCCCGCCACCAAGCCCTCCACCCGCAAGCCCAAGGCCAACACCAGCTCCGACACCTGATCACGCCCCGCCGGGCGGGATACCATCAACAACAGAAAGAACTCGCTGCTGGCGCTGGGCCGGGCATCCTCACGAAGGAGCCCGCCGTGGCGACCATGAAGAGCATCCGAGGCAAGGCCCTCCGGATCACCAAGCTCGACGAGTGCGGCAACCCCATCGCCGTCGGCCCCGCCGTGGTCGTCACCAAGGGGTTCGTCTCGATCCAGCTCTCCCCCCAGTACATCGACGGCGAGGACACCGAGGAGACCAACGCCAACGGTGACCTCTGCATCCAGGACAAGGCCCCCGACAAGCTCAAGAACATCGAGATCGAGGCCACCCTCTGCGAGGTCGACTTCGACATGGTCGAGATCATGACCGGCCAGAAGGTCCTCGTCGACGCCGCCGGCGAATCCGTCGGCAACGTCTTCGGCCAGGCCGACGAGGTGTTCTTCGCCCTCGAGGTGTGGTCCGACATCCCCGGCGCGGTCTGCGGCGCCGGCTCGAAGCCGTTCCTGTACCACGTGCTGCCCTACATCGCGTCCGCCCGGCTCGGCGACTTCACCGTCGAGAAGACCGCGGCCACCTTCACGTTCACCGCGAACACCCGCCCCGGCACCAACTGGGGCCCGGGCCCGTACAACGTGCAGATGGCGGGCACGCCGACCGCAGTCCCGGCGCCGCTGATCACCCCGTTCGAGGACACCGACCACTACGCCTGGCTGCGGTCGACGGTTCCCGTGCCCGCGCTCACCGACGGTGCGGTCACCCTCGCGCTGGCGCCCGGCTACCACACCCCGACGCCGTAGCCGATGGTCACGTTCTGGCCTGTTGCTGAACCGGTCTCGCCTGATCCGAAGTGGCTTGCGCTCACTCCGGAGACGCGGGGCCGGTTCACGGCTATCGCGGTCGAACTGCTGTGGCGCCGCACCGGGCGGGTCTTCGGCCTCGTCGAGCGCACCGTCCGCCCGCACCTCGCGTGCGACTCCCGGCTCTCCACGTACGAAGGGCAGGGCGGCGCCACGGGCATCGTCGACTGGTACCCGGTGATCGAGTTCTGCGCGCCGTCGCGGCGCCGAGTCGCGCTGCCGGGCCCCGTGCATGAGGTCCTCGCGGTGCGGGTCGACGGTGCCGCGGTGCCCCCTCCGGCGTGGGAGGTCCGCGAGCACCGGTGGCTGGTCCGCATCGACGCGGGGGAGTGGCCCGCGCCGCTCGAGCCCGGCCTCGGCTTCGAGATCGACTACGTGCGCGGCGTGCCCGTCCCGCTCGGCGGGCAGGAAGCCGCCGGCGCGCTCGCGTACGAGCTGTGGAAGGCCGCCGAGGGCCAGGACTGCGGCCTGCCGGAGAACGTCCGCTCGGTGTCGCGGCAGGGCGTCAGCATGGACATGGTCGACATGGCGGCGCTTCTCGGCGACCAGGCCACCGGCGTTCCGTCGGTGGATCGGTGGATCGCCTCGGTGAACCCGCACCGCACCCTGACCCGGCCCGAGGTGTTCTCGCCGGACGTCCCGCGAGGCGCGCGGGTGATGCGCTGATGGGCCCGTTCGAGCTCGCGGCGCTGCTCCGCGACGAACTCGTCGTCCAGCTCGAGCAGAGCCTCGCCGGGCCAGTGCAGCTCGCCGCCGTCCACCCCGGCGACATCGTGCCCGCGTACAGCTCCTGCGCGATGGCCGCGGTGCGCGTCGCCGCGATCACCCCGCAGGCCGTGCAGGTTGGGTGCGGCCTGCCGGCGTACTGGGACGTCGCCCTCGACCTCGTGGTGAACCGCTGCTACCCGGCATCGGACCCGTCGGTCACCCCGGACATGGATCTGCTGTCCGCGCTCGCCGACGCGGGTGTCTCCGACGCGCAGGCGATGCAGCGGACGCTGTGCGCGATTCCCGACGACTTCACGTGGACCCCCGGGGTGTGGCGGCCGGTCGGTCCGCAGGGCGGTGTGTACGGCGGCGTCATGCAGGTCACCGTCCACGACCTTGACGCTCCCTGCTGCCCCTGAGCGGTACGATTCGGGGGAGAAGCAGCCGCTGGCGTTGGGCCGGGCCGTCCCCGTAGAGGTGCGCCCACATGCCCGTCGACGTCAAGTTCCACACGAAGGCCCTGCAGTACGACCGCGGGCAGGTGGTGCACGGCCTCACCCGCAGCCCCGTCCTTGACGGCCTGATCGCCCGCGGCCACGTCGAGGTGCTGCGCGAAACCTCCGACCAGCCCGTCGATCCGGCGCCCGCAGCCGACGGTGACGACGCGGCCCAGCAGGCACCCGAGCAGGAGCTGCCCGCCGGCGACGCACCCGTGCCCGACGCGCCGCGCCGCGGCCGCAAGCGCGCTGACGATGCCGACTAGCAGCAACTACAGCTTCAACCGCGGCGAGAGCGACCGCGTGATGAGCCAGGGTGCCGTGCAGTGGGGCAACCGCGTCGGCCGCGCCGTCGTGAACCAGGCCAAGAAGAACGCACCGGTCGACGAGGGCCGCCTCCGCTCGAGCATCGCGCATACCGTCGCGGTGCGGCCCGGCGCCGTCGAGGTCACCGTCGGCAGCCCGCTCGAGTACGCCGCCTACCAGGAAGAGGGCACCGGCATCCACGGTCCCCGCAACGCGCTGATCTACCCCACCACGATGCAGGCCCTCAAGTTCCGGGCCTCGATGAAAGGCCCAGGCCAGCCTGCGAAGGGCAAGCGGCCGTGGGTGTTCGCCAAGTACGTGCGTGGCGTCGAGGCCACGCACTTCCTGTCCCGCGCGCTGGAGACCGTGCTCGGGCAGGGCAATGTCCGCAGACGAGGAAGGTAACCGATGGCCCGCAAGAACACCGCTGTGACGAAGATCGACGACACCGAGATCCCCGAGACCGAGCTCGACACGCTCGATCCCGACCTCCCCGAGGCCCCCGACGAGGACGGGCCCGACGAAGACGACGAGGTGGAAGTCGACGAGGGCTTCGTCTTCGAGACCACGCCGTACACCGACGAGCAGCTCGCGCAGCGGAAGACCCGCGAGTTCAAGCTCGACGGCGACCTCCTCGTCGCCGAGCAGCCCGACGACGCCGCGTACGCGCTGCTGTCCCAGGCCGTCGCGTCCGCGGCCACGAACGCCGATCGCACGCACGCGATCCTGAACTTCGCGTGGGGCACGCTCGACGACCAGTCGAAGATGATCGTGCAGACCCGGCTCTACGACAAGCACGACAGCTTCGGCCTCGAGATGCTCGCCCAGATCGTCGACAAGCTCCTCGTCGACCTCTCCCCGGACCCGACGTCCCACACGAACAGGGCCGCGCGGCGCAACGCCGCCAAGGCACGCCAGCCGCAGCGCCGGCGCCGCTGAACCGTGTGGGGCACAACCCCCGCCATCCGCGTCGACGGTCGGGTGCTGCACGTCGCGGCACCCGACCGAACCGCCGCCGAGCTCGCCCCGCTGCTGCTATGGGACGACCTCATCGTCGACAACCCCCTGCCGTACCTGTTCGCGAGCCTGCCGCGCGCGGAGGACCGGATATGGCTCGCGGGCCGGATCCTCGACCGACGGCAGCCCGTGACCGTCGCAGTGCTGCACAGGATCACCGACGCACTGGTCCACGACCACACCCGCTGGCGCCGCTGGGAGGCCCGGTTCCTGTGGACCTCCGCCTACGGGATGTGGCACGAGGTCGACGGAGACCTGCAGGCCCGCGGCGTGAACATCGCCGCCATGCCGCTCGCGCAGGCCACGAACGCGATCTACGGCGTCCTCCGCGGCTGGTACCAGCAGCGCGACCGCAAGGACTACGAGCAGTTCCAACGCGACCTCAAGCGGAAGCCGCCGCGCGTGGTGCGCGCCGAGATCGAGGACGCGACGGACGACGACTTCGCCGACGACGCAGAGGCCGCCGCCGTGCTCACCCGCCGTGTGCGGGACCGAGACACGGCGGGCGACAGCGTCGTCGAGTACCGGTGACCGCCTCGGCGGTACCCTAGACACAGATTTCCTGCTGCTGGCGCTGGGCCGAGCGTGATCCCGAAGAGGGCTCGCTCGATGACCGCACCAGGTGGCACCTTCGCTGAGGCGAACGTCAAGGCCACGCTGACGTGGGACGACATCGAACGGCTCATGACGCCGCGCGTCGAAGCCGAGATGAAGCGGGCCGAGAAGGTCGTCGCGAAGCACCTCAACAACATCGAGGCCGCGTTCGGGCGCACCGCTGACCGGATGGCCGACGCCTTCGCGCACGGCATGAACCAGGCGGCACGAACCGTCGACCGCGAGCTCGCGGGGATCGAGCGACGCCTCCGCACGTCGCGCCTCTCGGTCACCGTGGACGTGAAGGTCGACTCGGCGGCGGTTGAGCGGCAGCTCGCCTCGCAGAACATGACCGGGCTCGGGGCCGCGCAGGGCCGCAAGTTCTCCGCCGGGTTCCTTGGCGCGCTGTCGGCGGGCCTGGGCGCGGTGAGCCAGCTCTTCGCGGGTGGCATGGCCGGTGCGGAGTCTCGGTTCGCGCGGATTGCGCTCGGTACGAAGGTCGCGGCGCTCGCCGCAGGGCAGCTGGCGAAGAAGGTGCTCCTCGTCGGCGGCGCGCTCGGCGGGCTCGGTGCGGGCGCGCTCACGAAACTCGCTGCCGGTCTGAAGATCGCGTCCCGGTTCGCCGGCCAGCTGGCGCGGGACCTCACCCGCGTCATCGCCCTCGTCACCGTGCTGCAGGCCGTAGGCCGCGGAATCGGGATGCTCGGGAACCTCGGGAAGTTCGCCGCGGTCGGCACGATGGGCTTCTCCGCGCTCCTCGGCGTCGCCACGGGCGTCTCCCAGCTCCTCGGCGGCCCGCTGCTGTCCGCGATCACCGCCGTCGGCGCCGCGATGGGCGTGGCCGCGGGCGCGGCCGCCGGCATCCTCGGACCCGCACTCGTCGCGCTCAAGGTCGGCTTCAAGGGCCTGTCCGACGGGGCGAAGAAGTTCAACGAGCAGTTCAAGGCCATGGACGACGCCCTGTCCGAGCGCATCGGCAACATGATGGCACCGCTCCTCACCGCATGGCACGACGCCAGCAGCCAGATGAAGCTCGCGTTCGCCGGCGCGCTGCAGCCCGCGTTCAAGTCCATGGGCGGTCTCGTCTCTCAGTTCCGCCCTCAGCTCGTCGGCCTGTCGACCACCCTCGGCGAGGTCGGCAACGAGGTCGCCAAGAGCCTCGCGGGCCCTGCAGCCAAGCAGGGCTTCGCCGACATGCTCGCGGCCTCGAACACCTTCTTCTCGGCGTTCAAGGGCGAGTCCGGACTTGGTGGGCTTTCCTCCGGCCTGGTCTCGTTCGCGGGCACCGCGGCGAAGACCTTCGCCGGCGTCGGCGGGGGGATCAACGAGGCACTGCTCGACGCGGGAGAGTGGCTGCGGAACATCAGCCCCGACCAGATGCGCGCCGCCTTCGACCAACTGCGGCAGGTCTTCGACAACATCGCCGCGGTCGTCGGCCCGGTCCTGTCCGGGCTGCGGCAGCTGGGCGGGATCTCCGCGCCCGCGCTCGCGCCGGGATTCCAGGCGATCGGCAAGGCCATCGTCGAGGCGACACCCGGCATCATGCAGATGGCCCGCGAGCTCATGCCCGCCCTCGGCCAGGTGATGACCAACCTGGCGCCGCTCCTCCCGTCGCTCGTGCAGGCATTCACCCCGTGGGCGTCCGTCGTCGCGGTGCTCGCCCCGCACATCGCCACCCTCGTCTCACACCTCGGGCCGCTCGCCCCGATCATCCTCGGGCTCGCCCTCGCAGTGAAGGGCATCGGCACCGCGATGGTCGTCTGGAACGCCGCGATGGCCGCCGCGTCGATCGCGCAGGGCGTGTTTGCCGCCGCCACCGGCGCTGGCACTGCGTCCCTCGCCGGTAACACGATCGCGCTCACCGCACACCGCGTGGCGATGGTCGCCGGCACCATCGCGACGAACGCCGCCGCAGCGGCAGCGCGGATCTTCAACGCGGTCCTCGCGATGAACCCCATCGGCCTGATCATCACCGCCATCGCAGCGCTCGTCGCTGGCCTCGTCTGGTTCTTCACCCAGACCGAGACGGGACGCAAGGTGTGGGAGACGTGCTGGAACGCCATCAAGGCCGCAGCGGCCGCCGTCGTCTCGTGGTTCACCGACACCGCGCTCCCGTTCCTCGCCGGTGTGTGGGAGGCGATCAAGACGGGGTGGAACACGCTCGTCGCCTCGGCGGAGGCGGTGTGGACCGGCGTGAAGGACAAGTTCAACCAGCTCGTCAACTTCATCGCCTCGATCCCGGACAAGATCCGCTCCACCGCCTCGGGAATGTGGGACGGCATCAGCAACGCGTTCAAGTCGACCGTCAACGCGATGATCCGCGTCTGGAACAACTTCGCGTCGAAGCTGTCCTTCTCGACGCCGGACTGGATTCCCGGGATCGGCGGGAAGACGTTCTCGATCCCCACGATCGCCGAGTTCGCCGAGGGCGGCTGGACGGGGCCGGGCTCGAAGTACAAGGCCGCGGGCATCGTTCACGCCGACGAGTTCGTCCTGTCCAAGAACTCGCGAGGCAGCATCGAGGGCAAGTTCCCCGGCCTCCTCGACTTCATGAACCGGACCGGCACCCTGCCGGGCTACGACACCGGCGGCCTCGTCGGCAACCTGCGGTCAGCGGTGTCGGGAATCGTGAACTCCGGCTACACCTGGGGCGGCTGGGGCAACGGCTGGAACACCGACTGCTCCGGCGCCACGTCGTCGGTCGCGAACATCGCCACCGGGAAGGCCAGCGGCCCCGGCCAGGGCGAACGGACAGCGACCGGCGGGATGGGAGCCTTCCTCGCCGCCCGCGGCTTCCAGGCCGGGCGTGGGCCCGCCGGGTCGCTCCGCATCGGCTGGGACTCACAGCACTCCGCGGGAACGCTGCCCGACGGCACAAACTTCGAGCACACCGGCCCGCAGGGCTCGCCCGGCAAGTTCGGTGCCGGCGCGCAGGGCGCCGGGTCGCTGGCGAACGAGATGTGGCTGCCGATGGGCGGCGACCCGTCGGGTACCGCGGGCCCGGTCGTCGGCACCGGCGCCACGGCCAGCACCAGCGCCGGGACCGGATCCTCGAGCGTGTCGTCGTCGAGCACCAGCAGCAGCTCGTCGGGCGGGACGAAGCGCACCGCGCAGCAGGAGCTCGCGCGGATCCCGCTCGCGGCGCTCGAGAGCGCGTTCGGCATCAAGATCCCGGAGTGGCTGGATCCGACGATCCAGCAGCAGACCGAGCAGGCGACCACCGCGAACACGGCGGCGGTCACCGCGAACACGCAGGCGATCGCGCAGCAGACCACCGCGACCACCACCGCGCCACCGGCCGCCACCGGCCCCGCGTCGGTCCCGCTGACGCAGAACGCAGATGGCACCTGGACCTCGTCGAACCCGGAGTGGGCCAAGCTCATCAAGCGGGAGTCCGGCGGCAAGGCCGACATCGTCCAGGGCATCCAGGACGCCAACTCCGGCGGCAACGAGGCCTCGGGCCTGTTCCAGATCGCCAAGGGCACCTGGAAGGGCAGCGGCGGCACCAAGTACGCGGCCACCGCAGGGCAGGCCACCCCGCAGCAGCAAGCCGAGATCGCGGCGGCCATCTTCAACCGAGACGGCGGATCTCCGTGGGGCGCGGGCCTGTCCGGCCGCGAGAGCGAGGCCGGACTCCGCGCCGGCATCACGGTGGGTGCACCAGCATCGAGCCCGGTCCCGTTCCAGCAGACCCCGACGGTGAATCCGACGGCAACCGGGCCGGGTATGCCACTCCCTGTCACGCAGGCCACCGGGCCCGTGACCACGCCGACGCTGAACCGCACCGGCGAGCAGACCGGCCCGCAGCTCATCACCGGCGACACCGGCACGTCGAACAACACCGGCGGCGACCTCATCGCCTCCGGCATCGGCTACGCGGGCGACACCACCAAGGAGATCGTCGGCCAGTTCCTCGCCCCGTTCGGCCTCGACGGCCTGTTCGGCAAGGGCGTCGACATCGCGACCAACGGCGCGAAGGGCGCGGCTGCGCAAGCCCAGAAGGCTGCGCAGGCTGGGGTGCAAGCCGCCAGCGCTGCGGGTGCCGCCACCGGCAACCCGGCTCTAGTCGCGGCCGGCGCTGTGGGCAGCGGGGCGACCGCCGTCATCAACCAGAACGTCACCGCCTACGACCCGAAGGACGCTCAGCGCCAGCTCGTGCGCTCCGTCGGCGGCCAGTCGCTGGTCACCAACACGCTGAGGAGTCCGTAGATGGCCCTGTGCTTGACGAACCGCGCGCGGAAGTACCAGCTGATCAAGCGGGACGCCGCGGGCAACGACGTGATCGTCCTCGACGTCCTCGACGCCTCGAACTTCGATCGCCGCGGCATCCACCTCCTCGGCGGCCTCGGCGGCCTCTACTACCTGCCGAAGACGCAGCCGATCGAGAAGTCCGCGTACGGCGAGGGCGCGAAGCCGTCGGACAACCCGCGCGTGAACGAGCGCAGTTCGCAGCTGCGGTTCGGGACCGTCGGGAAGGATCCCGCGGACTGGGTGTGGATGGAGACGCTCCTCTGGCGGGTCCTCAAGGTCGGCAAGGACGCCGTGCTCCGCATCTACGACATCGACGGCGTTACGTGGCGGGAGCTGACGATTCGCCTCCTCGAGTCCCCGGTCGACCAGACGAAGCTGCAGCTCGGCATCCGGAACACCGCGAAGCACACCGTCGACTACTTCGCCGGCGACCCGTACTGGTACGGGCCGCTCGACTCGGTGACCTTGAAGCGCTCGGACATGGTGCTGCAGCCCGACGGTGTCACCTACCGGGGCACCGTCGACGTGTGGAACCCCACGGACTCCCTCGGCTGGCTCGAGTGGGCCAACGGGCAGGAGACCGCGCCGTTCACGTGGAAGATCCCCGACGCGGTCAACCCCGACCTGACGCCGGGCCGGCTGGTGCCGCTCACCCCGAACGGCCCCCTGCGGCCCGGCCAGGAGTTCCTGGTGCAGACGTACCCCACCCGGCCGCGTGTGCTGTGCCGTGACGACTCCCTCGCGGGCTGGGCGAACTTGCGCGGGATGGAGTTCGACAACCCGCTCCCCGCGGAGATGAACACTCCCGTGTCCCTGCCGGTGGAGCTCGTCGGCGGCGCTGAGACGTCGCAGATCACCTGCTACATGCCGCGCCGTTGGGAACGGTTCGTCGGCGGCGAGAGCGAGGACCTGTGACCGCGCCAGCCCTCCTCGAACCGGACCAGGTCCGCGCCTCCCTCCTCACGGTCTGCGCCGACATGGTCCGGCAGGCCCACGCCCCCAGGAAGATCTGGATCTACGACAAGAACTGGACCGAGCGCACCCGCATCTTCGGCGAGATCAGTGGGAAGTTCGTCCACAAGCTCAATGACTCCGGTGAGGGTGAGCTCGAGCTGTTCGGTGACCACCCGATCCGCGACTGGGTCGTCGACGAGCTCGGCGAGGACGAGGACCTGCACATCGTCGTCGAGACCGCCGGCGTGCGGTGGTCGGGGAAGTGCACCACCATCACCGAGGAGGACCGCGACAACGGCTTCTCCTACCTGAAGCTGGCGTTCATCTCGGAGTTCGAGCACGTCAAGAAGATTGTGACGTACTGCAATCCGTTCCTGCCGGCGGAGGTGCAGTGGCCGAAGATTTGGGCGACGGCGGGCCCGGCGGCCAGCACCAGCCTCATCGCGATCTTCCTGAACCTGCTGCGGCGCTTCGCGTTGCCGTGGACGTTCTCCGACAACATCCTCGACCCGGGCTCGTGGGTGGCGAACCTGAACCCGGAGAACTGGCCGATCATCATCAAGCCGATCGACGTCCTGCAGGACACGTCGATGTGGGCGGTCATGGCTACCCGGTTCGGGCTGCTCTACGACATGATCCTGCCGACGCTCAAGGACGCCGGCCTGCAGCTGAAGGCCGAGCGGTGGCTCCCGGGCGACGAGCAGCCCGCCGAGGATTGGTACACGCTCGAGAAGCCCACGCTGGTCCTGTCGATCGAGAACAAGTCGGGGTACCGCGGCCTCACGGGCACGGTGCTCGACGGCCTCGCGTACCTGGTGCTGCAGATCACCGAGGACTTCATCAACGAAACCGCCCAGGAGATCCAGGGCGTCCCGAACCCGTCCGAGTACAGCCGCCCCGGCTGGCGCGGCTCGCTCAAGGACTTCCCGTGGGTGAACTTCCGCAATATCAAGCGGACGCATGGCATCTCGGGTGTGAAGTCGAAGGCGACGACCATCCACAAGGCCAGCGCCAGCGCGGTGGTCACCGGCGGGAAGTCCCCGCAGTGGGTGAACTCCGGGCTGAAGCTCCTGCTCAACGCCACGTTGGGCTACCTCGGGCAGGTCATCGGCAACCCGAACATCTTCGTCGACATCGTGTATCCGCAGGTCGAGGACGTGATCCTCGCCTTTGACCGCATCCCGAACCCGTTCCGGCAGACCAGGATGGGCCTCAACGGGCCGCCGTTCGGCGAGGTGTGGGAGGCGACCGGCGGCACCGGCTTCTCCCTCAGCGCGCTGCAGTCGGTGCGCACCGGCTTCTGGAAGTCCCGCGCGTACACCAGCACGAAAGTGGAGGTCGAGAACGGCGCCCCGTACCTCATCGGCCAGCACTTCGGGCTCGGCGACCGCGTCGCCACGGAGGTCGGCCGGTCCGGTTGGTACTACGTCGACCAGGTGTACACGATCGAGGACTCCTGGTCCCGCACACAGGATCCGATCTTCCAGGTCTCCATCGGCAACGACCACCTCGAGGACACCCCTGGCGCGCTGCTCGCCCGGCAGGTCGCGAACATCCGGTCCGTCGTCCAAGCCCTGGGGGTCTCGTCATGACCGAGAAATCGCGGGCCTAGTCCGAGTAGTTCAACGAGAGGAGGCGTCGTGGCGCGACGCAGGAACAAGGCGAAGAACAAGCTGAACAAGGGGATTCACCGCAACGCGGACGGCGTCGTCGTCGCCCGCGAGACGCGGCACCCGCTGGCGCACTACTTCCGCTCGGTGCCGATGGGCGAGGGCCTCCCGGACATGTCCATGACCGAGCACACCGCGCAGGTCCTCGCGATGCACGTCTTCGACAACCTCGACTGCTCGGCGCCGCGGCAGCCGCGGTACAAGGCCATTCCCCCGGAGCACGGGCCCGACGTGTGGGACAACCCGCCGCGGTGGGTGCCGATCAAGGACGAGGCGGAGGAGTCCCGCGTCGGCCGTGACCCCGTGGAGGACCCGGACTTCGACGCCTCCCGTGTCCCTGCGCTCGACGAGCTGACCGACGACGAGCTTGACGTCCTCGAGTCGCGGCTCCTCGCGCGCCGCAACCAGCTGGTGCAGGAGGAGAACCTCGACGGCGCGGGGTTCGACGCGGATCCTGCGGCCGGCGCGCCGGAGGGCTTCGACTTGTCGAAGGAGCCGGAGTGGGTGCAGCGCGCTGCGGGCCGGATGGCGGCGACGGAGGGCAAGATCCGCGCGCAGCAGGCGCAGGCCGCCCGCGACCGTGTCGAGGCGGCGAAGAAGCGTGCCGACGACGTGCGGAACGGCGTGTTCGACGCCACCGGTGAGGACGAGGGCGGTGATGCCCCGTGACGTCCCCCGACGGTGCCGCCCCGCCGGGCACATTCCCGGCGCAGCTGCTCAACACCCTGCAGGACATCCAGGCCTGCGGCGTCGGCAAGGAGGGGAAGCTCCTCATCCAGGCGCTCGCCGCCTTCGGTGACGGCATCACCCGCGAGTTCTACCACGGCTTCACGAACGTCGTCGATGCCGTGCAGGCCGGGTTCGACGCGCTCGGCGAGGCCCTGTCGGGGGAGCCGGGCATGGGTGGGATCCTCGGGTTCGCTAGCGACATCCAGGGCACGCTGCTCGGCGCGATCGAGCTGTCCGAGGTGCTGCTCGGCGACGTCACGGAGATCCTCAAGCAGCTCGCGCTGGGGCTCGGCTGCAACGACGTCACGGGGCCGATCGCGGAGAACATCGGGCAGGCGCTGCGCGATGCGCTGAACAAGCTGACCGCCGTCATGCGGATGCTGTTCACGCTGATCGAGGTGATCGTCGGGATCCCCGGCGCGACCATGGAAGACCTCGCGGCGTTCCTGTCGGGGAAGTGGGACGCGATCGGCGCCGTGTCGGCGCTCGCGGGCCGGATCCGCGACATGATCTTCGAGGCGTTCGGGTTCACTCCGACCGGGGATGACGCGGCGGACCTGCTGGGCGCTCTCACGTCGATCCCGCAGCAGGCGGTCGCCGGGCTGCAGGGCGCGCTGTCGTCGATCTCGACGTATGTGCAGGACCTGGTGAACGCGATCCTCCGCGCGATCCGCGGCATCCCGGTGGTGGGCGGCACTCTAGCGGACATCATCGCGGAGATCGGCGGGCTGCAGCAGAAGGCCGTCGACGCCGAGACCGCGGCCGTTGCTGCACAGACGACAGCGACAACGGTGCAGGGCACTGTGCAACAGCAGGCCGTCACCATGGGGACGGTCGACGGACTCACCGTCGTCTACACGTCGATCACCAGCACAGGCACCTGGAATCGCTCGAACATCCCCGCCGGATGCACTGAGCGGGTGAAGACCGGCGTTGGTCTCGTCGGGTCAGGGCAGGGTGGCAGCAAGCCGTCGAGGTCGTCGAAGCAGGCTGCCTACGGGACGAGCGGCAGTACAGGCTCGTACTTCGAATGCCCGTCCGCACCGGGCGGTGTCGGTGGCGGGTACATCTACGCCGAGTTCGACCCCGCGGCGGTCGGAGCGTCGCAGACCGTGACGATCGGTGCGGGCGGAGCCGGAGCGACCTCGAACGGATCAGCTGGAAGCTACGGCGGCACCACCAGCTTCGGCTCCCTCCTGTCCATCGCTTCCGGCGCAGGCGGCGGCGTTTCCACCAGCCTCGGGATCGCCCTCGCGGGCGGCGCCGGCCGCGGCGGCGCAGGGGGGATGGCGACCGGCTACGTCAACAGCATCGGCGCCAACGTCTCGGTGTACGACGACAACGGAAAGCAAGGCGAGCCCGCGTACCGAGTGCAGGGCGGCTCGGGCGGAACCGGCAACGGCGGCAGCGGCAGCGCCGGGCAGAACGCCCCTACTGACGACACATTCCTCACCGGCGGCTCCGGGGGCGGTGGCGGCTCGGCTGGCGGCAGCAGCGGCGGCACCGGCGGGAACGGCGGCATCCCCGGCGGCGGTGGCGGCGCGGGCGGCGGCGCCAACCCCGGCGGCCCCGGCAACGGAGGCAACGGCGCCCGCGGCGAAGCCCTCATCGCGGAGTACTTCCGGTGACCGGCCCGCATCTGGTGGGCGCGGTCCCCTCGGCCGAGCTCCTCCCCGTCGACGCCGAGCCCGCCGGCGTCTACCTCACCCGTGACGACGCCGCGGCACATTGCTGGGACTCACCCGCCGCGCCCGGCGGCTGGGCGCAGATGCCTTGGTCACCCGGCTGCGAGCAGTTCTTCGGCCTCACGCCGGATCAAGTCCCCGATCTACCAGGAGGAACCCCATGACCAATCCACTCGGCGGTGGCGCAGCGCTCCTCACGCACCGCCCCATCAAGGCCGTCATCGAGGTGTACCCAGGCCAGGACATGGAGTTCTTCCTCGACGTCCCGCCGGGCGGCGAACCGTGGCCGTCCGGGACGTCGGCGGAGCTGCGGTTCTACGCCACGGCCGCCGACGACGCCCCGGTCCTCGACACCGTCACTCTCGACGTCGACGCGGCGGGCGCGTTCATCCACGGCCGCATGGAGTCCGCGGACCTCGCGGCGCTCCCGACGAAGGCGGTGTTCGGCGTCTACGTCTCGATGCCGACCGCGCCGACCACCGACTACCTCGTGGTGACCGGCACCACGAAGCCCGGAAAGCGAGGCTGACATGCCACCTGTGAATCCAGCTTCGCTGCAGGCGATGTTCACCACGTTCAAGGCGCAGGGCGACGTGGTCACCTTGCACACCGCGGACCCGGGCACGAACAAGGCCACGGCCCGCGCGCCGGGCAACACGGACCAGACGACGGCCTGGCCCGCGGGCTCGAACGGCTCCGGCACCGGGTCGATGGTCGCGTGCCCGGTCACAGTCGCCGCGCCGACGTCTCCGGTGAACGTCTCGCACGTCTGCCTGTGGCACTCCTCCGGCCAGCACGTCGCGACGTACCGGATCGTCGACGGTGGCGGCGTGCCGTTCACGGTGAACTTCACGACGAACGGCGTGCTGAACGTGACGCCGACGCTCACCGTCCTCGCGGCCTGACCGCGATGGGGTGCACGCGGATCACGGTGCCCTGTCCGGCGCCGACGGCCGCGCGAGTCTCGGTCGCGGCGCCGGGTGCGCGCGCCGCCGCCGGGGCCGAGGCGGCCCGGTCCGTGCTGCCTCGGCCCGGGCGGCGCACGGTGCCGCTGGGCGTGCCCACTACGGCGCGCACCACGGGCGGCGCCAGCGCGTCCCGGGTCGCCGTGACCGTCCCGCGGGCCGTGCACACCGTCCGGATCACAGCGCCCGCGCCTGCACCCGCGCGGATCGGCGTGGCCCGGCCGCGCGTTGGGGCCATGCTGGCCGCCTCGACGGTGCGCGCCGCGCTCTCTGTCGTGCGCGCTCCGGACGTGCTGCTCGGGCAGCCCGCCGCGCGCGCCGTCGCCCCGCGCCCGCAGATCCGCGCGGAGGTCTGCGCGCCGCCCGCCTGGTGGCGCATCCTCGCCGAGTTCGCTGTGCGGGCGGAGTTCGGCGCAGACGTCGCCGCGAGCATGAACCTCGCGGCCGAGCTCGCCGCCGTCGGGCAGCTCACCGCCGAGGTGGAGGTGAGCATGGCGCACGCCGCGACCCTCGCCGCGCGCGGCCAGCTCACCGCCGCCCTGGCGCAGCAGTACGTCGCGGCGCCCGTGATGGGCTGCATGGCCCGTTTCTCGGCCGCCGTGGCGCAGCGGTACGACCGCGACGTCTCCGCCCGTGCCACCGCGGCCATGACCGCGCAGCTCACCGAGGCCCTGACCACCGGGCAGCGGGTGCCGATCGCGGCGACGATGACGGTGGTGTGCTCGGCGGTCCTCACCCTCGCCGCCACGTTCGGCGTGAAGGCCGCGATGACCGCGCTCGTCGCGTATCCCGCGCTGGCCGCGACGACCGTGCAACTCGCGGCCGGCGCGAACATCGTGCCCTACAACGCCACGATCGTCGACGTCATCGGCGTCGGCGGAAGCGTGGGCGGGACCGGCGGCGGATGGGCGGTGGCCGGGTACGGCGGCGCCGCGGGCCAGTTCGCTTCCGTCACCATCTCGCGCGGCTTCACCGGGGTGCCCGCGGTGCTCACCGCGACCATCGGCAGCGCGGGCACCGCTGGAGCCGGCGGCGCCGCACCGACGAAGGGCGGCCCCGGCGGCGCAACGACGATCACCTGGGAGGGCGGCGGCTCCCTCACCGCGCCCGGCGGTACCGGCGAGAACCCAGGAGCGACCCGCGACGGGCAGGGCGCAGGCAGCAGGACAGTCGACGGCCGCACCTTCACCGGCGGCGGCGCGCAGACGACCGCGGGCGCTGCAGGCAACGCTCCGGGCGGCGCTGGAGCGGGCGGCAACGCCGTTCCGTTCTTCGGGAGCGCAGGCGGAGCGGGCTCGATCGGCCGCGCCTGGGCGGTCTACCGATCCTGAGCGCGATACCCTTGGGGTGAACAAGCTGCTGGCGTTGGGCCGGGCACCTTCTCACTCGATGAGGTGATCCCGGTGGCCGCTACCCACGCTGCGATCTGGCTGGTCGGCACCAACGAGCCGTTCCCCGCCGACGCGCGGAAGCCGCTCGGGATGCTGCGTGGTGTCGCTGACGAGCTGGACCGGCTCGCGCCGGGCCGGTTCGAGCACTGGACGCCTCGGTATCTCGCGCAGTACGCCAACCCCAACTCCTACGGGGAGTCGCGCGCCGACGGCGTGCAGCGGGCGCACGCGACGATCGACCTGGTGCGCCGCCGCGGCCTGATCCCGTTCGTCGCGGGCTACAGCCAGGGCGCGGCGTCCGCGAACATCGCGGCGGACGAGTCTCCGTACGTGCCGTGCGGATACCTGCTCAGCGACCCGCTGCGACCCGCAGGCGCGAATCGCACCGGGCAGGTCCGCGACCCCGGGTACCGGGCGCAGTCCGATCAGCACGAGTTCCGCGGGTTCGGCGTCGGCGGCCAGCACCGCGTCGGGCGTGCCCGCTGGTACAGCATCCCCGGCGACGTCATCACCGACTGCTCTCCCGGCTCGCTCGTGCGGGACTTCGCCGACGTCTCGGAGTGGTTCTCGATCGCCGGGCCGCAGGGCGTGCACACCTGGGCTGCCGAGACGCTGGAGAAGGTCAAGGGCGGAGCGTGGCAGAACGCGCCGTTCTGGGCCCGGTTCTTCGCTCGTGGCGATCTGGCGAAGGTGCTGCCGCAGCTCCCGCATATCGCGGCCAACAGCCTCGCGGAGGCCACCGGCTATCCGAAGGTGCACACCGCGTACGGGGCGCGGAACTTCCCCGGCACGACCTACACCTACGTCCAGCAGATGGCGCGGGACATGTTCTTCGACAGCGCGTATGGGAGTGGTGTCCTGTGACAACTCGGTACTGGCCGCTCGACCGCGGTTGCATGGTGACGTCGCCGTTCGGGCCGCGCGACGGCGGCTTCCACACGGGGATCGACTTCGGATGGCCGGGCGGCTCGGCCGGGCGCGCCGTGTACGCGGTACAGGCGGGCACCGTCATTAAGGCCGGTGCGGCGCAGGGCTACGGCGGCCCGGATCCTGCAGGCTGGCTTGTGATCGACAGCACGGACGAGCAGGGTTCGGGGTGCTTCGAGTACGGGCACATCGTGCGCCAGGTTGGCGTCGGCCAGACCGTGGCCGCCGGCCAGCGCATCGGCTACGTGAACCCGAACAGCTCGACGAACGGCGGCGTCGCGCCGCACTGCCACGTCTCGTTCTGGCCGCGCGCGTACGGCGGCCCGGAGGGCAAGCAGGACTGGAAGGACAAGCTCGCGGCCGCGAGCTACCCCGGTGACACGCCGCCCGCGCCGGAGCCCCCTACGGGGATCGACGCTGCGACCCTGGCGCAGGCGATGAGTTGCAGCCTAGCGCGAGCCACCGAAATGCTTCCCGGCTACGTCGTAGCCATGGAGGCTGCCGAGATCACGAACGCGAATCGCGCCGCGATGTTCGCCGCGCAGATCGGCCACGAGTCCGCCGGCCTGGTCTACATGGAGGAGATCGCCGACGGCTCGCAGTACGAGGGCCGCGCCGACCTCGGGAACACTCAGCCGGGCGACGGCCGCCGGTTCAAAGGTTCCGGCCCGATCCAGCTGACCGGGCGCCACAACTTCACCCTGTTCTCGCGGTGGGCGTACGACCACGGGCACATCGCGTCGCCGACTCTGCTCGTCGAGCGGCCCGAGCTGGTGCGCTCCGACCCGCGGCTCGGGTTCCTTGCCGCGTCCTGGTACTGGACCGTCGCTCGCCCGGGCATCAACGCGATGTGCGACCGCGGCGATCTCGACGGCGTGACCCGCGCGATCAACGGCGGCCTCAACGGCATCAACGACAGGCGCGCGCGGTGGAACCGCTGCCGCGCGCTCGGAGACCGGCTGCTGCCGGGGAAGGACTGGTTGGACATGGCAACCAAGGACGAGGTGCGGGAGCTCATCTACGAGTGCCTGCAGACGTTCGTCGGCCCGATCGGGTCGGACGTGAAGGACATCCGCCAGCAGCTCACCGGCGGCCGGGACGCGGGCGAGTACGGCGGGTTCAAGCAGGGCGGCAACCGCACCCTGTACGACCTGACCGCGGCGACCGCCGCGAAGAACGGCGTGCCCGGGGCCAGCGACACGAAGGCGGCGAAGTGATGGCCGAGCACAACGCACCCGAGCAGCCGACGCCGCAGCCGCTCGCGTGGCTCACTCCGGCTCGGCGTCGGGTGATCTACGGCGTGCTCGCGGCCCTGGCACCGCTCGCCGTGCTCTACGGGCTGGCGACGCAGCAGCAGGCCGACCTCTGGCTCATCGTGGCCCAGGCCGCGCTGCTCGGCGGCGGCGGAGTCCTCGCGCTGGCGCACACGCCGCGGGGCAAGTCGTGATCCGGCGCGGCTCGTGGGTGCCGCTCCTGCCGCGAGCCGCGCGCTACGCCGTCGTCAGCATCGTCCCTATCGAACCGATCCTCCGCGGCTTCGACTACGCGCTCCCGGGCGCCGAGACCGCGCAGCAGCTCTCCATCATCGAGCGCGCGATGCCGATGCCCGCGTGGGGCGCCATGTGCGTCCTGGCCGGCGTGCTCGCGCTCGTGGGGTTCCTGGGCCTGTGGCGCCGCGTCGCGATCGCTGGCCTGTGGGTCGGAGGCTCCACGTACGTCGCCCTCGCCGTCGGCCAGTGGGTCGCGGTGCTCGGTGAGCCGTGGCTCGACGGGATCCGCGGCCCCGGCATCGTCACGATCTTCGCGCTCGCACAGCTCGGCATGGCACTCGGCTACGCGCAGCAGCCCGACGACCTGGAGGCCGACGCATGTTCGAAGCCCTGATCTCCGCCGGCGCCCCCGCGTGGCTGATCGTGCTGCTCATCGTCCTCGGTCTCGTACCCGCTGCCGGGTCCGAGAAAGCCGCCACCCTGCCGGGTCTCCTCGGCGCTGGCGCCCGCGCGTGGCAGGGCCGGAAGGCCCGGAAGCGGGAGGAGGCGCGCGCGGCTGCCGCCGAGCCGACGCCGTCGGAGCTGCTCGACGACAAGGTCATCGCCCGGATGGACAAGCGGTACGACGACCTGGTGGAGCAGTGCGCCGCCGACGCGCGGCGCGCGGACGAGCGCGCCGAACGGCAGGACCGCGCGATCGCCGACCTCCGCCGCGACGTGGAAAACCTCGAGCGCGAGGTCACCGAGACGAAGGCGCGGTTCTTCCTGCTCCTCGGATACACCCGGCGCGTGATACTCGCCCTTCGAGACCTAGACCCTGAGCATCCCCTTCCAGCTGTCCCTGTGGAGCTGCGGGAGTGGCTCGGGCACGGATAGCCGGAACTCGGGTGACCTGGGATTTCTGGATCATCGACTCTCCGCCGCCGCCCGCGGCGATCACCACGTAGTCCTCCAGCCCATACCGGCGCTCGCGGAGCACCATCCGCCGCTGCCCGCGCACCAGCACCACGTCGCCGAACTCGTACGTTTCCTCGATCTCGCTCATGAGCGCGACGGTACGACCGACCACCGACAAGTCCAGGTCACCACATGTGTTCGGCGACCCACTCGCCGATCGCGTCGGACGCCTCCCCCGGGTGGGGTGTCGGCACCATCCCGAACGTCAGCATCCCGGCGCGCAGCACCTCGCCTGCGGGGGCGCGCCGCCACCGCTCCACCGCGTCCGATGGGACGCCGCGGGCCTCCAGCATCGCGGTGCCACCTGCCCGCGCCGCCTGCTCCGGCAGAGCCGCGCTGGAACTGACGACAGGGGTGTCGCCCGGGATCTGCGAGAAGATGACCACCGTCCACAACACGAGCCGAAGATACCGGGAACCGAATGCCGAGCTGGTGCGTCCAATAGGTATGAGCTTCGTTCGCTACGCCCTCACTCGCCTCCGTGGCTGGTACGCCCTCGCGCTGGCCGGCCGCGGTCGTGGGGCGCCGCTCGCGCCGGAGAAGGACGCCCGGATCATCGAAGCGATCCGCGCCGCCGCGCCACAACCACGCCGCGAACCCAAGAACTAGTTGCCGAGGGTAGAATACTCGGCGTGAGACCCTACGGCTGGAACCGCGACGGCACCATCATCGACGACGAGGCTGACCAGCTCCGCTACATGGCTGACTGGGTCGCCCGCGGCGAGCCCTTCCTCCCGCTCATCGACGACCTCAACGACCGCGGCATCCAGACGGTGTCTGGCAAGCCCTGGCGGCGCAGCACCATCAAGCAGGCCCTGCTCAACCCCCGCATCGTGGGTAAGCGGGAGAAGGGCGGCGAGCTCGTCGACGCCGACAACGAGCCGATCCTCGACGATGACGTGTGGCAGAAGGTCCGCGGCATCTTCGCTGACCCCGAGCGGCAGAAGTTCATCGCCCCGAAGGACCCGAAGACCCGGCCGCTGCTCGCCGGCGGGATTCTGCGCTGCGAGTGCGGCGGCCCCATGTACGGCACGTCGCCGCAGCAGAAGGGCGCCCGCCCGGCCGTGTACCAGTGCCGCTCCTCGGGTGGCGGATGGTGCAACCGCCGGTCGATCGTCCTCGACACCGCCGACGCCGAGGTGACCCGCCACGTCCTCGCGCGGCTCGTCGACACCCGACTCCGCGAGGACCTCGCCACGGCGATCGCGGTGGCCGGCATGGACGAGGACCGGAAGCTCATCGCCCAGTACGAGGCGCGGCAGCGCGCGCTCGGCAAGAGCTACGGCGACCTCGAGGTCGACGAGGTCGCGTTCGTCGCGGCGTCGCAGACCCTCGCCGAGAACCTTGACGCGGCGACCGGCCGTGTGCGGGCCCGCGAGGTGCTGACGGATGTGCCGGAGCCGTCGGTGATGAAGATCGCGAGCTGGTGGGAGGCCGCCTCGATGGATGCCCGCCGCGAGGTGATCGACGTGCTGGTGCGCCGGATCGACGTGAAGGCGAAGGTCGCGGGGGAGCCGGACCGCCTGCGTATCGACTGGCGGTACTGGCCGAAGTAGGCGCGAACGCGGAGCGGCCCCGACCTCGGTGAGAAGGTCGGGGCCGCTGTGGCGGCGATGCTACTTCTTGCTGACGCTGCCTGAGCAGGACGCCGAGGCGCCTGTGCCGCTGGCGGTGTTCTCGATGATGACCTTGCCGTCGACGAGGACCTGGCAGGTGATCTTGCCGGTGTCGTTCATGCCGTTGGTCGCGGAGAGGGTGACGGTCTTGGCGAGGCCGGTAACGTCGGTCTTCTTCTCCCACGGGAGTGCGACGTCGTTGTCCTGGGTGATGTTGTCGTTGATCGTGTAGGTGATCAGCGCGCCGGTTGCGGGCCCGGTGACCTTGTAGGTGACGCTGACCACGGACTTGGATTCGTCGTCGATGGATTTGGCGGCGCCGCCGATGAGGGCGGCGCATCCGCCGAACATGGCGATGATCACTACGAAGATGGCGAGGAGGATCCACGGCCACTTCTTGCGCTTCTTCGGGGGCTGCTGGGGCGGGTAGGGCTGGCCGGCGTATGGCTGGCCAGGGTAGGGCTGCTGCGGCTGGTCGGTCATCGGGTCCTCGTTTCTCGGGATGGGTGCGACGAGGACCACAAGCGCCCCCCGCGCGTGAGCGGAACCATACACTGATGTGCTCCGCGAAACGGACGTATGAGCTCAGAACCGTCCGTGGAAACTGAACCTATCTGAACAGTTAGCCTCCACCATGCGTCCGTCGCCGATGACCATCGCGACGTGGCCCTCCCACACCGCGAGGTCGCCGGGCTGCAACTGGCCCGCGCTGACCGCGGCGCCGACGCCCTGCTCGTTGGCGAGCCGCGGCAGCTCCATGCCCGCCTGCCGGTAGGCCCATTGCGTGAACCCGCTGCAGTCCAGGCCGACTCCGGGCGTCGTCCCGCCCCACGAGTAGGGCACGCCCAGCTGCGTGAGCGCGGCCTGCACCGCGGCGGCGGCCTTCGCGTTCGGGGCCTTCACCACCGTGCCGTCGGGCAGGCGCACGTCGTAGCCGCCCTTGCCGTCGGCGGTCACCGTCGCCCCGGACCGTCGGGACGCCGACGCCGTCTGCGTCTTCGAACCGCGGCCCGAGCCCGAGCCGCCCCGGTTCGCGGACGTGAGCGCGGAGGTGAGCCCGCTGACGGGGGAGGCTCCGCCGCCCGAGCCGCCTCCGGACCCCGAGCCGGTGCCGGTCGGGGAGGAGGTCGACGGGGTCGTGGTCGCGGTCGTCGAGGCGGGCGTCGTCGCCGCACCGCCGTCGACGGTGGCGGGCGCGGCCGGGGTGCTCTCCGCCAGCCCGGAGACCGTGCCGGTCTCGCCGTCGAGCTTGTCGCGTACGGACCGCAGTACGTCGAGCGCCTGCTGCAGGTGATCGGCCGCCAGCGTGAGCACCGCGATCAGCCCGGTGGGGTTGAGCAGCGTCGGATTCGCGGCCTCGGCCTTGCTCACGAAGGAATCGAGGACGGCCTGCAGCCGCGTGCGGCCCTTGCTCACCACCCCGGCGGCGGTCGTCACCGACTCGCGGATCGCGCCGCTGTGCTGCGACAGGGCCGCCGCGGCGGTGCCGCCGGTGCCGATCGTGCGCTGCGCGGTCGTCGCATCCACGCCCGTCCACGCGCTGCCGACGCTGACCGTCGCCGAATCCGTCTGCGCGCTGACCCGGGCCAGTTCGGCCTCCACCGCCCGGATCGCCGCGTCGACCCCCGCGACCGAGAGGTCGCCGGTGCCGAACGTGTCGAGCAGGGCCCGCAGCGGCGCCGCCAGCGCCGCGACGATGCCGCTCACGACGCACCCAGCAACCCGAGCAGCGCCCCCGCGCCGCCCCCGTCCGTGGCGACCGCCGAGGCCACCGTCCGCGCCGCGCCGGCGGAGGCCGAGGTGTAGAACGCGGCCAGGCGCGTCACCTCGGCATCGGTCGCCGTGACGGCGCCCAGCAGCTCGGCCAGGTAGTCGCCGCCGATCAGCCCGAAGACCGGTGTGAGCGCCGCGGCCGAGACGGCGCCCGTTCCCGCGGCCCCCGCCACCGACGCGGCCAGCGAGCCCAGTTCGGTCCCCGCCGCCGTCACCGCGCTCGTCGTCATCAGAAACGGTTCCATCGCAATACCCCCTCATTGATTGGACGCCTCAGGGGCCCGAGCGGTTCCCGATACGCTGACCGCATGCAGATCACCGTGGTCGACCACCCCCTGGCCGCCGTCCGCCTCACCGCGCTCCGCGCGGAGGCCACCGACAACGCCTCCTTCCGCGCAGCGCTGAAGGAGCTCACCCAGATGCTGGTCTACGAGGCCATGCGCGACGCCGCCGTCGCCGCCGTCACGGTGACCACCCCGCTCGAGGACACCGACGGCGCCGCGCTCGCGAAGCCGCCGCTGCTGGTGCCGGTGCTGCGCGCCGGCCTCGGCATGGTCGACCAGGCGCACGCGATGTTGCCGGAGTCCCAGGTGGGCTTCGTCGGCATGGGCCGCAACGAGGAGACGCACGTCCCCGAGCCCTACTTCCAGTCGCTGCCCGCCGATCTCGCGGGGCGCCCCGTCTTCGTGCTCGACCCGATGCTCGCGACCGGCGGCTCGATGGTGGAGACGCTGAGCCTGCTCGCGCAGCGCGGCGCGACCGACGTGACCGCGGTGTGCGTCGTCGCCGCGCCCGAGGGTGTGCAGGCGCTCGCCGACTGCGGCCACCCCGTCCGCCTGGTCACGGCCACCGTCGACCGGGGGCTGAACGAGAACGCCTACATCGTGCCCGGCCTCGGCGACGCCGGCGACCGCCAGTTCGGCCCGCGCTGGACCTGAGTCACGGATCGGCGGCCGGCTACGGGGCCGCCCAGAATCCCGTCGCCGGCTCGGTGAACTCGCCCGACGGGGTGCTGATCACCAGCCCGGCGGGCGTGATGTTGATCGTCGCGTCCGGGGCGCGGGCGACCCAGCCGGGGCCCGCGGGCAGCACGCCCTCGATGCGCGTCCCGGTACCGGTGTCGACGCGCCAGCCCGCGTAGTACAGTGCGCCCGCGCGATCGCAGACGACGGCCTGCGAGGTGGCGGTGAGGACCATCATCCGGGCGGCGTCGCCGTCGGCGCAGCGCGCGGGGGTCCCCAGGAAGCCGAGGGCATCGGTCCCGGGGATCGACGGTGCGGGCGGCGCGGGTGTGCCCGGCTGCTCGGACGACGGTGCCGGGGCGGCCGACGCGGAGCTCGACGGCCCGGACGGCGGCGCGGCGGCCGTGGCCGGCTCCGTGGGTCGTTTGCCGCTGACGTAGGCGGTCGCGGCCGCCGCGGCGGCGACCACGATGAGCACCCCCACCACGACCGCCGCCGCGATCACCCGGCCGCGTGCGGGATCGGCCGGGCGCACTGGGCGGGTCACCCGAAGGCCGCCCACTTACGCACCGTGTCGGTCACCGCGGTGAGCCGCTGTCGGGCGCGCGCCTCGGCGCCGCTCGTGTCGCTGTCGATCGTCACCGGCTCGATCACCTCCAGGTAGAACTTCGCCTTCGGCTCGGTTCCGGAGGGCCGCACGGTGACCCGGACGCCGTCGCCGCGGAACACCAGCGCGTCCGTCGCGGGGCGGGCCGTCAGAAGATCCTCACAGCCGACGGCGGTGTTTGCAACCTCAATAGGGGGGTCGGCGCGCAGGGCGGCCATGATCGCGGCGATCCGCGCAACGTCGTCCACGCGCAGCGCGTACTGGCTCGACAGGTACACGCCGTGCCGGCGGTACAACGCGTCCAGCGCGTCCGGCAGTCCGCTGCCCTGCGCCTTCAGCGCGGCCGCGTAGCCGGCGGCGACGACCGCGGCGGAGATCCCGTCCTTGTCGCGCACCGTCGACGGGTCGACGCAGAGGCCGAGCGCCTCCTCGTACGCGAAGACCAGGCCGTCGCCCGCCCGGACGAGGTTCTTGAACCCGGTCAGGGTCCTCGCGTACCGCGCGCCGCGGCTCTCGGCGATCGCGCCCAGGAGTTCGGAGCTGACGATCGTCGTCGCCACGAGGGGATCCGACGGTGCGCCGTCCAGCGGCGCGTCGAGCAGGTGGGCGCCGAGCAGCGAGCCGGACTCGTCGCCGGTGAGCATCCGCCAGCCGTCGGCGAAGCGGGCGCCCAGGGCGCACCGGTCCGCGTCGGGGTCGAGGGCGACCGCGAGGTCCGCATCCACCCGCTCCGCGAGGGCGAGCAGCAGGTCGGAGGCGCCCGGCTCCTCGGGGTTGGGGAAGGCCACCGTCGGGAACTCGCCGTCCGGGGCGAACTGCTGCTCCACCACGTGCACGTCGTCGAAGCCACTGCGGCGCAGGGCCTCCACCGCGACCTCCCCGCCCACGCCGTGCATCGGCGTCAGCGCGATCCGCAGCGGCACGGCGGGCGCCGGGCGCAGCGCGGAGACGCGGTCCAGATACGCCGCGACCACCTCGGTCGCGCGGGGATCGGCCGGCACCGGCGTCCGCGCGATCTCCGTGGCGGGCGGCGCGGCGGCGATGAGCTTCTCGATCTCGGCGTCGGCGGGGGAGACCAGCTGGGCGCCGCCGTCGAGGTAGACCTTGTAGCCGTTGTCGGCGGGCGGGTTGTGCGAGGCCGTGATCTGGACGCCCGCGACGGCGCCGAGTGCCTTGGTCGCGAACGAGACCCACGGCGTGGGGCCGGGTTCGGGCAGCGCCACCATGGCGAAGCCCTGCGCCGCGAGCACCTCGGTGGCGGCCGCGAAGAAGGCTTCGGAGCCGCGCCGCGCGTCACGCCCGACGACGACGGTGCCGCCGCCCAGGCACTTCGCCTTCAGCCACTCGCCGAGGGCCCAGGTCGTGCGGGTCACCACCGCCACGTTCATGCCCGACGGTCCGCCGCGGACCGGGCCCCGCAGGCCCGCGGTGCCGAAGGACAGCGGGGCGGCGAAGCGCTCGGCGAGCTCGTCGCCGCTCAGCGCCTCGAGTTCGGCGCGGGTCGCCGGGTCGGGATCGCCCTCGATCCAGGCGAGGACTTCGGCCGCGAGCTCGGCGCCCATCTACATCGCCTCGATCACGTCGGCGAGCAGGCCGCCCATCCGCGCCGCCGCCTCGCGTCCGGCCTCGAGGACCTCCTCGTGGTTCAGCGGCTCGCCGGTGATGCCCGCCGCCAGGTTGGTCACCAGCGAGATCCCCAGCACCGCAGCGTCCTCCGCGCGGGCGGCGATCGTCTCGTGCACCGTCGACATGCCCACCAGGTCGGCACCCAGGGTGCGCAGCATGCGGATCTCGGCCGGGGTCTCGTAGTGCGGGCCGGGGAGGCCGGCGTAGACGCCCTCCTTGAGCGAAGGGTCGACGGTGCGGGCCAGCGTGCGCAGTTGCGCCGAGTACGCGTCCACCAGGTTCACGAACTGCGCGCCCACGAGCGGCGAGCGGGCGGTGAGGTTCAGGTGGTCCTCGATCAGCACCGGTTCGCCGACGAACATGCCCTCGCGCAGGCCGCCCGCGGCGTTGGTGAGGATCACCGTCGACGCCCCGGCCGCGCAGGCCGTGCGCACGGGGTGCACGACGCGCGACAGGTCGTGGCCCTCGTAGGCGTGGGTGCGGCCCAGCAGCACCAGGACCCGCTTGCCGCCGACGACGACCGCCGAGGCCGTGCCCTTGTGGCCGGCCGCACTGGGCGGCGCGAAGTGAGGGAGATCCGCCATCGGCACGGACCCGACGGCGGCGCCGCGCGCGGTGAGCGCGTCGGCCGCGGGGGCCCAGCCGGAGCCGAGCACCACCGCCACGTCGAAGGGTTCACCGCCCGTCGCGGCGGTCAGTGCGGCGGCCGCCTCGCGGGCCGCAGCGGAGGGATCGTCGATACCGGAGTCACGTGCCGCGTGCAGTTGCGCCATGGCCCCAGATGCTAGCCGCTATCGTGATGCCCATGCCTTACGTCACGCGCACCGACGACGTCTTCACTCTGTTCCTGGGCGATGAGGGCGTCGAGCTCTCGGAGACCAACCCGGAGAACCGCTTCTCCCCGGACTGGGTCGACGCAGTGCACGCCCGTCTCGACGAGATCGAGGCGCAGGCGGCCGGGTCGCCCGCCGCGCTGGTGGTGACCGCCACCGGCAAGTTCTTCTCCAACGGCCTGGACGTCATGTACATCCTGGCGAACGCGGGTGAGTTGCCGACCTACCTGGACCGCGTGCACACGGTCTTCAGCCGCCTGCTGACCTTCCCGATGACCACCGTCGCGGCCGTCAACGGCCACGCCTTCGGTGCCGGCGCCATGCTGGCACTGTCGTGCGACTTCGCCGTGATGCGCGACGACCGCGGCTTCTTCTGCCTCCCCGAGGTCAGCCTCAAGATGGGCTTCACCGTCGGCATGGCCAGCCTGCTGCGCTCCCGTCTGCCGTACCAGACGGCGGTCGAGGCGATGACCACCGGACGTCGCTACGGCGGCGCCGACGCCGTTGCTGCGGGCATCGTGCAGGCGGCGGTCTCGGAGGCCGAGCTGCTGCCGACCGCGACCGCCCGGGCGGCGGCGAACGCCGCCGCCGACGGCCCTACGCTGAACAAGATCAAGAACGATCTGCACACGCACCTCATCGCCGACCTCGCCGTTCCGACGACCGAAGTCAAGTTCGGCTGACGGTGACCGGTCGCGTCACCTCCGTCCTGGAGGCGCTCACCGGCACCGTCGACCGCGTGCGGGGCGACCTGGTCGCGGTCAGCCACGAGATCCACGCCCGGCCCGAGCTGGCCTTCGAGGAGCGGTTCGCGTCGGCGCTGCTGGCCGACGCCCTCGCGGGGCACGGCTTCGCCGTCGAGCGCCGCGTCGCGGACCTCGATACCGCGTTCGTCGGACGGTCCGGCAGCGGGCCGCTGCGCGTCGCCGTCTTCGCCGAGTACGACGCCCTGCCCGGCATCGGGCACGCCTGCGGGCACAACATCATCGCCGCGGCGGGGCTCGGCGCCGGCCTCGCGCTCGCGTCCGTCGCGGACGAGCTGGGCCTGACCGTCGAGGTGTACGGCACGCCCGCCGAGGAGTCCGGGGGCGGCAAGGTGCTCATGCTGCAGCGCGGCGCGTTCGACGGTGTCGCCTACGCGGGCATGGTGCACCCCGCCCCGTTCGACGTGGTGCGCACGCGCACCCTGGCGCTGGCCGACCTGGCGATCCGGTTCACGGGGCGCGAGGCGCACGCCTCGGCGGCCCCCTGGGCCGGCCGCAACGCGGGCGACGCCGCGACGGTCGCGCAGGTCGCGCTGGGCCTGCTGCGGCAGCACCTCGAGCCGGGCCAACAGCTGCACGGCATCGTCAGCGACGGCGGGACCGCGCCCAACGTGGTGCCCGCCGCGTCCGAGCTGCTCTACTACCTGCGCGCCGACGACGCGGAGTCGCTGGAGCGGCTCGCCGTCCGCGCGGGCGACTGCTTCGCCGCAGGCGCGCTGGCGGCCGGCTGCACGCACGAGGTCGGCGAGGTCTCGCCCGCCTACACCGAGCTGCGCAGCGACGGTGCCCTCGCCGTCGCGTACCGCGCCGCGGCGGTCGCGATCGGCCGGGAACCGGTGGCTCCGGAGTTCGAGCGGCTGGTGCCGTTGGGGAGTACCGACATGGGCAATGTGAGCCACGCTGTACCGTCGATCCATCCGCTGATCGGCCTCGAGACCGACGGGGCCGTGACCCATCAGCCGGAGTTCACGGCCGCCGCCGCCACCGAATCCGCCGATCGGGCCGTGCGCGATGGTGCGCTGGCCCTGGCCGCAGCCTTCGCTGCGGTCGCAGAGGACGAGGACGAGCGCGCGCGGCTGCTGACCGGGGCCGGGCGACGCGGCAGCGATGGAGGCGGACGGTGAGCGGCACGGCGAGCGGAAGTGCGGGCGAGGATCTCTCGAGGGCCGCCTACGTCGACCAGTGGTTGCAGCGCAAGGGCGACTGGCTCCGCGAGTTCCGGCGCGACCTGCACGCCCACCCCGAGCTGTCCTGGCGCGAGCAGCGCACCACGAACGTCGTCTTCGAGGCGTTGACCGCCGCGGGCCTGCACCCCCGCAAGCTCTCGACCACCGGCCTGATCTGCGACCTCGGACCCACCGGCGGGGAGCGCGTCGCCCTGCGCGCCGACATGGACGCGCTGCCGATCCACGAGGCCACCGGCCTCGACTTCCGATCCACGTCGGCCGGCGTCTCGCACGCGTGCGGTCATGACGCGCACACCTCGATCCTGCTGGGCACCGGCCTCGCCCTGGCCGAGCTGGACCGCGCGGGCCGGCTG
Source organism: Tsukamurella sp. DT100 (assembly GCF_049844855.1). Classification (NCBI taxonomy): domain Bacteria; kingdom Bacillati; phylum Actinomycetota; class Actinomycetes; order Mycobacteriales; family Tsukamurellaceae; genus Tsukamurella; species Tsukamurella sp. DT100. Next base: position 200,688 of record NZ_JBNCLV010000010.1, read on the forward strand.
CCAGTGGGCGTGCGCCTGATCTTCCAGCCTGCCGAGGAGGTCATGCCGGGCGGCGCGCTCTCGGCGGTGCGCGACGAGGTGATGCAGGGGGTCTCCCGCATCTACGCGCTGCACTGCGATCCCCGCGTCGAGGTGGGACGGATCGGCGTCCGCTCCGGCGCCATCACCTCCGCCGCCGACCACGTCGAGGTCATCCTGCACTCGCCCGGCGGGCACACCTCGCGGCCGCACCTGACCAGCGACCTGATCTACGCCATGGGCACCGTCATCACCGGGCTCCCCGGCGTGCTGTCGCGCCGCGTGGACCCCCGCTCCGGCACGATCATGGTGTGGGGCGCGGCGAACGCCGGATCCGCGCCGAACGCGATCCCACAGATCGGCGCGCTGCACGGCACCGTCCGCACCGGCGAGCATCAGATCTGGGAGTCGCTGGAGCCGCTCGTGCGCGAGATCATCGCCGAGCTGCTCGCGCCGCTGCGGATCAAGCACGAGGTCAACTACACCCGCGGCGTCCCCCCGGTCATCAACGACCACTTGGCCGCCACCCGCCTCGCCGACGCCGCGCGCGCCGTCTCGCCCGACGGGGTGGTCGACACCCCGCAGTCCGGCGGCGGCGAGGACTTCTCCTGGTACCTGGAGGAGTCGCCCGGCGCGATGGCACGGCTGGGCGTCTGGTCCGGCGAGGGCCGCCAGTACGACTTGCACCAGCCCGATTTCGTGCTCGACGAGCGCGCACTCGAGATGGGCGTGAAGGTCTTCACGAACGTGGTCTTCGCCTCCGGTCGCTGATCGCGGTCGGCCCCGGCCACACCCGCGCCGGCGCGGGCCCGTCGTGGCGACGGCAGTGCGGCGAACGGACTCTCGAATTCTGTCCGGATCGGACAGGGTGTCCGGGACGGACAGAATCCGAGAGTCGTCGATGCCGGCTCGTCTGCCCGGCGATCGGTTTCGAACTTGCCGGTGATCGGCCCGTCGTCCTGATCCTCGCCATCCTGGTCGCCGCGATGGCGCGATCAGCCGTCGCCCTGCACGAGCGCGTCGCCGAGGGAGGTGCGGCGGTACAGGACCCGACGTCCGTACCGCGAACTCTCGACGATTCCGCTGGCGCCCAGGACTTTCAGGCTCTGCGACACGGCCGACGGCGAGATCCCCAGTGCGGCGGCGAGATCGACCACTGCGGCGGGCTCGGCCAGTACCGCGAGGAGGTCCGCCTTCGCGGTGCCGATCAGCCTGCGGAGCGCGTCGTCGGCGACCGGAGGAACGGATTCCGCGAGCGTCGCCGACCCCCGGGCGGGGTAACCGATGTTCGGCGCGGTGCGGGTCGGATCGTGCGCGGTGGTGATCCTGGTGGTGAAGACGCTCGGCATCAGGGTCAGACCGAGACCGGGGGAGCGGACCTCGCCCGCGACCACTGAGCACGACATGTCCACGCTCAGCTCCCCGGTACGACGCCATTCCACGCGCGGGCTCAGTGATTCGAAGAGCCGGGTGGGCCCGCCGACGGCGAGCTCGCGGCCGCGGAAGACGACGTCGGACTCCAGGATCCGCTGCACCGCCGGCCACACGGGAGCGACGGCCGCGCGGTGGTAGGCGGCCAGGGCATCGGCGATGACCGGTGCGGGGTCGTCCAGGGCGATCAGGCGCGCCAGGGGCTCTGACGGTACCGTGCCCTCCGCCAGTTCGACCAGCTCGGCGCGCGCCGTCCGCGCGTCCGTGCCGCGGACCGCGTCGAGGTGCGCGTCGAACGTCGGCCGGACGTCGGCCTGTGCGGTCACCGGGGTGAGGAAGTCGGGGATCTGCTTGCCCGACGGCGAGACCAGCGCGTCGATCAGGTCGCGGTCGTACTCGCCCCGGCGGGCGTTCGCCTCGCATCGCCACCCCGTGAGGTGGTGCGCGGTGTCGTAGACCTTGTTCAGGTGGAACAGGCTCAGGACGGTCTCGTTGAGCGGCGACACCACGAAGCGGGCGTCGGCCAGATCGCCGACGTCCAACAGGTAGGTCAACATGTAGGCGCCACCTAATTCATTGGAACCCGCGACGGGGTTCGTGTGTGCTCGGGATATGAGCGAATACCGAGAGCACTGGAACCTGACGGCGGATCCTCCGACGGCAGCAGTCTACGCCCGCATGGCGGACGCGCACGACCGTTCGGCGCTGGACCGGGCGCGGCGGAACCGGGTGGGGCGCACCGTCGCACCCGGGCGACGGGGCCTGCGTCCCGGGCTGGCCCGGGCGTTGCGACGGCTGGCGGCCGCGATCGAGCCGGCGCCGGCGGGTTGCGGGCCGGAGGCCGCCTGAGCGGTTCTATTCCGGGCCGTCGGCGGAGGCGCCCGGGCCGGGGCCGACGTTGCGGGACTCGCGGGTGCGGATGTCGAGGACGTACTCCTCGGGGGCGCCGGCGATGTACGCGGCGTCGGCCATGACGCCCAGGTAGCGGGCCGACGGGAGGCCGCCCTCGAAGGCGTCGACCACGTACAGCCAAGCCAGGGTGGAGCCGCCGCCGGTGAGCTCGACGCGCACCTTGAGCTTGACGTGGATGCCGAGCTCCGAGCCCTCCCACCGGTCGAGGGAGACCTCGTCGTCGCTGGTCACGTCGTAGAGCACCACGAAGACCTTGGCGTCGGGATCCGACGGGTCCTCGGTGACGGTCGCGAGCGCACCCTCCCACCCGATGTCCTCGCCCGAGAAGGTCAGGCGCCAGCCGTGCAACCACCCCGTACCGGACATCGGCGAGTGCGGGGCGCGCTCGGCCATCTGGTCGGGGTGCATGTTGGAGCCGTAGGCGGCGTAGATCGGCACAGGTCAGACTCTAGCGCGCCGGTCCGGGAGAACGTCGCTGGTGCGACGGTGCCCGCACGCGGCGTGGCCGCGGACGATAGCGTTGCAGCCATGACGAACATCGTGATCATCGGCGGCGGTCCGGCGGGGTACGAAGCAGCACTGGTGGCGGTGGCGCACGGCGGCGACGTCACGGTGATCGAGTCCGACGGGATCGGTGGGGCCTGCGTCCTGTACGACTGCGTCCCGTCGAAGACCTTCATCGCCTCGACCGGCATCCGCACCGAGACCCGGCGTGCCGTCGACCTGGGCATCGAGCTGCACTTCGAGCGCGTCGAGATCGACGTCGAGCGGATCAACGCGCGCGTCAAGGACCTGGCGACGGCGCAGTCGGCCGACATCCGCGCCCGCCTCGCGGGGGAGGGCGTGCGGATCATCCGCGGCCGCGCGACCCTTGCACCCACGGCGTCGGGCATGGCCCATCACGAGGTGAACGTCGTGACCCCGTCCGGCGGCGAGCAGTCCTTCGAGGCCGACGTGGTGCTCGTCGCCACGGGCGCCTCGCCCCGCGTGCTGGAGTCCGCGCAGCCCGACGGCGAGAAGATCCTCACCTGGCGGCAGCTGTACGACCTCGAGGAGCTCCCGACGCACCTCGTGGTCGTCGGCTCCGGCGTCACCGGCGCGGAGTTCGTGCACGCCTACACCGAGCTCGGCATCAAGGTCACCCTCGTCAGCTCCCGCGACCGCGTGCTCCCGCACGAGGACGAGGACGCCGCCCTGGTGCTGGAGGACGCGCTGCTCGACCGCGGCGTGTCGCTGGTCAAGCGCGCCTACGCCGACAAGGTGGAGCGCACGGAGACCGGCGTCGTCGTGCGCCTGACCGACGGCCGCACCGTCGAGGGCTCGCACTGCCTCATGACCGTCGGCTCGATTCCGAACACCGCGGGCATCGGCCTCGAGGACGTGGGCATCGAGCTGAACAAGGGCGGCTACATCCCCGTCGACCGGGTCTCGCGGACCAAGGTGCCCGGCATCTACGCCGCCGGCGACTGCACCGGCGTGCTGCCGCTGGCCTCCGTCGCCGCGATGCAGGGCCGCGTCGCGATGTACCACGCGCTCGGCGAGGGTGTCTCGCCCGTGAAGCTCAAGACCGTCTCGTCGGCGATCTTCACCCGCCCGGAGATCGCCACCGTCGGCGTCTCGCAGGCCGCGATCGACGACGGGACGTACCAGGCCCGCACCGTCATGCTGCCGCTCGCGACGAACCCGCGCGCCAAGATGTCCGGCCTCAAGCGCGGCTTCGTCAAGATCTTCTGCCGCCCCAACACGGGATTGGTCATCGGCGGAGTCGTGGTGGCGCCCAACGCCTCCGAGTTGATCCTGCCGCTCACCGTCGCGGTGCAGAACGGCCTCACGGTCGACGACGTGGCGCAGACCTTCTCCGTGTATCCGTCGCTGTCCGGCTCGGTCACCGAGGCCGCCCGGCAGCTGATGCGCCAGGACGACCTGGCCTAGCCGTCCGGCGGTGAGCGATCGGGACGGCGTCTTCGAGGCGCTGCGGCCCCGCCTGTTCGGGGTGGCGTACCGGGTGCTCGCGTCGGCGCCCGACGCCGAGGACGTGGTGCAGGACGCGTGGCTGCGCTGGCGCGGCGCCGACGACGGTTCCGTCCGCGATCCCGAGGCGTTCCTGGTGGTGACGGTGACCCGCCTCGCGCTCAACCTGGCGCAGTCGGCGCGGGCGCGGCGCGAGCAGTACGTCGGGGAGTGGTTCCCGACGCCGGTCGACACGGCCGAGGACCCCGCGCTGGGAGCCGAGCGGGCGGAGGCCCTGGAGCTCGCCGTGGTGCACGTACTGCAGCGGCTCTCGCCCGAGGCGCGCGCCGCGTACGTACTCCGCGAGGCCTTCGAGCACCCCTACCCGCGGATCGCGGAGATCCTCCAGATGCGGGAGCCCGCCGTGCGGAAGCTGGTCAGCCGCGCCCGCACCCAGGTCGCGGGCGAGCGGCGCACCACCGCCACCCGCGAGCGGGTCCGTGCGCTGCTCGACGCCTTCCTCGCCGCGGCGCACGCCGGCGACGTCGCGGGCCTCGAGGCCGTGCTCGTGGCCGACGTGGTCAGCGAGACCGACGGTGGCGGCGCGCGTCGGGCCGGGCGTCGCCCGGTGGTCGGGGACAACGCGGTTGCGCGCTTCGTCGCCGGCTTCTCCGCGCGCTTCATGTCCGACGCGTCCGCGCGGATAGTCGAGGTCAACGGTCTGCCGGGCGCGCTCTTCAGCGTCGACGGTGCGCCCGTGGCGCTGCTCTGCCCGACGGCCTCGGACGCCGGCCTGACGCGCCTGATGTGGGTCATGAACCCCGAAAAGCTGGCCGATTTCGCCTGACGGTCACAGATCGCCGCGCCGTTCGGTCCTTGGTGTGGAGGCCCGAACGGTTCGGGCCGGATCGAGAGGACGAGGACATGGCGAAGTTCGTGGTGATCGGCGGTACCGGGCTGATCGGGTCGAAGGTGGTGGCGGGACTGGCCGCGGCGGGGCACGAGGCGGTCGCGGGTGCCCCGAGCACCGGCGTGAACGCCGTGACCGGCGAGGGGCTGGCCACGGCGCTCGCGGGCGCCGACGGCGTCGTGGACGTCGCGAACTCACCGTCGTTCGAGGACGCGGCTGTGCTGGAGTTCTTCACCCGTGCCACGACGAACCTCCTCGCTGCGGCGCGGGCGGCCGGAGTCGGCCACTACGTGGCGCTGTCGGTCGTGGGCACCGAGCGGCTCGAGGAGAGCGGCTACTTCCGCGGAAAGATCGCGCAGGAGGAGCTGATCGAGGCCGGCGACATGCCGTTCACGATCGTCCGGGCCACGCAGTTCTTCGAGTTCGTCCCGGGTATCGCCGCCGCTTCGGAGGTCGACGGGGTCGTCCGCGTGCCGGGCGCGAACATCCAGCCGATCTCGTCCGACGACGTGGCCGCGGCCGTCGTGCGCGCCGCGCTCGCGGCGCCGGCCGGCGGCCGTACCGAGGTCGCGGGTCCGGACGTCTTCGCCCTCGACGAGCTCGTCCGCAGGGCGCTCGCCCAGGCGGGCGACGCGCGCACCGTCGTCCGCGACCCCGACGCCGCGTACTTCGGCGCGCACCTGCAGGCGGACACGCTGCTGCCGGGTCCGGGTGCGGAGATCGCGGCGACGCGGTTCTTCGCCTGATCAGATCGAGGGTGCGGCGTCGAGGAGCCGGGCGAGGCGATCCGCGGGCGACCCGGCGAGTTCGACGATGCGGGCGCCGCCGGTGAGGGCGGGGTCGTCGGCGAGGTCGAGCAGCGCGGCGTCGGTCGCGCGGCGCAGCTCGGGATCCTCGTCGTCACCGACCTCGATCGGATCGCGATGGTGCAACGGCAGGACGACGAGGAGGTCCACCGCGGCCATCGCCCGCGCGGTGATGGCGGCGCCGCGGTCGAGCAGGCCCGGCGACCTCGTCGGGCGCCCGAGGTCGTCCAGCGCCCGCAGGTAGGCCAGCAGGTCGAGCGGCCCGCGCTCGGCGATGACGAGGTCGCCGGGACGACGTCCGCGCAAGCGTGCGGCGGCCAGGACGAGCTGGGAGTAGAACGTTCCGGCATCGAGGTCGAGCGCCGACTCCTCGAGCTCCTCGAACGGGTCGGGGAGCACCTCGTACCCGGGCCGCACGGCGGCGAAGTCCGTGATCAGAGTGCTTTTCCCACTCGCGTGGGTGCCGGAGACGACGATGCGCATGTCCGGAGGGTATCGCGCGCCCGACCACGTGCCCCGATCGATTTCGCACGAATAATCACAGAAACACTCAGCGAAGATGTGCGTCTCTGTTAAATTTCGTGAGAATTCGTTCCCTGACCCCCTGGAGGCGCGATGCTCCTCGCCGACAACGCACTCCGACTCAACGTCGGACTGCTCGACTACACGCTGGTCGCGATCTATTTCGTGTTCGTCCTGGGCATCGGGTACCTGGCCCGTACGCAGGTCGCGTCCAGCCTCGACTTCTTCCTCTCGGGCAGGCGGCTCCCGGCCTGGGTGACCGGCGTCGCCTTCGTCTCCGCGAACCTCGGCGCCGTCGAGATCATGGGCATGTCGGCCACCGGCGCCCAGATCGGCATGTCGACCTTCCACTACTACTGGATCGGCGCCGTCCCGGCGATGGTCTTCCTCGGCATCGTGATGATGCCGTTCTACTACGGCTCGAAGGTGCGCAGCGTCCCCGAGTTCATGCGCAAGCGCTTCGGCACCGGCGCACACCTCGTGAACTCGCTGAGCTTCGCCGTCGCCCAGGTGCTCATCGCCGGCGTCAACCTGTTCCTGCTCGGCACCGTGATCAACGTGGTGCTCGGCTGGCCGCACTGGGTCTCGCTCCTCGTCGCCGCGGCGGTGGTGCTCACCTACACCGTGCTCGGCGGCCTCTCCGCCGCGATCTACAACGAGGTCCTGCAGTTCTTCGTGATCCTCGCGGCGCTGGTGCCGCTCACCGTGATCGGCCTGATCAAGATCGGCGGCTGGAGCGGCCTCAAGGAGAAGGTGATCGAGACCCGCTCCGACAAGGGCGTCACCGCCACCGTCTCCGATCAGCTGCACACCTGGCCCGGACAGGCGCTCAGCGGTTTCGAGTCGCCGGTCTGGTCCGTCGTCGGCATCGTCTTCGGCCTCGGCTTCGTGCTCTCCTTCGGCTACTGGACCACGAACTTCGTCGAGGTGCAGCGCGCCATGGCCTCGGATTCGATGTCGGCCGCGCGGCGCGCGCCGATCATCGGTGCCATCCCGAAGATGTTCATCCCCTTCGTGGTCGTGGTGCCGGGCATGATCTGCGCCGCCGCGATCGGCGACATGATCAACCTCAAGAACAACGGCGCGCCGGACGGCGTCACCTACAACGACGCGCTGCTGCTCATGATGCGCGACATCCTGCCCAACGGCCTGCTGGGCGTGGCCGTCGCCGGCCTGATCGCGTCGTTCATGGCGGGCATGGCGGCCAACGTCTCCGCGTTCAACACCGTCTTCAGCTACGACCTGTGGCAGCAGTACGTGGTCAAGGACCGCGAGGATTCCTACTACATCCGCGTCGGCCAGGTCGCGACGGTCATCGCGGTGTTCCTCGCGATCGGCACGGCGACGATCGCCGCGGGCTACTCCAACCTCATGGACTACCTGCAGACGCTGTTCGGCTTCTTCAACGCGCCGCTGTTCGCGACGTTCCTGCTCGGCATGTTCTGGAAGCGGATGACGCCCACCGCCGGCTGGGTGGGCCTCGTCTCCGGCACGCTGGCCGCGATCGGCGTCTTCATCCTGCAGAAGACCGGCGTGATCGACCTGCCCGGCCAGGGCATGGCCTTCGTCGCCGCATCGGCGGCCTTCGTGGTCGATATCGTGGTCTCCGTGCTGGTCTCCGCCGTGACGAAACCGAAGCCCGAATCCGAGCTGGCGGGCTACGTCTATTCGCTCACCGACAAGGCCACCCTGCGGGGCGAGGACGACGCCTCCGCGCCCTGGTACTCGCGGCCCGTGCCCCTGGGTGCCGCGGTGCTCTCCACGACCGTCGCACTCGGCCTGATCTTCCACTGACGAGGAGCTGAACCATGACCAACGACAACGGAACCGCGTCCGCTCCGGCGAAGAAGTCCACGAAGCTGGCGCTCCTGTCCGACATCCGCACCGTCATCGCCGCCCTGCTCGGGATCTACGGCGTCCTGCTCCTGATCGCGGGACTCGTGCCGTCGTTCGCCGAGTTGGGTGCCCGCGAATTCGAGCACACGCCCGACCGCGTCGACATGGCGGCGGGCAGCGCCGGGAACCTGTGGGTGGGCGGTGCCCTCGTCCTCGTCGCCATCGGCTTCGAGGCGTGGGCAGTGATGGGCGTGGGGCGTGCTCGCAGCTGACCGACGCCGGATGATCCTCGAGGCGGCGGCCGCCCACGGCTCCGTCCGGGTGATCGACCTCGCGGCCGGGCTCGGCGTCTCCGAGATGACGATCCGTCGCGACCTCGACCGGCTCGACGAGGCCGGCGAGCTCGCCAAGGTGCACGGCGGGGCGGTCCTGCCCGGTGCTCGGGCCGGACGGGGCGTGGAGCCGCGGTCCGCGCAGAAGGCCGTCCGCGACACCGCCGAGAAGCGCGCCATCGCGGCCGCCGCGGCAGCTCTCGTCGAGGACGGGATGACGGTGGCGGTCGGCGCCGGGACGACCACCCTCGAGCTCGCGCGGCTGCTGCGGGGCCGCCGCGTCGCGGTGGTGACCAACTCGATCTCGATCTTCCACGTGCTCACCGACCCCGACGACGCCGGCGCCGACCCGACCGGGGCCTCGGACGTGCAGCTGACGGGCGGGCAACGCACCCCGTCGGACGCGCTGGTGGGGCCCGTGGCGAACGCCATGCTCGAGCGCGTGCGCTGCGACCTCGCCTTCCTCGGCTGCCACGGGATCGATCCCGCGGCCGGGTTCACCTCGCCCAACATCGGTGAGGCCGAGACGAACCGGCGCCTCATCGGCAGCGCCCGGTCCACCGTGCTCCTCGCGGACCACACCAAGTACGGCGAGATCGGCGCCCACCTGTTCGCGCGCTTCGCCGACGCGGACGCGCTGATCGTCGACGACGGCCTGGGCACCGCAGCCCGCGAGGCGCTGGCCGCCGCCGTCCCGCTCACCGTCGCACCGGAAGGCGCCCCATGACCCGCGAGATAGCCGCCCCCACCGCGTCCCGCCTCGCCGACGGCCGCGAGATCCTCTTCTTCTCGTCCGACGGTCCGCCGTCGATCGGTGCGGACCGACGGGACCTGCCCGCCCGCCCGACGGTGCCGGTGACCACCGTGCGCCGCGACCCGACGACCGGCGACAACGTCATCATCGCGCCGGCCCGGCAGGAGCGCACGTACAAGCCGCCGCGGGCCATGTGTCCGCTCGACCCCGATCCCACGGGGCTGTCGAGCGAGATCCCCGCGGCGGACTACGAAGTGGTGGTCTTCGAGAACCGCTTCCCCTCCCTCTCGGCGCCCGACGGCTACGCGGCGGACCAGCCCGCGCAGGTGGACCCGTTGCGCGTGGAGTGGCCGGGGCTGGGCCGGTGCGAGGTGGTCTGCTTCACCAGCGATCACGACGGTTCCTTCGCCGGGCTGTCGCAGCGGCGGGCGCGGCTGGTGATCGACGCGTGGAGCCACCGCACCGCGGAACTGCTGGCGCGCAGTGACATCGAGGAGGTGTACTGCTTCGAGAACCGCGGCGAGGAGATCGGCGTGACGCTCACACACCCGCACGGCCAGATCTACGGCTACCCCTTCCGCACCCGCCGGACCGCCGCGCTGCTGCGCACCGCCGCGCAGTACCGCGCCGACCACGGCGCCGACCTGTTCGAGGCGGTGCTCGCCGGCGAGATCGCGGATGGTGCGCGGATCCTCGTCCGCACTGAGTACGTGACCGCCTTCGTGCCCTACGCCGCGAAATGGCCGGTCGAGGCGCACGTCTACCCGAATCGGCACGTGCGCAACCTGTCCGAGCTCACCGACGCCGAGGCGGACGACCTGGCCGCGGTCTACCTGGTGCTGCTCCGCGCCTTCGACGCCCTCTACGACGCGGCGCTGCCGTACATCGCCTCGTGGCACCAGTACCGATTCGATTCCGCGGAGGGCTACCTGCACGCCGAGCTGTTCTCCATCCGCCGCAGCGCGGACAAGCTCAAGTACCTGGCGGGCTCGGAGTCCGGCCGCGATGCCTTCGTCACGGACAAGACGCCGGAGGCCATCGCCGACGAGCTGCGCCGGGTGATCGGATGACGGTGCGCGCGTACGCCCCCGGGCGGGTGAACCTGATCGGGGAGCACACGGACTACAACGACGGCTTCGCGCTGCCCATCGCGCTGCAGGTCGGGACCGTGGCCGAGTTCGATCCGGACGCGACCGGTTCCGCGATCGAGGTCACCTCCGCCCAGGAGGACGGAGCCGTCACCGTCCCGCTGGACACCCGCCCGGGCGGGGTGCGGGGCTGGGCCGGGTACGTCGCGGGGTGTGTGTGGGCGGCCCGCGAGCACGGCGTCGACGTCCCCGCCGGCACGCTCCGGCTCCGCTCGGACGTGCCGGTGGGGGCGGGACTCTCGTCCTCCGCGGCCCTCGAGTGCGCCGTGCTGCCGGCGCTGGTCGCGGCCGCCGGGGCGGATGCGATGGACCGCACCGTCGTAGCCCGGCTCGCGCAGCGCGCCGAGAACGACTACGTGGGCGCGCCCACCGGCCTGCTCGACCAGATGAGCAGCATGTACGGCGCGGAGGACACTGCGCTGCTGCTCGACTTCCGCACGCTGGCCGTGGATCCCGTTCCCCTGCGCCTCGACCACGACGTGCTGCTCGCCATCGACTCCTGCACGCCGCATCAGCACGCGGCGGGGGAGTACCGGCGGCGGCGCGAGGCGTGTGAGGCCGCCGCAGCGCGGCTCGGTGTCGCTGCCCTGCGCGATGCCGCGGACGACGCCTGGAAGTCGCTGGAGGACGTGGAGATCCGTCGCTGCGCCCGGCACGTGCTCACCGAGAACCGGCGCGTGCTCGACGCCTCGGCCGCGCTACGGCGCGCGGACCATGCCGCCTTCGGCGCGCTGATGACCGCCTCGCAGTCGTCGATGCGCGACGACTTCGCGATCACCGTTCCCGCGATCGACCTCATCGCCGACACCGCGGTCGAGCTCGGTGCGTACGGCGCCCGGATGACGGGCGGCGGCTTCGGCGGCACCGTCATCGCCCTGGCGTCCGCGACTGCGGCCGAACGGATCGCAGACGCGTTGCCGTCGAGAATCGCGGGGGCGGGTCACCCCGTCCCCACCGTCACGGCTGTCCGTCCGGGGCGCGGTGCGCATCTCCTTCCGGCTGTGCGATCGCGACGGTAACGCGCGTTCGTCGGACTCGCCGCGATCCGGAGCGTACATTCCGCATAACGGAATTTGATGCTCGGCGCGACGCCGGCGGGAAGAGGTGCGGCATGGCGGTACGAGGCGGGGTGCTCGCGGTGGGGATCGTTGCGGCGGCGATGACGATCGCGGGCTGCGGAAGCAGCGGCGACGTTGCGGCAGGGAGCTCGTCGAGCGCGGCGGCGCCGGTCAAGACCATCGTGCTCATCAACCCGAACTCCAGCGCGAGCGCGACCGCCTCGATGGTCGAGCTCGCGACCGCGCACGCGCGCGGCGCGGCGAACATCGTCGGGGTCACGAACGACGGGGCCCCGGCGTTGCTGACCACGCAGCAGGACATGGCGACGGCGGCGCGGGGCGTGGTCGAGCGCGGCGTCGCCGCGGCGAAGGAGCCGGGCGTCGCCGCGATCATCGTCTCGGCGTTCAGCGACCCCGGGCTCGCCGACCTGGACGCGGCGGTCTCGATCCCCGTCTTCGGCATCGGCACTGAGGCCTTTCGGGAGGCAGGCCAGGGCGGCCGCGCCTTCGGCATCGCGACCGTGACCTCGGATCCCGCACTGGTGGAGTCCTTCCGGCAGAAGGCGGCCGAGCTCGGGCTCCTGGCGCAGTACCGCGGCGTCCGCGTCACGCCCGGCGACGCGACCGAACTGGTGAAGTCGCCGGACGCCCTCGACGCTGCGCTGCGCGAGGCCGTGCGGCAGTCGGTGGATCAGGACGGTGCCCGCGCGGTGATCATGGGCGGCGGGCCGCTGTCGCCGTCCGCCCTGCGGCTGCAGCCGCAGTTCGACGTGCCGCTGGTCGTGGCCGTGAACGCCGCGGTCTCCAGCGCGCTCAAGGCCGTGGGCTGAGTCCGGCGGTGCCGCCGGAGGATCGGTTCAGCCGAAGAATTCGGCGGCGTCGTCGTAGCGGTCGCGGGGGACGCGTTTGAGTTGTTTGACTGCTTCGGCGAGGGGGACGAGGCCGATCTGGGTTCCGCGGAGGGAGACCATCTGTCCGGTTTTGCCGGCGTGGGCGGCGTCGGCGGCGTTGACGCCGTAGCGGGTGGCGAGGACCCGGTCGGCGGGGGTGGGGGTGCCGCCGCGTTGGACGTGGCCGAGGACGGTGGTGCGGACCTCTTTGTTGATGCGTTTTTCGATCTCGACGCCGAGTTGGTGCGCGACGCCGGTGAACCGTTCGTGGCCGAATTCGTCGGTGCCGCCCACGCGCAGTTCCATGGTGCCGTCGGCGGGTTTGGCGCCTTCGGCGACGACGACGATGAAGCTGGCGTGGCCGCGTTGGAAGCGGCGTTTGATCATCGTGCACAGTTCTTCGACGTCGAAGGGCACCTCGGGGATGAGGACGGCGTGCGCCCCGGAGGCGAGGCCGGAGTTCAGCGCGATCCACCCGGCGTGGCGGCCCATCACCTCGACCAGCATCACGCGTTGGTGTGATTCCGCGGTCGAGTGCAGCCGGTCGATGGCGTCAGTGGCGATGGTCAGGGCGGTGTCGAAGCCGAAGGTGACGTCGGTGCAGTCGATGTCGTTGTCGATGGTCTTGGGCACCCCGACGACCGGCACCCCCTCGTCGGCGAGCCAGGAGGCGGCCGTGAGGGTGCCTTCGCCGCCGATGGGGATGAGGACGTCGATGCCGTTGTCGTCGAGGGTGGCCTTGATGCGGTCGAGGCCGGCTTTGAGGACGTCAGGGTGGGTGCGGGCGGTGCCGAGCATCGTGCCGCCCTTGGTGAGCAGGCGGTCGTTGCGGTCGTCGTTGGACAGGTGGATCCGGCGGTCCTCGAGGAGGCCGCGCCAGCCGTCCTGGAATCCGACGACGGCGGATCCGTAGCGGGAGTCGCTGGTGCGGACCACCGCGCGGATCACCGCGTTCAGGCCCGGGCAGTCACCACCACCGGTCAACACTCCGATGCGCACTTCTTCCCCTTCGTCGTGGGAACGAGGCCGTACGGCCGTCGTCGTTCTCGACTCATCAGACGCGGATCGGAACGTTTCGACAACGGCCGCGCCCATATGGGCGCTGACCGATGTCCGGACGATCTACGCTGAGGGTGGCGGACGTCCCGCCCACGACGTTGCACAGGAGGCACCGATGGGGTCCATGGGGCCGGCCGAAGTCGTCCAGGCCGCCGCCATCGCGCGACGGTTCTACTTCGACGGGAAGTCGAAGATGGAGATCGGCGCCGAGTACGGGCTGTCCCGGTACAAGGTGGCCAGGATCCTGGACGCGTGCCTCGAATCGGGCCTGGTCCGCATCGAGATCAACACCGATGCCGCGGTCGACGCGGACCTCTCGGAGCGGCTGCGCCGTGCGTACGGGTTGCGACGCGCGCTGGTCGCCACCGGCTCGTTCACCGACTTCGACGGCCTGCGGCACGGCCTCGGCCGGGTCGCTGCGGACCTGCTCAGCGAGGTCGTGACCGAGTCGGACGTGCTCGGCGTCGGCTGGGGGCGCACCCTGGACGCGATGGCGCAGCACGTCCGCGACCTGCCGCCGTGCACGATCGTCCAGATGTCCGGCGTGGTGGGCGACGTGCAGGCCAGCTCGGTCGACCTGGTGCGCCAGCTGACCTCGGTCTCCCGCGGCCCCCAGTACCCCATCTACGCGCCGCTGATCATGTCGGACCAGCGGATGAAGGCGGCCCTCGCCCGGCAGCCCGGCGTCGCCACCGCGATGGGCCTGTGGAAGCGGATCACCGTGGCCGTGGTCGCGGTCGGCAGCCTCGACCTCACGGGCTCCCAGGTGTACGCCATGCTGTCGGATCAGGGCCGGGCGGAACTGGATTCGCTCAACGTCGCGGCCGAGCTCTGCGCCATCCAGTTCGACGCCGCGGGGCGGCCGGTGCGCACGAACTACAGCGGGCGCACGCTCGCCATCTCGTACCGCGAGCTGAGCGCGGTCGACGAGGTCATCGCCATCGCCGGCGGCCACCAGAAGGTGGAGGCCATCCGTGCGAGCCTCATCAGCGGGGTCGTCACGTCGCTGGTCACCGACCGCGAGACCGCCATCTCGCTGCTGCGCGTGGCGCCGGCCGAATCGGCGGATCGCGCCTGATGCCCATATGGGCGTGACGGTTGTCACCCCGATCCGGGGTGCATACGTTCCGTCCTGTGACTCGTCGAACCAAGATCGTCTGCACCCTGGGCCCCGCTGTCGGAACCGATGAGAAGGTTCTTGCTCTCGTCGAGGAGGGCATGGATGTTGCGCGCCTGAATTTCAGCCATGGTGAGCACGCCGATCACGGCGTGAACTACGAGCGGGTTCGTGAGGCTTCGGATAAGACCGGTCGTGCGGTCGGGATCCTGGCGGATCTGCAGGGCCCGAAGATCCGGCTGGGCCGGTTCGCCGGTGACGGCCGGACCGTGTGGGAGACGGGTGAGACGGTGCGGATCACCGTCGATGATGTGGTCGGCACGCATGATCGGGTCTCCACCACCTACAAGGAGTTGGCGCAGGACGCCCGCCCGGGCGACCGGTTGCTGGTCGATGACGGCAAGGTCGGCCTGAAGGTCACCTCGGTCGACGGCAACGATGTGGTGTGTGAGGTCACCGAGGGCGGCCCGGTTTCGAACAACAAGGGTGTCTCGCTGCCGGGGATGAACGTCTCGGTTCCTGCGCTCAGTGAGAAGGACATTGAGGATCTGGAGTTCGCGCTCGAGCTGGGGGTGGATTTCATCGCCTTGTCGTTCGTGCGGGCGCCGGCGGATATCGAGCGGGTGCATGCGGTGATGGACCGTGTGGGCCGCCGGATTCCGGTGATCGCGAAGCTGGAGAAGCCGGAGGCGATCGAGAACCTGGAGGCGGTGATCCTGGCGTTCGATGCGGTGATGGTCGCCCGCGGTGATCTGGGTGTGGAGTTGCCGCTGGAGGAGGTGCCGCTGGTGCAGAAGCGGGCCATCCAGATCGCCCGCGAGAACGCCAAGCCGGTCATCGTCGCCACGCAGATGCTGGAGTCGATGATCGAGAACAGCCGCCCCACCCGCGCGGAGGCCTCCGACGTCGCGAACGCCGTCCTCGACGGTGCGGATGCGGTGATGCTCTCCGGCGAGGTGTCGGTGGGCAAGTACCCGATCGAGACCGTCCGGACGATGGCCAAGATCGTGCAGGCCGTGGAGGACGGTGCGCCGTCCGTGCCGCCGCTGAACCACGTGCCGCGTACCAAGCCGGGCATCATCTCCTACGCCGCGCGCGACATCGGCGAGCGGCTCAATGCCAAGGCCCTCGTCGCTTTCACGCAATCCGGAGACACCGTGCGTCGCCTGGCCCGCTTGCACACCCGCCTGCCGCTGTTGGCGTTCACGCCGCTGCCGGAGGTCCGCAGCCAGCTCGCCCTGTCCTGGGGCACGGAGACCTTCCTGGTCGACGGCGCCGACAGCACCGACGCGATGATCCGGCAGGTCGACCACTCGTTGGAGGGGATCGGCGGCTACTCCACGGGCGATCAGGTCGTCATCGTCGCCGGTGCTCCTCCCGGGACCATCGGCTCGACCAACCTGATCCAGGTGCACCGCATCGGCGAAGACGACCACTGAGCGCCTGATTCTCCGCCACTCCCACGACTTCCACTCAGCTACAGAAGGACACGACCATGCCTATCGCCACCCCCGAGGCCTACCGGGAGATGCTGGACCGCGCCCGTGAGGGCGGTTACGCCTATCCGGCGATCAACTGCACGTCGAGCGAGACGATCAACGCGGCGATCAAGGGCTTCGCCGATGCGGGCAGCGACGGCATTATCCAGTTCTCCACCGGCGGCGCCGAGTTCGGTTCCGGCCTGGGTGTCAAGGACATGGTGGTCGGTGCGGTCGCGTTGGCGGAGTTCGCGCATGTGGTGGCGGCGCAGTACGACGTGACGGTCGCGCTGCACACCGATCACTGCCCGAAGGACAAGCTCGATTCCTACGTGCGCCCGCTGCTCGCCATCTCGCAGGAGCGGGTGGACAAGGGCCAGAACCCGCTGTTCCAGTCCCACATGTGGGACGGCTCGGCGGTGCCGCTGGAGGAGAACCTGGAGATCGCGCAGGACCTTTTGGCGAAGTCGAAGGCCGCGAAGATCATCCTCGAGATCGAGATCGGCGTGGTCGGCGGCGAGGAGGACGGCGTCGAGAACGAGATCAACGACAAGCTGTTCACCTCGGATGAGGATTTCGCGAAGACCGTCGACGCGCTGGGCGCGGAGGGGTATCTGCTGGCGGCGACGTTCGGCAACGTCCACGGCGTGTACAAGCCGGGGAATGTGAAGCTGCGTCCGGAGGTGTTGCGGGACGGTCAGGCGGTGGCCTCCGAGAAGCTAGGGCTGCCGGCGGGGAGCAAGCCCTTCGATTTCGTCTTCCACGGCGGGTCGGGGTCGCTGAAGTCGGAGATCGAGGACTCGCTGTCCTACGGCGTGGTGAAGATGAACGTCGACACCGACACCCAGTACGCGTTCACCCGCCCGGTGGCCGGGCACATGCTGTCGAACTACGACGGTGTGCTCAAGATCGACGGTGAGGTCGGTAACAAGAAGGTCTACGACCCCCGCTCCTACCTGAAGAAGGCGGAGACGTCGATGGCCGAGCGGGTCGTCGAGGCGTGCAACGACCTGCACTCCGCCGGCAAGTCGATCAGCACGAAGTAGCCCGAACAGGCTGCACCACAGACACATCCCGTCCGACGCCGCGGAGACACCGCGAACGGACACCTCTGAAAGGAACAACCATGACGATTCGCGTAGGCATCAACGGATTCGGCCGGATCGGCCGCAACTTCTTCCGGGCCGTCGCCGCCCAGAAGGCGCTCGGCGGCGCCACCGACATCGAGATCGTCGCGGTCAACGACCTCACCGACAACGCCATGCTGGCGCACCTGCTCAAGTTCGACTCCATCCTCGGCCGCCTCGACGCGGACGTGGTCGCCGACGGCGACTCCATCCGCGTGGGCGACCAGGTGATCAAGGCCCTCGAGGTCCGCGAGGGACCGTCGGCGCTGCCCTGGGGCGACCTCGGCGTCGACGTGGTCGTCGAGTCGACGGGCATCTTCACCGCCCGCGACAAGGCACAGGGCCACCTCGACTCGGGCGCCAAGAAGGTTGTCATCTCCGCGCCCGCCTCGGGCGAGGACATCACCATCGTGATGGGCGTCAACGACGACAAGTACGACGGCAGCCAGAACATCATCTCCAACGCCTCGTGCACCACGAACTGCCTCGGCCCGCTCGCGAAGGTCGTCAACGACGAGTTCGGCATCGTCAGCGGCCTCATGACCACCGTCCACGCCTACACGCAGGACCAGAACCTGCAGGACGGCCCGCACAAGGACCCGCGCCGCGCCCGCGCCGCCGCGATCAACATCGTGCCCACCTCCACCGGCGCCGCCAAGGCCATCGGCCTCGTCCTCCCCGAGCTGGAGGGCAAGCTCGACGGCTACGCGCTCCGCGTGCCGATCCCCACCGGCTCGGTCACCGACCTCACCGTCGAGCTGGGCAAGCGCGCCACCGCCGACGAGATCAACGCCGCCCTCAAGGCCGCGGCCGAGGGGAAGCTCAAGGGCATCCTCAAGTACTACGACGCCCCGATCGTCTCCTCCGACATCGTCACCGACCCGCACAGCTCGCTCTTCGACGCCGGCCTCACCAAGGTGATCGACAACCAGGCCAAGGTCGTCTCCTGGTACGACAACGAGTGGGGCTACAGCAATCGCCTCGTGGATCTCACCGGCCTGGTGGGGAAGTCGCTGTGACGGCCGCCGGAGAGATCGTCCAGGTAGGCGCCCGCGAGATCCTCGACTCCCGTGGTAACCCCACGGTGGAGGTGGAGATCGTGCTGGCCGATGGCAGCTTCGCCCGCGCGGC
>NZ_JBNCLV010000011.1:0-217279 GCF_049844855.1 Tsukamurella sp. DT100
GTCAGCTACAGCCCACCACCGAAACACCGATCCTGCTGGCACATCGAGGTGGCAGATCCCATCCTCACAGTCAGCCCAGCAACTTCCGCCGATCCGAGTGCAGGAACGTGACCAGCGTGATGGCGCCGCACAACAGGCCCGCCACGAGGATCACCTGCGGGCCGGTGACGAAGGACCCGATGACGCCGCCCACGGCTGCTCCGAGGACGAAGCCGACGTAGACCAGCGCGTAGCCGAGCCAGTCGAAGACGGTGCCGTTGCCCGTCGCGTGCCGCTCGATGCCCTGGCCGAGCTTGACCAGCGTGCCCGTCACGTACGACAGGGGCACCGAGACCTCGCCGTTCTTCGTGAACGAGGTGTTCAGCGCGCCCAGCGAGAAGGTGATGATGAGGATGGGGACGAAACGCACTTCGGGCTCGTCGAAGCCGTCCAGGGCGAAGTCCGTCGCCGAGGCGATGAGGAGTCCCGCGGTGGTCAGGACCGTCGGGCCGTGCGGGTGGTTGTGCCAGAAGTAGCGGCGGCAGATCGACGCGACGACCACGCCGGTCACGAAGGCGACGATGAGGGCCGTCGCGGCGAGTGCGCCCGCGCCCGGGATCTGCTGCGCGTCGGACGCCTTGAACCACGTGAGCACCGCGCGTTCGGTGTTACCCGTCATGAAGGTGACGAAATACCCCGCCGAGTGCAGGAAGGCGACCGCGCCGACCATGCCGGCCATGCCGGCGAGGAGCCAGGACAGGCGGGCGTCGGGGCCGATCGCGGCGTCCCGGGAGACGACCGGGCGGGGCGGCTGCTTCGTGGGCTGTTGCTCCGTCGAGGTGGTCATTCCCCATGGTTACCGACGGGAAGCATCCTTCGCCGTGCGCCCGCACCGATTCACATTCCCACCTCGGTGGGAGGCACATCACAATGTGCGCACTGCGGCGGTCAGGCGGGCGGCGGGTCCGTTGCGAGGAAGTCGCGTTGGAACAGGCCCATGATCCGAGCGTCCCGGTACTCGCCATTCGAGAAGTACTGCTCGCGGAGCAGCCCCTCCTCGGCGAACCCCAGCTTCTCGTAGACGTGCGCGGCCTTCTCGTTGGCGACGTCCACGTAGAGATACACCTTGTGCAGGTTCAGGATCCGGAACGCGTAGTCGAGCGCCTTCCGAGTGGCCGGCGCCGCGTAGCCCTTGCCCTGCGCGGACGGGGCGACGATGATCTGGAACTCGCAGTTGCGGTGGATGACGTTGATCTCGACCAATTCCACCAGGCCCACCGGCAGCCCGTCGTACTCGATGATGAAACGCCGCTCGCGCTCGTCGTGGATGTGCCGCTCGTAGATGTCCTCGAGCTCGGCCAGCGCGTCGAAGGGCTCCTCGAACCAGTACGACATCACCGCCCTGTCGTTGAACAGGCCGTGCACGAACCGCAGGTCCGTGCGCTCCGTGGCGCGCAGCTTCAGTTCCACCACCTCAGGGTAGAACGATCCCGCCCGCGTCGTGCCGAACCGCCGGCCGCCGCTCGGCGTCCGACGGGGCGTTCGGCGTCGCGCGGGTGCGACTACGCGGCGAGGCCGATGCCCAGGAACAGGACGGCGAGGAGTGGCGCCGTGCCCTGGACGGCGGCGGCGCGGAGCTTGGTCCGGTCCGACAGGGCGAGGACGAGCGCCGCCGCGAGCATCGAGCCGACGCCCACGAGCACCAGCGTCGCGCCGACCGCGCGCTGCCCGCCGAACAGCGCCAGCCCCAGGAGCACCGCGATCGCGAGGAAGAGGTTGTAGAAGCCCTGATTGAACGCGAGCGGGCGGGTGATCTCCGCAGTTTCCGGCGTCGTGCCGAAGGTCGCGCGGGACCGCGGCGAGGTCCACGCGATCGATTCCAGGTAGAAGATGAAGCAGTGCACGAGCGCCGCAACGGCGGCGAGGACGAGTCCGACCACGATCATGCGCTCATCATGGCCGATCGCCGGGCCGCCCGGGTCCTCGGCACCCCCGCCCGGGCTGTCACGGGCCGGGCACCGTCGCGTACGCTGATCCGAGTGCCGTGGGCCCGACGGGGTCCCGTGCTGCCCGCAGGAAACCGCACATCAGGCGGCCCTCCTGCTGATACCAACCCGAGGAGAACGAGTGAAGAGCACCGTCGAGCAGCTGAGCCCGACTCGCGTCCGCCTGAGCGTCGAGGTTCCCTTCGACGAGCTCGCGCCCGATTTCGAGCGCGCCTACGCGACGCTCGCCGACCAGGTCAACATCCCCGGCTTCCGCAAGGGCAAGGCCCCCGCGAAGCTGATCGAGGCGCGCGTCGGCCGCGACGCCGTGCTCTCGCAGGTGATCAACGACGCGCTGCCCGGCAAGTACAGCCAGGCCGTCCTGGACTCCGAGATCAAGGCCCTCGGTCAGCCCGAGATCGACATCGACAAGCTCGAGTACGGCGAGGCCTTCTCGTTCACCGCCGAGGTCGACGTGCGTCCCGAGATCACGCTGCCCGAGTACTCGTCCATCGAGGTCGAGGTCCCGTCGCTCGAGGTCACCGATGCCGACATCGACGAGCAGATCGAGGGCCTGCGCGCCCGCTTCGGCACCCTCAAGGGCGTCGACCGCGCCGTCGAGACCGGTGACTTCATCACCATCGACCTGTCGGCGACCGTCGACGGCAAGGACGTCGAGGACGCCAAGACCACCGGCCTGTCGCACGAAGTCGGCTCCGGCAACCTCATCGACGGTCTCGACGAGGCCGTCGTCGGCCTGAAGTCGGGCGAGTCCAAGGAGTTCACGACCACCCTCGTCGCCGGCGAGTTCGCCGGCCAGGAGGCGGACGTGACCGTCGTCGTCGACTCCGTCAAGGAGCGCGAGCTGCCCGAACTGGACGACGAGTTCGCCCAGCTGGCGAGCGAGTTCGACACCGTCGACGAGCTGCGCGCCGACCTGCGCCAGCGCGTCGAGCAGAACAAGAAGCTCGGCCAGGCCGCGGACATCCGTGACGCCGTGCTCGACAAGCTGCTCGAGGCCGTCGAGGTGCCGCTGCCCGAGGCCGTCGTCAAGGAGCAGGCCGACGCCAACGTGCACGACGTGCTGCACCAGGTGGGCCACAACGAGGAGCTCCTCGAGACCGCGCTCAAGGCGCAGGGCACCACCCGCGAGGAGTTCGAGACCCAGGCCCGCGAGTCCGCCGAGAAGCAGGTCAAGGTGCAGCTGCTCCTCGACGCGATCGCCGACGCGCAGGACGTGCAGGTCGACCAGCAGGAGCTGCAGGAGCACATCCTGTTCCAGTCGCAGCGCTACGGCATGCAGCCCGCCGAGTTCATCCAGCAGATCCAGCAGGCCGGCCAGCTGCCCGCCCTCTTCCAGGAGGTCCGTCGCGGCAAGGGCCTCGCGGACGTGGTCCTCGAGGTCGCGGTCAAGGACGCCGACGGCAACGTCGTCGACACCAAGGAGCTGTTCGACCGCGAGGACGCCGGCGAGGCGCTCGCGGAGGAGGCCGCCTCCGAGGAGGACGTGGTCGCCGAGGCCGAGGAGATCACCGCCGAGGCCGACGAGAAGTAGAACCCCGCGGAGCGCCCCGCAGCCGATCCGGCTGCGGGGCGTTTCTGCCCTCAGCGGAGCCGAGCGTGCCGGGGGACGGTTCGGTCGGTTCCGTTCGTTACTGTCGATGTCAGAAAGAAAGGCAGGGAGCAGCGGATGAACTCCAACCCCACCATGCGGGCCGGAATTGCCGGCCTGAACCTCAACGATTCGGTGTACAGCCGCCTCCTGGAGTCGCGGATCATCTTCCTCGGCAGCGAGGTGAACGACGACATCGCGAACCAGCTCTGCGCACAGATGCTGCTGCTGTCCGCGGAGGATCCGACCAAGGACATCAACCTCTACATCAACTCGCCCGGCGGCAGCATCTCCGCCGGCATGGCGATCTTCGACACCATGGAGTTCGTGGAGTGCGACGTCGCGACCTACGCGATGGGCATGGCCGCCTCGATGGGTGAGTTCCTGCTCGCCGCGGGCGCCAAGGGCAAGCGCTACGCGCTGCCGCACGCGCGGATCATGATGCACCAGCCGTCCGCCGGCATCGGCGGCACCGCGTCCGACATCGCCATCCAGGCGGAGCTGTTCCGCAAGACCAAGGTGGAGATGAACCGGCTCAACGCCCAGTTCACCGGCCAGCCGATCGAGCGGATCGAGTCCGACGCCGACCGCGACAAGTGGTTCACGGCCGAGGAGGCCCGCGACTACGGCTTCGTCGACCACGTCGTCAGCCGCGCGAGCTCCGTCAAGTAGCGAGAGGACACTTCCATGACTGAGGGTTACCCCACCACGATGTCGGCCCAGGGCCTGCACGTCCCCGCCACCGGCCGCTACGACGTCCCGTCGTTCATCGAGCGCGCGGCGAACGGCAACGAGCGCGTCACCAACCCGTACTCGAAGCTGTTCGACGAGCGCATCATCTTCCTCAAGAACCAGATCGACGAGGTCTCGGCGAACGACGTGATGGCCCAGATCCTGGTGCTCGAGTCGCAGGATCCGGACCGCGACATCACGATCTACATCAACTCGCCCGGCGGCAGCCTGTACGACGCCCTCGGCATCTACGACACGATGCAGTACGTCCACTGCGACGTGGCGACGGTGGTGCTCGGCACCGCGGCCTCGGCCGCGGCGATCCTGCTCGCCGGCGGCACCCCGGGCAAGCGCGCCGCGCTCCCCAACTCGACGGTGCTCATCCACCAGCCCCGCACGGGCGGTTCGATGCGCGGCCAGGTCTCCGACCTGGAGATCCAGGCCGCGGAGATGGAGCGCGCGCGTAACCGCCTCGACGAGATCCTGGCGGGCCACACGGGCCAGACCGTCGAGACGATCCGCAAGGACACGGACCGGGACAACATCCTCACGGCCGACCAGGCCAAGGAGTACGGCATCGTCGACACGGTGTTCCCGTACCGCAAGGCGTCCGCGAAGTAGTTCCAGCAGGACACCGGGGGTCGCGACACGCCGCGTGAGCGGGTTCCGCGGCCCCCGGTGCCACCTCTAGCAAGCTATTCATATCGGTCGCCGGGACGGAAGTTCGCGGGTACCGTCGACAACAGACCCCACCTGCTGAGCAACGCGGCAGGCGAGTCATCGGCAAGGGAAGTAGGCACAGGGCATGGCACGGATCGGGGACGGCGCAGACCTGTTGAAATGCTCTTTCTGCGGAAAGAGCCAGAAGCAGGTCAAGAAGCTGATCGCGGGTCCCGGCGTGTACATCTGCGATGAGTGCATCGACCTGTGCAACGAGATCATCGAAGAGGAACTGGCCGAGACCAGTGACGTGAAGCTGGACGAGCTGCCCAAGCCCGTCGAGATCCGCGACTTCCTGGACAACTACGTCATCGGCCAGGACTCCGCGAAGCGGAACCTCGCCGTGGCCGTCTACAACCACTACAAGCGCATCCAGGCCGGCGAGCGCAAGGACGCGCGCGGCGAGGCCGTGGAGCTGGCGAAGTCCAACATCCTCATGCTCGGCCCCACCGGCTGCGGCAAGACCTACCTCGCGCAGACCCTGGCGAAGATGCTCAACGTGCCCTTCGCCATCGCTGACGCGACGGCGCTCACCGAGGCCGGCTACGTGGGCGAGGACGTCGAGAACATCCTCCTGAAGCTGATCCAGGCCGCCGACTACGACGTCAAGCGCGCCGAGACCGGCATCATCTACATCGACGAGGTCGACAAGATCGCCCGCAAGAGCGAGAACCCGTCGATCACCCGCGACGTCTCCGGCGAGGGCGTGCAGCAGGCCCTGCTGAAGATCCTCGAGGGCACGCAGGCCAGCGTCCCGCCGCAGGGCGGCCGCAAGCACCCGCACCAGGAGTTCATCCAGATCGACACGACGAACGTCCTGTTCATCGTGGCCGGCGCCTTCGCCGGGCTGGAGAAGGTCGTTGGCGACCGGATCGGCAAGCGCGGCCTCGGCTTCGGCAACGAGGTGCGCACCAAGGCGGAGGTCGACACCGTCGATCACTTCGCCGACGTGCTGCCCGAGGACCTCATCAAGTTCGGCCTGATCCCCGAGTTCATCGGCCGCCTGCCCGTCATCGCCTCCGTCTCGAACCTCGACAAGGAGTCGCTGGTCTCGATCCTGTCGGAGCCGAAGAACGCGCTCGTCAAGCAGTACCAGCGCCTCTTCGAGATGGACGGCGTGGAGCTCGAGTTCGACGAGGACGCCCTCGGCGCCATCGCCGACCAGGCCATCCACCGCGGCACGGGTGCCCGCGGCCTGCGCGCCATCATGGAAGAGGTCCTCAACCCCGTCATGTTCGACATCCCGTCGCGCGACGACGTGGCGAAGGTCGTCGTCACGGGGGAGACGGTGCGCGACAACGTGCTGCCGACCATCGTGCCCCGCAAGCGCTCCCGCGACGAGCGTCGCGAGAAGAGCGCGTAACCCGCGCGTCGACTGCGCCCCCGGCCGAATCGGCCGGGGGCGCAGTCGTTTCCGATCGCCGATGGCGGCGCAGGGGTCACCGGGCGCGCTGCACCCGCGTCTCGTGCCAGACGGGCTCCGGGGCCTCGCGCACGGCACCGTCGGAACCGAAGACCAGGAACCGGTCGAAGGAGCGCGCGAACCACCGGTCGTGCGTCACCGCCAGCACCGTGCCGTCGTACGCCTCCAGCGCGTCCTGCAGCGCCTCGGCACTCTCCAGGTCCAGGTTGTCCGTCGGCTCGTCGAGCAGCAGGGCGGTGCTCCCGGCGAACTCCAGGAGCAGCACCTGGAAGCGCGCCTGCTGGCCGCCCGACAGGCTCTCGAAGCGCTGGTCGGCCTGCCCCTGCAGCTCGTACCGGCGCAGCGCCGGCATCGACCGGCCGAGGTCCGCCGCGTGCTCGTGCCGGAGGATCTCGACGAGCGTGCGGCCCTGCAGTTCCGGGTGCGCGTGCGTCTGGGCGAAGTGCCCCGGCACGACGCGGGCGCCGAGCGTCGCGTCGCCGGTGTGCGCCACCTCCTCGCCCGCGAGCAGCCGCAGGAAGTGCGACTTCCCGGAACCGTTCGAGCCCAGCACCGCGACCCGCTCGCCGTAGAAGACCTCGAGGTCGAAGGGCTGCATCAGGCCCGTGAGCTCCAGGTTCTTCGCCGTGACGGCCCGCACGCCGGTGCGGCCGCCGCGCAGCCGCATGGTGATCTCCTGCCGCCGGGGCGGCTCGGGCGGGGGACCGGCCTCCTCGAACCGGCGCAGTCGGGTCTGCGCCGCCTGGTACCGCGACGCCATCCCGTCGTTGAACTTCGCCTGCTCGCGCAGGGTCAGCACCAGCTTCTTGAGTTGCTGGTGCCGCTCGTCCCAGCGCCGGCGGAGCTCGTCGAACCGCGCGAAGCGCTCGTCGCGCGCCCGATGGAAGGTCGCGAAGCCACCGCCGTGCACCCACGTGTCCGAGC
The DNA here is from genome assembly GCF_049844855.1 of Tsukamurella sp. DT100. Classification (NCBI taxonomy): domain Bacteria; kingdom Bacillati; phylum Actinomycetota; class Actinomycetes; order Mycobacteriales; family Tsukamurellaceae; genus Tsukamurella; species Tsukamurella sp. DT100. Next base: position 7,376 of record NZ_JBNCLV010000011.1, read on the forward strand.
CGCCGGGCGCGGGCTCCACGGCGACGATCCGCGTGGCCGCGCGGGAGAGCAGCTCCCTGTCGTGGCTGACGAAGAGCACCGTCTTCGGCGTCTGCCGCAGCTGCTCCTCGAGCCACTCCTTGCCGGGCACGTCGAGGTAGTTGTCCGGCTCGTCGAGGAGTAGGACCTCGGCGTCGCCGCGCAGCAGTGCCTCCAGCGCCAGCCGCTTCTGTTCACCGCCGGACAGCGAGGTCAGGCCGCGCCACTGCGCCCGGTCGTAGGGGACGCCCAGTGCGGCGACGGTGCACGCGTCCCACAGCGTCTCGGCGGCGTAACCGCCCGCGTCGCCCCATTCGGCGAGCGCCGTGGCGTAGCGGATCTGATTGGCATCGCCGTCGTCGTCCATCAGCGCCAGCTCGACCGCGTCCAGCACCTGCGCGGCGGACTGCAAGCGCGGCGCGGCCACCGACAGCAGCAGGTCGCGCACGGTCCGGTCGTCGCGCACCGAGCCGATGAACTGCGGCATCACCCCGACGCCGCCGCTGGAGGTCACGGTGCCGCCGTGCGGCTCCAGCTCGCCCGCGAGCAACCGCAGCAGGGTGGTCTTGCCGGCGCCGTTGCGGCCGACGAGCGCGGCCACCGCGCCGTCGCCGATCCGGAACGAGACGTCGCCGAGGAGCGCCCGCCCGTCGGGCAGGAAGTACTCCACGTGTGTCGCCTCGAGATGTCCCATTCGTCCTATCCTGCGGGGGGACGGGCAGGGGCGCTACCTGTTTTCCGCCGCGGCCGACTGCGCCGCCACGCCGTCGAGGACGGCGGCGAGTGTCGTGAGGCCGGAGACCGGGCCGTGCGCGGACCGGTACCAGTCGAGGGGCGAGGCGACGGTGCCGCCCCACGTCCCGACCCATCCGCGGAGGTCGCCGAACGCATGCGTGTACGGCAGCGCCCGCTCGAAGAGCAGCGCGCGCTCCGCGGGCGGGAGAGCGCCGACGTCGGTGGCGACGAGGTACTGGCGCATTCCGCCGACGCCCGCGGCGAGCCGGCTGCCCGCGACGGTGCGGTCCGGCAGGATGAGCGCGGCCACCGTCAGGCCCAGCCCGACGATCATGACCGCGACGGCGTACAGCACCGTCGTTCCGACGAAGGCGCAGACCAGCGCTGCGATCGCGCCCACCTCGGCGACGGCGAAGGCGGCCGCGGTGCGTCGTGCCCGGCCGGTGCCGCGGAGCCAGCCGCGCTCGATGACCGATCGCCGTACGGCGGCGCGGGTGGCCGCCAGCTCGACCCGGCGCTCGCCGCCGACGAGTTCGCCGGTCGTCGTCGACTCGGCCCCGTCGGGCAGGATCGCGTCGACGACGGCGCGCTCGGCCGGCGTGACCGCGCCGTCCTGCGGAGCGCGGCGGGAGATCTGATAGTCACCACCGGGGAGCTCCGCGATCCAGAGGTAGCCGCGCACGGCGAGGTCGAGCACCGTCGCCCCGATGTCGGCGGCGCGCACACGCCCGTCGAGGAGGGCCCCGACCTGGCCCGGGAGGACCCCGTCGGGCGAGGCGAAGGCGACGGCCGCGGTCCCGCCGTTCGCCACGACCGAACCGGTGGTGACCAGCAGATCGGCGGTCGGTCCGACGGAGCCGGAGGCCGCGTCGTCGGCCCGCCGCCGCAGGAACGCGAAGCCCGCGACCGCCAGCGCGATGACGGTGGCCACCGACAGCGCGATGAGCGCGAGCGTGCTGCGCTCGTCCGACGGCGCGGACGAGCCCGTGAATCGTGCGTCCGCGGGGACGGTGCCCGCCGGGAGCAGCACCGTGAACACGGCCACGCGCCCCTTCGGAAGTCCGTTCTGCTGCATGGTCACCCGGCCCGTGGCGGCCGTCTCGGTGAGCGTGCAGAGGCGGCGCTCCCCGGTGCGCCCGATGCCGCAGAGCGGCGAATCCGGTGTGGGGGTGGGGGACACGAAGCTCGCCGTGAGCGTCGTGATGTCGGCGGTGTACCCGGCCGCGAGGGGCCAGGTGAGTTGCTGGAGTTCGGGGCCGTTCTCCACGGAGCCCCGCACGGTGTAGCCGACCTTCGTGGTGCCTCCGGGAGCGGAGACCTGCAGCGCACCGTCGGCGACGGTGGCGGTCCCGTTCTCGGCCTTCACATCAGCGACGGTGTAGTGCTGGGTGCGGTCGCCCTCGACGGGGACGTCCAGCGGGAGCCGCTGGGCGACCGCCCGCCCGCTCGGCGCGGTGATGACGGTGCTCACGACGAGGGCCCCGTCCTCGCGGAGGTCCAGAGCCACGTCGACGGTGATCCCGTCCGGCGCGGGGCTCGCCGGTGCCGCCCCGAGCAGCATCACGAGCGCCACCGTCGCCGCTGCCGCCAGGGCCCGCGCCAGCGGTCGAGCCGCCTTTCCCCTGTCCTCCCACATGTCTCGGTACAGTAACCGAAACCAGGGGGTGGAGAGGGGGACCGGCGTGGGGAATCCACAGGGGCCGGGGCAGTACCGCGGCGGCCCGCGGATGCCGCCGCCCGGGCGGGGCGGCCCGCAGTACCCGCACGCCCCCGCACCGGCTGCCCGGGTCCCGGTCCCGCCGCCTCCCGCCTCCCCGCGACCGGCCCCGGCGCGTGGCGGCTCCGGGCAGTACCGCATCGCGTCCGGACTGCGCCGCCCGACGGTGCCTCCCCGCGCCCCGGTCCGCCCCTACCGCCCGACGTACGGGCCGGCGGCGACCCAGGCGCCTCCGCAGTACCGGCCCGTGCCGCCGCGCCCGGGCCCCGCCGCGCCGCCCCGGGGCGTGCCGTACGGCCAGTGGTCCATGCCCGCGCCCGCGCCGTACGGGGGCCGGGTCTCCCCGTATCCGCGGCCCTCCTACCCGCAGCCCGCCTGGACGCCGCGCCCACCGGCGTCGGGAGGGGCCGGCCCGTGGATCGCGGTGCTGGTGATCGCGCTCGTGGCGCTGATCGCTCTCGTCCTCGGCACCGCGGTCGCCGTCGTCGGGAGCACCAGCACCGAGGCAGGACCGGCCACGACGAGCACGACCGTCGAGGTCCCGACCGCCGCGGAGGCGACCACCACCGAACCGACCACGTCGACCACGTCGACCCGCTCGCGAAGCGCCGTCCCGACGGCCGGCGCCACGCCCACGGGGACGGCTGCGCTGCAGGGTAATCCGCTGTACGGGGGCAGCTCGGCCGGCCTGGTCACACAGCCGTGCACCGCCGTCGGCTGGCCCTCCAACAGCACAACGGGCAAACGCTTCTTCGACAGCCTCGCGCCCTGTCTCGACCGGGCGTGGAGCGCGGCGATGACCGCCGCCGGCCTCAGCTACCGCACTCCCGCGGTGGTGGTGCCCACCGGATCGCAGATCAGTTCGCCGTGCGGCACGACCGACCTCTCCACGGAGGACGTCGCGGCGTTCTACTGCTCGAGCAACGAGACCCTGTACATGCCGCTGACGGGGCTCGGCGTGAGCCACTACGGCAACCAGCCGGTGATCTACCTCGCCGTCTTCGCGCACGAGTACGGCCACCACGTCCAGATGATCAGCGGCATCCTGCCGGCTCAGGTGCGTGTGGAACGGCAGGACGGGCGGACCTCCGAGACCGGGCTGGAATCCTCTCGTCGCCTCGAGCTGCAGGCACAGTGCTTCAGCGGACTGTTCGTGAAATCGGTGAGCGATACCGGCGGTCAGTTCACCAGCGGCGACTTCCGCACCGTCTACGAGGACCAGGAGCGCGGCGACAAGCCGGGCAACCCGCGCGACCACGGAAGCTCGGTGCACTACCAGGCGTGGTGGAACTCCGGATATCAGAGCAACCGGCTGGCGCAGTGCAACACGTGGGCGGCGTCGTCGAGCGACGTGGCGTGAGCCGCGCACCGTCGTAAACGCCCCACGGAAAGCGCTCGCACCCGCTGACTAGAATCGTGCTGTGACTACTGAGCCGCAGAACGCCGCCCCGGCCGATCCGGGCACCGCCGCAGACCGACTTCCCGCCGCCTGGGAGCCCGGTGCGGTAGAGGCGGACATCTACCGCGGCTGGGTCGACGCGGGGTACTTCACGGCCGACAACACCTCGCCGAAGCCCTCGTTCTCCGTGGTCCTGCCGCCCCCGAACGTGACCGGCAGCCTGCACCTGGGCCACGCGCTCGACCAGACCATCACCGATGCGCTGTGCCGCCGCAAGCGGATGCAGGGCTACGAGGTGCTGTGGCTCCCCGGCACCGATCACGCCGGTATCGCCACCCAGTCGCTCGTGGAGAAGCAGCTCGCCGCCGAGGGCACCACCCGCCGCGAGATCGGCCGCGAGAAGTTCCTCGAGCGCGCGTGGGCGTTCAAGGAGGCCAGCCACGGCAACATCACCGGCCAGATGCGCCGGATCGGCGTCGGCGTCGATTGGTCCCGCGAGCGGTTCACCATGGACGAGGGCCTCTCCCGCGCGGTGCAGACCATCTTCAAGCAGCTCTTCGACGCGGGCCTGATCTACCGCGCCGAGCGCCTGGTCAACTGGTCGCCCGTGCTGCAGACCGGCATCTCCGACCTCGAGGTCGACCACAAGGAGGTCGACGGCGAGCTCGTCTCCTTCCGCTACGGCTCGCTGAACGACGACGAGCCCCACATCGTCTGCGCCACCACGCGCCTGGAGACGATGCTCGGCGACACCGCGATCGCCGTCCACCCCGAGGACGAGCGCTACCGCGCCCTCGTCGGCACCACCCTCGAGCACCCCTTCCTCGACCGCCGGATCCCGATCGTCGCCGACGACTACGTCGACCCCGAGTTCGGTTCCGGCGCCGTGAAGATCACCCCCGCGCACGACCCGAACGACTTCGCGCTCGGCCAGCGCCACGACCTGCCGATGCCCACGATCATGGACGAGACCGCCCACATCGTCGGCACCGGAACGCAGTTCGACGGACTGGACCGCTTCGCCGCCCGCAAGGCGATCCGCGAGGCGCTCGCCGAGCAGGGCCGCATCGTCAAGGAGGTGCGCCCCTACCGGCACAGCGTCGGCCACAGCGAGCGCTCCGGCGAGCCGATCGAGCCGCGGCTGTCGATGCAGTGGTGGGTCAAGGTCGACCGCCTGTCCAAGGCCGCGGGCGACGCGGTCCGCAGCGGCGACACCACCATCGTCCCCGAGTCCCTCGCGCCGCGGTTCTTCGACTGGGTCGACGAGATGCACGACTGGAACATCTCCCGCCAGCTGTGGTGGGGCCATCGCATCCCCGTCTGGTACGGCCCCGCCGACGCCGAGGGCAACCGCGACGTGGTCTGCTGCGGGCCGGACGACGTGCCGCCCGCCGGCTACGAGCAGGACCCCGACGTCCTCGACACGTGGTTCAGCTCCGGCCTGTTCCCGTTCTCGACGATGGGCTGGCCCGAGCAGACCGCCGACCTGGACAAGTTCTACCCCACGTCCACGCTGGTCACGGGCTACGACATCATCTTCTTCTGGGTCGCCCGGATGATGATGTTCGGCACCTTCCTCGGCGAGGAGCCGAACGCCCCCGGCAAGGTGCCCTTCCACGAGGTCCTGCTCCACGGCTTGGTGCGCGACGAGTTCGGCCGCAAGATGTCGAAGTCGAAGGGCAACGGCATCGACCCCCTCGACTGGGTCGAGGAGTACGGCGCCGACGCGCTGCGCTTCACCCTGGCCCGCGGCACGATCCCCGGTGCCGACCTCAACGTGGGCGCCGACGCGGCCGCGAGCAGCCGGAAGTTCGCCACCAAGCTGTTCAACGCCACCAAGCTGGCCCTGATGAACGACGCCCGCGTCGGCGAGCTGCCGGACCGCGCCGCCCTCACCGACGCCGACCGCTGGATCCTGGACCGCCTCGCCGCCGTCCAGGCCGAGGCCGACGCGGCCTTCGACGCCAACGAGCTGGGCAAGGCCTGCGAGGCGCTCTACCACTTCGCCTGGGACGAGCTGTGCGACTGGTACCTCGAGGTCTCCAAGCTGCAGCTGCAGGGCGACGACGCGGCGGTCGCCGACAACACCCGCCTCGTGCTCGGCAAGGCCCTCGACGTCGTCCTGCGCATGCTGCATCCGACGATGCCCTTCGTCACCGAGGTGCTGTGGAAGGCCCTCACCGGCGGAACCTCGCTGGTGATCGCCGACTGGCCGTCGCGCGACTGGGCCCCCGTCGAGATCCCCGCCGACGGCGTGGAGTCCGCCCGCCGCTTCGCCGACCTGCAGCGCCTGGTCACCGAGATCCGCCGGTTCCGCAGCGACCAGCTGCTCAAGCCCGGCCAGCGGGTCTCCGCGCGGCTCACCGGCCTCGACGAGGCGGGCCTGACGTCCCTCGCGGCCGCCGCCGCGAACCTGTGCCGCCTCACCCCGCCGGAGGACGGCTTCGCCGCCACCGCCTCGCTCGAGGTCCGGCTCGTGGGCGGCACGGTCACCGTCGAGCTGGACACCTCCGGCACCGTCGACCTGGGGGCCGAGCGGGCCCGCCTCGAGAAGGACCTCAAGGCCGCGCAGAAGGAGCTCGACGGCACGTCGGCCAAGCTGGGCAACGAGGCCTTCCTCGCGAAGGCGCCCGACGCCGTCGTCGACAAGATCCGCGGCCGCCAGTCGGTCGCACAGGAGGAGGTCGAGCGCCTCACCGCCCGGATCGCGCAGCTGGGCGGGGGCGCCGCGTGACGGTGCCCGCCTTCGCGGCCGACCCCGACGACCTCGCCGAACTCGCCCAGGTCGAGGCCGAGCTGGATCAGCGCTGGCCGGAGACGAAGATCGAGCCCTCGCTCGCCCGGATCTCCGCGCTGATGCAGCTCCTCGGCTCGCCGCAGGACGCGTACCCGTCGATCCAGGTCGCCGGGACCAACGGCAAGTCCTCGACCACGCGGATGATCGACTCGCTGCTGGTGGCCTTCTCCCGCCGCACGGGCCGGATCACCAGCCCCCACCTGCAGCTCGCGACCGAGCGGATCGCGATCGACGGTGCGCCGCTCACCGCGAGGCAGTACGTGGAGACCTACCGGGAGCTCGAGCCCTTCATCGAGCTCGTCGACGCGCAGTCCGAGGCCGCGGACGGCCCGCGGATGAGCAAGTTCGAGGTGCTCACCGCGATGGCCTTCGCCGCCTTCGCCGAGGCTCCCGTCGACGTGGCCGTCGTCGAGGTCGGGCTCGGCGGCACCTGGGACGCGACCAACGTGGTGACCGCCGAGGTCGCCGTCATCACCCCGATCGGACTCGACCACGTCGAGATCCTCGGCCCCGATCTCGCGTCGATCGCGGGGGAGAAGGCCGGCATCGTCAAGCGCGCGCCGGAGCGGCTGATCCCTAAGGACACCGTGGTGATCGTGGGCAAGCAGGAGCCCGAGGCAATGGACGTGCTGCTGCGCAAGGCCGTCGAGGCCGACGCGGCCGTCGCGCGCGAGGGATCCGAGTTCGCGGTCGTCGAACGCCGCGTCGCCGTCGGGGGGCAGCAGCTCACCCTCCAGGGGCTCGGCGGTGTCTACGACGACGTCTTCCTGCCGCTCCACGGCGAGCACCAGGCCAACAACGCGGCGGTCGCCCTCGCCGCCGTCGAGGCCTTCTTCGGCGCCGGCGCCGACCAGCAGCTCGACATCGACACGGTGCGGGAGGGCTTCGCGAAGTCCGCCTCGCCCGGCCGCCTCGAGCGGGTCCGCAGTGCCCCGACGGTGCTCATCGACGCCGCGCACAACCCGCACGGCGCGCAGGCCCTCGCCCGGACCATCGAGACCGAGTTCGGTTTCCGCACCCTGATCGGCGTCGTCTCCGTGCTCGCCGACAAGGACGCCGTGGGCGTGCTGACGGCGCTCGAACCCGTGCTCGACACCGTCGTCGTCACCCACAACGGCTCGCCCCGCGCACTCGAGGTCGAGCGACTGGCGGCCATCGCGGAGGAGATCTTCGGCGAGGACCGCGTGGTCACCTCGCCCACCATGGTCGACGCGGTGGAGACCGCCGTCGCCCTCGCCGACCAGGAGTCCGACGACGAGGAAGGCCACGCCTCCGGCGTCGGCGTCCTCATCACCGGCTCCGTGGTCACCGCCGGCGCCGCGCGCTCGCTGTTCGGAAAGGAACCCCAGTGACCGAGCCCCAGCGGTTCACCCCGCCGCCCAAGGACCCGTGGAAGAGCTTCCGCGGCATCCTCTCCGGCACCCTGATCCTCGAGATGATCGTGATCCTGCTGGCCCTGCCCGTGGTGGTCCGCCTCTCGCCCGGCCTGTCCTGGCTCAAGATCGCGTACGTCCTGATCCTCGCGGCGCTGATGTTCGCCGGCTGCGTGGTCGTCAAGAAGCCGTGGGCCGTCCCCGCCTTCCTCGCGCTGCAGGTCGCCGTCGTCGCCGGCTTCGTCGTGCACTGGGGGATCGGCGCCGTGGGCATCGTCTTCGGCATCGTCTGGGCCTACATCGCCTTCATCGAGCGCGACGTGAAGCAGCGCATGGAGCAGGGCCGCCTGCCGGGGCAGGAACCGATCGCCGAGTGAGGCCCGTTACGCTGTTGCCGTGACTGAGCGGACTCTGATTCTCATCAAGCCCGACGGCGTGCGGCGCGGCCTCTCCGGGGAGATCCTGGCGCGTATCGAGCGGAAGGGCCTCACCATCGCGGCCCTCGAGCTCAAGCACGTCTCCATCGAGGTGGCCGAGGGCCACTACGCCGAGCACAAGGAGAAGCCCTTCTTCGGCTCCCTGCTCGAGTTCATCACCTCCGGGCCGGTCGTGGCCGCGGTGCTGGAGGGCCCGCGCGCGATCGCCGCGTTCCGCCAGCTCGCCGGCGGCACCGACCCGGTCGAGAAGGCCGTGCCCGGCACCATCCGCGGCGATTTCGGCCTGGAGACCCAGGAGAACCTGGTGCACGGCTCCGACTCGCCCGAGTCCGCCGCGCGCGAGATCGCCCTCTGGTTCTCCGGCCTCGCCTGACCTGCCAGAACCTGTTCCACACCCCTGAACCCACGGGCCCGCCCGCGCGACATCGCGCGGCGCGGGCCCGATACTTTTCCGCACTGCCTGTGGCGTGTGGGATACTGACGTCGGACGCACGTCGGCGCGCGCAACCGCGCGGCACCGACCGGCCCGGCTGGCTCACAGATCGTCGAGCCAGCGTGCGCCACGCACGAGACACGTGCAGACCTTGACAAACGTGGGGCGGTAGGAGAATTCCTTCGCCCGCACCACATGACACGCCCCCGCGTGGCCGCGACCAGCAGTGATCGCGCCCGGGGGTCGGTAGGAGATATTGAGTGGCCGACAACACGTCGCCGGAAGAACAGAACAACGAAGCTCGGGAGGAGTTCCCGCAGAAGCTGCGCGTCCACGCGCTGGCGCGTCTGCTGGGCCTCACCAGCAAGGAGGTGCTCGCGCACCTCGGTGAGCTGGGCTTCGTCGCGCGCAGCGCGCACTCGAGCATCGACCGCAGCGCCGCCGAGCGGGTGCGCGATCGCATCGCCGAGGGCGCGGGTGCCACGGAGCCGGCGGAGGCCGACACCCCCGTGACGCCCGACGTCGCCGAGGAGGCCGCGCCGGAGGCGACCGCGGTGGGCAGCACGCCCTCGCTCTTCTCCGCCGCCGCGGCCGCCGAGCCCGTGGTCGAGCAGGCACCGTCGTCCTTCGACGCGAACGTGCCGCTGTTCCTGCAGCCCGAGCAGGTCGAGCAGGCGCCGCGGAAGGCGCGCGCCGCCAAGAAGGACGCCGCGCCGGCCTCCGAGGCCGACGAGCCCGAGGCCGAGAAGCCCGCGACCGCGCCTGAGAAGCCCCAGGCGACCGCCACCCCCGAGGCGGAGCAGCCCGAGGCCGCCGAGGCCGAGGCTGAGACGACCGACGCGGCAGCGTCGACCGAGCAGAACGACGACGAGGCCGCTGGCAACCGTCGCCGCCGCCGTGGACGCCGGGGCCGGGGCCGCGGCCGCGGGGAGAACGCCGACGAGCAGGACGGCCAGGAGACCGACGGCGGCGAGCAGGCCGCCGAGACGCCCGCCCGCGACGACGCACCGAAGGCCGACGCAGACCAGTCCGAGGCCGAGAAGGCCGACGACGAGAAGACCGACGAGGCCTCGGACGATGCCGACGGGGACGACGTCGAGGACGTGACCGACGGCGGCTCGCGTCGCCGCCGTCGCCGTCGCCGCCGCCGCGGCACGGGGGAGGACGGTGCGGAGGCGACCCCGTCCGACGACCCGCCCAACACCGTCGTGCACGAGCGTGAGCCGCGGCAGCGTCAGCGCCGCGACGAGGTGCGCGGCATCAGCGGCTCGACCCGCCTCGAGGCCAAGCGCCAGCGCCGCCGCGACGGCCGCGACACCGTCCGCCGCCGCCCGCCGATCCTCACCGAGTCCGAGTTCCTCGCCCGTCGCGAGGCCGTCGACCGCGTGATGGTCGTGCGCGAGCGCACCGGCGTCGGCCCGTCGGAGGGCCAGGACGGCCACACCGTCCCGCACCCGCAGGACTACACCCAGGTCGCCGTCCTCGAGGACGGCGTACTGGTGGAGCACTTCGTCACGTCGTCGAGCTCGGCGTCGATGGTCGGCAACATCTACCTTGGCCGCGTGCAGAACGTGCTGCCCTCGATGGAGGCCGCCTTCGTCGACATCGGCCGCGGCCGCAACGGCGTCCTCTACGCCGGCGAGGTCAACTGGGACGCCGCCGGCCTGGACGGCAACGCCCGCAAGATCGAGCAGGCCCTCAAGCCCGGCGATCAGGTGCTGGTGCAGGTGTCCAAGGACCCGGTGGGTCACAAGGGCGCTCGCCTCACCACGCAGATCTCCCTCGCGGGCCGCTTCCTGGTCTACGTGCCCGGCGGCGGTTCCGCGGGCATCTCGCGCAAGTTGCCCGACACCGAGCGCAAGCGCCTCAAGGAGATCCTCAAGGAGATCGTCCCGGCCGATGCCGGCGTGATCATCCGCACCGCGTCCGAGGGCGTCAGCGCGGAGGAGCTCGCGGGCGACGTCGCGCGGCTGCAGGCCCAGTGGGCCGAGATCGAGGAGGCCTCCTCGCAGAAGGGCGTCAAGGCTCTCTACGAGGAGCCCGACCTGCTGGTCAAGGTCGTGCGCGATCTGTTCAACGAGGACTTCAGCAAGCTCGTCATCGAGGGCGGCCGCGCCTGGGACACCGTGGAGAAGTACGTCTCCACCGTCGCGCCCGACCTGCTGCCCCGCGTCGAGAAGTTCGAGAAGGCCCACGCCGATGCGCCGGACGTCTTCGCGACCTACCGCATCGACGAGCAGCTCGCCAAGGCGATGGACCGCAAGGTCTGGCTGCCGTCGGGCGGCACGCTGGTCATCGACCGCACCGAAGCCATGACCGTCGTCGACGTCAACACCGGCAAGTTCACCGGCGCCGGCGGCAACCTCGAGGAGACCGTCACCCGGAACAACCTCGAGGCGGCCGAGGAGATCGTGCGGCAGATGCGCCTGCGCGACATCGGCGGCATGATCGTCGTCGACTTCATCGACATGGTCCTCGAGTCCAACCGCGACCTCGTGCTGCGCCGCCTCACCGAGGCGCTCGGCCGCGACCGCACCCGCCACCAGGTCTCCGAGGTCACCTCGCTGGGCCTGGTGCAGATGACCCGCAAGCGGATCGGCACCGGCCTCGTCGAGGCCTTCTCCACGCCGTGCCAGGCCTGCTCGGGCCGGGGCATCATCGTCCACGACGCGCCCGTCGAGTCGTCGGGCGGCGGCGAGGACGGCGGCCGCTCCGGCGACAGGGCGGAGGGCTCGGGTCGCAAGAAGCGCAAGCGCACCAAGTCCGACGGTGCCGCTCAGGCCCCGTCGACGCCGCCTGCCCCGCCGGCGCCCGCGAAGGAGCCCGCCGTGCACAAGGGCGAGCACCCCATGTTCCGGGCGATGGCCGCGCACCACGACGACGAGGCGCCCGCTGACGACACCGAGGTCGCCGCGGCGCAGGTCGCCGAGATGTCGGCCGCCGATGCACCCGAGGTCGCGACCGTCGAGCGGACGGTCGTCGAGCAGGTCGTCGAGGCCGTCGCGGAGGCGCCCCAGGCCGCCGCCGAGGCGCCGGTCGAGACCGCTCCGGCGCAGCAGACCGAGGCGGCGGCACCGTCGGCGCCCCGGCGCCGGCGGGTGGCGCGCAAGGCGCCCACCACCACGTCCGCGGCACCGCAGACGATCGTCGTCGACATCGCGGCCCCCGCGCCCGACGCACCGGCGGTCACGGCCGCCGCGGCCGACGGTGCCGGTGCCTCGGTGGCGGAGCCCGCGCGCAAGCGGGCCCGTCGACGGGCCGCCGCCCGCCCTGCCGGCCCCGCGGCCGGCGGTGCCGGGAGTGACGGAGCCGACAAGGCGGACCAGCCGGTTTGACCCTGTCGCCGGCCTTCCCGTAACCTGGGAAGGTCGCTTTTCCGGCGGCGCGCTCGTGCGTGCGTGTTCCGGAGTACCCGCGTGATACGAGCCGCGCACCTGGCGCGCGCTGAACTACGAGATGTGTAAGAAGAGGTAAGTCCGAAGATGGCCACGTATGCGATCGTCAAGACCGGCGGCAAGCAGTACAAGGTCGCCGTCGGCGACCTGGTGAAGGTCGAGAAGATCGACGGTGAGGTCGGCAGCAGCGTTCAGCTGCCCGTCGCTCTGGTCGTCGACGGCGCCAACCTCACCACCGACGCCGCGGCGCTGGAGAAGATCTCCGTGACCGGCGAGGTCGTGGATCAGGTCAAGGGCCCGAAGATCCGGATCCACAAGTTCAAGAACAAGACCGGCTACCACAAGCGTCAGGGCCACCGGCAGAAGCTGACGGTCGTCAAGGTGACCGCGATCGCCTGACCGGCGAACCCAGACAACGAACACCCCTAGTACAGGAGTAGCCAGATGGCACACAAGAAGGGCGCGTCCAGCTCGCGCAACGGTCGTGATTCCAACGCCCAGCGACTGGGCGTCAAGCGGTTCGGTGGCCAGAAGGTCAGCGCCGGCGAGATCCTGGTCCGCCAGCGCGGCACCCACTTCCACCCCGGCGTCCTCGTCGGCCGTGGCGGCGACGACACCCTGTTCGCCCTCGCCGCGGGTGCGGTGGAGTTCGGCACGAAGCGTGGCCGCAAGACGGTCAACATCGTGCCGGTCGCTGTGGAGGCCTAGTCCCGCAGCGGCAGTACGAGTCTTTTCGAAGGCGGGTGTGGTCTCCATCAGGTGACCCGCCCGCCTTCGGCTTTTCCGCCCCGCGCCCACCGGCGCAGGGCACACAGGTAGAAAGAGGTTTCCCATGTCCAGGTTCGTCGACCGGGTGACGGTGCATGTCACGGCCGGTAACGGTGGCCACGGCTGCGCCTCGATCCACCGGGAGAAGTTCAAGCCGCTCGGCGGCCCCGACGGCGGCAACGGTGGCCGCGGCGGCTCAGTGGTCCTCGAGGTCGATCCGCAGGTGCACACCCTGCTCGACTTCCACTTCCGCCCCCACCTCAAGGCCACCAACGGCAAGCCCGGCGAGGGCGGCAACCGCGAGGGCAAGTCCGGGCAGGACATCGTGCTCAAGGTGCCGGACGGCACCGTCGTGCTCGATACGGACGGGAAGATGCTGGCCGACCTCGTGGGCGCCGGCACCCGCTTCGACGCCGCGCAGGGCGGCCGCGGCGGCCGCGGCAACGCCGCGCTCGTCTCCAAGGCCCGCAAGGCCCCCGGCTTCGCCCTGCTCGGCGAGGAGGGCCAGGCCCGCGACCTGGTGCTCGAGCTCAAGTCCGTGGCCGACGTGGGCCTCGTCGGGTTCCCGTCCGCGGGCAAGTCCTCGCTGGTCTCGGTGCTGTCGGCCGCGAAGCCGAAGATCGCCGACTACCCCTTCACCACGCTCGCCCCCAACCTCGGCGTCGTCTCGGCGGGGGAGACCACCTTCACCATCGCCGACGTGCCCGGACTCATCCCCGGCGCCTCGACGGGCCGCGGCCTCGGCCTGGACTTCCTGCGCCACCTCGAGCGCTGCGCGGTGCTCGCGCACGTCGTGGACTGCGCGACCCTGGAACCGGGCCGCGACCCGGTCAGCGACGTCGACGCGCTGGAGGCAGAGCTGGCCGCCTACCAGCCCGCGCTGGCCGCCGACACCGGCCTGGGCGAGCTGTCCGAGCGCCCGCGCATCGTGGTGCTCAACAAGGCCGACGTGCCCGACGCCGAGGAGCTCGCCGAGATGGTGCGCCCCGAGTTCGAGGCGCGCGGCTGGCCCGTCTTCGTGATCTCCGCGGTCGCGCACACCGGCCTGCGCGAGCTCACGTTCGCGCTCGCCGACCTGGTGCAGAAGTACCGCGCCGAGCTCGGCACGCCCGTCGCGCGCCGCCCCGTCATCCGGCCCATCGCGATCGACGAGTCCGGCTTCGAGGTCATCTCCGACCCGGATCAGCCGGGCGGCTTCATCGTGCGCGGCCCGCGGCCGGAGCGGTGGATCAAGCAGACCCCGTTCGACAACGACGAGGCCGTCGGCTTCCTCGCGGACCGGCTCAACCGGCTCGGCGTCGAGAAGGAGCTGCTCAAGCTCGGCGCGGAGCCCGGCTGCCCCGTCACCATCGGTGACGTGTGCTTCAACTGGGAGCCCTCGCTGGGCACCATCGACGACGTGCCCGTCACGGGCCGCGGCACCGACATCCGCCTCGAGCAGAACGAGCGTGTGGGCGCGGCCGAGCGGCGCCACCAGCACGACGTGCGTCGCGGCCTCGCGAGCGACGACGAGGACGACGAATGACGGCGGCGCCCGCGACCGGTGATCTCCTCGCCGGCGACATGCGCGCCGCGGTCGCGGGTGCCCGCAAGCTGGTCGTCAAGATCGGCAGCTCCGCGCTGACCGACCTCGAGCACGGCCTCGCCTCCGACCGGCTGGACGCGCTGACCGACGCCATCGTCGCGCGACTGGACCGGGGGACCGAGGTCATCGTGGTCTCGTCGGGCGCGATCGGCGCGGGCATGGCGCCGCTGGGCCTCAAGCGCCGGCCGACCGACCTCGCCACCAAGCAGGCCGTCGCGTCCGTGGGGCAGCTGCAGCTCGCCAACGCGTGGGGTGCGTCGTTCCGTCGGTACGAGCGCATCGTCTCGCTGGTGCTGCTCACCGCGCACGACATCGGCCTGCGGGTGCACGCCGCGAACGCGCAGCGCACCCTGGACCGCCTGCGCACGCTCGGCGCCGTCCCGATCATCAACGAGAACGACGTGGTGGCCTCGAACGAGGTCCGCTTCGGCGACAACGACCGGCTCGCGGCCCTCGTCGCGCACCTCACCGGCGCCGACGCGCTGGTCCTGCTGTCGGACGTCGACGGGCTCTACGACGGCGACCCCCGCAAGGGCGACGCGTCGCTGATCGCGGCCGTCGACGGCCCCGAGGATCTCGACGGCGTCGTCGCGGGCTCCGGCGGCGCGCTCGGCACGGGCGGCATGGCCTCGAAGCTCTCGGCGGCCCGCCTGGCGGCGGACGCCGGCGTACCCGTGCTGCTGACCGCCGCCGCGTTCGCCGACCGGGCGCTCGACGGCGCCGACGTGGGCACCGTCTTCCGGCCCCGGGCCGTGCGCCTGTCGGCGCGGCGGTTCTGGGTGCGGCACGCGGCCGACGTGCACGGCGATCTCATGCTGGACGACGGTGCCGTCGCCGCGGTGGTCGACCGGCGCCGCTCGCTGCTCCCCGCCGGCGTCACCGCGGTCAGCGGCACCTTCTCCGGCGGCGACGTGGTGAACCTGCGCGACCTGCAGGGCACCGTGCGGGCCCGCGGGGTGGCCGCATACGACCACACCGAGCTCGAGATGATGCTCGGTCGCGACACCACCGACCTGCCGGAGGGCCTGCGTCGCCCCGTCGTCCACGCGGACGATCTGGTGCCCGTGCGCTGACGCCCGTGGGCGTCGATCCTCAGACCTGGGCGCCCTCGAGGTCACGGCGGAGCGCGGCCTCGGAGGCCTTCACGGCCTGCACGGCGAAGGGCTCGATGATCATGCCGAGCGCCTTGCCGGCCAGGCCGCCGGGCAGCTCGTAGGTGAACTCGACCGCGAGCTTGGTGGCGGCGTCGCCGACGGCGCTGAACGTCCAGCGCGACGTGGTCTTGAAGCCCGCGATGGACTTCAGGGTGATCAGGCGATCCTCCTCGAACTCGGTGACCTCGACGACGGAGCCGATCTCCTTCGGGCCGATCTTCACCGCCGAGTCGTAGGTCGCGCCGAGGCCGTAGTCCTTCTCGCCCTGCGGCACGAACCTGCTGATCCCGAAGAACCACTGCGGCACGGTCCGGTAATCCGCGACGTGGGCGAACGCGGTGCTCAGCGGCACCGACGCGGTCGCGGTGTGGTGGATGGTGGTCATGGAGGCCTCCGGTCTGGGCGAGCAACAGCGAACACATGGGACCCGGTGTCCCGGGTGATCACCGGCGACCCTACAGGTGCGACCAGGGCATTCATACAGACAGGTAGGAAATGTCCACGAACGTGGTACATTTTTGCCAGAACTGTGTCAGCCAGCAGGAGGAGTCCGTCGTGGCACTGCACATCACCCACATGGGGCGCACCCGAGGCCGCCCGTTCGCCGGGCAGGCGGAGTACGAGCAGACCCTGCAGGACCTCTCCGAGGCCTCCGTCCAGCGCAACTTCGATCCCTACGTCGATATCGACTGGGACTCGCCGGAGCTGGCGGTCACGCCGGACGATCCGCGGTGGATCCTCGATTCCCGCTTCGACCCGATCGGCCGCACCGAGTGGTACCAGTCGCAGCCGCGCGCGAAGCAGATCGAGATGGGCATGTGGCGCCAGGCGAACGTGGCCAAGGTCGGTCTGCAGTTCGAGTCGGTGCTGATCCGCGGCATCATGCAGTACACGGCCCTGCAGCCGAACAACTCGCCGGAGTTCCGCTACGCCACCCATGAGGCGAAGGAGGAGTGCCAGCACACGCTGATGTTCCAGGAGTTCGTCAACCGGATCGGGATGGACGTGCCCGGCGGCCCGCTGTGGTTCCGCCGCCTGTCGCCGATCATCCCGCTGGCGGCCACGACCTTCCCGATGATCTTCTACATGGGCGTCCTCGGCGGCGAGGAGCCGATCGACCACGTGCAGAAGCAGTTCCTGCGCTCGGGTATCGAGCAGCACCCCACGATGACCGCGGTCATGCAGATCCACGTGGCGGAGGAGGCGCGCCACATCTCCTTCGCACACCAGCTTCTGGAGCACCGCATCCCCACCCGCGGCGCCTTCCCGCGCTTCCTGCTCTCGCTGGCGCTGCCGCTGGTGATGCGCTCGCTGCTCACCGCGATCGCGGTGCCGCCGCGCGAGTTCCGTAAGCGGTTCGAGATCCCGCGCTCCGAGTGGAAGCAGATGTACTGGCGCTCCCCGGAGTCGCAGGCGGTCAAGCGCGAGGTCTTCGGCGACGTGCGACTGCTGGCCGAGAAGACGAAGCTGATGAACCCCGTCTCTCGGGTGCTGTGGCGCGTCCTCGGCATTGACGGTCGCGTCTCCCGCTTCCGCAGCGAGCCCGCGTACTCCGCGGGCTGACCTCCCGACCGACCCGATCCGCCTGGAGCGGAGCTGCCGTGAGCGGTTCCGCCCCAGGCGGATTCGTCTATCCAGGGGAGCGGATCGGCGCCACGATGGGCGCATGAGTGAAAACCCCAAGATCCCGCACTTCACCGAACGGGTGCGCCGCGAGCTCTACGACCGCCGCGTCGTCGTCCTCGACGGTCCGCTCGACGACGACAACGGCTCCCTGCTCGCCACCCAGATCCTCTCGCTCGCGTCCACGAGCTCGGCGGACATCGCGCTGTGGATCCACTCGCCGGGCGGTTCCGTCCCGTCGATGCTCGCGATCCGCGACGTGATGCGGCTCGTGCCGTGCGACGTCTCCACGCTGGTCCTCGGCATCGCGTACAGCGCCGGGCAGTTCCTGCTCTCCGCCGGCACGCCCGGCAAGCGTCGCGCGCTGCCGCACGCCCGCGTCCTCATGCACCAGGGCTCCGCGGGCATCGGCGGCACCGCGGTCGACATCGAGCTGCAGGCCGGCGACCTGCGGCACACCCGCGACACCGTCCTCGGCCTGATCTCCGACGACACCGGCCGGCCCCTGGAGCAGATCTTCGAGGACTCGCTGCACGACCGCTGGTACACGGCCGAGCAGGCCCGCGAGTACGGCTTCATCGACGAGATCGTGGAGTCCTTCGACACCGTGGTGCCGGGCCGGCGCCGGGCCGGCTTCGACCTGACGGGAGCAGCACGATGAGCACCTACACGATCCCCAACGTCATCGACCGGCGCCCGAACGGCGAGCGGATCACCGACGTCTACTCGCACCTGCTCTCCGAGCGCGTCGTCTACCTCGGCACCGCGATCGACGCGGGCGTCGCGAACGCGATCGTCGCGCAGCTGCTGTTCCTCGCCTCCGACGGCGACGGCGAGATCCAGCTGTACATCAACTGCGAGGGCGGCGATCCCAGTGCGGCGCTGGCGATCTACGACACCATGCGCTACATCCGCCCGACGGTGGCGACCACGTGCGTCGGGCAGGCGGTCGCCGTGGGGGCGCTGCTGCTCGCGGGCGGTGCGCCCGGGCGCAGGATGGCGCTGCCGCACGCCCGGGTGGTGCTGCACCAGCCCTCCGCGCAGGGCCGCGGCACCATCCCGGACCTGATCCTCCAGGCCGACGAGGTGATCCGTGTCCGCGCGCAGATGGAGCGGGTGCTCGCCCGGCACACGGGGCGAACGCCGGAGGAACTGCGCGCCGACACCGACCACGACCGCGTCTTCACCGCCGAGGCGGCCGTCGACTACGGGCTCATCGACGAGGTGATCGAGGAGGCCTGACGCCTCAGGCCGCCAGCGCCAACAGGCGCGGAGCGGGGGCGGCGGGCTCGGGGGAGACGGGGCCCGCCGCCGGCCGCGCGGTGCGATCGAGGCGCAGGACCGGGCGCGCGGCACCGAGGCGGCGGCCCACCTCGACGGCGAGCGCGCCGACGCCGGTGCCGAGTGCGCCGGCGATCGCCGCCAGCATCTCGCTCGACGGGTCCTTGAGGCCGCGCTCGATCTCGGAGAGGTACTGCGGCGAGATCCCCGCCCGCGCCGCGGTGTCGGCAAGCCGCTCGCCCCGCTCCTGGCGACGACGCCGCAGCACACCGCCCAGTTCGTGCCGGAACAGTGCCTCGCCGCCGATCGTCATACCGGCAACGCTACGACGCCGGGGGCGTGCGGCACCGTCGGATCCGCTCTGAGCAGCGCGGTCACTGCGCGGCGATCGCGGCCTCCAGCCGGGACCGGGCCTCGTCGCCGGCCTCGCCGGGCAGCATGTCGAGGGCCTTCCCGATCGGCATGGATCCGGCGAGCTCCAGGAGTTGGTCGACGGGCATGCCGCCCGCCGCCCCCGCCAGCGTCGCGCGGAAGCCCCCGCCCGCGACGGGGTGCGCGGCCCACTCGGAGATCGTCGAGTCCATGTCCAGCCGCTGGGTGAGCACGTCCCCGTGGAGCGCGAGGACGGCGTCCGCGTCGATGTCCGCGCTGCTGCGACCCACCTCGATCAGGTAGTCGCCGGGCGAGACGACCCAGTCGTCGCGCGGCCCGTCCCAGTGAGCGAAGGCGCGCCGCGGCAGGTCGAGGGTCACCGTGGTCGAGGCGCCGGGCTCGAGCGCGACCTTGTCGAAGGCGGCCAGCGACCGGCGCGGGTGGAAGACCGGACCGGGCCCGCCGCCCACGTACAGCTGCACCACGTGGCTGCCCGCCCGGTCGCCGGCGTTCGTGACGCGGACCGTGGCCGTCGCGGAGTCGCGCCCGGTGGCCAGCACGGCGAGGCCGTCGACCGCGAACGTGGTGTAGCCGAGGCCGTGCCCGAACGGGTACCGCGGCGCGATGCCCCGGGAGGTGTACCAGCGGTAGCCGACGAGGAGGCCCTCGCCGTAGCGCACGGTGCCCAGCTCGCCGGGGAAGTTCCCGAACGCCGGCGTCTGCTCCAGGCGGTGCGGGACCGTCTCCGCGAGCCTGCCCGACGGTGCCGCGAGGCCGAACAGCAGGTCGGCGATCGCCGCGCCGCCGCCCTGCCCGAGGAGGAAGGCCTCGAGGATCGCGTCCACCTCGTCGTGCCAGGGCTCCAACTCGATCACGCCGCCGCCGACCAGCACGACGACGGTGCGCGGCGCCGCGGCGGCGACGGCGCGGAGCAGTTCCACCTGCCGCGGGTCGATCGCGAGATCCGGCCGGTCGAAGCCCTCGGACTCCTCGGCCTCGGTGAGTCCGGCGAAGACCACCGCGGTCCCGGACCGCGCGGCCGCCGCGACGGCCTCAGTGAGGAGAGCGGCGTGGTCCTCGTCGCCGAGGCCGTAGCCCGCCGCGAACTCCACCGCGACGCCCAGATCGGCGCCGCGCACGGCGATCTCGTCGAGCGGGACGTCGACGCGGGTGGCATTGATGTGGCTGGAGCCGCCGCCCTGGTACCGCGGCGTGCGGGCCAGCTCGCCGATCACGGCGACCGACCCCGACGCGGGACCGAGGGGGAGCGCGGCGTCCTCGTTGCGCAGCAGGACGGCGCACTCGGTCGCGGCCTCCCGCGCGAGGGCGTGGTGCACGTCCAGGTCCGGCGCCGGCTCGTCGTCCGACGGCGCCCAGCGCGTCAGGTCGATCACGCGCTGCGCCGCGCGCGTGACGACGGCCTCGTCGAGCTCGCCGGACCCGACCGCGGCGACGATCTTCGCCGCGCTGTTCGGGCCGTGCGGCATCTCGAGGTCGAGGCCGGCGCGGACGGCGGCGACCGGGTCGTGCACCGCGCCCCAGTCGGAGACGACGAGCCCGTCGTAGCCCCACTCGTCCCGCAGCACCGTCGTGAGCAGCCAGGGGTTCTCCGAGGCGTACACGCCGTCGATGCGGTTGTACGAGCACATCACGGTCGCGGGCGCCGCGTCCTTGACGATCCGCTCGAACGCTGGCAGGTAGATCTCGCGGACGGTGCGCGGGTCGGCGTCGACGCTGACCCGCATGCGCTCCGTCTCCTGGTTGTTCAGCGCGAAGTGCTTGACCGACGCGCCCGCGCCGCCGTCCTGCAGGCCCTGCACCTGGGCGGCGCCCAGCGCGCCGGCGAGCAGCGGATCCTCGGAGTAGTACTCGAAGTTCCGGCCGCACAGCGGATGCCGCTTGATGTTGACGCCGGGGCCGAGCACCACGGCGACGCCCAGCGCCCGCGCCTCCGCCGCGACCGCCCCGCCGATCCGCCGCGCCAGGTCCGGATTCCAGCTCGATCCCACGGCGACCGCCGGCGGGAAGCAGGTCGCGGGGGCGGCGGCGTTGAGCCCCAGGTGATCCGACGCGCCCACCTGGCGGCGCACGCCGTGCGGGCCGTCGGTCAGCACGATCGACGGGACGCCCGGGGCCGCGGCGGTGGTCCAGAAGTCGGCGCCGGTCAGCAGGCGGGCGCGGTCCTCGAGCGGCAGGTCGGCGGCGGTGCTCACGGGATGTCCTCTCGGTCGGGGCGGGATTCAGTGGGTTCAGGGGGCGACGAGGCGGCGCAGCGCCGTCGCGACGTCCACGTCGACGGTGACGTCGGCCAGCCCGTCGCCCCGCGTGCGCCCGCGGTTGACGATGACGACGGGCTTGCCCTGCTTGTGCGCGTGCCGCACGAACCGGAGCCCCGACATCACGGTGAGCGAGCTGCCCAGCACGAGGAGGGCGTCGGCACCGTCGACCATGGTGAAGGCGCGCTCGACGCGCGGCTTGGGCACGGACTCCCCGAAGTAGACGATGTCGGGCTTGAGGATGCCGCCGCAGGTGCCGCAGTCGACCATGGTGAAGTCCGTCGTGTCCTCGACCACGACGTCGGCGTCGGGCGCCACTTCGACCGCGCCGCGATCGGCGATGCGCGCGGCGAAGTCCGCGTTGAGCGGCTCGAGCCGTGCGTGCAGGTGGTGCCGGCTGATCCGGTTCTCACAGCTCAGGCACCGCACCTGGGCGTAGTTGCCGTGCAGGTCGATGACGCCGCGCGAGCCCGCCTTGAGGTGCAACAGGTCCACGTTCTGCGTGATGACCCCGCTGATACCGGGGAGCTCCGTCAGCGCCCGGTGCGCGGGGTTGGGCAGCGCGGCGTCCATGTGCCGCCAGCCGAGGTGGTTGCGGGCCCAGTACCGCCGGCGGAACTCGGGCGAGCCGAGGAACTGCTGGATGGTCATCGGGTTCCGACGGGGCGCCCCCGGGCTGCGGTAGTCGGGGATGCCCGACGCGGTGGAGATCCCTGCGCCGGTCAGCGCGACGATGCGGCGGCCGCGGAGCAGGGCGCGGGCCCGGTCGAGCCGGTCGGCGTAGTCCGGGTCCGGCGCGGTCGCCTCCGCGGGCTCCCAGGCTGGCATCGCAGTGCGCACCCGTCCAGGCTACGTCGCGCGGGGTCAGTCGGTGCTGCCCAGCGGATTGTCGGGCATCGACTCCTTGCGGCGCAGCCACAGGCGCAGCGCGATGAGCGGCACGAACAGGCCGCAGACGCCGAAGACCAGGAACTGCCAGGGGCCGCCGATGTGGTCGACGAGCCAGCCGAAATTCTGGCCGAAGAAGCCGGTGACGAAGGTCAGCGGCAGGAAGATGGTGGAGAGCACGGTGAGCCGCTCGATCGTCGAGCTCTGCCGCGCCGCGGAGTGCGCCTGCTGCACCGAGACCACGGCGATGTTGGCCTGCAGGATCGTGCCGAGCAGGTCGCGCTGCGCCGAGACCTCCTCGTTGACGAGTTGCAGCCGGTCGTAGACGTCGCGGAGGTAGGGGGAGAGGCGTTCCTCGCCGAGGCCCTTGCCCACCGAGTGGACCACGGCGAGCAGGGGGTGGGCGGCGCGGTAGAAGTTCGTCACCTCACGCCGCAGGAGGTAGATCCGCTCGGTGGGCGCGACCGCGCCGGAGAAGACCGTCGCCTCGATCTGCTCGATGTCGTGCTCCAGGCCGGCGACGACCGGTTCGTAACCGTCGACGACCTGGTCGAGGATCGCCCACAGCACCGCGTCGGTGCCGAGTGCGAGGAGCTCCGGCTTCTGCTCGAGCCGGGCCCGGGCCTGGTGCAGCTCGCTCGCGACGCCCTGCCGCACGGTGATGACGAAGTTCTTCGCGACGAAGACGCTGATCTCGCCGAAGTCGACCTCCTCGCGGGCGTCGTCGTAGCGCGCCGTCCGCAGGATCACCAGCTTCACCGAGGCCTCGAAGTCCTCGACCTTGGGCCGCAGGTGGTAGTCCTGCGCGTCCTCGACGGCGAGCTCGTGCAGGTCGAAGGCCTCGCGCACCGATTCCATCTCCGCGGGGGTCGGCTCGAACAGGCCGAGCCAGACGAAGCCGTCCTCGGTGCACAGGCGCGCGGCGTCCAGCGGGGCGAGGGTCTCCTCGGCCTGCCGGGCGCCGCCCAGGTAGTGGGCGCAATCGACGATCACTCCGGAGATTCAACTCCTCCGCGGGCGCTCGCGCGCGGGATCGCACCGTTGTTTCGCCTGGCGGTCACCGCCCCGACACCGGTGTATTCGTTTACCGAAGTATATTTCGACGATGACCACCGAGACTTCGCAGGCGCCGTCGATCGCCGCGCGCCTGGACCGGCTGCCGATGACCAGGCTGCACTTCGCCGCGGTCGGCGTCATCGGGCTGGGCCTGTTCTTCGACCAGTACGAGAACTTCCTCGCCGCGACCATCGCGACGGTGCTCAAGAAGGACTTCGCGCTGGGGCCGGACGAACTCAAACTGCTCCTGGCGTCCGCCTTCATCGGCCAGTTCATCGGCGCCCTGTTCATGGGCCGCCTCGCGGACCGCTACGGCCGGCGGACCGCGTTCATGATCAACCTCGCGCTCTACTCGGCGATGTCGCTCGCGGGCGCGTTCAGCCCCAACGCCGCGTTCCTCGTGGTGACGCGGTTCGTCGCCGGCATCGGCATCGGCGGCGAGTTCGCGCTCGCCGACTCCTACCTCTCGGACATCCTGCCGAAGAACGTGCGCGGCAAGTACATCTCGCTCGCCTACGTGGTGTCCTTCCTCGGCGTCCCCGTCGTCGGCTTCGCCGCGCGCTGGCTCACCCCGCAGGTCTTCGATCTCGGCGGGGTGGAGGTGCAGGGCTGGCGGCTGTTGTTCGTCTTCGGCGCGCTCGGCTCGCTGCTGGTGTGGCTGGTCCGACGGGGCCTGCCCGAGTCGCCCCGGTGGTTGGAGGCGCAGGGGCGCTACGACGAGGCCGACGCCATCGTCCGCAGGCTGGAGGAGCAAGCGGTCGCCGAGGGGAAGGTGCTCGCGGAGCCCGACGCGGCGCTCCGCCCGGTGAAGTCCCACGCGATCACCATCCGTGCCCTGTTCCGCCCGCCGTTCCGCCGGCGCACCGTCATGCTGTGGATCGTCTCCGCGCTGGAGGTCTTCGGCTACTACGGGTTCGGCACCATCGCGCCGCTGGTCCTGCTCGCCAAGGGCTACTCGATCCAGACCTCGCTACTGTTCGTGGCGCTGTCCTACATCGGCTACCCGCTCGGCGCCGCGCTCGCGGTGCCGATCGTCGAGCGGATCGAACGCCGGTACCTGGTGATCGGCTCGGCGGGTCTGATGGCCGTCTTCGGCCTGTGGTTCGGCTTCGCGGCGAGTCCGGTGCAGATCGTGCTCGCCGGGTTCCTCTACACGCTCTCGTCGAACCTGTTCTCCAACGCGTACCACGTGTATCTCGCGGACTCCTACCCCACGGCGATCCGGGGGACGGCCGCCGGCTCCGCGTACTCGCTGTCGAAGCTGGTGACCGCGTTTCTTCCGTTCGTTCTGCTTCCGATTCTCGACGAGCGTGGCAGCGTGTGGGTGTTCGCGGTGGTGGCGGCGGCGATGCTCGCCCTGATGATCACGGTGGCCGCCCTCGGTCATCGGAGCACGGGCCGCTCCGCCGACGAGGTCTAGGACGGAAGGCATCATGACGGAATCGATTGCGACGAAGCCCGTCTCGTCGCGGGCGGAGACCCGCCGGGCGATCTGGAACACGCTGCGCGGCAGCTCCGGGAACCTGGTCGAGTGGTACGACGTCTACGTCTACACGGTGTTCGCGACGTACTTCGAGAGCCAGTTCTTCGACAAGGCCGACAAGAACTCGACCGTCTACGTCTACGCGATCTTCGCCGTGACCTTCCTGATGCGACCCGTCGGCTCGTGGTTCTTCGGCCGGTACGCCGACCGCAAGGGCAGACGGGCGGCGCTCACGATGAGCGTCTCGCTGATGGCCGCGTGCTCGTTCGTCATCGCGATCGTCCCCGGCCGCGAGACGATCGGCATGGCGGCCGCGGTGATCCTCATCCTCTGCCGCCTGGTGCAGGGCTTCGCGACGGGCGGCGAGTACGGCACCTCGGCGACGTACATGTCGGAGGCGGCCACCCGCGAGCGGCGCGGCTTCTTCTCCTCGTTCCAGTACGTCACGCTCGTCGGCGGGCACGTTCTCGCGCAGTTCATGCTGCTCGTGCTCCTGGGGATCTTCTCCAAGGCGCAGGTGTCCGACTTCGGCTGGCGCATCGCGTTCTTCGTGGGCGGCATCGCGGCGATCGTCGTCTTCTGGCTGCGGCGCACGATGGACGAGTCCCTGTCGGAGGAGCAGCTCGCCGCGATCCGCGACGGCGAGGACACCAGTTCCGGCACCATGCGCGAGCTGCTCACCGGCTACTGGCGACAGCTGGTGCTGTGCTTCCTCGTCACGATGGGCGGCACGCTGGCGTTCTACGTCTACAGCGTCAACGCCCCGGCGATCGTCAAGACGGCCTACACCGATCACGCGCTGACGGCGACGTGGGTGAATCTGATCGGCCTGATCTTCCTCATGCTCATCCAGCCGATCGGCGGCATGATCAGCGACCGGATCGGCCGCAAGCCGATGCTGATCTTCTTCGGCGTGGGCGGCGTCTTCTACACGTACTTCCTCATCACGTTCCTGCCGAACATCCACGTCGCGATCGGCTCGCTCGCGATGGTGTGCGCCGGCTACATCATCATCACGGGCTACACGTCGATCAACGCGCTGGTGAAGGCGGAGCTGTTCCCCTCGCACGTGCGGGCGCTCGGCGTGGGCATCGGCTACGCCCTCGCCAACTCGATCTTCGGCGGCACCGCGCCGCTGATCTACGAGGCCGCCAAGAAGTCCGGTCACGTGCCCTGGTTCATCGCCTACGTCACGATCACCATCGCGATCTCGCTCTTCGTTTACATCTTCTTCCTGCACAACAAGTCCGAGACGTACCTCGATCGGGAGCGGGGCTCCGCCTGGGTGCCCGACGGTGCGCGGTAGCACCCCGGACGGCGCTGCCGCAGGCTTCGGGCGGGCCGGTCAGGAGGGGTGGTCGGCGACGAAGCGGGCCTCCACGGCGGCGGACACCGCGGTGTCCTCGGGTGTCTGCTCGATGTAGCGGCGCGGGGCCGGCTCGGAGCCCAGCGGGGCCGGAAGGATCCGGCCCGCGTCGCCGTCGCCCGGACCCCCGGGCGGACCGCCGAGCGCGGACGCCGGGGACGACGTGCGCAGGAGCCCGGGCTCGGCGAGGGACACGGCGCGCACCGTGCCGAGGCCGAGGGCATCCGCATAGACCTGGGCCCGGTCCCGAGCGTCGCGTGCGGCTCCCGCTCGCGCCTCCCGTTCCGCTGCGGCCAGGCTCGCCTCCGTGATGCTCCACCGGGTGCGATCGATCGCGCCCCCGTCGACCTGGGCGATCGCCCCGGTGAATCGGTTGAGGGCGTCGAAGTCCGAGAACTCGGCGGAGATCCGGATGCTCGCGTAGTGCTCGTCGTCGAGCCGATCGCCGTGCTTCGTCCAGCGCTGATGAGCGCCGAGCTCGAGATCCGACGCGGTCCAGTCGGTCACCGGTCCGGTGTCCGGGTGGTGTAGGTAGCGGAGCTCGGTGCTCACCTGCTCCGCGGCCGCGGCGGTGTCGTCGAAGATCCGGCGCTTACTGGCCCCGACGTGCCGGATCGTCAGGTGGATCGTCGCGCGCTCCGCCGGAACCGGGACCTCGTGCCGGCCGCGGACCGTGAATCAACTGGCGTGTTCATGGTCACGGACACTAGAACGCGGCGCTGACAGGTTCCGCGGTCGCGGTCAGCCGATCTCGCGGGCAGCGGCGGAGATCCAGTTGCCGAACTCGACGGCGAGGTGCCACTGGTGCTGCCGGAGGAAGTGCGCAGGCACCGCCGCCGGGAACTCGACGGTGAGCAGCGCGTCGAGGGCGCCGTCGCGATCGCGCAGCTGGTGCCGGACGCCGCCGATGTACGTCCCGTCGTCCAGGAGCGCGAGGCCGGCGATCTGGATCGGGTACGCGGGGTCGGCGGCGGTGGTCAGCCGGTCGCTGCGCGTGTAGTCGACGAGGAACCGCGACGCGGTGGGCGTGCCGCCCGTGGTCTCGACGACCTCCTGACGGCCGTCGGAGAGGCCGCGGAGCAGGTAGTGATCAGGGCACGCGGCGAGCATCGCGCCCTCGCGGTTCGACGCGGTGAGGTCGTCGAACCACTCCATGAAGCCCTCCGCGGACACGCCCGGTGCTTCGAGACGCGTGACCGAGGTCGCGGTCCGGCCGCGGCTCACCGCGACGGTCGCGCGCGTGGTGGCTTCCGAGACAGCGAGCTCGCGCCGGAGGAGGGCGTAGGTCTCGGCGTGCCCCAGGCGCGTCTTCATCGCGGTGAGTGTGTCCCGCTGCACCTGGATCGGTGCGCGCAGTACGTCCGCGATCGACTCGTCGGGCAGCAGCTCGGCGGTCGCGCGGGCGCCGAGCCCGGAGGCGAGCCTGCGGAACACGGCGCGGAGCCGGCGCTCCTCCCACGCGCGCACCGCCTCGGGTGCGACCGCGCGGTCGTCGATGAATGTCCTGATGCCGGTGTGGTCGGTCATGGGTGTCGCCCGTTCCTCGAGTCTTGACAAGTGATCGCTGTCACCCCAGTCTATCCACTAACGCTACTAGCTCAAGCGTTAAGAGAGGGAGATCACGATGACGGTGTCGAGGCCGACGAGGCGGGGGTTCCTCGCCGGGGCAGTGGGAGCGGGGATCGCGGCGGCCGTCGTGACGCAGGGCGCCGGCCGGGCGCTCTCCGAACCCGCCGGGCAGGCGGGGCTCCGGACGCGTCTCGCCGGCGCACCCGTTTCCCGATCGAGCGTTCAGGCGTGGGAGCGCCGCCGCGTGCCGATCGCCGCCGCGCGCCTGTTGCGGGACTCCCCGGGTGTCGCCGCGGGGGAGTTGCGCGCGCTGGTGGACCGCGGCGTCGCGGCCCCGTCGGATCTGCCGGCCGCGCGTGCTGCGCTCGCCCGCACGCGCGAGCGGCTCGGGGTGGACCGCATCCGCGAACTGCTCGCGCCCGAGACCGCGCTCGCTGGCGCCGCGACGCTCGCCGCCAAGGCCGCGTCGGGAGGCCGCTGGGCGATCGCGGACACCGAGATCACGGCGCCGCGGGGCACCGCCGCGGGCATGGTGGAGTGGTTCACCCGCGAGCGCACCACGGACGACCGCCCGACGTGGACCGGTGCGTGCCCCGACCACTACGTCATCGTCACCGGCGCCGACGGGAGACAGGAGGTGATCGAGGTGACCGGCGGTGCGGTGCTGCCCCTGCGCTTCTTCGTCGACTACACCGACGTGCGTGGCGTCCCGATCCCGCGCGACCCCTCGTATCCGCTCGAGATCGCCGGTACGGCGTCGCTCGCGACGGGGGAGATGATCGGCGGCGTGCGCCACCAGTTCCGCGATCTCCCGGGCGGCGGGTTCCGGAGCCGGCTCCGCGTCGCCTTCCCCGCGGCGGTGCCGGGCCTGTACATCACCGAGCACCAGTGGCATCTCGCCGCCGAGTTCGGCAACTGGGTCGACGGCTACCTCGCCTCGGTGTGACGGCGTCGGTCGCGTAGAACTGGGGTATGGACCAGGAGGCAGGGCCCCGTCGGCGGACGGGAGGTCGATCGGCGCGTGTTCGCGAGGCGGTGCTGGCAGCGGCGCTCGCGCAGGTGGCCGAGCACGGCTTCGAGGGCCTGCGCATCGCGGAGGTCGCGGCCCGGGCGGGCGTCGCGGAGACCACCGTCTATCGACGGTGGCCCACACCGACGGCCCTCGTCGCCGACGCGGTCAGTGAGCTCGCGGCGCAGGGCAATCCCGCCCCGGACACCGGTGATCTGCGCGAGGACCTTCTCCAGGTCGCGCGGCAGATCACCGCGCTCCTCGAACAGCCCGGACTGGCGCGGCTCCTCGGAACCACCCTCGCGATGTCGCAGGACCCCGAGGTCGACGCCGCGCGGATCAGCTTCTGGGACGCGCGATTCGCGAGCACTGCGCCGGTGATCGAGCGCGCGATCACCCGCGGCGAGATCCCCGACCGGGTGCTCTCGCGCGACCTGCTCGAGTCCGTGGCCGCGCCCGTCTACTTCCGCGTGCTGGTGGGCGGGGAACCACCGGACGACGCGTTCGTGACCCGGTGCGTCGACGACGCCCTGGCGCTCCTCACGTCCAGGGCGTCGCGCGAGACATGAGGATCAGCGCCAGCGCGCGAGCAGCTCGTTCGACCGCTCGGTGAGCGCCATCTGCCAGATCGGACCGAAGCTGATCCGGCCCGCGCCGGCGGCGGCGAGCGCGGCCAGATCGTCGGTCGCCGGATTCGCGATCGCATTCACGGGGAGCGGCAGGGCGTCCGCGAGGTGCCGGAGCGTGGCCGCGTCGTGGAACGCGACCGGGTAGAGCGAATCGGCGCCCGCGTCGGCGCACAGCTGCATCCGCGCGATGGCGCGCTCCACGCGGTCCTCCGCCTCACCCACCTGGCTCTTGAAGATGTCGGTGCGGGCGTTGATCACCACGTGCACGCCCGCGGCGTCGGAGGCGGCGCGCAGCGCGGCGACCAGGTCGGCGTGCTCCTGCGCGTCGCGGAACCGGCCGCCCTCGGAGTGCACCGTGTCCTCGATGTTCAGGCCCACCGCGCCGGCGCTGAGGAGGCCCTCGACGATCCGCTCCGCGGACCGCCCGTACCCCGACTCGATGTCGACGGACACGGGAACGTCGACGGCCGAGGTGATCTGCGCGACGCGGGTCATCGCCTCGTCGAAGCTCATGCCCTCGCCGTCGGGGCGACCGATCGAATCGGCCATCGGGTGCGAGCCCACGGTGAGCGCGGCGAAGCCCGCCGCGACCGCGGTGTTGGCGGACCAGGCGTCCCACGTGGTGGGCAGGACGACGGGATCTCCCTTGCGGTGCAGGGACTTGAGAGTGACGGCCAGATCGGCGAGCGAGGTCATGTCCCCAGTCTGGTCCATGCGCCCGCCCGGCGCACTGATTCGGACGGGCCCGTCGCCCCACCGAGATGTGCGGTCGCGGATAGGGTGATTCGATGTCGGAAACCGAGTCGGGCCCACTGCGGCCCGTCGAGCTCGCGCACGCCGCGGTCACGGCCGCCCTCATGTCGGCGATCGCGGTGCTGTCGATGGTCGTCCCGGGCGCCGTCGTCTTCGCCTGGGCCGGCGCCGTTCCCATGGGTGTTCTGGCCTTCCACCACCGCGCGCGGGTCGCGGTCGCCACGACGATGGCCTCCGGGACGGTGGCCTTCCTGCTCGCGGGCTTCGGCGGCCTGGTCTCCGCATGGACGTGCGTGTACATGGGGGTCATCTGCGGGCAGGTGCGCCGGCGGGGCCGCGGGCGCGGCGTCATGCTCGGCGTCGCCGCCCTCTGGGGCGTCGTCGTCGCGACCGCGGTGTTCGCTTTCCTCGCGGCGCTCGCCGAGATCCGCACGGTGGTGCTCGGCGCCTTCGCGGCGAACGTCCGCGGCCTGGGCGCGCTCCTGCTGCGGCTCCCGGGCGGCGCCGGACCGGGGGCGGCGCTGCAGCGTCTCGCGGCCTTCGGGCTGCAGCACTGGCAGGTCTTCGTGTGGGTGTCGGTCTGGCTCATCGTGGTGATCGGCTGCTCCTTCGCCTGGCGCATCCTCACCCCGGTGCTCCGCCGGGTCCAGGCCACCAGCGCTGCGCCGCGCGACCTCTTCCCCCGCGACTCCGAGGACGGTGCGCCCCTCCCGCTGCCGATGCGGCTGCAGGACGTCGCCTTCCGCTACCCGGAGGCCCGGCACGACACGCTCTCCGGCGTCTCCTTCGGCGTGGAACCCGGCGATCACGTCGCGGTGACCGGCGCCAACGGTACCGGCAAGTCGACGCTCATGCGCGTGCTGGCCGGGCTCCCGCCGACGGCCGGCATCGTCGATCGCCCCGGCGCCGTGGCGCTCGGCCGGGTCGGCGGCACGGCCCTGGTCCTGCAGCACGCCGACAGCCAGGTGCTCGGGATCCGCGTCGCGGACGACGTCGTCTGGGGCCTGCCGGACGGGGTGGAGGTCGACGTCGACGGCCTGCTCGCGGAAGTCGGGCTCGGCGGCATGGGGGACCGCGACACCTCCGGCCTCTCGGGCGGGGAGGCGCAGCGTCTCGCCGTCGCGGCGGCACTGGCCCGGCGGCCCGCGCTCGTCGTCGCCGACGAGGTCACCACCATGGTGGACCGGGACGGCCGCGAGGATCTGATGGCACTGCTGGGCGGCCTGACCCGGCAGCACGACCTGGGCCTGGTGAACATCACCCACTACCCGGAGGAGGCGGCCGGAGCGGACCGCACCGTCGACCTCGGGAGCGCGCAGCGTGCCGACCCTCCCGCGTCCACCGAGGGCGGGAGCGTCCGACCCTCCCTCGGCGCGCCGCTGCTCGTGCTGCGCGGCGTGCACTACGAGTACGACGCCGGGACGCCCTGGCGGCGCACCGCGCTCCGCGGCGTCGACCTCGCCGTGCGCGAGGGCGAGGCGGTGCTGCTCTGCGGCGGCAACGGGTCGGGCAAGTCGACGCTCGCCTGGGTGATGGCCGGGCTCCTCGAGCCGACCGCCGGCACCTGCGAGCTCGACGGTGCGCCCGTCGCCGAGCACGTCGGGGCGGTGGCGCTCGCGCTGCAGGCGGCGCGCCTGCAGCTGGTGCGCGGGACCGCCGGCGACGCTCTCGCCGCGCTGGCCGGCCTCCGCGGCGACGACGCCACCGCGATCGCCCGGGCGCTCGCCTCCGTCGGCCTCCCCGCAGCGACGGCGGAGCTTCTCGTCGACCGGCTCAGCGGCGGCCAGCTCCGCCGGGTGGCGCTCGCGGGCCTGCTCGCGAGGGCACCGCGGCTGCTCATCCTCGACGAGCCGCTCGCCGGGCTGGACCTGCCATCGCAGCGCGAACTGGTCGAGCTGTTGGTCGGGATCCGCGACGGCGGCCAGGCGATGGTGATCATCTCGCACGACGTCGACCACCTCGACCGGCTGTGCGACCGGACCGTCCATCTCGCCGGCGGCGCGATCGATGCGGAGGAGGTGGCATGAGCCGGTCGACGTCGTTGGTGCTGCGGCCGCTGCCGCGCCGCTCCTACCTGCACGACCTCTGGGCCGGCACGAAACTGCTGGCGGTGGCGGCGATCTCCGTCGTGCTCACGGTCGACCCGAGGTGGCCGGTGATCGGGCTGCTCGCCGCGCTGCTCGTCCTGGCCGCGGCGGCGGCGAGGATCCCGCTCTCGGTCCTGCCGTCCGTGCCGCGGTGGGTGCTCGTGGTGGTGCTGATCGGCGGCTGCCTGATGGCGGCGAGCGGCGGTGCGCCCCACGTGGACGTCGCCGGCGCCACGGTGGGCCTGGGCGGCCTGCTCAACCTGCTGCGCGTGATCCTGCTGGGGTTGGTGCTGCTCGGGGCCGGCGCGCTCATCGCGTGGACCACCGACCCTGCCGACGTGGCGCCCGCCGTCGCGCGGCTGTGCGGGCCGTTGCGCCGGTTGCGGATTCCGGTGGACGAGTGGGCCGTCACGCTCGCGTTGGCGCTGCGCACGTTCCCGCTGATGATCGACGAGTTCCGGACGCTGTCGGCGGCGCGCCGCCTCCAGCCGCCGCCCGCGGTGAAGCGTTCGCGCCGTGCGGATCTGGTCGACCTCTGCGTCGCCGCGATGGTCGTCTCCCTGCGCCGCGCGACCGAGATGGGGGAGGCCATCGCCGCCCGCGGCGGCACCGGCCGCCTCGTCGTGCGCGCCGACGGCCCCGGCCGCATCGACGCCCTCGCCGCGCTGGTGCTCGTCGCCGTCTGCGCCCTCGCCCTCACCCTCTAACGCAATTGAACGACGTTATGGAGAACCCGACCTGGGGTTTTACTCTCCATAACGTCGTTCAATTGCTGAGGGGGTCAGTCGACGGCGACCAGGGGGTAGACGCCGTTCTCGTCGTGCACCTCGGTGCCGACGACGGGCGGGTTGAAGACGCACAGCATGCGCATGCGGGTCCTCGTGGTGACGGTGTGCCGCTCGTTGCCGTCCAGCAGGTACATGGTGCCGGGGGCGAGCGGGTACTCGACGCCGGTCTCCCGGTCCAGGAGCGTGCCCTCGCCCTCCACGAGCCATACGGCCTCGACGTGGTTGGCGTAGTGGAACTCGTTGACGGTGCCGGGCTCGATCACGGTCTCGTGGAAGGAGAAGCCGACCCGGTCGCCGCCGAGCACGATGCGCTTGCTGCGCCAGTTCCCGGCGGCGACGTCGCGCTCGGTGCCGGTGATCTCATCGGTGGTGCGGACGATCATGCGGACAGTGCCTTTCGGGTCGCGGTGGCGAGGATGTCGAGGCCGAGATCGAGCTCGGAGTCGGTGATGGTGAGCGCGGGCAGCAGCTTGACCACCTCGTCCGACGGGCCGGACGTCTCCGCGAGCAGGCCCTGCTGGTAGGCGGCGGCGCAGACCGCGCCCGCCTTGTCGGCGTCGGCGAAGACCAGGCCCTGCACCAGGCCGCGGCCGCGGTGGCTGAGATGCTCGGGGAACTCGGCGCACAACTCGTCGAAGCGCTTCTCGATGTGGGCGCCCTTGCGGAGGGTCTCCTTCTCGAGCACGTCGTCCGACCAGAACTCGTCGATCGCGTGCTTGGCGGTGACGAACGCGGGGTTGTTGCCGCGGAAGGTGCCGTTGTGCTCGCCGGGGCCCCAGACGTCGAGCTCGGGCTTCATCAGCGTGAGCGCCATCGGCAGGCCGTAGCCGCCGATCGACTTGGAGAGTGTCACGATGTCCGGCGTGATCCCGGCCTCCTCGAAGGAGAAGAACGGACCCATACGGCCGCAACCCATCTGGACGTCGTCGACGATGAGCAGCATGTCGTGCCGCTCGCACAGGTCGGCCAGCGCGCGCAACCACTCGGGGCGCGCGACGTTGACGCCGCCCTCGCCCTGGACGGTCTCGACGATCACGCCGGCCGGCTTGTTCAGGCCCGAGCCGGAGTCGGCGAGCACGGCCTCGAACCACTGGAAGTCCGGTGCGACGCCGTCGAAGTAGTTGTCGAAGGGCATCGGCGTGGCGTGCACCAGCGGGATGCCGGCGCCGCCGCGCTTCATCGAGTTGCCGGTCACCGACAGCGCGCCCAGCGTCATGCCGTGGAAGGCGTTGGTGAAGTTGATGATCGACTCGCGGCCCTTGACCTTGCGGGCCAGCTTCAGCGCCGCCTCCACCGTGTTGGTGCCGGTGGGGCCGGGGAACTGGACCTTGTAATCCAGGCCGCGGGGCTTGAGGATCTTGTCCTCGAAGGTCTGCAGGAACTCGCCCTTCGCCACGGTCGACATGTCGAGCGAGTGCGTGATGTGGCCCTCGGAGATGTACTCCACCAGGGCCTGCTTCAGCTTGGGGTGGTTGTGCCCGTAGTTGAGGGCACCGGCGCCCGCGAAGAAGTCGAGGTAGCGGCGGCCGTCGCGATCGATGAGCCATGAACCCTCGGCGCGATCGAAGACGGCAGGCCAACCGCGCGAGTAGCTGCGCACCTCCGACTCGCGGGTGCTGAAGATCGAGGGCTGCTCGAAATCGGCGGTGCTGGTGTTCTCGTCGGTCAGGGTGGACATGGTGATCCTCCTAGTGGGCCGGCAGCGGCCCCGCCGGTCAGGCGGGGTCGATGATGTACAGCTGCTCGGGCTCGTGGGGGTCGGATTCAGTGGGGGAGATGTGGTGCGAGGCGAACAGATCGCGCACCGTGAGGGTGGAACGGCGCTTCTTCGCCACGGAGCCGAAGAGCTCCTGGGACGCCGTGTTGGACGCGGTGATCGTGGTCTCCAGGCGTGAAACGCCCCTCACCGCAAGATGATCCAACAGATCGATGAGCATACGCGAGGCGATGCCGTGGCCCCGATGGGCGGCATCCACCGCCACCTGCCACACGAACAGGGTGTCCGGGCGGTCGGGACGGCGGTACCCCGTGACGAAACCGGCGACGGCGCCATCATGCTCGGCGACGATCGACGAGTCGGCGAAGTCACGGCACAACAGGGTGTACGCGTACGTCGAATTGAGATCGAGAACCTCGGTGTCCCGGGCGATCTCCCACAGTCGTATTCCATCGTCGATCGACGGGCGACGGGTGGTGACCCCCGTTTTTGCGGGGGCAGTGGGATCGCTCTTGTGAGACGGGCTCATCACTTTCGACGCTAACAACCGGCAATGCGGAAGTCACCCGCGCTTCGGAATCGGTCAGCGGAACCCCGGGGTATCCCCAGCGAGGCGGGTCAATGTGAGATGGGTCACATCAGGGCTGTGGTGGGGCCAGTCGAGCGAGCGAACCGGCCTCCAACGCGGTCCACAGCGCACCGTCGGGTCCGAGGGCGATGCCGTGGGGCTCGGAGCCCGGCACGGGCAGCTCGTACCTGCGGATTCGCCCCTCGGCGTCGATGGACCCGAGGGCGTTGCCGGCCCACTCGGTGAACCACATGCGACCGTCGGGCCCGGCGCAGATGCCGTGCGGGCGGGCGGCGCCGTCGGGGAGCGGGTAGTGCGTGGCGGCACCGTCGGGCGTGATCCGGCCGATCCGGCCCGCCCCGATCTCGACGAACCACAGTGCCCCGTCCGGCCCTGCGGCGATGCCGACCGGCGCGCAGCCGGGGGAGTCCAGGGCGAACACCGAGACCGTCCCGGTGGTGTCGATCCGGCCGATCGCGTCGGCCTGGTTGAGCGGGAACCACAGCGCGCCGTCCGGGCAGGCGGCGATCGCCGAGGGGAAGGCCCCGGGGATCGGCAGGTCGAACTCGGTGACCGTTCCCTCGACGGTGACCCGACCGATCCGATTCGTGGCCGTCGCGGTGAACCACAGCGCGCCGTCGGACCCCGTCGCGAGGCCGAAAGGGCCGCACCCGGGCGGGAGGTCGACGTGCGAGACCTCCCCGTCGACGGTGATCCGGCCGAGCCTGTGGGCGCGGTACTCGGTGAACCAGAGCGCGCCGTCGGGCCCGGTCGTGATGATCGTGGGGCCGGTGTCCGGGCCGACGGGATACCGCACCGTCTGACCGGTGGCGGTGTCGTATCTCCCGATCTCGCCGCTCCCGACGAGCGTGAACCACAATGCCCCGTCCGGCCCGGTGGCCAGGGCGTACGGGCCGTCGCCGGGCACGTCGTGGACGGTGATCGTCATCGGGCGGTCTCCTGGTTGGCGAGGAAGGCGTCGACCTCGTCGGCGGTGGGGGCGGCCGCCGCGCCGGCGGCGGTGGCGGTGAGGGCGCCGGCCGCGTTGGCGCGGCGCAGCCGTTCGGCGGATGGCAGGTCCCAGTGCGCCGCGAGCGCGCCCGCGAAGGCGTCGCCGGCCCCGGTTGTGTCCACGACGTCGACCGCGAAGCCCGGGGCGTTGACGGTGCCGTCGGGTCCCGTCGCGCGGGCACCGTCGCCGCCAAGGGTGGTGACGACGTTCGGCACGCGCCCCACGACCTCGGCGAGTGCCTTCTCCTCGTCCCGGTTGACGATCACGCCGTCGAGGAGCTCGACGAGCTCGTCGGGAAGGGGCTGCACGGGCGAGGGATTGAGCAGGACGACGGTTCCGGCCTCGCGCGCGGCGCGGGCGGCGTCGACGACCGCGGGGAGCGGGATCTCGAGCTGCAGGAGGAGCACGTTCGCGTCGGCGATCGCGGCGCGCGCCGCGTCGTCCACGCGGACCGCGGCGTTCGCGCCGGGCACGACCACGATGTGGTTCTCCCCGGAACCGTCGACGGTGACGTTCGCGAAGCCGGTGCTCCCGGGCGTGCGCGCGACGCGGGAGACGTCCACCCCCGCGCCCGCGAGGGAGTCCAGCACCGTGCCCGCGGCGTCGTCCTCGCCCACCGCGCCGACGAAGACGGTCGCCGCGCCCGACCGCGCCGCCGACCGGGCCTGATTCGCGCCCTTGCCGCCCTGCCCGAAGGCGACCGAGACACCCGTCACCGTCTCGCCCGGCTGCGGGAACCGCTCGCACACCGTGATCGCGTCCAGGTTCACGCTGCCCACCACGACCACCGATGTCATGCCCGCACCCTACGGCGCGCGCCGGACGTAGGCTCGCCGCATGACCATGATTCGTCCGTTCCTCATGTTCCAGGGCGCGGTCGCCGCGCAGGCGATCGACCTGTACGTCGCGACCTTCGACGGGGCGGTCCTGAGCTCGGTGCCGCACGCGGATCCGAAGCACGGCATCCAGCTCGCCGAGCTGGTGATCAAGGGCGAGCACGTGCTCATCAGCGACAGCTCCGTCGACCACGCCTTCGACTTCACGCCGTCGACGTCCCTGTTCGTGGACTGCGACGACCGCGAGGAACTGGAGCGTCTCACCGAGGCGCTCGGCGCGGGCGGGAAGACCTACATGCCGCTGGGCGAGTACGGCTTCTCCACCGCCTTCGCCTGGGTGGGGGACCGGTTCGGCGTGTCCTGGCAGCTCAACCTGGCCTGACGGTGCGCCGTACCCTCGCGCGAGCCGGCGGGGCGGCCCTCGCGTCACGCTGAGCGCAAGCCTGGGCGGGCGCGGGCGGGCCGCCTAGCGTCGGCCTCCATGAGCCGTCAGATCCGTTTCAACGCCTTCGACATGAACTGCGTCGCCCACCAGTCCCCGGGCCTGTGGCGGCACCCGAAGGACCAGTCGCACCGCTACAAGGAGCTGAGCTACTGGACGGACCTGGCGAAGCTGTTGGAGCGCGGCACCTTCGACGGCATCTTCATCGCCGACGTCCTGGGCATCTACGACTCCTACAACGGCAACGGCGACGCCGCCATCAAGCACGCGGCGCAGGTCCCCGTGTCGGATCCGATCCTGCTGGCCTCGGCCATCGCGGGCGCGACGGAGCACCTCGGCATCGGCATCACCGCCGGCACCGGCTTCGAGCACCCCTTCCCCTTCGCCCGCAGGCTGACCACGCTCGACCACCTCACGAACGGCCGGATCGGCTGGAACGTGGTGACGGGGTACCTGCCGTCGGCGGCGAAGAACATGGGGCAGCTCGACCAGCTGCAGCACGACGAGCGCTACGACCACGCCGACGAGTACCTCGAGGTGCTCTACAAGCTGTGGGAGGGCTCCTGGGAGGACGACGCGGTGATCCGCGACCGGGAGAGCGGCGTGTTCACGGATCCGTCGAAGGTGCACCCGATCAACCACCACGGCAAGTACTTCGACGTACCCGGCATCCATGTCGGCGAGCCCTCGCCGCAGCGCTCGCCCGTGATCTACCAGGCCGGCGCGTCGCCGCGCGGGCTGGCGTTCGCGACCGGCAACGCCGAGGCGATCTTCGTGGCGGCGCCCACCAAGGCCATCCTGAAGAAGGTCGTGCGCACGATCCGCGAGGGCCTCGTCGCCAACGGCCGCGACCCGTACTCGGCCAAGGTCTACACGCTGCTGACCATCGTCACGGACGAGACCGAGGCGAAGGCGCAGGCGAAACTCGAGGAGTACCACCGGTACGCCAGCATCGAGGGCTCGCTGGTCTTCATGTCCGGGTGGATGGGCGTCGACCTGGGCGCCTACGACCCGAGCGATCCGGTGGGCGACGTCAAGTCCAACGCCATCATCTCGGCCGTCTCCAACTTCCAGCAGGCGGATCCGTCGGGCAAGGACTGGACGGTCGAGGACATCGGCAAGTGGGGCCGCATCGGCGGCATGGGCCCCGTGCTCGTCGGATCCGCGGAGCGGGTAGCCGACGAGCTGCAGGAGTGGGTCGAGGAGACCGACGTCGACGGCTTCAACCTGGCCTACGCGATCACGCCCGGCACCTTCGAGGACATCGTCGAGTTCATCGTTCCGGAGCTGCGCCGACGGGGCGTGTACCCCACGGAGTACGTGCCGGGAACGCTGCGGCACAAGCTGTTCGGGCAGGGTGACCGGCTCGCCGCCGATCACCCCGCCCAGCGCTTCCGCTACGCGGGCGCGCAGGACTACGCCGGAGCGAGCTCCTTGGCGTAGAGCGAGGCGCCCTTGGCGTCGCGCAGGTGCACCGTCAGCGCCCGGGTGCCGCCGTCGATGGTGACGTGCCCGAAGTGCTGGAAGCCCTCGGCGGGGGAGACGTTCGCCTTGTCGGGGGCGTGCACGAACTCGTACTGCGCGCCGAAGGTCCCGTCGAGCGGGCTCTGCGGGAACGCGCCGGCGTTGAGCGGGCCGGACACGAACTCCCAGAACGGCGAGAAGTCCTGGAAGGCCGCCTTGTCCGGGTGGTACGAGATCGCCGCGGTGTAGTGCACGTCGGCGGTCAGGTACACGACGTTCTTCACGTCCTTGGTGCGGGAGAGGATGCGCGAGAGGGCGATCTCGCGGCCCAGCGGCGCGCCGTTGTCGCCCTGCGCGACGGCCTCCATCGACTTCGGGCCGCCGTCCTTGGGGTTCGTAGCGGCGTCGGGGACCACGATGCTCAGCGGCAGGTCGTTCGCGACCACCTTCCACACCGCCTTCGACGAGGTGAGGCCTTCGATGAGCCACTGGGTCTGCTTGTCGCCGAGGATGCCGGCGTCGTTGGACGTGGCCCACGCGTTGGGGTTCGGGTCCTTGTAGCTGCGCATGTCGAGCACGAAGACGTCGAGGAGCGGGCCGTAGGAGATCTTGCGGTACAGGCGCCCGTCGGCGGCCTCCGTGGGCTGCACCGGCTGCCACTCGCGCCACGCCTGGTAGGCGAAGTCCGCGAGCTTGTTCACGTCGGTCTCGGTGTAGCCCTTGCGGTTCTGCCCCGCCAGGCTCTCGCCCGGGAACCAGTTGTTGACCACCTCGTGGTCGTCCCACTGGATCAGCTGCGGCACGGTCGCCGCGAACCGCTTGTAGTGCTCGTCGGTCAGGTTGTAGGCGTAGTTGCCGCGGAACTGGTCGAGCGTCTGTGCGACCTGGTTCTTGGCCTCGGCCGTGACGTTGCGGTACGTGTTGCCGTCGTTCTGCTTCTGGGTCTCCGGCACGGGGTTGTCGGCGTAGATCGCGTCGCCCGAGTGCAGGAAGAAGTCGGGCCGCGCGTCGGCGATGGCGCCCATGATCGCCATCCCGCCGTCGCGGTTGATGCCCCAGCCCTGGCCGACCACGTCGCCGGACCAGGCGAAGCTCACGTTCCCGTTCGCCGACGGTGCCGTCCGGAACGTGCCGGCCACCGGCTCGGACGTCGCGCCGTTCTCGCCCTCGAGGGTGACGCGATAGTGCACCGTCTGGCCGGGCTCGAGACCCGTGATGCGGAACCGGCCGGCGCCGTCGGACGACGGGTTCAGCTGCGGACCCTCGAAACGGCGCGGGTTGCTGAAGGACTCCGACGAGGCCGTCTCGACGATCATCCGTGCGGGCGCGTCCGACCGCGCCCAGACCAGCGCACCGTCGGTGCGGGGATCGCCGGACGCGATGCCGTGGGTGAGCGACGGGCGGCCGCGGACCACGCCGGGCGACGACGAGGCCGCCGCGCCGTCCGACGAGGAGCCGCAGGCCGAGAGCAGCGAACCGGCCGGGATGAGGAGGGCGCCGGCGGCGCCGGCCTTGAGGAGCGAACGACGCGAGAAGTGCGAATCACTGAGGGGCATTGCGGAAACGATGCCGCAGTCCGGTTCCCGGGCGGCGAACACCGGGTTACCAGCGAGGATGCCGGACAGTGTCCACCAGGTGAACCGTCCACCCGAGAACCGGTCGTTGACTCTGTTAACGTCGAACGCGCGGTAATCACACGTCCGGTGGGCCCAGCAGTGTCTAGCCACAGGCAAGCCCGGTCCGCACGGTGACCAACGCCAGGGGCTGATCTGCATGCCTGATAACTCAACAACGTCCGGAGGTTCACCGCTCTCGTCCGCGGGCCTCCAGGAGACCGAGACGCAGCGAAAGAAGTCGCTGCACAAAGCCATCGGCGCGTCTGCGATGGGCAACTTCACCGAATGGTTCGACTACGGCGTCTACGCGTCGACGGCCGTTTACATCGCGAACGCATTGTTCCCCGAGAACGGCACGATCGGTACGTTGCTCGGATTCGCGATCTCGTTCGTCCTGCGGCCGCTCGGCGGATTCGTCTGGGGCCCGCTCGGCGACAAGATCGGCAGAAAGGCCGTGCTCGCCACTACGATCCTGCTGATGGCCGGGTCGACCACGTTGATCGCCTTCCTTCCGACCTACGCCGTCGCGGGGTGGCTCGGCGCTGTCCTACTGATCGTTCTGCGCATGGTGCAGGGCTTCTCGACGGGCGGCGAGTACGGCGGTGCCGCGACCTTCATGGCCGAGTACTCGCCCGATCGGCAGCGGGGCAAGTACGGCAGCTTCCTCGAGTTCGGAACCATGTGCGGCTTCGCGGGAGGCACCGCGGTCGTACTGCTCTTGCAGGTCATCCTCTCCGAGGAGCAGATGCAGGAGTACGGCTGGCGAATCCCGTTCCTGATGGCGCTGCCCATGGGCTTCATCGGCTGGTACCTCCGCAACCAGATCCACGACAGCCCGGTGTTCGTCGAGCTCAAGGACAACAAGCAGAACCAGGATTCGGCGGTCGGTGGGCTCAAGCAGCTGCTCACCCAGCAGTGGCGTCCGATTCTCGTCCTCTTCGGGCTCGTCATCGCGCTCAACGTCTCGAACTACACACTGATCGCGTACATGCCCACCTACCTGCACGGGGCGATCGGTATGGATCCCGAAACCGGCTCCAAGGTACTGCTGGTCGCCCAGGTGATCATGGCGGCTCTGATTCCGTTCTTCGGCGCCCTGTCCGACCGCACGGGGCGAAAACCGATGTGGTGGATATCGCTGATCGGCCTGCTCGTTCTCTCGTGGCCGCTGTTCCAGTTGATGGAGCAGGGAACGGTTCTGGCGATGGTGGCACTCGTGGTGCTGGGAGTGCTGTACATCCCGCAGCTCGCCACGATCACGGCGACGTTCCCCGCTATGTTCCCCACTCCGGTGCGGTTCGCCGGGTTCGCCATCTCCTACAACGTGGCGACCGCGGCCTTCGGTGGCACCGCCCCGTACGTCAACGAGTCCATGATCGAAGCAACTGGTCAGAGCCTGTTCCCCGCGTGGTACATGATGGGCGCCTGCGTGATCGGCCTGATCGCGCTGCCCTTCCTGCAGGAGACGAAGGGCTGCTCGATCCGCGGCACCGAGGTGCCCGGCCCGGACACCGACGCCACGCGCCTCGCGCACATCGAGGAGGCGCGGCTGGCGAAGGCCGAGTAGCCGCACTGATTACAGTGGAGCGATGACGAGGATCATCGCCGGGGCGGCACGCGGGCGCAGGCTCGCGGTGCCGCCCCGCGGCACTCGCCCGACGTCGGATCGCGTCCGCGAGGCGCTGTTCAGCGCGCTGCAGTCGCGCCTCGACTTCGACGATCTCGCGGTCCTCGACCTCTACGCGGGGTCGGGGGCGCTCGGCTTCGAGGCGCTCTCCCGCGGCGCCGCCCGCGCGGTGCTCGTGGACGCCGACGCCAAGGCGGTCGCGGTGATCAACCAGAACGCGCGCGCCGTCGGGCTGCCGGGGGCGACGGCGCACCGTCGGGCCGTGCGGGCGTACCTCGACCTTCCGGCCGAGCCGTACGACCTCGTCTTCCTGGACCCGCCCTACGACGTGCCGGCGGAAACCGTCGACGGCGACGTCGCCGCGCTGACCGCGGGATGGCTGGCGCCGGGCGCTCACGTGATCGTGGAGCGCTCCGCGCGGACGCCCGCTGCGACGTGGCCCGAGGGCTTCGAGCTCGACCTGACGCGCGACTACGGGGAGACCCGCGTGGAGATCGCCGTCTGGCAGGATGACCGGGCATGAGCAAGGCGTGCTGCCCCGGATCGTTCGACCCCATGACCAACGGCCACCTGGACATCTTCCGCCGGGCCGCGCGGATCTTCGACGAGCTGGTGATCACCGTCGTCGTGAACCCCAACAAGCAGGGCATGTTCTCCATCGACGAGCGGATCGCGCTGATCGAGGAGAACGTCGCGGACCTGCCCGGCGTCACCGTCGACCGGTGGACGGGCCTGCTCGTGGACTACGCCCGGCAGGAGGGCGTCGCGTGCATCCTCAAGGGCCTGCGCAACTCGACGGACTTCGACTACGAGCTGCCGATGGCCGGGATGAACATGCACCTCACCGACGTCGAGACCGCGTTCCTCACCACCGCGCCGCAGTACTCATACGTGTCGAGCTCGCTGGTCAAGGAGGTCGCGAAGCTGGGCGGCGACGTCTCCGCCCTGATCCCGCCCAACGTGCAGACCGCCCTCAGCGCCAAGCTGTCGTGAAATCGGCCGAATTCTGCGGTACGAGGCCGGATCGGGCTTCGTAGGTCGGGAATCAGCCGATTCCACGACCGACTCGACACGCGGCGACGGCGTTACGGCGAAACATCGGTCCCACCCGTCACAATGGGTGTATGTACCGCGTATTCGAAGCACTGGACGAGCTGGGCGCCATCCTGGAGGAGGCGCGCAGCGTCCCCATGACCGCCGGGTGCCTCGTGCCCCGCGGTGATGTGCTCGAGCTCCTCGACGATATCCGCGACGCCTTCCCGGCCGACCTCGACGACGCGCAGGACGTGCTCGATCAGAAGGACCGCCTGGTCAGCGAGGCGCGCACCCACTACGACACCACGGTGACCCAGGCCAACTCCGAGGCCGACGCCACCCTGAGCCGCTCCCGCGCCGAGGCCGACCGCCTGCTCGCGGACGCGAAGGCCCAGGCGGACCGCATGGTCGCCGAGGCGCACCAGCACGCCACCGGCCTGGTCGCCGAGGCCCGCGCCGAGGACGAGCGGATCCGCCGCGGCGCCCAGCGCGAGTACGAGGCCGTCACCGGCCGCGCCCGCGCCGAGG
This sequence comes from Tsukamurella sp. DT100, assembly GCF_049844855.1. Classification (NCBI taxonomy): domain Bacteria; kingdom Bacillati; phylum Actinomycetota; class Actinomycetes; order Mycobacteriales; family Tsukamurellaceae; genus Tsukamurella; species Tsukamurella sp. DT100. Next base: position 51,212 of record NZ_JBNCLV010000011.1, read on the forward strand.
CCGAGCGCCTGGTCGCCGACGGCAACGCCGCGTACCAGCGGTCCGTCGCCGAGGGCATCACCGAGCAGGAGCGCCTCGTCGCCGAGACCGAGGTCGTGGCCGCCGCCAAGGGCGAGTCGGACCGGATCATCGATGCAGCGCACGCCGAGTCGGACCGCCTGCGCGGGGAGTGCGACGTCTACGTCGACACCAAGCTCTCGCAGTTCGAGGAGGTGCTGGGCGCCACGATGCGGTCGGTGAACCGCGGTCGCCAGCAGCTGCGCACCGCCGCCGGCGTGCACGACTACAGCGATCACGGCGCCACCGACGGCTACCTCGAGGAGTTCGCAGAGTCGCGGGTCGACGCGCGGTAGCCCGATTGACGTACAATCGGGTGTTTGGCTTGACCTGACGAGTTCCCGAGGATTGTTGTGAACGAACCCAATGCCGCCGTGCGACAGCCGGCCGGTAAGCCGTACGTACTCGACGTCCGCGCCTTCGGGCGTCGGCCTGGTACCTCTGCGCAGGTGCACCGCACGGTCGCCGCACCCGAGCGCGTCGGCGTCGACCTGATCGCCATCGAGTCCGGCGAGGAGGTCGATCTCGACCTCCAAGTGCAGGCCGTCTCCGAGGGCGTCCTCGTGACCGGCACCGTGAGCGCCAATACCGCCGGCCAGTGCGCCCGGTGTCTCGACCCGCTGTCGGGCGCGCTCAACGTCTTCGTGACGGAGCTGTACGCCTACCCGGGCAGCGAGACCGCGAAGACCACCGACGACGACGAGATGTACCGCATCGAGGACGACATGATCGACCTCGAGCAGGCCATCATCGACGCGGTCGGCATGGAGCTGGCCCTCGACCCCGTCTGCTCCGACGACTGCAAGGGCCTGTGCCAGGGCTGCGGCGAGAAGCTGGCCGACCTGCCGGCCGACCATCACCACGAGCAGATCGACCCCCGCTGGGCCGGCCTCGCGAAGTTCGCCACCGAGGGCGAGGCCGACGGCACGTGAGCAAGCGCCTCCCCGCGCCGCCCGCCACGGACCGCGCCCCGCTGCTGGAAGCCCTGGGCGTCGGTCTCGACGACGAGCTGCTCACCCTGGCGCTGACGCACCGCTCCTACGCCTACGAGGCCGGCGGGCTGCCCACCAACGAGCGGCTCGAGTTCCTCGGCGACAGCGTGCTCGGCATCTCCGTGACCGAGTGGCTCTACGTCACCCACCCGGACAAGCCCGAGGGCGAGCTCGCCAAGATCCGCGCCAGCGTGGTCAACATGCACGCCCTCGCGCGCGTCGCCCGTGGGCTGGGGGAGGGCGGCCTCGGCGCGCACCTGTACCTGGGCCGCGGCGAGGAGCTCACCGGCGGCCGCGATAAGGATTCGATCCTCGCTGACGGGATGGAGGCCCTGCTCGGGGCCGTGCACATCGAGCACGGCATCGACACCGCCCGCGAGGTGGTGCTCCGGCTGTTCCTGCCGCTGCTGACGGCTTCGTCGTCGATGGGTGCAGGGCTCGACTGGAAGACGTCGCTGCAGGAGCTCGCCGCGGAGCGGGATCTCGGCGCGCCGGCGTACCGCATCACGTCGACGGGGCCGGACCACGACAAGGAGTTCACCGCCGTCGCGGTCGTGGACTCCAGCGACCTCGGCGAGGGCGTGGGCCGCACCAAGAAGGAGGCCGAGCAGAAGGCCGCCGCGGCAGCGTGGAAGTCGTTGGACGTGAACGACTCCGAGGCTGCGGCCGATGGCGCGGCTGCGAGCGACGCCGAGCAGGCGCCCGAGCCGGCCTGATGCCCGAGCTGCCCGAGGTCGAGGTCGTCCGGCGCGGCCTCGTCGATCACCTGGTGGGCCGCGGCGTCACCTCCATGGAGGTGCTCCACCCGCGCGCCGCGCGGCGCCACGCCGCCGGCGAGGCGGACATGATCGGCCAGATCACCGGCGCCGACGTCGAATCCGCGGAGCGTCGCGGCAAGTTCCTGTGGCTGCCGCTCGCGCGCGGCGGCGCCCCCGCCGACGCCGCGATCGTCGTGCACCTCGGCATGAGCGGACAGATGCTCGTCGGGCCGGGCGACGACCGGCACCTGCGCATCCGGGCAGGGTTGTCCGACGGTGCCGTGCTCCGGTTCGTCGACCAGCGCACCTTCGGCGGCTGGGCCGTCGACCCGCTCGAAGAGGTCGCCGGCACGCTCGTGCCCGCGTCCGTCGCGCACATCGCCCGGGATCCCTTGGACCCCTTGTTCGATCGCGACGCGGTCATCGCCCGGATGAAGCGCAAGGACACCGAGGTCAAGCGGGTACTGCTCGATCAGACCGTGATCTCCGGCGTGGGCAACATCTACGCCGACGAGGCCCTGTGGCGCTCCGGCGTCCACGGTCGCCGTCGCGCCTCCGCGCTGACCAAGCCCGCCCTCGGCCGGCTCATCGACGACGCCACCGACGTGATGCGGCAGGCCCTGGACCAGGGCGGCACCAGCTTCGACTCGCTGTACGTGAACGTGAACGGGCAGTCCGGGTACTTCTCCCGCAGCCTCGACGCCTACGGCCGCGACGGCGAGCCCTGCCGTCGGTGCGGCACCATCATGCGGCGTGAGTCCTTCATGAACCGCGGCTCCCACTTCTGCCCGACGTGTCAGCGCACGCCGCGTTGACCAGGCACGGTCAGCCTCACATCGGGTTCGGCGTGCTCATCGCGGTCGGTACGGGGATGCTCATATGCTTGAGCCTAAGAATGAGTGAACCGAGCGCAGGCAGCGCTTGCGCTGGCTGCCGGGGCGATTGAACTCATTGAGCAGCACGGAGCGAGTCCGAGCAGGTTGAGCGAAGGTGGGCGCATGTCGGCGACGAAGCTCTTGGTACTCGGCATCGTGCACCTCTCCGGCGGCGCGCATGGCTACCAGGTGCGGTCCGAACTGCAGAGCTGGGGTGCGGAGACGTGGGCCAAGATCAATCCCGGCTCGGTGTATCACGCGCTCAAGAAGGCGGCGGCTGATGGCCTCCTCACCGAACACGCCGAGCCGGGCAATTCCGGGCCGGAGAGAGTTCTGTACCGCGTGACAGCGCGGGGATGTGACGAGATGGGCGACATGGTCCGCGACGGTCTGCGGCGCACCCACGACGCGGACATGCTCAACGCGGCGATCGCGATGTTGCCCATGCTGACCAGGTCAGATGCCATCGCGCAAGTCGACGAGCGGGTCGCGCGCCTGGAAGCAGAGCTCGTAGCGCAGGCCGAGTGGCGGAAGCACCCCGATCGGGACACCCCGGAGCACGTCCGCGAGCAGGCCGACCTGTGGGCGGGGCACGCACGCACCGAACTGGAGTGGGCGAAGAGCCTGAGCGAACGCCTGTCTGAGGGTGCCTACATCATGGCTGATGATCCGGGGTCGTGGCGAACGGTCCCTGATCACCTCAAGAAGAGCTCCTAATCAAGCTTGACTAGATGGTCCTCGAGGTGCACTCTGAGCTAGTAATCAAGTTTGACTAGACCAGGCGCTCAGCCAACGCCACCACCGGTGCCAAGCCCGGAACTCCCGATGCTCCGACGCTGACGACCGCGCATCGATAAGAGGAGAGAAGCAATGAACGAGATGACACTTCGTGTGACGTCCGTCGACGGTACGAGAATCGCCTACGACCGGAAAGGCGCTGGCCCGGCGGTGATCCTCGTCGGCGGCACCCTGGACGACGGCGCTGAGAACGCGCCGCTGGCCAGGTCCCTCGCCGACCGTTTCACGGTCTACAACTACGCACGACGCGGCCGGGGAGCCAGCGGCGATGCGTCGCCGTACGCACTCGCGCGTGAGGTGGAAGACCTCGACGCGCTGATTGCGACGGCCGGCGGCTCAGCTCATGTGTACGGCTCGTCATCTGGCGGTGCTCTCGTGCTGGAGGCAGCTGCGGCAGGGTCGGCGATCGACAAGATCGCGGTGTGGGATGTGCCGTACGCGATCGGAGACGACCTGCGGCCGAGGTTCGACCAGTACCTCGCGGACACCCGCGAGGCGGACGAAGCCGGCCGGGATGAGGAGCTCCTGGAACTGTTCATGACATTGACCGGCGGACCCGACGCGGACATCGCGGCCAGCAAGCAACACCCGCTCTGGACCTCGTCCGTCGTGCTCGCCCACACGCTCGTCAAGGACGCCGTGGTCCTCAATGACTACACGATCCCTACTGACCGACTCGCCCGCATCACGCAGTCGGTCCTGGTTACCACCGAGGGGTCGATCACCCAGCCCCAGCTGGCGGGCATGCCGACCGACTTCTTCGTCCGCGCCGCGAGCGCGATAGCCGCTGTCATCCCTCAGGCCGGACAACACACGCTGGACGGGCAGGGACACGTCGTCGCCCCTGAATCCATGGCCCGTGTGCTGACGACGTTCTTCACGCAGTGAGTGGGCCTGGCTTAGGCGCGCAGCCATGCGTCGACGGCAGCGGTGGCACTGCGACCCACTGGCGTGGGATGGTTCGAGAAGCCGTGTGGCACATCCGGATAGATGCGAAGATCCACGTCGTTACCTGCGGCCGCCAGCCTCGCCGCCATGAGCAGACTGTCGGGGAGAAGGACGTCGTCGCTGCCGACGGTCAGCAACGTCGGCGGCAACCCCTGGAGGTCGCCGTACGCGGGTGACACATCGGGATCGGTGCGGTCCTCCACCTCGCCGACGTACGCCTCGACGAAGTAGTCGTCGACGACAGCGGCCCCTGACGGATTGAGTCTGGTCAGGTCGTAGGTCCCGGCCTCCAGCACCGCTCCGCGGAAAGCGTCGCCGCGTCCTCCTGCCCGCAACCGCAGCAGGACGCATGCCGCCAGCGTCGCTCCCGCCGAGAAGCCGCTGATGAAGAGCCTGTCCGTTCCGAAGCGCTCTGACGCGCGTTCGATGAGCCACTCGGCGGCTGCGCAGCAGTCGTCCGGGGCTGCCGGCCACGGGTGCTCCGGCGCGAGACGGTAGTCGACGCTGACCACCGCGAGCCCTGTGGCATCCGCACGACGAGCGTTCCGCTCGTCGTCGGCGACCGCCGAGCTCATGTAGAACCCGCCGCCGGGGCAATGCAGTAGAACGCCGACGGCCGGACGCTGCTGCGGCTCGATGATTCGGATCGGTACGGCGTGCCCGGCGAGATCCGCAGACTCGGCTTCGGCGCGAACGGAACCGGCGAACCGCAGGTTTCGTTCGTGTCGGACCGCGATCAGCTCGTCGTAGCCCGCGATCGCCGAGCCACGAGGCCTTGCCGCGTAGAACTCGCGTGTGAGCGCCGCGTCGGTGGCCGATACCGATTCGACGAGGCCGTTCAGCGCGAAATCCATACCTCAGGCCCGCCGGCCTGAGGGCCGGTTCTCGCGGGACCCGGAGGTGATCAATTGATGATCTCGCCGCGGTCGGCGGGTGCCTTGGAGACGATCGTGTCGCGCCACATCTGCAGGGCCTCGGGGGTGAGCCGGGTCCAGTCGGTCACCTCGGCGACGACGCGCAGCGGCTCGGTGCTGCGGTAGGAACGTGTCGGATTCCCGGGGAACTTCTTGTCGGTGACGTTGGGGTCGTCCTCGAAGGCGCCGGTGGGCTCGATCTCGTAGACGCGAGGGGCGGCGCCGTCGGACTTGAGCTCGGAGGCGAGTTCCGCGGCGAGCCCGGCACCGTCGCGCAGGGCGGTGAAGTAGATGTGGTTCATGACCACGTCGGGGCGGTAGTTCGAGACGAAGCCCGCGCTGAGCAGGTCGCCGGGCTGGAGGTCTGCGGTGGTTCCGTGGAAGAAGGGGCCGGTTTCCGTGGAGGCACTCATGCGGCCAGGTTATCCGCCGGCGGCCGGGCCAGCCGCCACGACAGGTGACCGCTGCCCACGGCGATGACCGCGAAGACGGCCCAGATGCCGATGCCGAGAATCGGATTCCCCTCGGGCCTGACGATGGCGCCGGTCACCGACACGGCCAGAAGGAGGAGCACCGCGGTCCCGACCGTGAGCACGTACCGCTGCAGGAGGGCGTCGAGGCCGGGGCGATGCACGGGATCGAGCCAGTACGCGCGGGCCGCGGGCGGAAGGTTGATGAGGCCGTCCGGGAGGGCGGACGTGCAGGCGGCGAGGACGCCGAACAGCGCCGCGAGGGCTGCCGCAGAGACGGCCAAGATTCCGACCGCCGAACCACGGGGACTCCAGGAGTCAGCTGTCCCACCGGCGCCCCAGTGCGTGGGGAAGGGGGCGGGGCCGGACGTCGCGGCCCAGGCGAGCGAGGCGCCGCAGAGCAGGACCGCGGCGACGAAGATCCACCATCGAGGCCGCATGCGGATGACGTTACCTCGACGAACGATCTCCGGTGCGACCCGGGCGGACGCCCCGCGACGTCGTCGTCGACCGCTTCGGCGGGTGGGTGAGCAGCCAGATCAGGTAGCCGATCGAGCCCACGAGCGCGACGAGGAAGAGGATGACGAGCGTCGACTTCGCGGCGGTCTCCGCGGGGTCGATGACCGTCACCACGAACGTTGCGCCCTGCAGGACGAGGAAGAGGCCACCCGCCCAGAGCAGGAACCCGGAGACGATGTCGTCGAACGCGGGCCGGTGCTCGGGGGACAGCCAATAGTCGCGCCGCGGCGTGTTGATGATCGAGGTCGGGATCCGCGGCGCGATCAGTGCGAGCACCGCGATCAGGACGGCGACGCCCGCCGCGATGCCCGCGTGCAGTGACACCGCCTCGGCGCGCGGGGTCCACGAGTCCGGCTGTCCGGACAGGCCGAAATGCGTGGGGAACGGGTCCGGTCCGGAGACCGCCGCCCACGAGGCGGCGGCCGCGTACGCGAGGACTGTTCCGAGGAACGACCACCACCGCGCACGCATGTTCACAACGCTACCGGTCTCCCGCCGATAGGGACGGCCGAGCCCGGCCCTCCGAGCGCTGGTCGCGGACGGTGCTGCCGTAGATTGGGGCATATGGCCGACGACACGAACGCGCAGGCACCGTCCACCGAACTCTGGGTCGAGCGCACCGGCGTGCGCCGCTACACCGGGCGCAGCTCGCGCGGCGCCGAGGTGCTGGTCGGCTCGGCGGACGTGGAGGGCGTGTTCACCCCCGGTGAGCTGCTCAAGATCGCCCTCGCCGCGTGCAGCGGCATGTCGACCGACCACGTGCTGGCCCGCCGCCTGGGGGAGGACTACGACGCCACCGTCCGGGTCTCCGGCGACGCCGACCGGCAGAACGAGGTCTACCCCGAACTCAACGAGGTCCTCGAGCTCGACCTGTCCGAGCTCGACGAGGCCGCCCAGGAACGGCTGATCACCGTGGCCCGCCGCGCCGTCGACCAGGTGTGCACCGTCGGCCGCACGCTCAAGGCCGGCACGACGGTCAATCTCGACATCACCTCGGGGTAGCGCGTGCCCGATGGTCAGGCCCGGATGACGGCGTGGGTGCACGGTCACGTGCAGGGCGTCGGGTTCCGGTACTGGACGAAGACTCAGGCCCTGGAACTGGGCCTGCTCGGTTACGCTGCGAATCAGCCGGACAGACGTGTGCGGGTCGTGGTCGAGGGAGACCGCTCCGCATGCGACACTCTGCTGCAACGCCTGTGGTCAAGGGATACTCCGGGCAGGGTCGATCTGGTCGTGGAACTGTTCGGGCCCGCGCGAGGCGGGCTCCCGTCGTTCGAGGAGAGGTGAGGCATGCAGCCGCCCATCCCTGAGAACCGCCCGGTGGGCGACATCCCCGGGCCGGAGTCGAACTACATGCCCGTCCCAGGGATGCCGCCGGAGCTGCATCTCCCGGACACGGGGGAGGCCCCGCGCCGGCCCGGTCGGATGCGGCAGCAGGACGAGAACACGCAGGCCCGCCCGGAGACGGTGGGCGAGGCCCGCGCCCGGCAGCGGGCCCAGCGCCAGCGCGCCGAGGACGAGCAGCGCGAGGCCGCCGAAGCCGCCGCCGCGGCCGCGAAGAAGAGCCGCCGCCGTAAGCAGATGATCGGCGCCGGGGTCGGCGTCGGCGTGGTGGGCGCGATCGCGCTCCTCTACGTCGCGATCCCGGACAACGACAACACCCAGAACGTGAACACGCAGACGGCGTATTGCACCGTCGACGGCGATCAGGTTGTCTCCGACGACTACTGCTCGCGGGGCACGTACAACCCGGTGACCGGCTTCATCTTTCTCAACGGCATGAGCTACCGGTACAACTACGGCGGCAACTACAACAACGGCCGCATCACCGGCGGCAGCTACGACCGGCCCGCCAACACCGCCTTCCGCACCTCCTCGGGCGCCGCGGTGGACCCGGCCAAGACCACCTCCTTCGGCACCAACGGCCAGACGAACGCGGCGAGCAAACCCGCGCCGCCCGCCGCCGGCTCGCGGACCGGGTCGAGGAGCGGCTCGGGCAGCGGGAACACCAACGCCGGCAGCAACAGCGGGTCCAGCGGCAAGAACATCGATCGCGGCGGCCTGGGCACCTCCAGCAAGGGCGGGAGCTCCAAGGGCGGCTCCGGATCGAGCGGCTCCTAGTGCGGCGCATGCGGGGAACGCCCCGCGCGGGCTGGCAGCGGACCGTCGAATCGCAGGGCCTGGTGTTCGGCACCCCCGCGCGCGACGGTGCCGGCGACAGCCGGAACTACTGGGACGAGTCCGTGTTCTACGAGTTCGACATGGACGAGGTGCTCGCCCTCGAGGCGCAGGTCGAGGTGCTGCACTCCATGTGCCTCAAGGCCGTCGAGAACGTCATCCTCACCGAGCGTTACGCCGACTTCGGCATCCCCGAGTGGGCGTGGGGCCCGATCGAGGAGTCGTGGAAGCGGCAGGACCCGCACGTCTACGGCCGGTTCGACCTGCGCTACGACGGCCGGCGGCCCGCGAAGCTGTTGGAGTACAACGCCGATACACCCACCTCGCTGCTGGAAGCCGCTGTGGTGCAGTGGTACTGGTTCCAGGACACCGCGCCGGACAAGCGCTCCTGGGACGAGGGCGGCTACGACCAGTGGAACTCCCTGCACGAGTCGCTCGTCGCGCGCTGGGGCGAGATCCGCAACGTGATCCCGGCGTCGGAGCTGCACTTCACCTGGTCCGGCGCGGATGCGACGGGCGAGGACCACGTGACCACCGGCTACCTGCAGGAGACGGCCGCCGAGGCCGGCTTCGACACCGTCGGCCTGCCCATCGAGGACATCGGCTGGGACCACGACCTCAAGACCTTCGTGGATCTCGAAGACGCCCCGATCAATTCGGTGTTCAAGCTCTACCCGTGGGAGTGGATCCTCGAGGACGACTTCGGCAAGCGGGTCGTCGAATCGATCCCCGCCACCACATGGATCGAGCCGCTGTGGAAGGCGATCCTCTCCAACAAGGCGATCCTCGCGGTGCTGTGGGAGATGTACCCCGACCACCCGAACCTGTTGCCCGCCTTCATCGACAGCCCCGGCTTCCTCACCGAGTACGTGAAGAAGCCCAAGCTCGGGCGCGAGGGCGCGAACCTCACGATCGTGGACGCGGGCCGTGAGACGGCCACCGGCGGCGTCTACGGCGCCGAGGGCTACGTGTACCAGATGTTCGACCCGCTGCCCGAGTTCGACGGCTACCGCCCCGTGATCGGCGCCTGGGTCGTCGGCGACGAGTCCGCCGGTATCGGCATCCGCGAGACCTCCGGACTCATCACCGACGACGGTGCCGCCTTCATCCCGCACCGCATCACTCCGAAAGGCACGACCGCATCATGAACACGACCCTCCTCGCCGCCGCAGACCTGGGCACCCTGGGCAAGGGCATCGGCGCGATCTGCTTGTACGCCCTCGTCGGCCTGCTGCTCATGGTGGTCGGCTTCTACGCCGTCGACCTCTCCACTCCCGGCAAGCTGCGCGACCTGGTGAAGGCCGGCAAGCCCAACGCCACCTACATCACGGGCGCGGGCATGCTCTCGATGGCGTTCATCATCGTCGTCGCGATCTACGCCAACTACACCGGCGGCGGCAACCTGCTGGACGGCGTCATCTACTCGCTGGTCTACGGCGTAGTCGGCATCATCGCGCAGATCGTCTCCGTGCGCGTCCTCGACCTGGTCACGGGCGTCGACATGGAGGAACTCATGTACTCCGAGGTCTTCCTGCCGCAGGCCCGCGTCATCGCCGCGTCGCACGTCGCGCTCGGTCTGATAGTGGCGATGGCCGTCCTCTGACGGTCACCGCCTAAACTGGCGTTTCGTGTATCTCAAGTCGCTGACACTGAAGGGCTTCAAGTCCTTCGCTTCGGCGACCACTCTGCGCCTCGAACCGGGCATCACCTGCGTCGTCGGGCCCAACGGCTCGGGTAAGTCGAACATCCTCGACGCGCTGCGCTGGGTGATGGGCGAGCAGGGCGCCAAGGGCCTGCGTGGCGGCAAGATGGAGGACGTCATCTTCGCCGGCACCTCCGGCCGCGCGCCGCTGGGCCGTGCCGAGGTCACGCTCACCATCGACAATTCCGACGGTGCGCTGCCCATCGACTACTCCGAGGTCTCCATCACGCGGCGCATGTTCCGCGACGGCGCCGGCGAGTACGAGATCAACGGCACCAAGTGCCGCCTCATGGACGTGCAGGAGCTGCTCTCGGACTCCGGCATCGGCCGCGAGATGCACGTCATCGTCGGCCAGGGCCAGCTCGCGGCGATCCTCGAGTCCAAGCCCGAGGAACGTCGCGCCTTCATCGAGGAGGCGGCCGGCGTGCTCAAGCACCGTCGCCGCAAGGAGAAGGCGGTCCGCAAGCTCGACTCCATGCAGGCCAATCTCGCCCGCCTCACCGACCTCACGACGGAGCTGCGCCGCCAGCTCAAGCCGCTGGGGCGGCAGGCCGAGGTCGCCCGTCGGGCGCAGACGATCCAGGCCGACCTCCGCGACGCCCGGCTCCGTCTGGCCGCCGACGACCTGGTGCGCCGGCGCGCGGAGCTGGCCGATCAGAGCGGTAACGAGGCGGCGGTGCGTGAGGAGCAGAATCTCGTCGCGGGCCAGTTGGACGAGGCGAACGCGCTGGTCGCGGAGCACTCCGAGGCCGTGGCCGAGCTCGACCCCGCGGTGAAGGCCGCGGGCGAAGGCTGGTTCTCGCTGTCCGCGCTCGCCGAGCGCGTCTCGTCGACGGAGCGCATCGCCTCCGAGCGCGCCCGCCTGCTGTCCGAGCCCGTGCAGCACGCTCCTGGCCGCGACCCCGACGAGCTGGAGGCCGAGGCCGAGCGCGTCGCCGAGGAGGAGGCCGAGCTCATGGAGGCCCTCGAGGAGGCCGCCATGATCCTCGAGGAGGCCACCGAGGAGCTCGCGTCGCGCGAGGAGTCCGCCCGGGACGCGGAGAAGGCGCACATGGCTGCGGTCGCGGCGATCGCGGACCGTCGGGAAGGGCTCGCGCGCCTGGCCGGCCAGGTCGAGACGCTGCGGACCCGCGCCGAGTCCGTGGAGGCGGAGTCCGGGCGGCTCACCGCCGCCATCGCCGAGGCGGTGGAGCGCGCCGAGGCCGCAGAGGCCGAGTTCGAGCAGGTCCAGGGGCAGATCGCCGAGCTCGACGCCTCCGAGGCCTCGCTCGACGAGCACCACGAACGCAGCGTCGCGGCCTACAACGCCGCCAGCGCGCGGGTGGAGGAGCTGCGCGCGTCGGAGCGGGAGGCCGAGCAGAAGGTGGCCTCGCTCGTCGCGCGCATCGAGGCGCTGTCGATGAATCTGGACCGGGGCGACGGTGCCGCCTGGATCGCCGAGCACGTGGACGGTGTGACGGCCGCCGTGTCGTCGCGGCTCTCCATCCGTGCGGGCCACGAGAAGGCCGTCGCCGTCGCGCTCGGACCGGTGGCGGAGGCCGTCGCGGCGGGCTCTGTCGATGCGGCCGTGACGGCAGTTGCTCGGCTGCGCGAGGCCGACGGGGGCCGGGCGGCCGTCGTCGTCGAGGGCGTCGCGCCCGGCACGGTGCCCACGGGCCCCCTGCCCGACGGTGCCGTCTGGGCTGTGTCGTGCGTGACCGCCCCGCCCTCGTTGGAGGGTGCCGTGACGGCGGCGCTGGCCGGACACGTGCTGGTTTCGTCCGTCGACGACGCCCTGGCGGTGGTCGCCGCGCGGCCCGAACTGCGGGCCGTCACCTCCGACGGTGATGTCATCTCCCACGGGGTGCTGACCGGCGGCTCTGCGGCGCGGCAGTCGACGTTGGAGGTGCAGAAGTCGATCGACGCCGCCGAGGCGACGCTGGGGGAGACCCGGCGGTCGGTGGAGTCGCTGTCGGCCGCTCTGGCCGGCGCTGTCGAGGAACTGGCATCGCGGCGCGAGGTGACGGAGTCGGCGCTGGCGGCGCTGCACGAGTCGGACGCGCAGCTCGGCGCGATCTACGAGCAGCTGGCTCGACTGGGGCAGGCCGCGCGGAGCGCGCGCGACGAGGCCGAGCGCTTGGTGGCGCAGCGAACCCGGATCGAGGGCTCGCGGGACGAGACCCGGACCGCGCTGGTGGAGCACGAGGAACGCCTGCGGCTGGCCGAGGCGTTGCCCGACGATTCCGTGTCCGTCGGGACGGAGGAGCGCGATCTCGCGGCTTCGGCTCTGTCGGCGGCGCGTTCGGTGGAGATGGAGGCGCGCCTGGCCCGCCGGACCGCCGAGGAGCGTGCGGCCGGCGTGCGGGGCAAGGCCGAGGGGCTTCGACGGGCCGCGGCTGCCGAGCGGGCCGCGCGGGAGCGGGCGGAGGCGGCGGCTGCTGCGCGTCTGTCGGCGGCGGCGGTGGCTTCGTCGGTGGCGGAGGGCGCCGCGCTGGTGACCTCGCGGTTGGGACGCGCGGTGTCGAGGGCTGCTGCGCACCGTGATGCGCTGGAGGCATCACGCGCGCAGCGCGCCGGCGCCCTGGACGTCGCCCGGCAGGAGGCGACGTCGTTGACCGCGCGGTTGGCCCAGCTCACCGATGCCGTGCACCGCGACGAGGTGGCGCGTGCGCAGGCGGCGCTGCGGATCGAGCAGCTCGAGGAGCAGGTGGTGGCGTCGTTCGCGATGTCGCCGGACGATCTGGTCGCCGAGTATGGGCCGGAGGTGCCGCTGCCCCCGTCCGCTCTGGAGTTGGAGGAGTACGAGGCGGCGCGCGAGCGCGGCGAGACGGTGGTGAAGCCACAGGGTCTCCCGTTCGACCGGGCGGTGCAGGAGCGCCGGCTCAAGCTCGCGGAGAAGGACCTCGCAACACTCGGGCGGGTGAACCCGCTGGCGCTGGAGGAGTTCGCGGCGCTGGAGGAGCGCTACAACTTCCTCTCGACCCAGCTCGAGGACGTGAAGTCGGCCCGCGAGGACCTGCTGAGCGTGGTCGAGGAGGTGGACGCCAAGATCCTGCAGGTGTTCACCGAGGCCTGGGTGGACGTGGAGCGCGAGTTCGTCGAGGTGTTCAAGACCCTGTTCCCGGGCGGTGAGGGCAAGCTGATCCTCACCGAGCCGGGCGACATGCTGACCACGGGCATCGACGTCGAGGCGCGTCCGCCGGGCAAGAAGGTGAAGCGGCTGTCGCTGCTCTCCGGCGGCGAGAAGTCCCTCACCGCCGTTGCCATGCTGGTCGCCATCTTCCGAGCCCGGCCCTCACCCTTCTACGTGATGGACGAGGTCGAGGCCGCCCTGGACGACACCAACCTGCGCCGCCTGATCTCGCTGTTCGAGCAGCTGCGCGACAAGAGCCAGCTCATCGTGATCACGCACCAGAAGCCGACGATGGAGGTCGCCGACGCGCTGTACGGCGTGTCGATGCGGGGGGACGGCATCACCCAGGTCATCTCCCAGCGGATTCGTGGCCAGGAGCTGGGCGCGCTGCCGGTGTGAGAGCGAGCCTGTTCAGGCAGTATGAAACCGTGACCATGGGTGACAAAATCGGGCGCGTCCAGTCGCGGCTGGATGAACGCGTGGAGGTGTTTGTGGACACACGAGCGGTTCTCGACCGGGAGTTGGATCGAGCATTCGGCCTTGCCCCTGGCCCGGCGAAGGAACGCGAGATCAACCGGCTCGTTGTGGATCTGATTGCAGGGTTGGTGAGAGAGGCGTCGCCTGACGCCCGCGCGATTTGGTTCGACTGGAACCAAGACGGGTTGTGCATCACAGCGATTCGCGATGGGAGGGGCGATCCATGCATCGAACACGATGAGGTCGGCGAGCACCTCTCGGTCTACGCGAGCAACATCCGCGATACCAGATACGCGCCGCAGCTCGCCGCAGTCCGCGGTATCCACGGCCCCTTTATCCTCCAGGTCTAAGTAGCCCAGGTCGTAAGGCGTTCTTGGATAGTTTCGATCGCGCCTGCGTCTGAGGGCAACCAAGCGATGGATCCAAGGTCGCTGGGTGCCATCCAGCGCAACTCGTCGTGGGAGTCGCCCGGCGCGAGCTTTCCGTGCGCGACGGCTGCGAAGTAGAGCCGCATCTCGTACTTGTCCGAGATTGGCCATGCGCCTGATGCATGGGGTACTTCGGGACCGACAGAGATGGTCGCACTGAGCTCTTCGCGGATCTCGCGGACGAGCGCAGCCTCGGGCGTCTCACCTACTTCGGTCTTGCCACCGGGGAACTCCCAGAGGCCGGCGAGCGCCACTGGGCTTGTGCGCCGCGCAGCGAAAACTCTGGTTGGCTGTTCCAGGTCGTCCACGATGATCGCGCCAACGACGAGCCGCGGAGCGTCAGAGTGCATGCCAGCGATTCTGGCACCTTTGCCCGTTCATGTCAGAGGGAGGTGCCAGACTGGCGCCCATGGACGAGGGGATCTACGAGTCGCTGCACACAGCGGACCTTCGGGATCGGATCAAAGCGACGGGCTTGCAAAGCGATACGCGCGCGGTAGAGAAGGCCGACCAGCCGCACGTGCTCGCTCGTCACGTGGCGAGCATCGTGGAGCGTGCGATCGCGGGGGAGAAGGACGAGTCGGAGCGGATAAAGCTCGCGAACAGTCTGCTGGCTGTGGCGGGCGACTTGGACAGCCCGATTCTCGATCCGGCGACCCAGCTTGCGCGCCTCTATCAGTTGCCTGCGCCCGGCGTTGTCGATCGGACCTCAACTCGGCCCGAGACGCCGCTCTCCGAGGTTGCCCTGCTGACGAACAGCGGCAGAGGAGAGCCCTCCATCGGTCACGAACTGAAGGCGGAGATTGCCTCTGCTGACCGTGTCGACCTGCTCTGCGCGTTCATCAAGTGGAGCGGGGTCAGGCTCCTCGAGACCGAGCTGCAGGCGCTCGCAGAGGCCGGCAAACCGTTCCGGGTCATTACTACGACCTACCTCGGCTCCACAGAGCGCAAGACCCTCGATCGACTGGCTGAGAAGTATGGCGCTGAGGTGCGAGTGCAGTACGACGCTCTGCGTACGCGACTTCACGCCAAGGCGTGGATGTTCCACCGTGACTCGGGATTCGACACGGCGTACATCGGGTCGTCGAATCTTTCCAACGTCGCACTGGTCGACGGAGTCGAGTGGAACGTGCGTCTGTCGAAGGTCGCGACTCCCAGCTTGCTGAACAAGTTCCGGGCGACGTTTGAGACCTACTGGAGCGAAGACCCCGGATTCGAGGAGTACATCCCTGATCGGGACGGCGAGCGGCTCGATCGCGCTCTTCGCGAGGCCTCCGGCCTCACTTCCTCGGGCAACGTCACGATCAACGTGTCTGGCTTGGAGGTCCGGCCGTACCGGTACCAGCAGACGATGCTGGACGAGTTGCAGGCCGAGCGCGAAGTACACGACAGACATCGGAACCTCGTGGTGGCAGCGACGGGAACCGGAAAGACCGTCCTCGCGGCACTGGACTACCGACGTCTGATTCCGGCGAGCGGCAAGCGTCCGCGCCTGTTGTTTGTAGCGCACACTCGCGAAATTCTGGTTCAGGCACAGCGCACGTTCCGCGAGGTTCTGGCCGACGGAGCGTTCGGCGAGCTCTTGGTCAACGGCCAGCGGCCCCAGCGGTGGGACCACGTGTTCGCGAGCGTCCAATCTCTGAAGGAGGACACCCTCGACACGCTCGGAGCTGAACATTTCGAGGTAATCGTGGTCGACGAGTTTCACCACGGAGCGGCGCCCACCTACCGGAGCCTGGTTGACCACTTCTCACCTCAAGAGTTGGTGGGTCTGACTGCGACCCCGGAACGCGCTGACGGCCTCGATGTGCGCGAGTATTTCGGCGGCCGAATCGCCACTGAGCTCCGTCTCTGGGATGCGCTTGGCGCCGAGCTCCTTTGCCCCTTTCATTACTTCGGCATAGCCGACGGTACGGATCTGACCGCGATCGCGTGGAAAGCCGGAAAGTACGATCAGACTGCACTTGGGCAGCTGTACACCGGCAACGACGCCCGCGTGCGGATGGTTCTGAAGGCAATCCAGGACAAGCTGGCTGACCCGGCTCAGATGCGTGCGCTGGGCTTCTGCGTCTCGATCGAGCATGCCCAGTACATGGCCGACAAGTTCACTGAGGCCGGCATACCGTCAGTGATGGTGTCAGGGAAGACCAGCGACGATGCGCGCAGGCAGGCGCTCTCCGACCTGCGTGACCGTCGCATCAACGCGATCTTCTCTGTCGATGTGTTCAACGAGGGCCTGGACATCAAGGAAGTCGACACCGTCCTCATGCTCCGCCCGACTGAGAGCGCCACAATCTTCCTTCAGCAGTTGGGTCGGGGGCTCCGGCGCACGCCAGACAAGGCCGTGTTGACGGTCCTCGACTTCGTCGGTCATCAGCGCGAGGAGTTCCGCTGGGACAAGCGCCTCCGCGCCTTGACCGGCATTTCACGAGGCAAACTGGTCAAGGAAGTCGAATATGCCTTTCCCTACCTGCCGTCTGGATGCCGTATCGAGCTGGACCGCCATACACAGGCGTTCGTCCTCGAGAACGTGAAACGCCAGCTCAACCTCCGTCGGCCCCAGCTCGTCGCCGAGGTCCGCTCTGCGGGCGAGGACACTCTGGCAGGCTTCCTCGAAGCGACCGGGATCGACCTCGCCTCTGTGATCAAGGGCGACCGCTCGTGGACCGGTCTTTGCCGCGAGGCCGGCATCGACCTGGCATACCCGCCGGGGCCGCGCGAGAAAGAACTGCTCCGACGTAGTCAGGTGTTCGCTCACGTAGACGATGAAGTTCGGGTCAATGGGTACAGGCGAATCATCGCAGATGACACCCCATACGACGACATGAGCGAGACTGACCAGATACTTGCGAAGATGCTGCTCTTCACGATCTGGCCCAACGGTGGCAGGCCGGCGTTCGCAAGCTACGACGAAGGCTTGGATGCACTCCGCGAAGAGAAGGCGGCGACGAGCGAGTTCCTCGAGATCATGGATCTGGCGCACGACACGTCCAGACGCGTCACGTACCCGCTAGAAGGAGAGCTTGCCGGTCTGCCGCTTCGCGTACATGCGCGGTATTCGCGGGAGGAGATCCTCGCGGGTCTGGGGCAGGCATCACTGTCAGATCGGC
This sequence comes from Tsukamurella sp. DT100, assembly GCF_049844855.1. Classification (NCBI taxonomy): domain Bacteria; kingdom Bacillati; phylum Actinomycetota; class Actinomycetes; order Mycobacteriales; family Tsukamurellaceae; genus Tsukamurella; species Tsukamurella sp. DT100. The sequence goes on from NZ_JBNCLV010000011.1 coordinate 68,550, forward strand.
CCGGAACCTTCGTTGCGGGTGTGAAGTGGATCCCGGCGCGAAACATCGATGCTCTGTTTGTCAATCTCGTGAAGACTGACGACACGTTTTCGCCGACCACGATGTACCGCGACTACCCGATTAGTAGAGACGAGTTCCATTGGGAGTCGCAGACTAGGACAGCCATTGAATCGGCGGCCGGGCGGCGCTATATTGAAGGAAGTAGTATTGTTCTACTATTTGTTCGTGTCGACAAAATTGGTGGGTGCGGCGCCGAACCCTACATCTTTCTTGGCGTTGCCCAATGCATACGTCACGAAGGTGAGCGTCCTATTGCTATCACATGGGCGCTTGATCGCCCCATGACGGCTGAGTACTTTCAAAGCGCATCGAACGCAAACGCGTAAGTGATTCGTGCAAAAAGAATGCTACCAGATCGCCGACGATCGAACCCGCTCGGCCCGACAGCGCAGAGCATCAGACAGAAGGTCGATGTGCCCGCGCCCGTGCCATCCTTGTCAGCGCCCGAACAGTCGCGCAGAACCCGCAAGGCTGGAAGAACGGCCCAGAAACTCGCGTGGTCTGACTCCGCGAATGTAGCGAGACATCGCTGCAGCCGAGCAGATGGGGTGGACGGGGCAACTCTGCTATCGTGAAGATGCGGCCCGTTCAAGGAGGCTATGGGAAGATGACGGATGAGCAGGAAGTTCTTACGGCGGATGAAGCAGCGTCGCTGTTGCGCGTCTCTACCAAGACCGTGCTTGCTCTCGCACGCGCGGGAGCTCTTCCTGGGGAGAAGGTCGGAAGGGCATGGCGCTTCGTAAGAAGCGATGTCCTCGACTACGTCCGGGGTGCAGGAACACAGAGAGGGGGCGAGTTGCATGACGACTGACTTGCTGTGCTTGTTGTCCGGTGCATGTTCCGAGCCGGGGCTGGGCGCATGCTAGATACATCGCTGTGGCCGATAGCCGAGTTGGACGTCCTGAAGGAGGTCTATCTTGATCCAAAGAACGTTCGCCTTGAGACAGTCGATGCCAAGGTTGAAGCCGACATCATTGAGGACCTGTTCGTCAACGAGGATGCCTTGGGACTAGTTGAAGGCATCTGCAAGATCGGCTACTTGACGCACGAGACGCCTGTGGTTCTCAAGCGCCGTGGTAGGTATGTCATGGTCGAGGGGAACCGTCGTCTTGCGGCTCTCAAAGCTATTCAGAATCCCATGTTGGTGCCGGATTTTCAAGCCAGGATCGCCGCGTACGCGTCCGCGCTACCGGACCGATCTCGCCTTGCGAAGGTGCGAGTCATGGTTGCGCCCAACCAGACTGTGGCCGATCAACTCATTGCGGCCATTCATACAGGCAATCTCAGGAAGCCTTGGAGTCCGAGCAGGCAGGCGGCCTTCTTTCAAGCGCAGATCGATTCGGGGAGGAAGCTGAGCGACCTACTGATTCGCTATCCGACAATTGACGTCCGCAAGTTTGTATTCCGTGCCCACGTCATCAATCTCTTCAAGTCGGTCAGGTACGACGATGCTGAGCTTCAAGACTTCCTTGCAACCAAAAAATGGGCACGAGGCCTATCAACCTTGGCTCGAATCTACGAATCCAAGGACTTTCTAGCGCTCACCGGGCTCGCGATGGACGCGCGCGGAAATATCTCGAAGGGCGTCTCCGATGCCACCTTCAAGGAGATGGCCACGGTCATCGTGCGAGGTATGTACGAGGAGAATATCAACACTCGCAGCTTGAACTCTGTCAGTAGTCCGCGCTATACGCAGTTGATGAAGGAACTTCGTCAGATCGTGGCGGACGCCAACGACCCCACGCCGCCCGCCGATGGCGCAGGCTCGACCCCAGGCCCCACGTCGAGTGGGAGCTCAGCTCCAGGAGGAGCTTCGCCTGGTGGTGGCGGAAGGCCATCCGGCACTGCCGGAGCCGGCTCGGGAGGAACAACGGGAACGGGTAGCGGAGCCGCGAGCTCTGCTCCGACGGCTAAGCCGCCAGCGAAGAAGCCTCCAACCTCCAAGAAGAAGAAGCCGCGCAATCTGGACCTAGGCCAGGTCACGCCCCCGGACGCATACCCGGAGGCATTGAAGCTCCTCCTGGGAGAGCTCTCGGAAGTTGATGTCCAGAAGTTCCCGAACGGCACCTTCCTAATGACCCGCGCTGTCCTGGAGAAGTCTATCAAGGCGTTCGCCGAGGCGAAATCTGTCGATATCAAAGCGACGGGCAACAGTCAGAACGGACGGGTGCAACTTAGTCATGCCCTGAAGTGGCTTCTCGACTACGTAAAGACACACGGGCCAACCTTTCTGATTCAGGTAATCGAGGGGGTGCGGACCGGAAAGCTCGTTGTCTATACCAACTCGGGCGACTCGTTGAACGCGATAAACCACAATCACCATTTCATGGTCGATGCCGACCAAGCGTTCTCAATGTGGGCCTCGATTGATTCGTTGATGAGATACCTGATGAAGCCATGAGTGCGCCAAACGTCAGAGTATCCATGCGACGACCACGGGTCTCACCGCTCAGGTATCCAGGCGGTAAGTCTGCGCTGTACTCGCGCCTACGTAGGCTCATACGGGACATGGACCTTGCCGGATGCACCTATGTGGAGCCCTATGCGGGAGGTGTCGGTGCGGGGCTCGGATTGCTGGTAACAGGTCAAGTGGAACGCGTTGTTATTAACGACCTTGACCCCGCAATTTATGCGTTTTGGTCGACAGTTCAGCGTGAGTCCGGATGGCTTATCGATAAAATTCACAAGGTTGAACTCGGGGTCGCGGAATGGAGGCGACAACGGGAGATATACGCCGCCGCCGACACGTCCCAGCTTGCAGAACTCGGATTTGCTACCTTCTACCTCAATCGCACCAATAGATCGGGCGTCCTTAACGGCGGGCCTATCGGTGGCCTCGACCAGTCCGGCAATTATAAGATCGACGCTCGGTTCAATCGCGAAGGGCTGGCGGAGAGAATTAGAATCCTGTCACTATACTCGGATAGTATTGTTGCTACCTCGCGTGACGGCATAGATGTAATCCATGAATACGCGAAACGTGACGATGCCTTTATCTATGCAGACCCGCCATACTTTGAGAAGGCCGGTTCCCTGTACCTCAACGCCTTCGCGCCAGCAGACCATGAGTCTTTGGCGCGAGTCCTCAACGAGCATGCTGGCCGGCCTTGGCTTCTTACCTACGACAACGTCTCCAAGGTTGCTGACCTGTACGGGAGCCGGAGGAGGCGTGAGTTCGAGTTGAATTATTCTGCCCATCGAGTGGGAAAGGCCACTGAGATCGCTGTCCTTTCGGACGTATTGCCGGAGATCGGTGAAGGGTGGAATCTCTTGCCCGGCACCGCCGCCGATTGACCCCGACGAATCGCGAACCGCGAGACGTAGCATCGGACACCGTCGGGCGTGGGGACGTAACGTAGGGGTCGAGTGTGAACCACCATGAGGAAGAGGGACGAGCAAGCGATGAGCAGCAACGACGCCAAGGCGAACATCGGAGTGGTGGGGATGGCGGTGATGGGCTCCAACCTGGCCCGCAACCTGGCGTCCCGGGAGGGCAACACCGTCGCGATCTACAACCGCTCGCCGGAGAAGACGCACGAGGTCGCCAAGAACCACCCCGAGGCGAACTTCGTTGCCAGCGACACCATCGATGAGTTCGTCGCCAGCCTCGCGAAGCCGCGCACCGCGATCATCATGGTGCAGGCGGGTGCGGGCACGGACGCGGTGATCGAGCAGCTCAAGGAGCGGTTCGAGCCGGGAGACATCATCGTCGACGGCGGAAACGCGAACTTCCACGACACCATCGCCCGTGAGGCGAAGATCGCGCCGACGGGCATCCACTTCGTCGGCGCCGGCATCTCCGGCGGCGAGGAGGGCGCGCTCAAGGGGCCGTCGATCATGCCCGGCGGCACCGCCGAGTCCTACAAGACGCTCGGCCCGATCCTCGCGTCGATCGCCGCGGTCGCGGAGGGGGAGGCCTGCGTGACCCACGTCGGCACCGACGGCGCCGGCCACTTCGTCAAGATGATCCACAACGGCATCGAGTACGCCGACATGGAGCTCATCGGCGAGGCCTACGACCTGCTGCGCAACGTCGCCGGCTACACGCCCGCCCAGATCTCGGGCCTGTTCGCCACGTGGAACGAGGGGCCGCTCAACAGCTACCTCATCGAGATCACCATCGACATCCTCAAGCATGTCGACGCGGAGACGGGCAAGCCCTTCGTCGACATCGTCACCGACCAGGCCGGCAGCAAGGGCACAGGCGTCTGGACCGTGCAGACCGCCCTCGACCTGGGCGTGCCGGTCGGCGGCGTCGCCGAGGCCGTGTTCGGCCGTGCGGTCTCGTCCAAGCGAGCGCAGCGCGACGCGGTCCGCGCGCTCGGCATCGAGCGGCCCACGGCGCCGCGGGTCGACGATTCCTTCGTCGACGACGTCGCCAAGGCCCTCTACGCCTCCAAGATCGTCGCCTACGCCCAGGGCTTCGACGCGATCATCGCCGGCGCGGAGAAGTACGGCTGGAACATCGACAAGGGCGCCGTCGCCAAGATCTGGCGCGGCGGCTGCATCATCCGCGCCCAGTTCCTCAACGTGCTCGCCGACGCCTACGCCGAGAACCCCAACCTCAACACCCTGCTCGAGGCCCCGTACTTCGCGCAGGCCATCCGCGACGGCGAGGAGGCGTGGCGCCGCGTCGTCATCACCGCCACACAGGCCGCCGTGCCGGTCCCGGGCTTCGCGACGGCGCTGAGCTACTTCGACTCGCTCAACGTCGACCGCCTGCCCGCCGCGCTGGTTCAGGGTCAGCGCGACTTCTTCGGCGCTCACACCTATAAGCGCGTCGACAAGCCGGGCACCTTCCACACCCTGTGGTCCGGCGATCGCAGCGAGGTCAAGACGGACTGATTTCAACGTGAGGAGGGGTGTGGCCGCATCGGCCGCGCCCCTTCTCTGTTCGGTGGACGAGTTGGGAACCGATCGCCGAGCTGGTGCGTCCAATTGATGAGGGCGCGTGCTCGCCTGCCGGTGACGATCGGAGGAATCATGGGGAGTCCCGAAGCGGACAAGATCCGCGACGAGGCGCAGCAGCGCATCGCCGACCGTCCGAACATGGTGCTCAAGGGGGACCCGATCGAGGAGCTCGCGAAGGCACACGAACGGCACGCGGAGAGGCTCGAGACGATCATTGAATCTCTTGGCTGGGTCGGTCGCAACAACTACCTCGGAGACACTGTGGAGGGGCGCGCAGCGACTCACAACACCGGGGTTGCCGTGCACGATCATGAGCACTCGGTGGTGCAGAATTTTACTCGCGAGCTCGGTGAAGCGCGGACCATCGCTGCGGCGCTGCGGCAGATTGCGAAGGACATCGGGAGCACGGAACTCAGGAACGTTGAAGGTATCGGTGCGGTGAGGTTGGACTGAAGTGGGACTGCGGTGGTGCCTGTGCCTGGTAGCTTCGTCGCTACTCTTTGGGGGATGCGCGGTTTCGGTTGGTGGTGAGGCGGTTCCCGGAGAGAGCATCGAGTCGCCCTCTGCCCCGATGTCCGCTCGGCCATTGCCGTTCACACCTGAATTTTCTGGTAGGACTAACGACAGAAATGACGGCACCAGCTTCGAGCCGTGTACCGCATACTCGGACGACGAGATGCGGGCTCTCGGCGCAGATCCCGGCACGTTGAAAGATGCCGCAATATCCGTGTCGCCCAACTTTCGTGGATGTTGGTGGCAGTCCCCCGATCGCGTCGCGTTCTTCAGTCAAACTCTGGGCAATGAGAAGTCGCTCGACATCTACAAGGTCAAACAGAGCTATCGGCCGTGGCAGCCTGATCGAATTATCAACGGGCGCCGAGTGATTGTCACCACCGAGCGCGACACGGGCTGTTTCGCGTCCTTCATGTCGGAGGATGCAATCGTGCACTCGAGCTACCGAATTGGCAGTGCTGGCAAGCCTTCTGCGGGTCTCGTGGCAGAGTGCAACAAGGCGATCGAGTGGGCGACGCTGGCGATCTCGAAGGCGCCGTGATCAGCGGCTACGTCAATACCCGCTGAATCGCCCGACAGATCGCGTCCACCACATCACCGTCGTCGAACGCGGCCCCGGAACCACCGCCCGCACCTGCGCCGACGGCACCGTCGGACCGCAGGCCGATCACGGACTCCACGAGCCGGAACGGCAGGAGCGTGCGCGGGTCACCGTCGTCGCCCAGAACAGCGGTGGCCAGAGAACGGTAATGCGAGGCCAGCTCCGCCCGGTCGGCGCGGAACTCGGCGAACTCGTCGGCCGCCAGCTCGGGCAGGTGATACAGAGCCCCAAGGTTGTACCGCGCCGCCAGCAACTGCCCGGCATCGGACCGGGCCAACGTCAGTAGGCGCTCCAGAGGCGAACCGTCGGCGGAAACCACGGAGCGTGCGAGCGCGAGCGGCGCCTGCACCGTCGCCTCCAACAACGCGGTCAGGATCTCGCCCTTGGTGGGGAAGTAGTGGTACAGCGAGGCCTGCCGGATGCCCACGGCCTCGGCGATCTGCCGCGTCGAGGTGGCCGCGTACCCGCGCTGGGTGAACAGCTCGGCCGCGGCGTCGAGGATCTCCTCGACGGCGGTGGCGCCGGGCCGGCGGGGGTCGTTCGCACGCGGACGACCCCGCCTACCTGCGGTTTCCGCCCCGCCGCCGGCTCCACCGCCGGCCCCGCCATTCGCCTCCGTCACAGCGGCCAGGCTACCTGCCACGAAACATGTTCGTAGCGCCGGTTTTCCCAGTCCTTACAGCGGGGCAATCCGGGTGACCCCGGAGAACGGTTTTCTATCAACTGACAGATAGAGCTCCGACAGGGAAGCCGCCCATGACAACCACCCAACCCCGACACCATGATTCGGATGATCTCGCCGAGCTCGGCTACCAGCCGCAGCTGCGCCGCTCGCTCGGGACGTTCGCGTCGTTCGCCGCCGGGTTCTCCTTCGTGTCCATCCTCACCACCATCTTCCAGCTGTTCGGCCTGGGCTACTCGCTCGGCGGGGCAGCCTTCTTCTGGACCTGGCCCCTCGTCTACGTCGGCCAGTTCCTCGTGGCGCTGTGCTTCGCCGAGATGGCCGCCCGCTACCCGATCTCCGGTGCGATCTACCAGTGGTCGCGGCGCCTCGGCGGCGAGGTGGTCGGCTGGTTCGGCGGCTGGTTCATGATCCTCGCGCAGATCGTCACCGCCGCGGCGGCCGCGATCGCGCTGCAGGTGGTGCTGCCCACCGTGTGGTCGGGCTTCCAGATCATCGGCGACGACCCGTCCCTCACCAGCTCCAGCGGCGCGGCCAACGCCGTCCTGCTCGGCACGATCCTCCTGATCGTCACCACGACCATCAACTGCATCGGCGTGCACTGGATGAGCCGCATCAACGCCATCGGCGTCACGTGCGAGCTCGTCGGCGTGGTCGCCGTCATCGGCGCCCTCGCGATGCACGCCCAGCGCGGCCCCCAGGTCGTCTTCGACACCTCGCACGCGACCACCACCGGCTCGGGCGGCTACCTCGGCGCGTTCATCGTCTCCGGCCTCATGGCCGCCTACGTCATGGTCGGCTTCGGCTCGGCGGGCGAGCTCGCCGAGGAGACCGTCAACCCCCGCCGCGTCGCGCCGCGCACCATCCGGTTCGCCCTCACCGCCTCGGCGGTCGGCGGCGGCCTCATGCTCATCACGGCCCTGATGGCCGCACCGACGCTGGGGGAGGAGCTCGCCGCCGGCGGCCTGCCCTACGTGCTCCAGTCCGTCCTGGGCTCGTTCTGGGGCAAGGTCCTCCTGGTCGACGTGGCCGTGGCCGTCTTCATCTGCACGCTCGCCATCCAGACCGCGTGCAGCCGCCTCATCTTCTCCATGGCCCGCGACCACCGGCTCCCGTTCTCGGACAAGCTCTCCCGCGTCAACCCGCGCACCCAGGCGCCCGTCGCCCCGGCCGTGCTCATCGGCGTCCTCTGCGTCGCCGTCCTGCTGGTCAACGTGGGCAACCCCGCGATTTTCGCGACCCTCGCCAGCGTGTGCATCGTGCTCATCTACCTCGCCTACCTGTCGGTGACGGTGCCGATGCTCTACCAGCGGCTCCGCGGCTGGCCGCACGGCGCCACCGTCCGCGACTCCGAGGGGAAGCCCGTCTTCACCCTGGGTCGCTGGGGCGTGCCGATCAACGCCGCGGCCGTACTCTACGGCGGCGCGATGGTGATCAACCTCGCGTGGCCGCGCGCCGAGATCTACGACCCCACAGGACAATCCCCGATCCTGCAGTGGGCCGGACCGATCACCATCGCGGTCGTCGTCCTCGCCGGCATCGCCTGCTTCCCGCGTCGCGCGCACCCGCGCCCCGTCACCGCAGTCCTCCCGAACCTCCCCGCCACGAAAGGTATCTGACGTGACCGCCATCGCCGAGACCACCGCCACCACCCAGGGCGCCCGCGACCACGCCCGCGCCCAGGCCGACACCCGCGTCGAAGGCATGCCGACGGTGCCCGCCACCGCCTGGCCCGACCCGCCCGCGGGCGTGCCCGCCGACGCGCTCACCTGGGCGGAGACCGTCCCGGGCGGCCGCTACACGTCGAAGGTGCTGGCGCGCGGCACCCGAATCCGCCTGACCGACACCGTCGGCACCGCCTGCGCGAACATCCTCCTCTGGCGCGCCGACGCCCCGTGGGAGCGGCTCAACGTCGCCGACACCGTCAAGGTGCCGTGGCAGGCCTACCTCGGCGCGGGCCACCCGCTGCTCTCCGACCAGGGGCGCGTGCTCGCCACCGTCGTCGCCGACGGCTCCGGCCGCCACGACGCCCTCTGCGGCACCACCACGCTCGCCACCAACACCGCCAAGTACGGCGCGGGGGAGGCGCATTCGGACAGCCCCGCCGGCCGCGAACTGCTCGTGCTCGCCGCCGCCAAGCACGGCCTCACGCCCACCGACGTCGCCCCGTCCGTCTCCTTCTTCCACGGCGTCACCGTGGAGGCCGACGGTGCCCTCGCCTCCACCGGCAGCGCGGGGGCGGGCAAGACGGTGGAGCTCGTGCTGCACCTGCCGTGCATCGTCGCCGTCGCGAACACCGCCCACCCGCTCGACCTGTCGCCGACCTTCGACACCGGCCTGCTCGAGGTGCTGGCCTGGCGCGCCGACGACGACCTGGCCGCGCTCGTCGCCGCCACCGACACCGACCCCGAATACCAGCGCGCCGTGGCGAACTCCGAGGACGCCCACCGCGCCGCGCGCTGATCGCCGACCACCGACCGAAGGACCACCCATGATCGCCACCGTCACCCCGCGGGCGCCCTGGTCGGGCATCGTCCCCGCCGGCTACACCCTCACCATGACCGACCTGCACGGCAACCAGGCCGTCGACACCCTCTTCTACGGCGCGCACGACCGCACCGTCCGCTACAGCGCCCAGCAGACGATCCTCGGCCAGGGCAGCATCTTCCTGGGCGCCGGAACCGTGATCCGCGACCAGGAGTCGCGGCCGATGATGACCATCGTCGACGACGAGGTCGGCCACCACGACACCCTCGGCGGCGCGTGCTCCCAGGAGTCCAACACGCTCCGCTACGGCCACCACACCAAGCACCAGCACGCCTGCGTCGAGAACTTCCTCATCGAGGGCAGCCGGCACGGCCTCGGCAAGCGGGACCTGGTGGGCAACGTCAACTTCTACATGTACGTCCCCGTCGACCCCGACGGCACGCTCGGCATCGTCGACGGCCTCTCCGCCCCGGGGAAGAAGGTGGTGCTGCGCGCCGAGATCGACACCCTGGTGCTGATCTCCAACTGCCCGCAGATCAACAACCCCTGCAACGGCTTCGACCCCACCGCCGTCGAACTCGAGATCTCGGAGGCCGCCGCATGACCACCCTCACCGTCGTCCGCCCCGGCCCGATGACCACCGTGCAGGACTGGCCCGGCCGCGCCGGCTACTGGTCGATCGGGGTCCCGCCGTCCGGCCCGATGGACGATCTCTCCTTCCGCCTCGCCAACCTCGCCGTCGGCAACGACGAGGGCGCACCGGGATTCGAGTGCACCCTCGGCGGCCTCGCCGTCACCGTCGACGAGGCCACCACCGTCGCGGTCACTGGCGCGCCCGTCACCGTCACCGTCGACGGGATGCCCGTCCCCACCTGGGCGCCCGTCGAGCTCCGCCCCGGGCAGCAGCTCGCCGTCGGCACTACCGGATCGCTCGGCATGCGCGTCTACCTCGCCGTCCGCGGCGGGGTGACGGTGCCCGACTACCTCGGCAGCGCCTCGACGTTCACGCTGGGGAAGTTCGGCGGCCACGACGGCCGGACCCTCATCGCCGGCGACGAACTACCCCTCGGCACCACCACCGCCGCCACCGCTCCGCGCCGCATCCTCGACGACGAGGTCCCCGCGTTCACCACCCAGTGGCAGCTCGCGGTCACCGTCGGACCGCATTCCGCCCCCGAGTACTTCACCGACGCCGACATCGCGACCCTGTACGAGACGGCCTACGAGGTGCACTTCAACTCGGATCGCACCGGCGTCCGGCTCATCGGCCCCAAGCCCGAGTGGGCCCGCCCCGACGGCGGCGAGGCCGGGCTGCACCCGTCGAACATCCACGACAACGCCTATTCGGTGGGCGCGCTGGACTTCACCGGCGACACCCCGATCCTGCTCGGCCCCGACGGTCCCAGCCTGGGCGGCTTCGTCTGCCCGGTCACGGTGACCACCGCCGACCGCTGGAAACTGGGCCAGCTCCGCCCCGGGGACGGTGTGCGCTTCGTCCCCGTCCGTGCGGCCTCCGCGGCCTCGCCCGGCGCCGTGGGCGCTGCCCGCCGCGCGAACCTGCCCGTCGTGCTGTCCGCCGGTGGCGACGCCGACGACGGCGTCTTGGCCCGGTCCGTGACGGTCGACGGCGAGACCACCATCACCTACCGCCGCTCGGGCGACGACAACATCCTCGTCGAGTACGGCGCCATGACGCTGGACCTGGAGTCCCGCGCGCGCGTGCACGCGCTCGAGCAGCGGCTGCGCGCCGAATCCCCGCGCGGGCTGATCGATCTGACCGCCGGCGTGCGCAGCCTGCAGGTGAAGCTCGACCCGACCGCGCTGAGCCAGCCCGCGGCCCTCGACTGGATCCGTGAGGCGGAGTCGCAGCTCCCCGCCGCCGACGACATGATCGTGCCGAGCCGCACCGTCGCCCTGCCGCTGTCCTGGGACGACCCGAGCACGCGCGAGGCGATCGAGCGGTACGTGCTCGGCGTCCGCGGCGACGCTCCGTGGTGCCCCTGGAACATCGAGTTCATCCGCCGCATGAACGGCCTCCGTTCCGTCGAGGACGTGCAGCGGATCGTCTTCGACGCCTCGTACCTCGTGCTGGGCCTCGGCGACGTGTACCTCGGTGCGCCCGTGGCCGTCCCGCTCGACCCGCGGCACCGCCTGGTGACCACCAAGTACAACCCCGCGCGCACCTGGACGCCGGAGAACGCCGTCGGCATCGGCGGCGCGTACCTGTGCATCTACGGCATGGAGGGACCCGGCGGCTACCAGTTCGTGGGCCGGACGACGCAGGTGTGGAACCACCGGCACCCGCTCAGGGCGGGCGGCTTCGAGCCCGAACACCCCTGGCTGCTGCGGCACTTCGACCGGATCAGCTGGTATCCCGTCGGCACCGAGGAGCTCGCGGACCTGCGCGCCGACACAGCCGCCGGCCGCGGTTCGGTGGACATCACGCCCGGATCCTTCTCGCTCTCCGCGCACCGCGCCTTCCTGGCCCGCGAGGCCGACGACATCGCCCGGGTACGGTCCGCGATGGAGATCGCCCGCGACGAGGAGCGCGGCCGGTGGGCGGCCGCCGGCGAGTTCACGAGGAGCGCAGCATGACCCGCATCGCCGACATCTACCGGCGCATCGCCGCGGACGACCGCCCCGAGGTGTTCCTCGCGCTGCGGCCGGAGGCGGAGGTCGCCGCCGACTACGCCGCGTCGCTCGCGGCGGGCGGCCCGCTCGCGGGCGTCGTCCTCGCCGTCAAGGACAACGTCGACGTGGCCGGCCTTCCGACTACCGCCGCCTGCCCCGGCTACGCCTACCGCCCCGGGGCCGACGCCGCAGTCGTCGCGGCCCTGCGCGCCGCCGGGGCCGTGGTGCTCGGCACGACGAACCTCGACCAGTTCGCCACCGGCCTCGTCGGCACCCGGAGCCCCTACGGCGCCGTGCGCGACGCCCGGCGGCCCGACCGCATCTCCGGCGGGTCGAGCTCCGGCTCCGCCGTCGCCGTGGCCCTCGACTACGCCGACATTGCGATCGGCACCGACACCGCGGGCTCGGGCCGCGTGCCCGCGGGGCTGCAGGGCATCGTCGGCATCAAGCCGACGATCGGCGCCGTCAGCACCGACGGGGTCGTGCCCGCGTGCGCGTCCTACGACTGCGTCACGGTCTTCGCCCGCGACGTCGCCACGGCGAACCGCGCCATGGCAGTCATGGGCACTACCGGCGCCCGCCGCTGGGCCGCCGACACCCCGTTCGCCGCCGCGCCCGACGCGGCGCTCGCGATCCCCGCCGAGCTCCCCGCCCTGCCCGCCTCCTGGCGCGAGGCCTTCGACGGTGCCGTCGCCCGCGCCGAGGCGGCCGGGCTGCGGGTCAAACCCGTCGACGTCTCCGAGCTGCTCGCCGCCGCGAAGCTCCTCTACGACGGCGCACTCGTCGCCGAGCGATACAGCGCGGTGGGAGAGTTCGTCACCGCGGCAGGCGACGACGCGGCACTGGATCCGACGGTGGCCGGAATCGTGCGCGCCGCGGGCGACGTTCCCGCGCACCGTCTGGCCTCCGACCAGGCCGAGCTGCGCGCCATCGCCGCGCGCGCCGCGGCGCTGTTCGACGGCTTTGCCGGCCTCATGGTCCCCACCGCGCCCCGCCACCCGACCCTCGCCGAGGTGGCCGCCGACCCGGTCGGGGTGAACTCCGAGATGGGGACCTACACCAACTTCTGCAACCTCCTCGACCTGTGCGGCGTCGCCGTCCCGGCGGGGGAGACCGCGGACGGCGCGCAGTTCGGCATCACGGTGCTCGCGCCCGCCGGGCACGACGGGGTCGCGCTCGACCTCGCCGCCCGGATCACCGGCGCGCAGCCCGTGGCGCCGTGGAACCTCGGCCTCGCCGGCGCGGTCGACCTGGCCGTCTTCGGCGCGCACCTGCGCGGCCAGCCGCTCGAGCACGAGGTGACCTCGCTCGGGGCGTACTGGGCGGGGGAGATCCGGACCGCCGGCGAGTACCGGCTGGTCGAACTGGCGACGACGCCGCCCAAGCCGGGCCTCGTCCACGACACCGAGCACGGCCGCGGCATTCGCGGCGAGCTCTGGCGGCTCGCGCCCGCCGCGCTGGGGAGCTTCCTCACCCGGCTGCCCGCCCCGATGACCCTGGGCTCGGTGGTGCTCGACGACGGCCGCACCGTGGTGGGCTTCAGCTGTCAGGCCTCGGCGCTGAGCGACGCCCGTGCACTCGCCGTGGACCACTGGCTCGACCGGTGACCGGAATCGACTGCGGGGCAACGGCCTCATCGACGGCAGGGAGTTCTGCGCATTTCGCGCATTCTGCTCTTTACTGAGATTTTCCGTTCCCGTCATACGCCGTTGGTGCGGCGATAATCTGGCGTCCTCATCAGCTCGACGAGGAGGCCATGATCGTGACGGACAGCTCGGACGAGGCGGGGCAGACGAAAGGCCCACCGGGGCAACGCAACATGGTGGCACTGGCGGTCTACGCGATCGTCGTCGTGGTGGTGGTCTCCATGGCGGTCTTCTACTCCTTCCAACGCGGCGGCCTCTCCGCCGACATCCGCAACAAGGCCACGCTGATCGCGCCCGCGGGCGCGGGCGGCGGCTGGGACCTCGTCATGCGCGAGGCGCAGGCGATCATGCGGGAGCAGAAGATCGCCACCAACATCCAGGTCGTCAACGTGCCCGGCGCCGCCGGCACCATCGGACTCTCCCGCCTGCACTCGATGCCGGGCCGGGCCGATGTCGTCATGGTCGGCGGTACGGGCCTCGTCGCGGGTGTCCAGCAGACCAAGTCCGCGGTGAAGATGACCGACGTGACCCCGGTCGCGCGGATCTTCGAGGAGTACGACGTACTCGTCGTCCCCTCGAACTCCCCGTACAAGTCCGTCGACGACCTGGTCGCGGCCTGGAAGAGCAACCCGCACTCGATCCCGTTCACCGGCGGCGGCAGCTTCGACCAGCTCGTCATGGCCCAGTTCGCGAAGGCCGCCGGGATCGACCCGAAGAACACCACCTACATCCCCAAGGCCGGCGGCGGCGAAGTCGCCCAGGCCCTGGTCACCGGCACCGCGAAGGCCGCGTTCTCGGGCTACGCCGACCTCATCGACCAGATCCAGTCCGGCCGGCTCCGCGGCCTCGCGATGGCGGCCAAGGAGCCCCTCGACGGCGTGGACTTCCCGACGCTGCGCCAGCTCGGCTACGACGTGACGCTCGCCAACTGGCGTGCCCTGTTCGGTCCGCCCGACATCTCCGCGGCGGACGTGAAGAACATCCGCGACGTCTTCGACGAGGTCATGCGCACCGAGGACTGGGCCGAGGCCGAACGCAACAACAAGTGGACCAGGGCGTGGCTGGAAGGTCCCGAGCTGACCACCTTCATCGCCGACGAGGACCGCGTCATCGCCGGCCTGTACAAGGAGCTGGGCAAATGACCGCGCAGGCAGAAGAAGCGGACGCCGCGGCCAAGGGCACCGGTAACGGGCTCGGCGCGCTCGTCGTCCCCGCGATCCTCGCCATCGCCAGCACCCTCGTGGTGATCGGCAACCTCACCATGGACGTGCAGTCCGACGACAGCCCCGGCCCCACGTTCTTCCCCTGGCTGCTGGCGATCGTCGGCTACGCGCTCGCCGCCGCGCTCGCGGTGCACTTCCTCCGCAACCCGGACGAGCTGGCCCGGTCCGAGACGAAGTTCCGCAGCTACACCGACTGGGCCGCCGCCGGCTGGCTCATCGGCGGACTCATCGCCTTCGCGGTGCTCCTCGACGTGCTCGGCTGGATCCTCGCCGCCGCGCTCCTGTTCTGGTGCGTGACACGGGCCTTCAACAGCAAGCGGCCCCTCTTCGACGTCTCCGTCGGGCTGTTGCTCTCCAGCCTCGTCTTCCTGATCTTCGGCGTCCTGCTGGACGTCCCGCTCCCGTCCGGAATCCTGGGAGGACTGTAGCCATGGACCAGTTCGGACTCCTGCTCGACGGGTTCGCCGGCGCGCTCTCACCGTCGAACCTCATGTGGGTCGTCATCGGCTGCCTCATCGGCACCGCGGTGGGCGTGCTGCCCGGCCTCGGCTCCTCGATGGCCGTGGCGCTGCTGCTCCCCATGACCTTCGCGCTCAACCCGACCGCGGCGTTCATCCTCTTCTCCGGCGTCTACTTCGGCGGCCTCTTCGGTGATTCGACGATGGCCATCCTGATGAATACGCCAGGACAGGCGTCGTCGATCGCCTCGACCTTCGAGGGACACCAGATGGCGAAGAACGGTCGCGCGCCCCAGGCGCTCGCGACCGCGGCGATCGGCGCGTTCATCGGCGGCATGATCGCCTCGATCCTCGTCGTCTTCCTCGCCCCGTTCATGGCGGACCTGTCCACCCAGTTCGGTCCGGCCGAGTACTTCGCGCTCTCGCTCCTGGCGTTCGGCGCGATCTCCTCCGTCGTCTCCGAGTCGGTGATCAAGGGGCTCGCGTCGCTCGTGATGGGCCTGATGTTCGCCACCGTCGGCATCGACCAGATCTCCGGCACCGAGCGCTTCACGTTCGGCTCCGCGAACCTCTTCGACGGGATCTCGCTCGTGATCGTCGCCGTCGGCATGCTGGCCCTGGGCGAGATCATCATCGTCGCGGGGCGCTTCCGCCGCGATCCGGCCCCGAAGGCGCTCGGCGCCAAGGCGGGCCGCGCCTGGCTCTCCAAGGCCGAGTTCACCGAGGCCCTCCCGGCGTGGGGCCGCGGCACCGCGATCGGCCTGCCCTTCGGCGTCATCCCCGTCGGCGGCTCGGAGGTCCCCACCTTCCTCGCCTACGACGTGGAGCGCCGCCTGGACCGCCGCCGTAAGGTCCCCATGTTCGGCAAGGGCGCGATCCGCGGCCTCGCCGCGCCGGAGGCCGCCGGCAACTCCACCACGGGCATGGCGATGGGAGCCCTGCTCTCGCTGGGCCTCCCGGTCTCGGCGACCGCCGCGATCATGCTCGCCGCGTTCCGGCAGTACGGCCTGCAGCCCGGGCCGCTGCTGTTCGACAACTCGCCGGACCTGGTGTGGGCGCTGCT
This sequence comes from Tsukamurella sp. DT100, assembly GCF_049844855.1. Lineage (NCBI taxonomy): Bacteria > Bacillati > Actinomycetota > Actinomycetes > Mycobacteriales > Tsukamurellaceae > Tsukamurella > Tsukamurella sp. DT100. The sequence goes on from NZ_JBNCLV010000011.1 coordinate 84,825, forward strand.
CGCCAGCTTCTTCATCGCGATGGTCGTGCTGCTCATCATCAACCTGCCGTTTGCGCAGCTGTGGGCGAAGCTGCTGCTGATCCCCGCGCCGTACCTGTACGGCAGCATCGTGGTCTTCTGCGGCCTCGGCATCTACGCGACGTCGCCGACGATGTTCGACCTGCTGCTGTTCCTCGCGATCGGCCTGCTCGCGTTCGTCTTCAAGCGCTACGACATCCCGATCGCGCCCCTGCTCATCGGCATGGTGCTCGGACCGCTCGCCGAGACCAGCCTGCGCGACGCCCTGCTCTCCTCCGACGGCGACTACTCCGTCTTCGTCTCCTCGCCGATCTCGATCACCCTCTACGCCCTGCTGATCGCCGTGCTCCTCATCAAGGCGCGCCAGGTCGTGACCGCCCGCACCGGAAAGGACATCTGACATGACGATCCTCGTCGCCCACTCGACCACCCCCGAGAGCGCCGCCGCACTCGAGGCCGCCTATCGGGAGGCGGAGCGCAGGCCCGGGGAGCCCATCGTCGTCTTCCTTCTCGACGGTGACGCTCCCGACCTCTCGGAGGCCACCGCACGCGGCCTCACCGTCACCGTCGAACGCCCGAAGGAGTTCGAGAAGGACCCGGTGGGCGGCGTCGTCGACGCCGCGACCGCGTTGGACGCGTCCGTCCTGGTGATCGGGATCAAGCATCGCACCGCCACGGGCAAGCTGCTGTTCGGCTCGTCGGCGCAGCGGATCCTGCTCGACGCGACGTGCCCCGTGCTGGCGGTGAAGGTCGCGCAGGGCTGAGACGCGGCGCCCCCGCCGTCTCGTCCCGGGAATGCACGCAGGGCGGCCTATCGTGTTGTGCGTTACGTTCCGTCGGTCCCGCCTGGCGCGGTACGCTGTTGGAAATGATGTTCGATAGGTGGCGTGAGCCGCCCGACGAAGGGACGATCCGATGGCGGTGCAGGCGGTACTCCTCAAGGCGGGCTCCGCGCTCGTAACCGGCCTCGTCGGCGCCGCGGCGTACGAGGCGACCAAGAAGGCGCTCGCCAAGGCGCCGCTGCGCGAGAGCGCGGTCGCCGCGACGGCGCTGGGGCTCAAGGGCAGCCGCAAGGCCGAGGAGGTCGCCGAGAACGTGCGACTGAACGCCGCGGACATCCTGGCCGAGGCCAAGGAGCGGGTCGGCGAGGAGTCGACCCCACCGGCGACCGGCGCCGCGCACGACCACGACCACTGATGTTCGCGCTGTCCGAGCCGGCAGGACGAGTCGTCTCGCAGGCCGCCGGCCGGCTGCGCTGGGTGCTCGATGATCTCGTCGGAGCGACACCGCAGCGCCGCATCGCGGTCGAGGACGCGGTGCTGGCGATTCCCGGAGTGCGAGCGGCGCACGCCTACAGCCACACCGGGTCCCTCGTGGTCTGGCATCGCAGCGACGTCGATCCCGCGCGCATCGCCGTGGCCGCCGCGGAGGGGCTCGCCGCCGATGCGTCCCTCGTCGCCCGGCACGCGCCGCACTCGGCGGACGTGACCAATGCGGATCTCCTCCGGATGGGTCTCGGCGCCGCGGCGCTGGTGCTCCTCGGCCTCCGCCGCTACGCCTTCCGCCGACCGCCGCTGCTCGGGCCCGGCACGCGGACCGCGGCGACCGCGATCACCGTCTTCACCGGCTACCCGTTCCTGCGTGGCGCCCTGCGATCGTTGCGCGGCGGACGCGCCGGCACGGACGCCCTCGTCTCAGCGGCAACCATCGCGAGCCTCCTCCTCCGCGAGAACGTCGTCGCGCTGACGGTGCTGTGGCTCCTCAACATCGGCGAGTTCCTCCAGGACCTCACGCTGCGCCGCACTCGGCGCGCGATCTCGGACCTGCTGCGCGGCAACACCGATTCGGCATGGCTGCGGCTCGCCGACGGGGCCGAGGTGCAGGTCCCGATCGACGCGCTCGACGTCGGCGACGTCGTCATCGTGCACGATCACGTGGCGGTGCCCGTGGACGGCGTCGTGGTCGACGGGCTCGCCGTCGTCGACCAGGCCGCGCTCACCGGGGAGACGCTCCCCGTCACCATTGATCCGGGCGCGACGGTGCATGCGGGAGCGGTGGTCGTCTCGGGACGCCTCGTCGTGCGCGCCACGGCCGTGGGCGCCGACACCGCCATCGGCCGCATCATCGAGCGGGTCGAGGAGGCCGAGCGGGACCGGGCGCCGATCCAGACCGTCGGGGACAACTTCTCCCGCCGCTTCGTCCCCGGGTCGTTCCTCCTGTCCGGGCTCACCCTGCTCCTGACCCGAGACCTGCGGCGCGCGATGACGATGCTGCTCATCGCGTGCCCCTGTGCAGTGGGCCTGTCGACGCCCACGGCGATCAGCGGCGCCATCGGCAACGGTGCGCGGCGGGGCATCCTGATCAAGGGCGGCTCGCACCTCGAGGCGGCGGGCTCGGTCACGGCGGTGGTCTTCGACAAGACCGGCACGCTGACCACGGGGCGGCCCGTGGTGACCAACGTCGTCTCGTTCCGCGACGACTGGACGCCGGAGCAGGTGCTCGCGCACGCGGCCAGCTCCGAGATCCACTCCCGGCACCCCCTGGCGGAGGCCGTCATCCGCTCCACCGAGGAGCGGCACATCGAGATCCCCAGCCACGCGGAGTGCGAGGTCATCGTCGGACTCGGCATGCGGACCCAGGCCGAGGACGGCCGCGTGCTCCTACTGGGGAGTCCGGCGCTCCTGGAACAGCACGGCGTGGCTGTGGGCGTCGACGCCACGCGGTGGGTCGAGCGGCTCCGCGCCGAGTGCGAGACGCCGCTGCTCCTCGCGGTGGACGGTGCCCTGACCGGCCTCGTCAGCCTGCGCGACGAGGTACGCCCCGAGGCCGCGGAGACCCTCGCCGCCGTCGCGGCGGCGGGCATCGGCACCGTCGTCATGCTGACGGGCGACCATCCGGAGACGGCGGCCGCCATCGCCGCCGAACTCGGCATCACCCGATGGCGTGCGGAAGTGATGCCCGAGGACAAGCTGGCCGAAGTCCGGGCGTTGCAGGACGAGGGCCATGTGGTCGCGATGGTCGGCGACGGCGTCAACGACGCGCCCGCGCTCGCGGCGGCGGACGTGGGGATCGCGATGGGCCTCGCGGGGACCGACGTGGCGGTCGAGACCGCCGACGTGGCGCTCGCCGGGGACGATCTGCGCAACGTCCTCGACGTCGTGGATCTCGGCCGGAGGGCCGTCGACGTGATCCGGCAGAACTACGGCATGTCGATCGCGGTCAACTCGGTCGGCCTGTTGGTCGGCGCGGGCGGCGCGCTCTCGCCCGTCCTGGCCGCGATCCTGCACAACGCCTCCTCGGTCGCGGTGGTGCTCAACAGCTCCAGGCTGATCCGGTACCGGCTCGCCGAGTCCAGCGATTCGCCGTCGGGACCACCGGCCGGCCCGCCCCGCCGGGGTGGCCCCAGCGGGCGACGTTAACTTCGTGTTTCCAGCCTGTTGCGCCTGACGATCTGGCTTGACGGCCGCTGGGGCAAGGGATTTGAGTGAATTCTCATGCACCTCTTGCCCCGCGAGCAGGACAAACTGCTCATCGTCGTCGCCGCGGACCTGGCGCGTCGTCGCCAGGCCCGCGGGCTCAAGCTGAACCACCCCGAGGCCGTCGCGATCATCACGTACGAGCTGGTGGAGGGCGCCCGCGACGGCCGCAGCGTGGCCGACCTCATGGCCTACGGGGCCACGATCCTCGGCCGCGACGACGTGATGGAGGGCGTGCCCGAGATGATCCACGACGTGCAGGTGGAGGCCACCTTCCCCGACGGCACCAAGCTCGTCACCGTCCACCACCCGATCCGGTAGGCGAGCCATGATCCCCGGAGAGTTCCGCCTCGCGTCCGCGCCGATCCTGTGCAACGACGGCCGCCCCACGCGCACCGTCCGCGTCGTCAACACCGGCGACCGCCCCATCCAGGTGGGCTCGCACTTCCACTTCGCCGAGGTCAATCGCGCCCTCGACTTCGACCGGGCGGAGGCGTACGGGCACCGTCTGGACATCCCGTCCGGGACCGCCGTCCGGTTCGAGCCCGGCGACGGCAAGACGGTGCGCCTCGTCGCCCTCGCCGGAGCCCGCGAAGTCCACGGCCTCGCGAACCGCGTCAACGGACCCCTCGACGGAGCCGCGGGCCGCGCCGGGAACGAGGGAGAGCAATGAGCTTCGAACTGAGCCGTCGTGAGTACTCCGACCTCTACGGCCCGACGGTCGGCGACGCCGTGCGCCTCGCCGACACCGAGCTCTTCGCCGTCGTCGAGAAGGATCTCACCGTGTACGGCGAGGAGGTCGTCTTCGGCGGGGGAAAGGTGATCCGCGACGGTATGGGTGAGAACGGGGTGCTCACCCGCGAACACGACATCCCCGACACCGTGATCACCAACGCCCTGATCATCGACCACACAGGCATCGTCAAGGCCGATGTCGCGCTGCGCGACGGCCACATCCTCCGGATCGGCAAGGCCGGCAACCCGCAGATCAGCGACGGCATCACCATCACCATCGGGGCCGCGACCGAGATCATCGCGGGGGAGGGGCGGATCCTCACCGCCGGCGGCATCGACACGCACATCCACTTCATCAGCGCGCAGCAGATCGACACTGCGCTCAACTCCGGCGTGACCACCATGATCGGCGGAGGCACCGGCCCCGCCGCCGGCACCAACGCCACCACCGTGACGCCCGGGCCCTGGCACATCGCCCGCATGCTCCAGGCGCTCGACGACGTCCCCATGAACATCGGGCTGCTCGGCAAGGGGCACGCCGGCGCGACGGAGCCGCTCGCGGAGCAGATCCGCGCCGGCGCGATCGGCCTCAAGGTGCACGAGGACTGGGGCTCGACCACCGCCTCCATCGACAATTCGCTGCGGGTCGCCGACGAGTACGACGTGCAGGTCGCGATCCACACCGACACCCTCAACGAATGCGGCTTCCTCGAGGACACCGTCGCCGCGATCGACGGCCGGGTGATCCACACCTTCCACACCGAGGGCGCGGGCGGCGGCCACGCGCCGGACATCATCGCCATCGCGGGGCACCCGAACGTGCTTCCCGCATCGACGAATCCGACGCTGCCGTTCACCGAGAACACCATCGTCGAGCACCTCGACATGCTCATGGTGTGCCACCACCTCAACGCCGACATCCCCGAGGACGTGGCCTTCGCCGACTCGCGGATCCGCCCCGAGACCATCGCGGCCGAGGGCGTCCTGCACGACATGGGCATCATCTCCATCACCTCGTCCGACTCCCAGGCCATGGGACGGGTCGGCGAGGTGATCACCCGGACGTGGCAGCTCGCGGATTCGATGAAGCGCCAGCGCGGGCCGCTCGACGGCGACCCCGACGGCGGCGACAACGCCCGGATCAAGCGGTACGTCGCGAAGTACACGATCAATCCGGCGCTCGCGCAGGGCATCGCGGAGTACGTCGGCAGCGTCGAGGAGGGCAAGTTCGCGGACCTCGTGCTGTGGAACCCGGCCTTCTTCGGGGTCAAGCCCGACCTGGTGATCAAGGGCGGTCAGATCGCCACGGCCCTCATGGGCGACGCCAACGCCTCGATCCCGACACCGCAACCGCGCACCATGCGCCCGCAGTTCGGGTCGATGGGGAAAGCGGTGCACGACGCCGCGATCACCTTCCTGTCCACCGCGGCAGTGGAATCCGGCGTCGCCGGCGAGCTCGGGCTGCGCAAGCGCACGCTGCCCGTCCGGGGCATCCGCACCCTCCGCAAGCAGGACCTGCCGCACAACGGCGCGACGCCCGAGATCACCGTCGACCCCGAGACCTACGTCGTCGCCGTCGACGGGACGCCCGTCCGCTCCGAGCCCGCGTCGTCCCTGCCCATGACCCAGCGCTACTTCCTATTCTGAGAGGCGAGAAGTGATCATCGAAACCGTCGCCGGCAACCTCGCCGACCTCGACCCCGCCGAACTGGACGCCGTGCACGTCGAGCGGGTGCCGCTCGCCGGAGCCGACCTCGTGAAGCGGATCCAGCGGGTGCGCACCGACCACGACCGGGAGATCGGGCTGCGTCTGGCCGCGCCCGTCGGGCCCGACGGCGACCTCCGCGACGGCGACATCCTGCACCGCGACGAGCGCAACATCATCGCTGTGCAGGTGCTGGCGACCGACGTGCTCGTGATCGCCCCGCGCACGATCACCGAGATGGGCCGCACCGCACATGGACTCGGCAACCGTCACCTGCAGGCGCAGTTCTTCGACGCCGACTCCGAGTACGGCGCCGAGGTGATGGTGGTGCAGTACGACCACACCGTCGAGGACTACCTCGTTCATCACGGCGTCCCCTTCGCGCGACAGGACCGCGTTCTTCCCACGCCCTTCCGCCACGCGGAGCACACGCATTGAACACCGTTTCGGTCGGCGAAAGCGCAGGTCGCGACGTACAGGAACGGTGTTCAATCGGGGCCGGGGCGTCGCCGGGGTACCTGCTGCCGCTCCTGCAACTCAGCGACTCCGCCCTCCCGACCGGGGCGTTCAGCCACTCGTTCGGGATGGAGGCGTACCTCGCGGACGGCACCATCGTGGACGAGGGCACCTTCGCTGCGTGGTTGCGCGCGTACGTCTCCCGGCAACTGGCCTACACGGACGGCCTCGCGATCCGGATGGTCTACGACGCCCTGCACCTCGGCGACCTGGAGGCCGTCTGGCGGCTCGACGGCCTGCTGGCGGCCCTCACCCTGCCCGAACAGGTGCGCACCGCGGCCGGCACGATCGGCAGGCGCACCGCCGAGGTCGGCACCGTCGTCGCGCCCGAGTCCTTTCTCGGCGACTACCTCGCCGAGCTCGACGCCGGGCGTTGCCACGGGCATCCCGCCGTCGCGTTCGCGCTGCTCGCGCACGCGGTGGACGCCCCGCCGGCCGCGGCGATCGAGGCGCACGTCTTCGCCGCCGTCACGTCGCTGACCCAGAACGCCGTGCGCGCCATCCCGATCGGCCAGACGGCGGGGCAGCGGGTGCAGCGCTCGATGCACGACGTGGTGGCCGACGCCGTCGCCACCGCGATGACCCTGACCGACGACGACCTGGGCGCCGCATCGCCCGGGCTCGAGATCGCCCAGATGCGGCATCGGCGCCAGCGGGCGCGGATGTTCATGAGCTAGGAGGAGATTCCATGACGACGATCCGGATCGGTGTCGGCGGCCCCGTGGGCGCGGGCAAGACGCAGCTCGTGGAGCGCATCACCCGCCACCTCGACGGCGAGGTGTCGATGGCGGCCATCACCAACGACATCTACACCACCGAGGACGCGAAGATCCTGGCGCGCAACAGCGTGCTGCCCGGCGACCGCATCGTCGGGATCGAGACCGGCGGCTGCCCCCACACCGCCATCCGCGAGGACACGTCGATGAACGAGGCCGCGGTCTCGCGGCTGATCGCGGCCCACCCGGACCTGCAGATCGTGTTCATCGAGAGCGGCGGCGACAACCTCTCCGCCACCTTCAGCCCCGAGCTGGTGGACTTCTCGATCTACCTCATCGACGTCGCGCAGGGCGAGGAGATCCCGCGCAAGGCCGGGCAGGGCATGATCAAGTCGGACCTGTTCGTGATCAACAAGACCGACCTCGCGCCGTACGTCGGCGCGGACCTGTCCGTCATGGCGGCCGATTCCAAGGTGTTCCGCGGCGACCGCCCGTTCTGCATGACCAACCTCAAGACCGACGAGGGCCTGGACGGCGTGCTGGAGTGGATCCGCCGCGACGTCCTCATGCTCGACCTCGCGTGAGCGGTGCTGCCGTGCCCGCGCTCACCGGCGAACTCGCCCTGACCCTCGCACCGCGAGGGCAGCGCACCGTCGCCGTGGCGCAGCGGCACGCCGGCACCCTGCAGACCCTGCGGCCCATGTACCTCGACGACTCCGGGCAGGTCACCTACCACATGGTGAACCCCGGGGGCGGGTGCCTGCGCGGCGACGCCTACGCGATCGACATCGAGCTGGAGGCCGGCGCCCGGGCCGTCGTGACCACGCAGTCGGCGACCAAGGTCTACCGCACGCCCGGCGGCGGCGCCGCGCAGCACATGCGGATCCGGCTCGGTGCCGGCGCCGTCCTCGAGTACGTGCCCGACGCGCTGATCCTGTACCGCGAGGCCACCTACCGGCAGACCTGCGCCGTGGAGCTCGACGAATCGGCGTCGCTCGTGCTGGCCGAGATCGTGACGCCCGGGTGGTCGCCCGACGGTGCGCGGTTCCGCTACGACGAGCTGCGCATGCGCACCGAGATCCACCGTGGCGGGGCGCTGCTCGCGGTGGACAACCTGCTCATCGAACCCGGCCGCGCCGACCCGTCCGGCATCGGCTTCCTCGACGGGCGCACGCACGTCGGATCGCTGACCGCGGTGGACCCGCGCATCGACGAGGACCTGCTCGACGAGGTGCACGCGCTCACCGAGACCGTCGGGACGGTTCGGAGCGGGCTCACCGCGCTCGCCGGCCCGGGCTTCGTGCTCCGCTGCCTCGGTGACGACACCGCCGAGCTGGCCGGCCTGTTCGACGCGGTCATCGCGCTGCTCCGATCCCGATGGACCGGACAGGCGCCCATGAACCTGCGAAAGTACTGAGGTGGAGGACACCGGCATGACCACATCGAGCACCACCGAACGACTCAGGACGGCGTGGACCGCGCTGGGCCCCGGCGACCGGCGGTCGCTGTTCGGCATGACCGCGACCGTCATCGCGCTGCACGTCGTCGGCTTCGGCGCGCTCATCCTGCTCATCGCACCCGGCCACTACCGGATCGGCGATGGCGGCGAGTTCACCGTCGGCATCGGCCTGCTCGCCTACACGTTCGGCCTGCGCCACGCCTTCGACGCCGACCACATCGCCGCGATCGACAACACCACGCGGAAGCTGCTGGCCGACCGCGAGGGGAGGATCGCCGCGGGGGAGCGCAACCCGCGCCGGCCGCTCTCGGTCGGCTTCTGGTTCTCGCTCGGCCACTCGACCGTCGTCTTCGGCCTCGCCGCGCTGCTCGCGCTCGGCGTCCGCGCCCTCGTCGGCCCCGTGGAGGACGAGAACTCGACGATGCAAACGGTGCTCGGCTTCATCGGCACCTCCGTCTCCGGCGTGTTCCTGTGGATCCTCGGCATCATCAACCTGGTGGTGCTCATCGGCATCGTGAAGGTGTTCCGGGACATGCGGACCGGGCGCTACGACGAGGCCGAGCTCGAGGACCGGCTGAACAAGCGCGGCCTCATGAACCGCCTGCTGCGCGGGGTGTCCGGGTCGGTGCGCAAGCCCTGGCACATCTACCCGATCGGCGTGCTCTTCGGCCTGGGCTTCGACACCGCCACCGAGGTGGGCCTGCTCGTCCTCGCGGGCGGCATGGCCGCGTTCACCCTGCCCTTCTACTGCATCCTCGTGCTGCCGGTGCTGTTCGCGGCGGGAATGTCGCTGCTGGACACCATCGACGGCGTCTTCATGAACGCTGCCTACGGCTGGGCCTTCGCCAAGCCGGTGCGGAAGGTCTACTACAACATCACGATCACGTCGCTCTCGGTGGCCGTGGCGCTGGCGATCGGCACCGTCGAACTGCTGGGCGTGCTGGCCGAGCGGGCGCACGTCGAGTCCGGGCCGCTCGGTTGGGTCGCCTCGATCGACCTGGACTACGCGGGTTTCGTGATCGTCGGGCTGTTCGTGGCGGTATGGGCCGTGGCGCTGCTGATCTGGCGGTACGGGCGGATCGAGGACCGCTGGTCGGTGCGCTGAGTTAGCGTGAGCCGCATGAGCGGTATCGAGGTGCGGCCGGCGAGCGTCTTCGAGGATGTGGCGGCTGTGCTGGGACCCAAGAAGCAGACCTCCAGCAACTGCTTCTGCCTCTCCTACCGGATCGGCTCGAAGGAGAACCAGGCCCTGCGCGGGCCCGACCGGTTCGAGCGGGTCCGGGGACTGTGCGCGGAGGACCCGCCGCCCGGCGTCCTCGCCTACGACGGTGCCGACCCCGTCGGTTGGGCCGCCATCCACCCGCGGGCGGATACGAGCTTCGCGACGAACCGCCGCATCCCGCAGGTCGACGGGCACGAGGACCCGTGGTCGCTGTGGTGCGTGCGAGTGCGGCCCGGACACCGCAAGCAGGGGATCAGCCACGAACTCGTCGCCGGCGCGGTGGAGTTCGCCCGCGCCCGCGGCGCCAGGGTCGTCGAGGCGTACCCCGTGGACAATCGGGGCGCGAAGGTCGACCTGACCATGGCCTACGTCGGCACCCGACCGCTGTTCGAGCGGGCGGGCTTCGAGTACGTCACGGACACCACGTCGGTGCTGAACGGCTTCACGCGCGTCCTGATGCGGTACTGGACCGGCCACCAGCAGCGCTGAGGCGCGACGTTCCACGGCGGAGCGCCAGGACCGCACATTCCTGTCGGTGCCGTGTGCCATTGTTGCCCCAACAACCAGCCGCAGGGGAGGCGACATGGGGGCCATCGAGGAAGCGATCGAACAGGACACGATCCGCGAGGTGTGGGAACTGCTGGACTCGGACGAGTCGATCAGCGAGCAGGCGATGTACCTGGTCGCGGCCGCGCTCGAGGGTGAGGCGCATCTGTTCGCGCAGGCGGGTGGCGCAACAGCGCCGCAGCGACCCGGGACAGGCGAGGAAGCGGAGGTCGTCCCGGACCCCGTGGTCGCCTTCCTACGCACGATCACCGTCGCCGGGTTCCGAGGGATCGGCCCCGAGGCGCGCCTCGAGTTCGAGGCGCGGCCGGGGATCACGGTGATCAGCGGCCGGAACGGCTCGGGGAAGTCGAGTTTCGCCGAGGCGCTGGAGTACGCCCTCACCGGTACGAGCTACCGGTGGAAGGAGAAGCGCAGCGCACAGCAGTGGGCCGGCGCCTGGCGGAACCTCCACTCGGGAGCGGCCCGGATCGCCGCGGATTTCGCTATGCAGCAGGCCGGCGGCGGGCGGACGCTGACGGTGGGAGCGCAGTGGGCCGACGACGCAGACCTCGACGAGGCGCGCCGCTGGGCACAGGTCGCCTCGGAGAAGCAGACCGGCGTGGCGGACCTGGGCTGGGAGCAGCCGCTCGCGGTGTACCGTCCGCTGCTCTCCTACGACGAGCTCGGCGGGATCTTCGAGGAGGGGCCGTCCGGGCTGTACGACGCTCTCAACCGCATGCTCGGGCTCGTCGCGGTGGCCGATGCGGAGGCGGCCCTCAAGGCGCTGATCAAGCAGCTCGAACCGCACCGTAAGGCCGCCGACGCCGATCGCGCCCTGCTCAAGCGCTCGCTCGGCGCCTGCGACGACGCGCGTGCCGGGGAGGTCACGAAGTTGATCGCTCGCAAGCCCTACGACCTCGCCGCCATCACGGCGATCACCCTGGGCAGCGCCACACCGCAGGCGGCGGCGGTCTCGGCCCTGCGGACGTGTGCCGCCGTGTCGGCGCCGGACGGTATCGCTGAGGCAGCCGCGCTCCGCAGCGCGGTCGGCGGTGTGGTCGCCGCGTCCGCGGGCGCGACGGCGGTGGCGCAGCGCCGCAACGCCCTGCTGCGGGACGCGCTGGCGCTGCACGCCGATACCGGCGATGGACCGTGCCCGGTGTGCGCCGCGGGTGAACTCGACGGTGCGTGGCGGAGCCGGGTGGAGGCTGAACTCGCGGATACCGATTCGCAGCTCGCGGACCAGCGGGCGGCACAGCGTCGTCTTGCGGACGCCGAACGCGCCGCGCGGGACCTGGTCGCCGGCCTCGCGCAGCTGCGTCCCGTCGACGGGCACGCGCTCGACGCCGTCGCCGAGTGGAACGATGCGGTCGCCGCCGCACGTGCGCTGCCCGCCTCGTCCACGGAGTGGGCCGATCACCTGACCGATCGCCTGAGCGCACTGGCACAGGTCGGCGAGCGCCTGCGTCCGATCGCGGCGGACCTCGCCTCGGAGCTCGAGGACGCCTGGGCGCCCGTGGCGCAGGAGGTCGGCGCGTGGGTCGTGGCCGAGACCGCCGCGCAGGAACAGGACGCTGCTCTCGCAGCGGCGAAGACGGCCTCCGCGTGGCTCAAGGAGAACGCGGGAACGCTCCGCGGCCGCCGGCTCGCGCCGATCGTCGACCAGGCGAGGGCGATCTGGGCCCGGCTGCGGCAGGAGTCCGACGTCGACCTCGGCACCATCGAACTGGAGGGCAGCGCCACGCGGCGGCGCGCCGAACTGCGCGGCACCGTCGACGGCAAGCCGGCCGGGACGCTCTCGGTGATGAGCCAGGGCGAGCTGCACGCCCTCGCGCTGGCGCTGTTCATCCCCCGGGCGACCGCGGCGGCGAGCCCGTTCCGCTTCCTGGTGCTCGACGATCCGATCCAGGCGATGGACCCGGCGAAGGTCGCTGGATTCCTCGACGTACTGCAGGATCTCGCCGCCGAGCGTCAGGTGATCGTGTTCTCGCACGACGATCGGCTGGCGAAGGCCATCCGCAACGCGTCGATCCCCGCGAACCTCATCGAGGTGGTGCGCGAGCCGGGCTCGATCGTCGCGCCCAAGCCCGCGAACACGCCGGCGCACCGGTACATCGTCGACGCGACCGCGCTCGTCCGCGACGAGGCGCTCGACGACGTGGTCAAGCGCAAGGCGGTGCCGGGGATCTTCCGGCTCGCGGTGGAAGCGGCCGCGCAGCAGCGGTTCTACGCCGAGAGCTCCCGGCGCGGGGTGCCGTACGACGAGTCCGAATCGCGGTGGGAGTCGGCGCTGACGACGCAGCAGAAGGTCGCGCTCACGGTCCTCGGCGATCCCCGCGGCAACCTGGGTGGATGGAAGTCCCGGCGCGACTGGCGGTTCCCGACGATCGAGATCTGCGCGCGGGGCGTGCACAGCGGCACCGGGGACCTCGTGGGCGCGTTGACGGACCTGCGGCGCACCGTCGACGACGTCCTGGAGGGACGGTGACCTCCGGGCTGCTCGCGCGGGCCGAGGAGCTCCTGCAATCGGGCGCACCTGCCGGCGCGGGCAACAGCGCCCGGCTCGCCGCCTTCCTCGCTCGCCAGGAGGTGGAGTCGCTCATCGACGCGCGTTGCCGCGACGTGACCGGCGCCGACGTCACCGGCGCCACGATGAAGGCCCGGATCGCGGTGCTCCGGGCGCTCGACGAGACGGCGACCGGGCGGGTGCTCGCCGCGGCCTGGTACGAGCTGAGCGGCTACTGCCACCACCACGCCTACGAGCTCTCGCCCGCGGCCTCGCAGGTCCGCGGCGTGGTGGCGGCCGTGATCGAGGTCAGCGCCAGCCCAGCGCCGGAGCCACGTCCTTGACCAGGGACTCCAGCAGGCGGGTAGTGTACTCCACGCCCAGCTGATTGGGCACCGTCACCAGGACGGTGTCGGCCTCGGCGATGCCCTCGTCGTCGCGGAGCTGCTCGACGAGCTCGTCGGGCTCGCCCGCGTAAGTGCGGCCGAAGACGGCGCGGAAGTCGTCGATCACGCCGAACTGGTCGTCGCTGGAGCGCTCGTGGCCGAAGTAGGCGCGGCTCTCGTCGTCGATGATCGGCATGATGCTGCGGCTCACCGAGACCCGTGGCTCGTGATCGTGGCCGGCCTCGGCCCAGGCGTCGCGGAACTTCCGGATCTGGTTGGCCTGCTGCACGTGGAAGGGTTCGCCGGACTCGTCGGTCTTGAGCGTCGAGCTCATGAGGTTCATGCCGAGCTTCGCCGCCCACTCGGCGGTGGCGTCGGACGCGGCGCCCCACCAGATCCGGTCCCGCAGCGTGGGGGAGTGCGGCTCCACCCGCAGCAGCCCCGGCGGGTTGGGGAACATCGGGCGCGGGTTCGGCTGCGCGAAGCCGCCGCCCTCGAGCACCTTGAGCATGAACTCAGTGTGCTCGCGGCCCATGTCGGCGTCCGTCTTGCCCTCGTCGGGCTGGTAGCCGAAGTACTTGTAGCCCTCGATCACCTGCTCAGGCGACCCACGGCTCACGCCGAGCTGCAGTCGCTCGCCGGCGATGAGGTCTGCGGCCCCGGCGTCCTCCGCGAAGTACAGCGGGTTCTCGTAGCGCATGTCGATCACTCCGGTACCGATCTCGATCCGCGAGGTCCGGGCGCCGATCGCGGCGAGCAGGGGGAACGGCGAGCCGAGCTGCCGCGCGAAGTGGTGCACGCGGAAGTAGGCGCCGTCGGCACCCACCTCCTCGGCCGCCACCGCGAGGTCGATCGACTGGTGCAGGACGTCGGCCGCCGTGCGGGTACGGGAGCCGGGTGAATCGGTCCAGTGACCGAAGGACAGGAAGCCGATCTTCTTCATGGCCGCTACAACCCCGGACTGCGGTCCGAATATTCCGCGGACCGTCGGGCCTCGGAGCGTTCCCGGGGGAGCAGGAGATGCGCGGCGCGCTTCTCGCGGATCAGGTGCGCATCCACCAGGTCCGGGACGTCGTCGATGGTGACCCGCCCGTACCAGGCGTCGTCCGGCTGGACCGTGACGACGGGAGCGTGATTGCACGGAAACTGGCACCCGGTGACCGTGACCAGTGCGTCGTCGTCGCCCAGGCCCGCGCGACGCAGCTCGTCGCCGAACGCCGAGGTCAGCGCCGACGCCCCGAGCGCGGAGCAGCGCGGGCCGCGGCAGATCAGCACCTGGTGCCGGTGCCGCGGCACCTCCTCCCACGCCGCCGAATGCAGGGGCGCGGCGTCGTCGGTCATCGGGGCGCCGCCCGCGGCGATCGCGGCCGCGAGCAGGTCGCGGTCGGGTTCGGCCAGCAGCTGCGGGGCGAGGCGCAGCGTCGGCGCACCGTCGTAGCCCCGGAGCCAGTGCGCGGCCACCCGGCGCAACCACGACCGCTTGGGGCCGGGCTGCGCCCAGCCCGCGCCGATGAGCAGGACGTCGGAGGCGCCGCGGTCGGCGACCGCGGTGAGCACGTCGACCAGCGCCGGATCGTGGACCTGGAGGAAGGCGGGCTCAGCGGCGGCGCTGTGGGCGAGGGCGGTGAGGCCGTCGGGGTCGACGCCGGCGGACATGCCGACGAGGATCGCGGTCACGGCAGCGCCCGGATGCCGTCGGCGACGCGCCGCGCACCGTCGAGCAGGCGGACGCCGGAGGTGGTCTCCGAGAACGGGATCACGACGAAACGGTTCTCCCGGACGGCGCGCAGCTGGCTCAGGGCGGGGTCCTTGCGGGCCTGGTCGATCCGGTCCTGCGCGGGGTGTCCCGCGGTATCGGCCACGACGATGACGTCGGGGTTCGTACCGACCACGTTCTCCAGGGAGACCTCGGCCCAGTTGCCCGGCAGGTGGGCGAAGACGTTCACGCCGCCGACCGACTCGATGAGCAGCTGCGGCGTGCCCTTGCCGGCGCCCACGTTGAGCCCGGACTGCGCGCCGTAGTCCCACCAGAAGATCCGCTGGCCGCGCGCCGCGCCCTTGAGCGCGGCGCTGCCGAGCTCGTCCTTCTGCGCCGCGACGAGTTTCGCGGCGGCGTCCTCGGTGCCGAAAGCCTGGCCCGCGGCTGTCAGCTCGTCCCAGATGAGGTCCCATGAGGCGCGCTCGGGCTTCTTGGCGCAGCCCGCCGGGGCGAGGAGGGTGGCGATGCCCTGGCCCTGCAGCCGCGCGCGGTCGCCGGCGTTCTTCTCGCTGAACGCCGAGTTGTACGAGCCGTAGACGAGGTCGGGCCGCACCGAGAGCATCTTCTCCTGCGTGGGGTACTTGGCGGCGAGCACGGGGATCCGCGCGTAGTCGGCCTGGAAGCGGGGTGCGACCGCGTCGTCGAGGTACGCCGTGCCCACCATCCGGTCGGCGACGCCGAGCGCGAGGGCGACCTCGGTCGCGCCCTGGTTCATGGTCACGATGCGTCGCGGTTCCGCCGTGACCTCCGTGGTGAAGTCGCAGGTGGTGACGCTGACGGGGAACCGCTCGGAGGGGCTCGCCGCGGGGGTCGACGGTGCGGTGCCGCACCCCGTGAGGAATGCCGCCGCGACGGACAGGGCGAGGGGTGGGACGAGGGCGCTGGGCCGCATGGGTCGGACTCGATTCGTCGGCCGCTCCGTGCGCGGGGGCGGCGGTGGACAGCTGCGAGTCGGCGGGTATCGGACTCGAAGCCGCTTTCGCCGCCTCACACCGTTGCGCGCCAGTCCCGGATTCCCACCGGGTTCCCCATGTCCGACTCGAGCGTGACGCTATCAGGCGGTCCGGGGCCCGCGTCGCGCCGCGGCGAGCGCTCCTGCGGAGGCGACGGCGGTCCACGCGGCGAGGATCGCCAGCGAGACCCAGGGCGACCAGGTCGCCGTGTTCGCGGGCACGCCGATCGTCGCGATCTGAGAGCTCGTCGCGGGGAGCCACGCCGCGAGCGACCGCCCGAAGGGGAGCGCGGGCACCGCGATCGCCTCCACGAGGAACCACCAGCCCAGGACGGCTCCGACGGCGGCGGTCGTCGACGACGCCACGTGCCCGACGGCGAGACCCAATACCGCGAGCAGCGCGCCCGCGACCGGCGCGATGACGAGCAGCCGCAGGACCTCCCCAGCGGGCGAGGGCAATCCCGTGATCGCGGCGACCACGACGGCCGAACCGGCACCTGCCAGCCCCGCTCCCGCACCGCCCACCGCCGCGATCAGAGCCTTCGAGCCGTACCCGAGCAGCGGGCGCGGGATCAGGATCCGGGTGAGGGCGAGCGTCCCGTGGTCCCGGTCGAGCCCGATCAGGAGCGCCCCGGCGACGGCGATGAGCGCGCCGCCCACCAGCCCGAGGCCGTAGCCCGCAGTGGTCACCGAGGCGTCGTGGAAGACCGGCGCGAAGACGCCGACGACGACGGCCACCGCGAGCGCGACGGCCGTCGCGCCGCCGAGCGCGGCCCGGAAACCGCGGGAGGTCAGCGCCTTCCGGGCCTCGGCCGCCACCGACCGGCGGGCGACACCGCGCGGTTCGACGGCCTCCGGCGCGGGTGCGGGAGCCGCGGCCTCGTCGTCGCCGGTGAGCCGGAAGTAGAGCGCCTCGAGCCCGGAACGACCGGGTGACGAGAGCTCGACCAGCTCGGCCAGCGGGGCGTCCGCGACCACGCGCCCCTCGTGCAGCGCGACGATGCGGTCGGCCGTCTGCTCGAGCTCGCTGAGCAGGTGCGAGGACAGCAGCACGGTGCGGCCGTCGTCGGCGAGCGCCCGCAGCGTCCGGCGGATCCACGCGATCGCCTCGGGATCCAGTCCATTGACCGGCTCGTCGAGCACGATCACCGGCGGATCGCCGAGGACGGCGCCCGCGATCGCGAGTCGCTGGCGCATGCCCAGGGAGAAGCCGCCGACGTCGCGATTCGCGACCCGATCGAGGCCGACGAGGTCCAGCGCGGCGTCGACCCGGGCGTCCGGTAGGCCGATCGCGGCCGCCATCCACCGCAGGTGCTCGCGCGCGGTGCGGGTCGGCGCGGCCCAGGCCGCGTCGAGCAGCACGCCGACGGTCGTGCCGGGATTCGCGAGCCGGTCGTACCGCTGACCGTCGATCGTGACCGTGCCGGACGAGGGCCGCTCGAGACCGGCGATGAGACGCAGGGTGGTCGACTTCCCGGCGCCGTTCGGGCCGATCAGTCCCGTGACCTCGCCCGACGGTGCCGAGAAGGTCACGTCCTCGACGGCCACCGTCGCGCCGTAGCGGACGGTGACGCCGGAGAGTGCGATCACCGCGGCGTCGCGGCGACGGCCGGGCCGGTGGGCTTCGCGGGCCCGGCCTTCGTCGGCACTGCCTTCGCGGGCCCGGGCTTCGCCGCCGCCGGACCGCCGCCCTTGCCGCTGGCCGCGAGCTCGGCGAGCGCGGCCAGGCCGCCGGTGGCGATGGGGGACCACTTCCCGGTCTGCAGGCCGGTGAGCACCTGGTCCTCCCAGGCGACGAGGCACGCGGCCGCCGGGGTGGCGGCGAGCTCCTGGAGAGCGGGGGCGAGGTCGTCGCCGGCCTTGGTGAGCGCCTCGATCACCTTCGGGCGGTACTGCGCGTACAGGGGCTTGATCGCGTCGTAGACCGCCTGTTCCGCGGCGTTGAGCGCGCGGACGGGGCCGGCGAGGGCGGGCTGCGACTGCTCGATCACGGGCTTGATCGCGGCGAGGAAGGGGCCGAACAGGCTGAGGATCGGATCGTAGGCCTGGCCCGCCGCGAAGGCTTCGTCGGTGAAGGCGCCGGCGGCGGGCGCCAGCAGGATCAGCGAGGCGAGGCCGCCCTTCTCCCGCGGCTTCGGCCAGCCGAGCGGGCATTGGATGTCGGCGGGGTTCACGCCCGGAACGACGGTCGAGATCGCCCCCGAGGTCGCCGCCGAGCCGGAGGGCTTAGCCGAGCCGGAGGGCTTCGCCGGGCCGGACGGGGTCGCCGCACCGGAGGGCTTGGCCGCCGAGGGCGTCGCCGGTCCCGAGGGTTTCGCCGCCGCGCTCGCCGACGCGGGGGAGCTGCCCGGCGACGGGGCGGGCTTGGGCGTGGGCGCGGCCGCCGCGGTACCGGCGACGGGGACGGTCACGGCCAGCGCGGCGGCGACGGCGGTGCGGGCGAGCGCGGGCGGGATGCGGGTCATGGGGCCTTCTTCGGTGCGGAGGAGTGGGCGGGGGCGGTCGAGCCGGCCGCGGTGGGCGGCGGTCCGGGTTCGAAGACGCCTTCCAGGTGCCAGACGCCGGTGAAGTCGTTGAACGGGCCGCCCTGGATGTGGCTGGTCCAGTCGAGGGTGAAGCGCCGCGTCGCGGGGTCGAAGGTGCCGGTCGCGGTGGGGCCGTCGGCCTTCGCCGCTGCGGGCTGCGCGAGCCAGCGCTGCGAGACGACGTCCCAGGCCTTTCCGACCTGCTCCTGGCCCGCCGCGGCGGCGTCGGTGCGGGGCACTGGCTTCGGCGCGCCCTGGTTGAACTCCTGGTTGTTCCAGGAGGCGGCCCAGGCGGAGACGTCCGCGGTCAGCTTCGTCCCGGTGCGCGTCACCGACGGCGCGGGCAGCGCGGCGCGCGTCTGCGGATCGACGGCGTTCGTGGAGATCCCGAAGAGCACGTCGAAGAACTTCGTCGGCGTGATCACCGAGCCGGACAGCGAATCGCCGTTGCGGAAACCGGGTTTCGCCTCGGACTGGTAGGCGCCGGTGCGGAGCCCGCCCGCGGTGCCCGGCTTCAGGGCCGTCACGCGGCCCTCGTCGATCGGCGAGTTGGCGTTGTTGACGAACGGCCCGTCGGCGGTTCCGCCGACGATCGCCATCTTGAAGTACGTGCCCGTCGGCTTCCCGTCGGCGAAACCGCCCGGCGTGAACCGGAACAGCCCGACGAGCTGCTCGGCGACCTCGGGCTGCGCCGGCGCCGCGGTGCTACAGGCGGATGCAGCCGCCGCGACGGCCACCAGTGCGAGAGCGAGGGACCGTCGGGAGATCGGACGGGATGTCACGGCAGGACCTTTCGTCGGGTCCCCAGCACGGCGCCCCCGACGGCGAGGCCCAGGACGAGCTCCGCCCAGGGCAGGGCCGCGAAGGTGCCGCCGGGGACCGGCAGGACGGCGTTGGTGGAGGCCAGCCGCCGGTAGTCGGGGAGGTTGTCGTTGATCGCGCCGGTGAGCGAGGCGAGATCGGAGGACACCGTCTGCCAGGAGGTGGTGAAGGCCCGGATCTCGGGGGTGCGGCGGACCGTCGTGCCGCGGTCGATCTCGCCGACCGCGCCGACCAGCGCGAGGAAGTCGCGCTGCAGGCGCACCACCTGCTGCTCGGTCATGATCGGCGCGAACCGGTCGACCACCCGGCCGGCGGACGGCGCACCGGCGACCAGGCCGGAGGCGAACGGGTGGACCACCAGCGCCACCGCGCAGAGCGCCGCGGCGGCGGTCGCCCACCGACGCGGCGGGGCGGACCGGGAGCGGAGCAGGACCGCCCCGGCCACGGCCAGCGCGATCCCGACCAGCAGGAGCAGTTGGGGGAGCGTGCTCAGGCCGCGGATCCGGGCCAGCGCGTCGACGTCGGGCTTCGCCGCCCGCGCCGACGCGAGCAGCTCCCGGGCGTTCGCCTCGACGTCCGCGGACCGGTTCGCGTAGTCGACGGTCCGCGGCGCCGCCGCGAGCCTCCCGGCCGCGGCCTCCGCGCGGGCGGCCGCGCCGAACCGGGCGATCGCGTCGACGTCCCCGTCGAGCCGGGCGAGGGACTCGTCGGTCAGGTGCGGTGCGAAGGCGTCGAGCATCTTCGTCGCGCCCGCCGTCGTGGTGGGGAGGCCGCCGGCGACGGAGCCGAGGGCGAGGGCGATGCCCGCGATCAGCAGGAACCAGGCCGGCCATCGTCGGGCGGCGGGGAGCGCCGCGGTGCGCGGGGGCGCGACGGCGCGCAGCCGGGGGACGCCCCCGAGGAGCGCCGCCGCGCCGGGTGCCGCTACTTGCTGTACGTACCGGTGAGATGCCACAGGCCGGTGAAGTTGTTGAACGGTCCGCCCACGATCTGGCTGGTCCACGTGATCGAGTAATTGGAGCCGTTGATCGTGCCGGTCACGCGGCTGGTCTTGCCGGGGAGGCCGCCGCCGGGCTTCGGGGCGCCCTGGTTGAAGACCTGGCCGTTCCAGGCGACGCCGAACGCTGACAGGTCGCCGGACAGCGACGAGCCGTTGCGTGTGATGGTCGGGACCGCGGTCGCGGACCCGGTCTGCGGGTCGGTCGCCTTCGTCGAGGTCACGAAATCCGAGCCGAAGAAGGTGCGCGCCGCGGTGACCTGCCCCTGGTAGGAGCCGGAGGTCAGCGAACCGGACAGCGGCGTGATGGTCTTGTCCGAGTTGGTCGAGTTGCCGTTCGCGAGGAACGGGCCGGACGCGGTGCCGCTCGGCAGGATCATCCGGAAGTACGAACCGGAGTCGATCGAGAAGGTGCCCGTGAGGGTGTCGGCGTTCGCCGCGGGGGTGGCGACGGCGGTGACCGCCGCTGCGGCCGTCACTGCCAGGGCGGCGCCGAGGGCGCGGCGGGAGAAGGTGGTGCGCATGGGGCGATCTCGCTTTCGTCAGGAGGTGGAGGAGCCCGATGGAAGCTGAACGCTAGTTGCGGTCGTACGGTCCGCGAAGAGTTCCGATCACCGCGATCCGGGATACGTGATCTCGATCGCGTCGGGGTCCGGTGGTCGGTCGGTCGCGACGGGCGCCCCGGACGGGACGGGCACGTTGACTAGAGTCGTGGCGTGAGTACTTCGGCCATCGCCATCATCATCGCCGTCGTCGCCGTCCTCGTCGTTCTGACGGCGCTGGCGACCGGCCTCTACCTCAACAAGCGACGGCGCGTCTCGCTCAAGGAGGAGACGGCCGAGCCCAAGAGCCTCGACAAGTCGGGCGGGTACAAGGCCGGCGGTGGCTTCACCTTCAGTGAGGGCACGCGCGAGGCCGAGCCCGCGCCGCTGGTGCCGAAGGCCCCGCCCGCCCCGAAGACGGTGCCGGCGCCCGACGCCGCGCCGCACGTGTCCCTCAAGGACCTGCAGGAGTCGCGCGAGCAGGAGGCCGCCGAAGCGGCGCAGGCGCAGGCCGACGCGCGCCTCGCCGAGGCCGAGGAGATCGACCCCGGCATCGCGAACGTCGCGCCGTCCGCGCCGACGGAGATCGAGCACATCGAGGACGAGGCGCCGGAGGCGGCGCCCGAGGCGCCCGCCGAGACGCAGACTCCCGCAGCTCCGGCCGAGACCGAGGCTCCCGCCGCGCCGGCGACTCCGGCCGAGACGACCACCGCGCCTGAGGCGACCGCGCCTGCGGCGCCGGTGGAGCCCGCTGCGCCGGAGGCGCCGGTCGAGGTGGAGGCCCCCGCCGAGGCGGCACCGTCGGCCCCGAAGCTGGACGAGATCGCCCCGACGGAGGGGCGTCTGGACCGGCTCAAGGGCCGGCTCGCGCGCTCGCAGTCGACGGTCGGCGCGTCGCTGCTCGGCCTCCTCGGCGCGGGCGACCTCGACGAGGAGTCGTGGGAGGAGATCGAGGACACGCTGCTCCTCGCGGACCTCGGCACCCCCACGACGATGGCCGTGGTCGAGAAGCTGCGGGACCGCATCGCGACGCAGGGCGTCTCCAGCGCTGCCGAGGCGCGCGCACTGCTGCGCCAGGTGTTGATCGAGGAGCTGCACCCCGAGTACGACCGCAGCATCAAGGCCCTGCCGCACGCCGGCGCACCGTCGGTGCTGTTGGTGGTGGGCGTGAACGGCACCGGCAAGACCACCACCACGGGCAAGCTGGCCCGGGTGCTCGTGGCCGACGGCCGGCGCGTGCTGCTCGGCGCCGCCGACACCTTCCGCGCCGCCGCGGCCGACCAGCTGCAGACCTGGGGCGAGCGCGTGGGCGCAGAAGTGGTGCGAGGCAAGGAGGGGGCCGACCCCGCCGCCGTCGCCTTCGACGCCGTCGCGAAGGGCACCGAGGAGGGAGTCGACGTGGTGCTCATCGACACCGCCGGCCGCCTGCACACCAAGACCGGCCTCATGGACGAGCTGGACAAGGTCAAGCGGGTCGTGGAGAAGAAGGCCAAGGTCGACGAGGTGCTGCTCGTCCTGGACGCCACGATCGGCCAGAACGGCCTCGCGCAGGCGAAGGTCTTCGCCGAGGTCGTCGACATCACCGGCGTCGTCCTCACCAAGCTCGACGGCACCGCCAAGGGCGGCATCGTCTACGCCGTGCAGCACGAGCTCGGCGTGCCGGTGAAGCTCGTCGGCCTCGGCGAGGGCGCCGATGACCTCGCCCCGTTCGAGCCGGCGGCCTTCGTCGACGCCCTGCTCGGGTAGGGCACGCGGCCCGTCGGGCCCGCACACGACAGCGCCCCGCGCCGGAGGATCCCGGTGCGGGCGCCGTCGTCGGTTCAGGAGATCGACCGCTCCACGAAGTCCAGCTGGGCCAGCGTGTACTCGCGCGCGCAGCTGTGCAGCTCGATGGAGTGGCCGACGCCGCCCATCACGCGCACGTCGATCGGGCCGGCGGTGAAGTGCCGGGCCAGGGCCGCCCGTGCCTCGTCGTCAGAGCGCCAGATCTTGTCGTGCTCGGCGAAGGTCACCTGGACCGGCGCGGTGACCGACGCGCCGACGGCGGGGAGGCGGTCGGCCCAGTCCACCACGTCGCAGAGCTCCGGCATCGGCATCGGGCGCAGCAGCTCGGCGTCGCGGGCGACGTGCGCGGGCGTGAACGACCCGTCGGGTCCGAGCATGACGCCGGCATGGGCCTCCGCCGGCAGCGCGATCGCGGGAGCGTCGCCGCGCAGGCCGCCCCACATCTCGCGGATGCCCGGCTGCCACAGCTCGCCGAGCCCGCTGATCTCCACGCCCGCGGGTGCTTCGGCGGTCTTGGTGGCGGTGAGCAGCGCGAGCATGCCGCCGATCGAGTGGCCGACGAGCACCGTCGGCAGGTCGTACTGCGCGCGCAGCGCGTCGACAGCGGCCGCCAGGAGGGTGGACTGCTCGTCGAAGCCGAGCCGTTCCGCAGGGACCGTCGCGCTGCCGCCGTAGCCCGGTCGGTCGATCGCGACGACCGTGTACCCGTGCTCCGGGGCCAGGGCGAGCAATGAATCCGCGCCGACGTGGAAGTACTCGGAATCATAAGTGCCGCCGTGGATCGCGACGATCAGGGCGCGCGGATCGCCCGGCGCCTCCGCGACGCGTGCCGCGAGCGGAACGCCTGCGGCGTCGATGGTCGTGGAGGAAACTGCGGAGGTGGTCGTCATGATGCGGTGCTCCTTGGATGGTCGACGCGGACGGTTGACGGCCGGCGTTCGCGAGTGAGGTTACGCCGATGGTGAAGTTTCGTCGGCAATGTCAAGAAAACTCCGCCGACCCCTTGTGTGTCAACAGTCACGTTGATAAATTGACGAACATGTCAGAGAACGATGTGCAGTCCCCAGCCCGCTCGGCGCACGAGGCCGGGTTGGTCTCCTATCCCGACGAGTATGTCGCCCGCTACCGGGCGGACGGTCTGTGGCGCGGCAGGTCGCTGCCCGACGAGCTGACCGACGCGCTCGCGCGGTTCGCCGACCGTCCCGGCCTCGTCACGCCGGAGGTCCGGTGGACGCACGGCGAGTTGCTCGGCCGGGCGCGGGCGTTCGGCGCGGGCCTGCTCGCGGGCACCGACCTGGAGCCGGGCGAGCCGGTGATGTTCCAGATGGGGAACGTGGCCGAGACCGTCGTGGCCTACCTGGGCGCCCTGATCGCGGGACTGCGCCCCGTGTGCACCCTGCCGCAGCACGGCGAGCGCGAGATCGGCCTGCTCGCGCAACACGTCGGCGCCCGCGCGACGATCGTTCAGGCGGACCACGGCGCGGGCGAGACCCTGGCCGTCGCCCGCGCGCTGCACGAGTCCGGCGCCCTGCCCGTGGTCGTCGTGGCCCGCGGGGACGCGATCGGCGACACCCCCACGCTGGAGCGACTCTCCGAGCTCGGCGCCACCGCCCCCGCGCCGCCGGCGGTGGATCCCGCGCAGATCGCCGTCTTCCAGCTCTCCGGCGGCACCACGGGCCTGCCCAAGGTGGCGGCCCGGCAGCACGAGGAGTACGTCCACAACTCGCTCGCCTGGGCGGAGGCGCTCGGCTACGACGGCGACACCAAGCTGCTGTACCCGCTGCCCGTGATGCACAACGCCGGCATCGGCCTCGCGGTGCAGCCCGCGATCCTCGCCGGCGCCCAGCTGGTGCTCGCCCCGTCCGCGCGGACCTCCGACCTGCTCGACCTCATCGCCGCCGAGCGGCCGACGTCGCTGCCGCTGGTCCCGCCCGCCGTCGCGGTGCGGCTGCTGGAGGATCCGCGCAGCCGCACCACCGATCTCACGTCGATCGCGGACTTCGTGGTCGGCGGACAGGCGCTGCCCGAGGAGGTCTCGCAGCGACTGCGCGACGAGCTCGGCATCGCCGTCCGGCAGATGTTCGGCATGGCCGAGGGCATGTTCCTGGTGACGCCCGGCGGCGCGGGCGAGGACGTGCGGCACCACAGCGTGGGCGCACCCGTCTCGCCCGCCGACGAGGTGCGGATCGCCGAGGTGGGCGGCGACGATCCGGTCGCGCCCGGCGAGATCGGCGAGTTCTGCGCCCGCGGTCCGTACACGATCCGTGGCTACTACCGCGCCGACCGGCACAACCGCGACTCCTTCAGCGCCGACGGCTTCTACCGCACCGGTGACCTCGCTCGCGCGCACGTGATCGGCGGCGTCACCGTCTATTCGATCGAGGGGCGGATCAAGGACGTGATCAACCGCGGCGTCGAGAAGATCCACGCTGAGGAGATCGAGGAGGTCATCCTGCGCCACCCCGACGTGGTCAGCGCCGCGCTCGTCGCGATGCCCGACCCGGTGCTCGGCGAGCGCGCCTGCGCCTACCTCATCGTCGACGACGGTGCCGAGGCCCCGACCGTCGCGACCCTCGGCGAGTTCCTGCTCGGCCAGGGTCTCGCGAAGTACAAGCTGCCCGAGCGGATCGAGGTCGTCACCGAGTTCCCCCTGTCCAACGTGGGCAAGGTGTCGAAGAAGGACCTCCGCGAGCGCATCGCGGAGCAGCTCGCCGCCGACCAGTCCGCCACCGCCCGATAGGAGACCGCCATGACTTCTCATACCACCCCCGGCCGCACCGTCGCGATCATCGGCGGCGGCCCCGCCGGCCTCGCCGCCGGGCGCCTGATCAAGCTCGCCGACCCGAACGCCCTCGTCACCGTGTACGAGCGGACCGACAGCAGCAGCGAGACCTTCGGCTTCGGCGTCGGGCTCACCGAGGCCACGATGAACAACCTCGCCAAGGTCGACCCGCAGACCGCGGACCGGATGCGCGAGGTCAGCCACGGCGGCCACTCGCTCGTGCTGCGCACCGACGCCGGCGACGTGGGCCTGCACGGCGCGCGGAACCTCGCGATCGGCCGGGCCGCGCTCCTCGAGGTGCTCACCAAGGCGGCGCTCGAGGTGGGCGTCGAGATCCGCAGCGGTGTGAAGGCCGGCCTCGGCGACGTCTCGGCCGACGTGATCGTCGCCGCCGACGGCGCGCGCAGTGCCGTCCGCGACGCCGTGGCGGACGGGCTCGGCGTGCACGTCGACTACGGCCGACTGCACTTCATGTGGTGCGGGACCGATTTCGCCGTCGACAACGCCAACTTCACCTGGCGCGGCGAGGGCGACGAGCTGTTCGTGGTCCACGCGTACCCCTACGCCGACGACCGAAGCACCTTCCTGATCGAGGCCGACGACATCACCTGGGAGGCCGCGGGGCTCGCGGCCAACGCAGCGGCGACGCCCGCAGGGGAGTCGGACACCGCGAGCCTGAGGCACCTCGAGCGGGTGTTCGCCCGCGAGCTGAACGGCGGTGAGCTGCTCGCCAATCGCACTCGCTGGGCGCAGTTCCCGACGGTGACCCTGGACCGCTGGTCCAGCGGCAACGTGGTGCTGATCGGCGACGCGGCGCACACCGCGCACTACACGATCGGCTCCGGCACCAAGCTGGCGATCGAGGACGCCATCGCCCTCGCCGCCGCGCTCGCCGCGCACGCCGACACCGACGCGGCCTTCGCCGCCTACGAGGCCGCCCGCCGCCCCTCGGTGCAGCGGTTCAAGCACCTCGCCGCGCGTTCGCAGAACTGGTGGACCAGCTTCCGCGACCGCGCCGGCGCGGCGCCGGAGGCCACTGCGCTGTCGTACATGACCCGGGCGGGGAACCTCGGGATCGAGCACTACGCGGCCGAGTTCCCGGAGGCGGCGGCCGTCGCGCTGCGCGGCCTGGGCGCCGAGCCGGCGGGGGACTGGGGCACCGTCGACGACTGGGTGCTGGACCTGCCGCTGGAGACCGAGGCGCTGCGCGCACCGTCGAAGGTGATCGGCGTCGAAGAACTCCAGGACGCGACCCGGGTCGAGTGGAACGGCGGCGCGGCCTGGGAGGCCGGGCACGACGCCTTCGTCGCGGACGCGGCCACCGCCCCGGGCCCGGTGGTCGTGGTGGGCGGACCGTCGGACCCGGCGGCGGTGGGGGCGCGGATCGACCTGGCCGAGCGGATCCGCTGGGCCGGCAAGACCGTGGTGGTGGAGGTCCCGGACGCGCTGCGCGCCGAGGCGGCCGCCGCCGTCGCCGTGGGGCGGGCCGACGCGGTGGTGCTCACGGCATGAGCGTCCCGGCGGCCGGCCGCGCCGCGGGATAGGGTCGTCGACATGTCGACAGTGGAGAGACCGGGCCGCGGATCGCGGCGGCGGGATCTGATCGTCGGGGACGTGCTGGACGCGGCGACGGACCTGTTCGCGGTCAAAGGGTACGACGCGACCAGCCTGCAGGACATCGCCGACGCGGTGGGGGTCTCGCGGCCGGCGCTGTACCACTACCTCAGCAGCAAGGAGGACCTGCTGGTCATGCTCGTCGAGCGGGTCTCCAAGGATCTCGCCGACGTGATCGAGGAACTGCGCAACCGGTCGGACCTGGCGCCGACGGAGAAGATCACGCTGCTCACCGAGCAGCTGGTCCAGCAGCGCGCCGAGCACCCGAGCCAGTTCCGGATCCTGGACCGTTCCGAGATGATGCTGCCGGAGGAGGCGGGCGCGGTGCACGCGCGCGCCAAGCGGCAGGTGCTGCGCGAGACGATCGCGATCATCGAGGAGGGCGTCAAGAAGGGGGAGTTCGTCCCCGTCGACGCCCGCACCGCGGCGCTGAGCCTGCTCGGCATGTGCAACTGGGTGGCCTGGTGGGCGCGGCCCGCCGACGCCGTCGAGGTCAAGGCCATCGTGGACACCGTCGCCGCGCTGGCCCGGCGCATGCTGTGCGTTCCGGAGTCCGGCGACGGGGCCTCGGGGCCCGCCGGGCTGCTCTCGGAGATCCGGGACCGCCTGGACCGCCTGGAGCCCCTGATCTGACGCCCGCTCCCACAACCGAACACACGCACTCGCCCGGCCGCATCGGCCGGGCGAGTGGCGTTTCTCGGGCCGGTTCGTGACGGCGACGTAGACATGTGAACATGAGTGTTGACAATTTTACGAAGGCGTCGAATACTGGAAGGGAACGACGAACCACACGCAGAGGAGCACCATGAGCGCCAAGCCCATCCGGATCGGACTGGTCGTCCCCAGCTCGAACGTCACCGTCGAGACCGAGATGCCGCGGATCCTCGGCCGGCACCCGGAGGAGACGTTCACCTTCCACTCCAGCCGCATGCGGATGCAGAAGGTCTCCCCGGAGCAGTTGCGCGCCATGAACGCCCAGCGCGAGCGCTGCGTCATCGAGCTCGGTGACGCGGGCGTCGACGCGATGCTCTACGCCTGCCTCGTCGCGATCATGTCCACCGGCCTCGGCGAGCACCACGGCGTGGAGGCGAAGATCGCCGAGCAGCTCTCGGAGGGCGGCAGCGACGCCCGCGTGCTCTCCAGCGCCGGCGCCCTCGTGGACGCCCTCAGCGACATGGGCGCCACGCGGATCGCCGTCGTCACCCCGTACCTGCGCCCGCTCGCCGAGCAGGTGATGGCGTACCTCGAGCACGAGGGCCTGACGGTGACCGACTGGCGCGCCCTCGAGGTGGCCGACAACGCCGAGGTCGGCTGCATCCCCGGCGACCGCGTCATGGAGGCCGCGCGCGGCCTCGACCTCACCGGCGTCGACGCGCTCGTGCTCTCCGCGTGCGTCCAGATGCCCTCGCTCGACCTGGTCCAGGCCGCCGAGGACGAGTTCGGCATCCCCGTGATCACCGCCGCCACCGCCGGCGCCTACCGCATCCTGCGCTCCGTCGGCGCCACCGTCGACATCCCCGGCGCCGGCTCGCTGCTGCGCGCCGATGCCGCCGCCCCGGCCGCCGCCGGCGCCTGACCCCACCCGCCACCGGATAAGGAGAAGACATGTCCGCCAGCACTTCCGAGCACCGCGTCCAGGGCGTCGACCACGCCGCCTTCCCGACCTTCGACCCCGTCGGCACCGTGAACTTCTACAACGGCGTGCTCAAGTTCCCCATCGTCCACTCGATCTGCGCCGCGGGCTGGGGCCCCGAGAACCACCCCGACTTCATCCACTTCTTCTTCGACATCGGCAACGGCGACCGGATGGCGTTCTTCTACTACTTCGGGCTCGAGCCCTTCGGCGACCAGAGCGCCCCCGGCGACTCCTGGGCGCGCCTTCCCCAGGGCACGCCCGAGTTCTTCAAGAACTCCCGCCACCTCGCCATCCACGTCGACGGCGAGGAGGACCTGCTGGAGTACCGCCGCCGCCTCGACGCCTCGGACTGGCCGTGCGAGATGCAGGTGATGCACGAGACCATCGAGTCGATCTACACCCACGATCCCAACGGCTACATGATCGAGATCACCCGCGCCCTGCGCCCCGTGACGCCCCAGGAGGACCTGGACGCCGCCCTCACCCTGGAGGCGCTGTGCGACGTGGTCTCGGGCGGCGCACCGTCGATGGACGCGCTCCTGATGCGCAAGGCCGAGCTGATCGTGGAGAAGGCCGAGAGGTGGGAGGAGCGGCAGCGGGAGCTGGCCGGGCTCGTCGCGACCGGCGATGCGACCGGCGACGCCGCGTGGAACGCCGACGAGGAGGCCGAGGTCCGATGAGCCGCATCTACGTCCTCGACGTCCCCGAGAACGAGGGCGTCCTCAAGGTCACGGGCGCCGAGCCGCGCAACGAGATCGTGCGGGTCGGTCCGTACTTCCGGATCACCCGGCCGGAGGAGATCGCGATCGATCGCCGCGCCACCGGCTGCCGGCACGCCGTCTGGTACAGCGCCCTCGCGGGCCTGGAGGACTCGCGCGTCGCGCAACACGACAAGGACGCGCTCCGGGTGGTGGACCGGTGACCACCGCCGAGCGCGCGGGCGCCGCCACCGGCCTCGGCGCGGGCCGCTACCTCGACGCCGAGGCCGTGCCCGACGGCACCGTCACCACCCCCGTCGAGCTGAGCACCGTCGACGGGGCCAAGGTCTCCGGCCTGCTCCGCACCGTGCCCGGCGCCACCGCCGTCGCCTTCCTCATGCACCCCCGGCAGGACTTCGCGCACCACGTCCTGGTGCCCGAATTCCTGCGCCGCGGCGTCGCCGTCTGGACCCAGGGCAGCCGCACCCAGGGCAACGACCTGACGCTGCTGCACGAGCAGGCGCTGCTCGACATGGCCGCCGGCCACGCCTTCCTGCGCGACGAGGGCTTCGGCACCGTGATCGCCGTCGGCCACTCCGGCGGCGGCGCGCTGGCCGCCTTCTACCTGGAACAGGCCGGCCTGCCCGCCCAGGAACGGCTCGCACGGACCCCGAGCGGCAAGCCCGTGAAGCTGCGTGACGCGCGGATGCCCGCACCCGACCTCGCGGTGTTCATGGCGCCGCACCCCGGACAGGGCGAGCTGCTGCTCCGCATGATCGACCCGTCGGTCGCCGACGAGGACGACCCCCGTTCGATCCTGCCCGAGCTCGACCCCTTCAGCCCGGACAACGGCTACGCGCCCGCGCCCGCCCCGAGCACCTACCCGCCCGAGTTCGTGCAGCGCTACCGTGCGGCGCAACGCGCGCGGGTGGAGCGGATCGACGCCCTCGCGCGCGAGCGGGTGGCCCGCGCCCGCGCCGCCCAGCAGCGGTTCGCGGAGTCCGGCGACCCCGCCGACCGCCGCGACGCGCTGGCCACCGAGTTCATCACGGTGCACCGCACCGACGCCGACCTGCGCTGCACCGACCCGTCGCTCGACCCGAACGACCGGCCCTACGGCTCGCTGTTCGGCTCCCGGCCCGACCTCACCGACTACGGCGTCGTGGGCTTCGGGCGCCTGACCACCCCCGACGCGTGGCTGTCCACGTGGTCGGCGCTCAGCAGCAACGCCGGCTTCCTGCGCTGCGCCCCCGCCGTCACCGTGCCGACCCTGTTCGTCGAGATCACCGGCGATCAGGCGTGCTTCCCCGACGACGCCCGCGCGATGGTCGCGGCGTTCGGGACCGACGACGTCGAGCACGTACGGGTGCGCGGGAAGCACTTCGGCGCGGCCCTCACGGCGGGCGAGCGGACGGCCGCGGCGCTCGCCGGCGATGAGATCGAGCGCTGGCTCGGGGCCCGCGGGATCGGCACCGCGGGCGCATAATCGAGTCGTGAAGTACGTGCTGCTGATCTGCGACGACGAGGACGGCTCGCCGACCAACGAGGAGATCGCCGCCGACCCCGCCTACCGCGCCTACGACGAGGACCTCCGGCGCCGCGGGGCCATGCTCGGCGGGGCCCGGCTGCGGCCCGTCGCCGACGCCACCACCGTCCGCGTGCGCGGCGGCGAGACCCTCGTCTCCGACGGGCCGTTCGCGGAGACCAAGGACGTCGTCGGCGGGATCGACATCGTCGAGTGCGCCGACCTCGACGAGGCCCTCGCGATCGCCGCGAACCACCCGTACGCGGCCCGCGGGTGCGTCGAGGTCCGGCCCGTCTGGGAATGACCGCCCCCGACGCGGTGCAGCGCGCGGTCGCCGACGCGTACCGGGACGAGTGGGGCCAGGTCTTCGCCACGCTGATCGGTCTCACGGGCGACTGGGACCTCGCCGAGGACTGCACGCAGGAGGCCTTCGCCGTCGCGCTCGCCACCTGGACGCGGGACGGCCTCCCTCCGCGGCCCGGCGCGTGGCTCACTATCACCGCCCGGAACAAGGCGCGGGACCGCCTGCGGCACGACGCCACCGGTCGCGAACGGACGCGCCGGCTCGCGGCGCTCGCGAACCCGGGGGAGGACGAGCCGCCGGAGCACATCCCCGACGAGCGGCTGCGCCTGATCTTCACCTGCTGCCACCCCGCGCTGCCGCTCGCCGCCCGCGTCGCCCTCACGCTGCGCACCCTCGCCGGGCTCACGACCGGCGAGATCGCCGCCGCGCTGCTCACCACCGAGTCGGCGACGGCCCAGCGGATCGTCCGGGCCAAGCGGAAGATCGCCGAGGCGGGGATCCCGTACCGCGTCCCGCCGCCGGACCTGCTGCCGCAGCGCCTCCCCGCGGTGCTGGCCGTCGTGTACCTGATCTTCAACGAGGGCTACGACGAGGTCGACGGCGTCCGCGACCTCACCGGTGAGGCCGTGCACCTCGGACGCGTGCTGGACCGGCTGCTGCCCGACGAGCCCGAGGCGCGCGGCCTGCTCGCCCTCATGCTGCTCAGCGAGGCGCGCCGCGCCCACCGGGTGCGCGACGGGGTGCTCGTGCCGCTCGAGGAGCAGGACCGGAGCCGCTGGGATCGGGCGCTGATCGAGGAGGGCCTGGCCCTGCTGGACGCGGCGCTCGCCGCCGGGCGGCCCGGCCCCTACCAGGTGCAGGCGGCGATCGCCGCCTGCCACGCGTCGGCGCCGGATGCGCGGCGCACGGACTGGCGGCAGATCGCCGTGCTGTACGCCGAGCTCGCCCGCACGACGCCGTCACCCGTCGTCGAGCTCAACCGGGCCGTCGCGGTCGCCATGGCCGACGGTCCGCCCGCGGGCCTCGCGATCGTGGACGGGCTCGCCGACACCGGCGCCCTCGACGGCTACCACCTGCTGCCCGCGACCCGCGCCGACCTGCTGCGGCGGGCCGGGCGCACGACCGAGGCCCTGGCGCCGTACGAGGAGGCCCTGGCGCTCGCGCCCACCGACCCCGAGCGCGCCTACCTGGCCCGACGGGTGCGCGAGCTGCGCGGCGGACACCGGCCGGAGAAATTCTTCGCGGCGGATGTCGATTCCGGGCGCTCCCATCCGTAGGTGGGGTGGACGACCCCCGACCGAAGGAGCCAGATCATGTCGACCATGGAGAACACCCAGTACCTGACCGCTTCCGTGACGATCGACCGCGCGCCGGAACGCGTCCTCGCCGCGGTCCTGGACGTGCGCGGATGGTGGACCGAGAACCTCATCGGCCACTCCGCCGCCGTCGGCGACGAGTTCGTCTTCACCGACGACGCCGCGTACCCCGGCGAGACCTCCCGGACCAAGGAGGGCATCCGGTTCTGCCGGTTCCGGATCACCGAGGTGAGCCCCACCCGGGTCGCCTGGCACGCCGTGGACTGTGAGATGACCTTCATCGAGGACCGCCACGAATGGCGCGACACCGACGTGATCATCGACCTCACGCCGGTGGACCGCGGCACCGAGCTGCGCCTCACCCACGTCGGTCTGACCGCCGAGTCGGAATGCTTCGAGGCATGCTCGCGCGGCTGGAGCTTCTACGTGCGCACCAGCATCCCGCAGCTGGTCACGACCGGTGCGGGCCAGCCCATTCCCCGGTATCCCGACGCGGACGGCGCCGGCGGGGCGGCACCGTCGGAAACACGGGCGTAACCGAACGGCCCGAACCCGGGCCGACCGGTTACACACGAGCAACACGAGCGCCCCCGCAGGGAAACCGCGGCCGCCGAAGCTGTTCTCACTCGCACCGCAACGGCGGCGCGCCCGAGGAGGTTTCCCGTGCTCTTGGCTTCTGTGCCCGACGAACTGTTCGGCAAGGTCGACTCCGGCACCACCGCGTGGATGCTGATGTCCGCGGCGTTGGTGCTGCTCATGACGCCCGCCCTCGCGTTCTTCTACGGCGGTCTGTCCCGCCAGAAGAGCGTGCTCAACATGATGATGATGTCGATCGGCTCGCTGGGCCTGGTCTCCGTGATCTACGTGCTGTGGGGCTACTCGATGTCGTTCTCCGGGGAGGGCAACTACCTCGGGATGTTCGACAATCCCTTCAAGTACTTCGGCCTGGACCAGCTGATGGAGACCAAGACGTCGGGCGAGGACACCCTGGTGGTGCTCAACGCCGCGGGCAGCGGCCTCCCGGCGATCGTCTTCGCCGGCTTCCAGCTGACCTTCGCCGTGATCACCGTCGCGCTGATCTCGGGCGCTCTCGCCGAGCGCGTGAAGTTCGGGACGTGGCTGCTGTTCACCGGCATCTGGACCACCATCGTGTACCTGCCCCTGGCCCACATGGTGTGGGGCGGCGGCCTGCTGTCGAACGCGGAGGGCGGCATCGCCGCGAAGCTGTTCGGCCTGAACGAGGACGGTAAGGCCGCCGTGGCGCCCATCGACTTCGCCGGCGGCACCGTCGTGCACATCAACGCCGGTATCGCGGGCCTGGTGCTGGCGATCATCGTCGGCAAGCGCCTCGGCTTCGGCAAGCACTCCTACCGCCCGCACAACATCCCGTTCGTGATGCTCGGCGCCGCGCTCCTGTGGTTCGGCTGGTTCGGCTTCAACGCCGGTTCCGCGCTCGGCGCCAACGCCACGGCCGGCCTGGCCTGGGTCAACACGACCGCCGCCACCGCCGCCGCGATGCTCGGCTGGCTCGCGGTGGAGAAGTTCCGCGACGGCCACGCCACCACGGTGGGTGCCGCGTCGGGCGTCGTCGCCGGCCTCGTCGCCATCACCCCGGCCTGCGCGAACGTGACCCCCGTGGGCGCCCTCATCCTGGGCGTCGTGGCCGGTGTCGCCGCCGCCTTCGGTGTGGGCCTCAAGACCAAGTTCGGTTTCGACGACTCGCTCGACGTGGTGGGCGTGCACCTGGTGGCCGGCGTGATCGGCACCGTCGCCCTCGGATTCCTGGCCAAGGACACCGGCCTGTTCTACGGCGGCGACTACAAGCAGTTGGTCGTGCAGATCGTGATCGCTGCTGCCGCCCTGGCCTTCACCGCCGTCCTCACCGCGGTCATCGCCTTCGCGCTCAAGCCGCTCGGCTGGCGCGTCGACAAGGAGTCCGAGGCCGATGGCATCGACAACTCCGAGCACGCCGAGACGGCGTACGACCTGGTCTGAGGTGACCGGATCTAAGCTGAATCCACAACCGACTTAAGCGAAGGAAACTCTTATGAAGCTGGTCACCGCGATCGTCAAGCCCTTCACGCTCGAGGACGTGAAGGCGGGCCTCGAGCAGGCCGGGATCCTCGGTATGACCGTCAGCGAGGTACAGGGCTACGGCCGGCAGAAGGGGCACACCGAGGTGTACCGCGGCGCCGAGTACTCCGTGGACTTCGTGCCCAAGGTCCGCATCGAGGTCGTCGTCGACGACGCCGTCGTGGACAGCGTGGTCGACGTGATCGTCGAGGGCGCCCGCACCGGCAAGATCGGCGACGGCAAGGTCTGGGTCACGCCCGTCGAGTCCGTCGTGCGCGTGCGCACCGGCGAGCGCGGCAACGAGGCCCTGTAGCGACGATGACGGTGCCGGACAGGGCGATCGTGACGGTCGGGGAGAGCGGGTCGCCCGCGGGCGGTGGGCAGACGGGCGGCGGGCTCAGCGGCGCGAAGGAATTGGTCGCCGCCCGCGCCCGCCTCCTCGACCGGGCGTCGGGTCCGCACCGGCTCGAGCCCGCCGCCCTCCGCGGCGCCCTCGCCGACCTGGCCGAGGTGTGGCTCACCACCCACGGCGCCGCCGCCGGCATCGGTCCGGACAGCGGGCTCGCCCTCGTCGCCGTCGGCGGCCTGGGGCGTCGGGAACTGCTGCCCCACAGTGACTTCGACCTCCTGCTCGTGCACGACGACGGGCTGGACCCGGAACGCGTGACGGCCGTCGCCGAGAGCATCTGGTACCCGCTGTGGGACGCGCACATCAAGCTCGACCACAGCGTCCGCACCGTCCCCGAGGCGGTCCGCGTCGCCCAGTCCGATCTCACCGCGGCCCTCGGGCTGCTCGACGCCCGGCACATCGTGGGCGACGAGGAGATCACGAACCTGCTCATCAGCGGCGTGCGCCGGCAGTGGCGCGCCGACATCCGCTCCCGCGTCGACGACCTCGCCGAGCAGGCGCGCGAGCGGTGGCGCCGCTCGGGCGAGATCGCCCACCGCGCCGAACCCGACCTCAAGAACGGTCGCGGCGGCATGCGCGACGTGCAGCTCCTGCAAGCCCTCTCGCTCGCGCAGCTGACCGACGGGATCCCGACCCCGTCGGCCACGCCGAGCGGCACCACCGGCAACGACCTGGCCGCCGCCTACGCCCGGCTGCTCGACGTGCGCACCGAGCTGCACCGGATCGCCGGCCGCGCCCGGGACCAGGTCCGCGCCCAGGAGGCCGACGAGATCGGCGCCGCGCTCCGCCTCGGCGACCGGTTCGACCTGGCCCGCACCATCAGCGACAGCGGCCGCACCGTGGCCTACGCCGTCGACGTGGGCATCCGCACCGCCCAGAACGCCCTGCCGCGCCGCGGCTTCTCCCGGCTGCGCCGCCCGCCCGTGCGGCGCCCCCTCGCCGAGGGCGTCGTCGAGCACGCCGGCGAGGTCGCGCTCGCCCGCGACGCCCGGCCGGACCGCGACACGGGCCTCACCGTTCGCGTCGCCGCCGCGGCCGCTGCGTCCGGACTGCCCATGTCGGCGTCCACCCTCGCCCGGCTCGCCGAGGTCACGCCCGCCCCGCGCAGCCCCTGGTCGGCGGAGACCGTCGCCGACCTGCTCGCGCTGCTCGGCGCCGGGCGCGGCGCCGTGCCCGTGATCGAGGCCCTCGACCGCACCGGCCTCTGGGGGCGGCTGGTGCCGGAGTGGGGCGCCGTGCGCGACCTCCCGCCGCGCGACGCGGTGCACACCTGGACCGTCGACCGGCACCTGATGGAGACCGCCGCGCACGCCGCCAACCGCGCCACCGACGTCGCCCGGCCCGACCTGCTCGTGCTCGGCGCGCTGCTGCACGACCTGGGCAAGGGCCGCGGCGGCGATCACAGCGTGATCGGCGCCGACCTCGCCGAGGCGATCGCCGCCCGGCTCGGGCTCTCCGCCGACGACACCGCCCTCCTCGCCGCGATGGTCCGGCACCACCTCCTGCTGCCCGCCGTCGCCACCCGGCGTGACCTCGACGATCCCGCGACGATCGAGATGGTCGCGGAGAAGATCGGCCACGATCCCGTGCTGCTGGAGCTGCTGCACGCTCTCGCGGAGGCCGACTCGCTCGCCACCGGGCCCGGGGTCTGGGGCGACTGGAAGTCGCGGCTCATCGGCGAGCTCGTCCGCCGCACCAACCGGGTGCTGGACGGGGAGCCCGCGCCGCAGCCCGGTCCCGTGCCCGAGGAGGTGGCGGCGCTCGCCGCGGCGGGCGGGACGCACGTGCGGATCACGCCCGCGCCCGCGCTGGGGCCGCACACCTTCACCGTCGCCGTCGTCGGCCCCGACCGGCGCGGCGTCCTCGCTCGGATGGCGGCCGTGCTCGCACTCGCCGGCCTGCGGGTCCAGAGCGCCACCGTCGGCGCCGTGGGGGAGTCCGCGGTCAACACCTTCCTCGTGGTGCCCACCTTCGGCGACCCGCCCGATCCGGCGGTCGTCCGGCAGCGGCTGCTCGCCGCGCTGGACGGTGCCGACGTGCTCGCCGAGCTGCGCGCCCGCGAGCGCGCCGCGTCGGCCCCCGTCGACGGCAGCGTCGCCGCCCCGCCGCTGCGGGTGGCCGCCCCACCCCGGCTGCGCTGGTTCGACGGTGCGCCCGGCACCGTCGTCCTCGAGGTCCGGTCCGGCGACACCCCCGGCCTACTCGCGCGGGTCGCGGGCGCCCTCGACGACGCCGACCTCGACGTCCGGTGGGCCAAGCTGGCCACGCTCGGCGCCACCGCCGTCGACGTCTTCTGCCTCGCGGTGCCCGGCGACGAAGCGGCCGTCCGGGCCCGCGCCGAGGAGGCCGTCATCGCCGTTCTGCCGGAGGCCGCGCCGCCTGCGCCACCGGACGACGAGCCGACCCGATAGTCTGGAGCAATGTTCGAATCCCTCTCCGATCGGCTCACAGGCGCGCTCAAGGACCTGCGCGGCAAGGGCCGGCTCACCGACGCCGACATCGACGCGACGGCGCGCGAGATCAGGCTCGCGCTGCTCGAGGCCGACGTCGCGCTGCCCGTGGTGCGCGCCTTCGTCGCCCGGGTCAAGGAGCGGGCCAAGGGCCACGAGGTCTCGGCCGCGCTCAACCCCGCGCAGCAGATCGTCAAGATCGTCAACGAGGAGCTCGTCGCCATCCTCGGCGGCGAGACTCGGCGACTGAACCTGGCGAAGACCCCGCCGACCGTGATCATGCTGGCCGGCCTACAGGGCGCGGGTAAGACCACGCTCGCCGGCAAGCTGGCCGCCTTCCTCAAGAAGCAGGGCCACACGCCGATGCTCGTGGCCTGCGACCTGCAGCGTCCCGGCGCCGTCGACCAGCTGAAGATCGTCGGCGAGCGCGCCGGCGTGCCCACCTACGCGCCGCACCCCGGCACCTCCGTCGGCGGCGAGGGCGAGCTCGGCGTCAGCGCGGCCGACCCCGTCGAGGTCGCGCGCGGCGGCATCGCCGAGGCCCGGGCCAAGCAGCACGACGTCGTGATCGTCGACACCGCCGGCCGCCTCGGCATCGACGAGGAGCTGATGGGCCAGGCCAAGGCGATCCGCGACGCCGTGGACCCCGACGAGGTGCTGTTCGTCCTCGACGCCATGATCGGCCAGGA
Source organism: Tsukamurella sp. DT100 (assembly GCF_049844855.1). Lineage (NCBI taxonomy): Bacteria > Bacillati > Actinomycetota > Actinomycetes > Mycobacteriales > Tsukamurellaceae > Tsukamurella > Tsukamurella sp. DT100. The sequence goes on from NZ_JBNCLV010000011.1 coordinate 122,988, forward strand.
CGCGGTGACCACCGCGCAGGCCTTCGCCGACGGCGTCGACTTCACCGGCGTCGTGCTCACCAAGCTCGACGGCGACGCCCGCGGCGGCGCGGCGCTCTCGGTCCGCGAGATCACCGGCAAGCCGATCCTGTTCGCGTCCACGGGCGAGAAGCTCGACGACTTCGACGTCTTCCACCCCGATCGGATGAGCTCCCGGATCCTCGGCATGGGCGACGTGCTCTCACTCATCGAGCAGGCCGAGCAGCACATGGATCAGCAGAAGGCGGAGGAGGCGGCCGCCAAGATCACCTCCGGCGAGCTGACCCTCGAGGACTTCCTCGACCAGATGCTGATGATCCGCAAGATGGGCCCCATCGGGAACCTGCTGGGCATGCTGCCCGGCGCGGGCCAGATGAAGGACGCCCTCGCCGCCGTCGACGACAGCCAGCTCGATCGGATCCAGGCGATCATCCGCGGCATGACCCCGGCCGAGCGCAGCGACCCGAAGATCATCAACGCCTCGCGCCGCCTGCGCATCGCCAAGGGCTCCGGCGTCACCGTCACCGACGTGAACCAGCTGGTGGACCGGTTCTTCGAGGCGCGCAAGATGATGTCGCAGATGGCCGGCTTCGGTGGCGGCGCCCCCAAGCGGCTGTCCAAGCGCAAGCAGAAGGGCAAGCAGGGCAAGAAGAACAACCGCGCCCGGCAGACCGGCCCCGCCGGGCCCCGCATGGGCGGCGGCTTCCCCGGGATGCCCGGGATGCCCGCCGGAATGGACCTGTCGAGCATGCCCAAGGGCCTCGACCAGCTGCCCCCCGGCCTGGAGGGCATCGACATGGCCGCGCTCGAGGAGCAGCTCCGCAAGAAGCGGTAGCACCTCGCGAAATCGGCGGAATCCTGCGGTACGAGGCCACAAATGGCCTCGTACCGTCGAAATCGCCCGGTTTCACGACGTAGGGTTGCCCGGGTGAGCGATCTGCACTTCACCGGCGCCGTCCTACCCGGCGGCGAGGGCGAGTTCTGGGTGTCCGACGGTGTCGTCCACCTGTCGGATCCGGGCGGTCCCGCCACCGAGCTGCGCGGCTTCGCCATCCCCGGCTACGTCGACGCGCACTGCCACGTCGGCATCGTCGAGGAGGGCGAGCCCGACCTGGTGCGCGGCCGCGCCCTCGCGCTGGAGGACGTCGCCGTCGGCGTCACCGTGATCCGCGAACCCGGCTCCGACCTCGACACGTCGCCGCTGGACGGACAGCCGGGGCTGCCGCGGTTCGTCCGCATGGGCCGGCACATCGCGCTGGTCAAGCGGTACACCCGCGGGCTCGGCGAGCAGCTCGAGGACCCGTCGCAGCTCGTCGACGCCGTCCGCCGGCGCGCCGCCGAGGGACACCCGTGGATCAAGCTGGTGGGGGACTGGATCGACCGGTCCGCCGGCGATCTCGCGCCGCTGTGGCCCGACGACGTGCTCGCCGAGGCCGTCGCCGTGGCGCACGACGCCGGTGCCCGGATCACCGCGCACGTCTTCGGCGAGGACGCCCTCCCCGGGCTGCTGGCCGCCGGCGTCGACGCGATCGAGCACGGCTCGGGCCTCGCCGCCGACACCATCGAGATCATGGTCGAGAAGGGGATCGGCCTGGTGCCCACCATGATCCAGATCGAGAACTTCCCCTCCATCGCCGCCCCCGCGGCGGAGAAGTTTCCCACCTACCACCGGCACATGATGGCGCTGCACGACCGTCGCAAGGCGACGTTCCGGGCGGCCTGGGAGGCCGGCGTCGCCATGTACGCCGGCACCGACGCCGGCGGCTTCAACGTGCACGGCGCCATGCCCCGGGAGATCGAGGCGCTCGCCGCCGTCATGCCGCCGGAGGAGGCGATCGCCGCCGCGTCCTGGCGGGCGCGGCAGTGGCTCGGCTTCGCCGGCATCGACGACGGGGCCCCTGCCGACCTGGTGATCTACGACGAGGACCCGCGCGTCGCGCTCGCCCACGGCGCCCTGCCGGCACCGTCGGCCGTGGTGGTCCGGGGCGAGCTCGCAGACCTGCCCCGGTAGCCGCTACGCGTGCGCGCGGAGCGCGGCGATGACCCACTCCGCCGCCGGCACCATCGCCGGGCGCGGCGGCCAGCCGTTCAGGACGCCCAGCAGCGACCAGTAGCGCTCGACCCGCGCGTCGGTGAAGGTCACCATCTGATCGGCCATCGCGGCGCGGTCCGTGCCCTCCGGTAGGAGCGTCGCCAATAGCGCCGCGGCCTCCGCCGAATCCGGCGCGGTCCCGTTCTCCGCCGCCGTGCGGGCGGCCTCGAGGTCCACCATCACCGGCGCCTCCGTCGCCGCGGCGCCCGTGACCGCCATCTCGCGGGCCCGGGCCCGGAACCCCTCGTCCGCGACCAGCGCCGCCAGCTCGATCCACGCGTCGACCTGGGCGGGCGTCGGATCGTCGGGCAGTTCGGCGGGCATCGACCGCATCCCGTTCGCGATGTGCGCGCCCGGGGCGTCCGGGGCGATGCCGGCGAAGGCCTCGTCGACGAACGCGTCGATGATCCGCTGGCGCTCCGCCGCGGACAATGTCGCCATCTCGTGCATGATTCTCAACTCCTCGGTCGTACTGTTCCTGGTGGCGACCGACCGCAGCACCGCCCGCCGGATCCGCAGCGTGCGGATCTCGGCGTCGAGGGCCTTCGCATGCGCGTCGGCCACCGCGGCGAGGCCGACCTGCTCCGCGAGAACGGCACGCACCGTCTTCACGTCGAGGCCCAGCGCGCGCAGCGTCCGCACCAGCTCGAGCCGCGCCACCGATTCCGCGTCGTACAGCCGGTATCCGGCCGCGCTGCGGATGGTGGGGACGAGGCCCTCGTCGGACCAGAACCGGATCGTCTTCACCGACGCCCCGGTCCGGGCCGCGACGTCGCCGATGCTGAACAGTGCGCTGTCGTCGGTCACGGGATCAGCCTGCGGTCTCCAGTGAGGGGAGAGTCAAGGGGTTCTGGGGCGGGCGATGCCGGCGAGGCTCTGCCCGCTCGGCTCCGACGGTGCCTGCTTCCGTTTCGGCCTCGGCCGGCCGACCCACCACTGCGCCTTCGGCGCGCGGCTCAGCAGCTCGACGATGCCGAGCGTGATCGCGATCGTCAGCACGTACGCGACCGCGGTGCCGAAGGGGGAGGGCAGCACCGTCGTCAGCCAGGAGGCGCCGTCGGCAGTGCGGGGGAGCAGCAGCGTCTCGAGGACCATGACGTGCACCAGGAAGACGCCGAAGGAGCGCTTGGCCCCGTAGGAGGCGAAGCGGGTGAGCCGGGGCAGTCGGTGCCGGTTGCGCGCCAGCAGCAGGCCCACCGTGTACACCGCCGCCACCAGCACGACGTAGAGCACGAAGTTCGCCGGCTGGAAGACGGCCGACGCCACGATCGGCGCGGTCTCGTCGCCCAGGCGCACCCGGTAGAGCACCTGCGCGCCCACCGCGACGAGGGCCGCGGCCGCGAAGATCAGCGGGGCGTGCCGCAGCAGGACCGCCTCGATCCGCTCCCGGTGGAAGGCCGCGACGACGCCCAGCAGGATGAAGAACTGGTACGGCACGAACGTGGCGTACAGGTGCCAGAAGTTCTCTCCCCACCACCCGGTGGTCGGGTTCCAGTAGGTGGCGGCGACGTAGATGCCCACCTGGAGGACCGCGCTCACGGCGAGGATCGGTACGTGGAACCGCCGGGTCCGCTCGACGAACGCGAAGATCAGCGGGAACAGCAGGTAGATCTGCAGCGTGACGAAGATGAAGTACAGCTGGTAGCCGTTGGTGCCGCCCCACTTGAGGCTGTTCCAGAAGTCGCCCAGCTCGGTGGGGATCCGGCCGCCGTTGCCGGCGACCACCATGTCGTACGCCCAGTAGGCGAACGCCCACAGCACGAACGGCGTGATGACCAGGGTGAGGCGCTTGCGCCAGAACTGCACGGGGCTCAGGCGCGCCCCGCGCTCCACGATGCCGTACGCCAGCACCAGGCCCGTGAGCGCGAAGAAGGCGTTGCGGGTGAAGTGCAGGTTCATCGCGATCGCGTTGGTGACGGTGCCGTTGACCTCGTCGTTGGTGTTCGTCAGCGTGTGGATGAACACCACGAGCAGAAAGGTGATCGTGCGGACGAAGTCGAGCTGGTACAGATAGCCGCCGCGCGACGGGGCGGCCGCCGCGCGCCCGGTGACTACCGGGGACGCCGTGGGTCGATCCAGATGCGTGGCCATGGGCTGAGTCTGCGGTCCGTTCCTGCGAGGGTGCTGAACGCGGCCTGGCAGGGGGCTACACCGGGCTGACGGTGCATCGCGCAGGCAACAACGGGGTTGAGTTTACCCGTCGGTAACCATTGCTTTCGCAACATCGGCACCGAAGTGGCGCTTGTCACGCGATGGGGACCGTCTTCACCTCGACCCTAGCGGCCGGGCGGGATCGCGGCCCGGAGCCGCGTGTCGCGGAGTCAGTAGTGGAAGGCGGTCCGCTGCTCTTCCGGCCCGTCGGTCCGCGACAGCCGGGTGAGGGCGGCGGCGAGATCGTCGCGGAGCTTGCCCGCGAGATCGCCGGAGAAACCCTCCCGGACGACGATCCGCAGCACTGTCACGTCCTGCGCGTCGGCGGGCATCGTGTACGCCGGCACCTGCCAGCCGTAGGCGCGGAGTTCGTGGGAGACGTCGAACGCGGTGAACGGTGCGTCGTCGTCGACGGTCAGCGTCACGACCGGCAACGCAGTGCCGTCGGTGACCACGTGCAGATGCGGCAGAGCGGCGACCTCCTTCGCCAGCCAGGTCGCCGTTCCGCGCAGGGCGCGCATGATCTTGGTGTACCCGTCGCGGCCGAGGCGGATGAAGTTGTAGTACTGGCCGATGATCTGGGCGCCGGGGCGGGAAAAGTTGAGGGTGAAGGTGGGCATGTCGCCGCCGAGGTAGTTGACACGGAAGACCAGGTCGTCGTCGAGGGCCGCCCGGTCGCGGAAGACCACGAACCCGATGCCCGGATACGTCAGCCCGAACTTGTGGCCCGAGGCGTTGATCGACGCGACCCGCGGCAGCCGGAAGTCCCATGCGAGGTCCGGGTCGAGGAAGGGGGCGACGAAGCCGCCGCTGGCGGCGTCGACGTGGACCGGGACATCGGGGCCGCCCTGTGCCGCGAGGTCGTCGAGCGCGGTGCAGACACCCGCCACGTCCTCGTACTCGCCCGTGAACGTGGTGCCGAGGATCGTCACGGCGCCGATGGTGTTCTCGTCGACGGCGGCCCGCACCTGCTCCGGCGTGATCACGTAGCGCCCGGGTTCGATCGGCAGGTACACCGGCTCGACGTCGAAGTAGCGGCAGAACTTCTCCCACACGACCTGCACGTTCGACCCCAGGACCAGCTTCGGTGCGCTCGCGTCCAGGCCCCGCGCCCGGCGCCCCTTCCGCCAGCGCCACTTCAGCGCGAGACCGGCCAGCATGACGGCCTCCGAGGAGCCGATCGTCGACGTGCCCGTCGCGGAGGCGGGGTCGGCGGGATCCAGGCCGGGGGCGTGGAACAGATCGGCCACGATCGCCACGGTCCGCGCGTCGATCGCGGATGTCGCCGGGTACTCGTCGTGGTCGATCGCGTTCTTGTCGAAGGACTCGGACATCAGGGCCTGGCCCTGCGGCTCCATCCAGGTGGTGACGAAGGTCGCGAGGTTCATCCGCGACTGGCCGTCGAGCATGAGCTCGTCGTGGATGAAGCGGTACGCCTCCGACGGCGTGGTCTCGCCGTCCGCGAGCCGGGCGCGGGGGAGCGGGTCGGTACCCAGCCGTCCGGCGTAAGCGGGGATGAGGAAGGCGTCGTCGTCGAGGGGATTCGTGCCCATGGCCGCACGCTACCGCCGCGAGCCCGCCGCGGCAGGCCGAGAACCGGCGGACGACGGCGGGAGCGCGGTCACGCGATTTCGCGCCGGTCGCACGGCGTGGCAGAATGGAACGCTGCTGACCGGCAGCGGCTGAGATACCGCCCCGGCGGTCACGCAACCAGACGGCAAAACCGGGTGCGTTCATCCTGACGCATCGCTGAATTGCACACGTGACTACACACGAAGGAACCACAGGCACATGGCTGTCAAGATCAAGCTCACGCGGCTCGGCAAGATCCGCAACCCCCAGTACCGCGTCGTCATCGCCGACTCGCGCACCCGCCGCAACGGCCGCGCGATCGAGTCGATCGGCAAGTACCACCCCAAGGAGGAGCCGTCGCTCATCGCGATCGACTCCGAGCGCGTGCAGTACTGGCTGGGCGTCGGCGCGCAGCCGACTGAGCCCGTCCTCGCCCTGCTGAAGATCACCGGTGACTGGCAGAAGTTCAAGGGTCTCCCCGGCGCCGAGGGCACCCTGAAGACGGCCGCCGAGAAGCCGTCCAAGCTGGACCTGTTCAACGCGGCCCTCGCGGCCGCCGACAACGAGCCGGCCGCTGCCGCCACCACGCCCAAGAAGAAGGCGGAGAAGAAGGCCGACGAGGCTCCCGCCGAGGCTGCTGAGGCTCCGGCCGAGGCCGCCGCCGAGGCTCCGGCCGAGGGCGAGTAAATGAGTGCCGTCGTCGCTGATGCCGTCGAGCACCTCGTGCGCGGCATCGTGTCGAACCCGGACGACGTCCGCGTCGACCTCATCACCGGCCGTCGCGGCCGCGTGATCGAGGTTCACGTGAACCCGGACGACCTGGGCAAGGTCATCGGCCGTAGTGGCCGCACCGCCACCGCCCTGCGCACCCTCGTCACCGGCATCGGCGGCAAGGGCATCCGGATCGACGTCGTCGACACCGATCGGGTCCGCTGACCCGATGGAGCTCGTGATCGGGCGTGTCGCTAAGTCGCACGGCATCCGCGGCGAGATCGTCGTGGACGTGCGCACCGATTCGCCCGAGCTCCGCTTCGCGGACGGCGCGGTCCTCACCGGCCGGCGCCCCCGCGAGACGAACACCCAGACGTACACCGTGGCAGCCTCCCGGAACCATTCCGGGAGGCTGCTGGTGCGTCTGCAGGGCGTGAACGACCGCACCGCCGCCGACGAACTGCGCGGCACCCTCTTCCTCATCGACTCCGCCGATGTCGAACCGAGCGACGACCCCGACGAGTTCTACGACCACGAACTCGAAGGCCTCGCCGTCCGCACCGTCGGGGGCGAGGACGTCGGCACCATCGCCGAGGTGCTGCACGCGCCCGGCGGAGAGCTGCTGTCGGTGAAGGCACCCGACGGCCGCGAGATCCTCATCCCGTTCGTCACGGCCATCGTCCCCGACATCGACCTCGCCGGCGGCGTCGTCACCGTCGACCCGCCCGAGGGTCTTCTCGATCCGGAGTAGCGACTGACATGCGCATCGACGTGGTGACGATCTTCCCCGAGTACCTCGCGCCGCTGCGGCAGGCGCTGCTCGGCAAGGCCGTCGACAAGGGCCTGCTCGAGTTCGGCGTGCACGACCTGCGCGACTGGACCCACGACGTGCACAAGGCCGTCGACGACTCGCCCTACGGCGGCGGGCCCGGCATGGTCATGAAGCCCACCGTCTGGGGTCCCGCCCTCGACGACGTCTGCCCCGACGACGCCCTGCTCGTGGTCCCCACCCCCGCGGGCGTCCCGTTCACGCAGGCCATGGCGCACGAATGGGCCCGCGAGGAGCACATCGTCTTCGCCTGCGGCCGGTACGAGGGCATCGACCAGCGCGTCTTCGACGACGCTGCCCGCCGCGTGCGGGTGGTCGAGGTGTCGATCGGCGATTACGTCCTCATCGGCGGCGAGGTCGCCGTCCTCGTCATGGTCGAGGCCTTCGGCCGGCTCATCCCCGGCGTGCTGGGCAACAAGCTCAGCCACCAGGACGACTCCTTCTCCGACGGTGCCGGCGGCCTCCTCGAGGGGCCCTCGTACACGCGGCCCGAGACCTGGCGCGACCTCACCGTGCCGCCGGTCCTCCTCTCGGGCGATCACGCCAAGGTCGGGCAGTGGCGCCGCGAGCAGTCCCTCGCGCGGACCGCGGACCGTCGACCGGACCTGCTGCCGCCCGGCGCGGGCGAGACCACCGCCTGACCGACGGTCCGCCACGCCGCACGTCCCCGGCGCGATCAACGCCGGGAACGGATCGCCGATCGGTATCGTCAACCCGGGGAACAGCGCCGACGCGATCGCACCGCCGCGGCCGCGGCGATCGGCGCCCCGGGAGGAGGACGCGTGGCAGGGACACCGGCGCCGGGTGCGACCGCGCTCGGATCGACGCGCACGCGCCTGCCGCTCCTCGCCGGGGCCGTCGTGGCCCTCGGCGCCGCGGTCGTCGCCTGGGCGACCCTGCGGGTCTCCGACGCCCACCCCGGTTCCACCGCCGTCACGGTCCTGACGACCGCGGTCCTGGCGGGCCTCGTCGCCGCCCTCGTCGCATGGTTCGTCGCGGACCGGGTCCTGCGGCGGGTCGGCGTGCTGGAGAAGCGGTTCCGCGAACTGGCCGACGGTGATCCCCGGCTGCGCGTGGACGAGCCAGCCGGCGACGACGAGCTCACCCGCCTGGCGCGCACGCTCAACGACGCCCTCGACCGCCGCCAGCGCGGGGCCGAGCGGCGCCTCGACTTCGTCGGCGACGCCGCGGACGCACTCCGCGGCCCGCTGGCCGCGGTCCACACGGACCTCCTCGCCGCGACCCGGCCCGGTGGCCCCGACCCCGCGCACGCGGTCCAGCGGGGCCTCGCCGCCACCGACCGGCTGCAGACCGCCGCCGCCGACGTGCTGCTGCTGGCCCGCCTCCGCGCGGGCGACCGGCCGCGCCGCGAGATCCTCCCGTGGTTCGAGGTGATGACAGACGTGCGCGCCCCGGCCCGGGCGACCTTCTCCGTCGAGGGCGACCTCGCGACCCTGGTGCTCGGCGCCCGCGCCCACCTGACCGTGCTGATGCAGTACCTCCTCGACGAGGCCGCGCGGCACGCCGAGACGGCCGTCGTGCTGCGGATCGCGACGTTCGACGACGCCGTCGTCCTCCGCGTCGACGACGACGGACCGCCCATCCCCGCCGCCGAGCGTGCGCGGGCCTTCGCGCCCTTCGAGGATCCCGACCGGCTCCGCGCGGACGGCACTGGACTCGCGCTGGTCATCGTCGACGAGATCGTCCGGGCGCACGGCGGTTCCATCCGCATCGAGGACTCGCCGCGCGGCGGGTCGCGCCTGCGGGTGGAGTTCCCCGCGGTGCGGGGCGATGTGCTGCCGGACTGGGAGTCCCCGGCGCCCGGCGTGCGCTGATTGACGCGGAATCCGCACCCGGGGGGCGCGGTCGCACGGCATGATGGTCGCAGCGGGCGTGGGGGCGCCCGCGGATTCGGGGGAATCATGGCTGAGATCAGCGGTGCCGCCGCGCTGCTCGCGGACGTCGAACGCCGCGAGGCGGAGCTCGCGCGGCTCGACGAGGAGTTCCGCACCGCCCGCGTGACGGCGCGGTCGCAGGACCGGACCGTCGCCGTCACCGTCGACGTGCGAGGACACGTCGTCGAGGTGGACCTGGCGCCCGGGACGCCGCGCGCGCACCCGCCGGAACGCCTGGGCCCCTTGATCGCCGAGCTCGCGGCCCGCGCGGCGGGCACGCTGCGCGAGCACTACGAGCGACGCGCCGAGCTGACCCGCGTGCCGCGATGATCTTCGAACTCGAGCCGGACGCGTGGGAGCGGGAGGCGCGCGCCGTCGACGCGCTGGCGGACTCCCTGCCGGCGCCGGAGCCCCTGCCGCTGCCCGACGACCGGTACGCGCGCGCCCTCGGCGACGTCCCCGGCGCGTCCGACGCCGCGGCGCGGGAGCTGCACGCCGCCGCCGTCGCCGAGCTGCGCGCGTTCGCGGCGCTGATCCGGCACCGGGCCCGCCGAGCGGCCGGGGCGGACCGCGCCGCGGCCGAGGCGATCGAGGCCGTCCGGTGACCGATCCCGCGTTCTGGCCCCAGGAGCCCGGCCCCTACGCCGCGACGGGCGAGCAGTTCCTCGCCGCGCACGACGCGGCGCGGCGGATCGCCGCCGGCCTCGGGATGCCCCCGCCGTCGGGCGCGCTCGTCACGGCCGCCGAACTGGACGGGGCGCGGGCGCGGTTCCACGCCGACTACGCGCGCCTCGTGGGCGACACCCGCGCCCGCATGACCGACGTGGCCGCGCGCACCGCCCTGGCCCGGCTGGAGGCCCGCGGGCAGAACCCGCCCGGCGATCCCGGGGCCGAGCAGTCCGCCGACCTCGCGGACGAGCGGGGCCGCGCCGAGACCGAGGACGCCGCGGAGGAGGCCCGCCGACGGTCCGCCGAACTCGCCGCGGGGCACGGCGCCGCGGTCGGCTCCTTCGCGCCCCTGGCCGGGATGGGCATGCTCGGCAGGTCCTTCGGCGCCGACGGTGCCCACCGCGCGGCGCAGTACGCGGTACCCATCGCCGCTCCCGCTGACCTCGACCTGCGGCTGCGCGAGGTGTGCGGGGCCGTGACCGGGCCGGCGCGGGGCTGGGTGCGGATGGCGGTCGCCGAGGTGACCGACGAGGCCGGGCGGCCGTGGCGGCTGATCGGCACCACCGAGCTCGACGGCTATCTCCGTCCCGGCATGATCCTGCGCGACGGCGAGCTCGCCGCCGGCAACGAGGTCTGGCCGGAGCTGTCCATCGCGACTTTCTGCGCAGCACACGGTTTCGCGCCGGGGCCGGTGGTCGGCGCGGTCGAACCGCCGCCCGACGTGTGCGAGTACCTGCGCGCCGCCGGCTTCGCGCCGATGTGGTCGTCCGACGCGTGGTCCGTGGGCTGGGAGGACGCCTATGCATCGCTCGACTAGCCTGCCCGACCTGGCCGAGGCCGTCGCCGCGGTGCCCGCCGACCAGCGGCACGCCGCGGGCGTCGCGCTGGTCGCCGGGGCCCTGGACCGCGCCGCCGACCCCGCTCTCGACGCCGCGGGCGAGGTGCTGCTCGACGAGCGGCGTGCGCCGGGTTCGCGGGGGAGCGAGGCGGACCGTCTGGCGGCCGCGGCCGACCGCCTGGACCGCGAGGCGCACGCGCGCCGCCTCGACGGCGACCACACCGGCTACATCCTGGGCTTCCAGTCCGCGCGGGTGATGGCGGCGCTGCACTTCCTCGTGCGCGACGGCGGCGCCGGTTTGGCCGACGTCGCCTACGAGGCGGTGATGGTGTGCGGCGCCACCGAGCCGGTGATCGCCGAACTCGTCGGTGCCCGCCGGTAGGGTGGCCGCGTGAATTCGAGCGCGCCCGTGAAGTCCGTATCCGCCCGCATCGCCGAGGAGCTCTCGGTGGCGGAGAACCAGGTGGCCGCCGCGATCCGGCTGCTGGACGAGGGGTCGACGGTCCCGTTCATCGCCCGGTACCGCAAGGAGGTCACCGGCAGCCTCGACGACGCCCAGCTGCGCACGCTGGAGGAACGGCTCGGCTACCTGCGGGAGCTCGACGACCGCCGCGCCGCGGTGATCGCCTCCATCGAGGAGCAGGGCAAGCTGACCGCCGAGCTGCGCGCCGCGCTGCTCGCGGCCGAGACCAAGGCTCGCGTCGAGGACATCTACCTCCCGTACAAGGTCAAGCGCCGCACCAAGGCGCAGATCGCGAGGGAGAACGGCCTGCAGCCGCTCGCCGAGCGCCTGCTGGCCGATCCCACGCTGGTTCCGGAGGAGCTGGCCGGGGAGTTCCTCGGCGAGAACGTCGCCGACGCCGCGGCCGCGCTCGAGGGCGCGCGGCACATCCTCGTCGAGCGGGCGGCCGAGGACGCCGAGCTGGTGGGCACCGTGCGCGAGAAGTTCTGGGCCGATTCCACGCTGCGCACCGGCGTGCGCGAGGGCGCCGACCCGCAGAAGGCGCAGAAGTTCCGCGACTACTTCGAGTTCTCCGAGCCGCTCGACCAGATGCCCTCGCACCGGGTGCTCGCCGTGCTCCGTGGTGAGAAGGAGGAGGTGCTCTCGCTGCAGTTCGACGGCGGTGAGGACGCCGACTACGAGGCGATGGTCGCCTCCACGCTCGGGATCTCGAACCAGGGGCGCCCGGCCGACAAGTGGCTCGGCACCGTCGCGCGGTGGGCCTGGCGCACGAAGCTGATGGTCTCCGCGACCGTCGACGCGCGGACCCGGCTGCGCCAGAGCGCCGAGGACGACGCCGTGCACGTCTTCGCCACCAACCTCAAGGACCTGCTGCTGGCGGCGCCCGCCGGTACCCGGCCCACCCTGGGCCTCGACCCGGGCTTCCGCAACGGCGTGAAGACCGCCGTCGTCGACGGCACCGGCAAGGTGCTCGACACGCTGATCATCTACCCGCACCAGCCGCAGAACCAGTGGGACAAGTCCAAGGCACTGCTGGCGGCGCTCATCGCCCGGCACGACGTGGAGCTGGTCGCCATCGGCAACGGCACCGCGTCGCGCGAGACCGACGCGCTGACCACCGAGCTGCTTGGCGAGATCAAGAAGGCCGGTGCGAAGGTGCCGGCGAAGGCCGTCGTGAGCGAGGCGGGCGCGTCGATCTACTCGGCGTCGGAGTACGCCTCGCAGGAGCTGCCGGACATGGACGTCTCCCTGCGCGGGGCGGTCTCCATCGCCCGACGCCTGCAGGACCCGCTCGCCGAGCTCGTGAAGATCGACCCCAAGTCGATCGGCGTGGGCCAGTATCAGCACGACGTCTCGCAGGCCAGCCTCGCCAAGTCGCTCGACGCGGTCGTCGAGGATGCGGTGAACGCCGTCGGCGTCGACCTCAACACCGCGTCGGCGCCGCTCCTCGCGCGCGTCTCCGGCGTCACCGAGAACCTGGCGGCCGCGATCGTCGCGCACCGGGACGGCGCCGGCGCCTTCCGCAGCCGCAAGGGCCTGCTGGACGTGCCGCGCCTCGGCCCCAAGGCCTTCGAGCAGTGCGCCGGCTTCCTCCGGATCCGCGGCGGCGACGATCCGCTCGACGCCTCGGGCGTGCATCCCGAGGCCTACCCGGTGGTGCGGAAGATCCTCGATCGCTCCGGGCTGGCCCTCGCCGAGCTCATCGGCAACGGCCCGGCGCTGGCGAAGCTGCGGCCCGCGGACATCGCCGCCGAGCTGGCCGACGAGCGCTTCGGCGTCCCGACGGTGACCGACATCCTCGCCGAGCTGGAGAAGCCGGGCCGCGACCCGCGGCCCGCTTTCGCGACGGCGACGTTCGCCGCCGGCGTCGAGAAGGTCTCGGACCTCAAGCCGGGCATGGTGCTGGAGGGCGTGGTGACCAACGTCGCGGCCTTCGGCGCCTTCATCGACGTGGGTGTGCATCAGGACGGGCTCGTGCACGTCTCCGCCATGTCCGACCGGTACGTCTCCGACCCGCACGAGGTGGTCAAGTCCGGCCAGGTCGTCAAGGTCAAGGTGGTCGACGTGGACGTCGAGCGTCAGCGCATCGGCCTCTCGCTGCGTCTGAACGACGACGCCGCCCCCAAGGAGCGCGGGCCCCGCGGCGGGGGAGCGCAGCGCGGCGGCGGCCAGCGGGGCGGCGGTCCCCGCGGCGACGCGCGCGGCGGGCAGCCGGGTGGTGGCCAGCGCGGGCAGGGTGGTCAGGGCGGCCAGAACCGCGGCCAGGGGCAGCGGGGCGGCGGACAGAACCGGCCGTCGCGCGGAGGCGCGCAGGCGGCACCGTCGGGGTCGATGGCGGATGCCCTGCGCAAGGCCGGCTTCGGGAGGTAGTTCCGCGCGCCGCGTGCGCGGGCGCCTGCATCGGGGGCGGCGTTCCGACCTGGGGCGACGGTGCGCGGCGCTAGGTTGGAGGGATGTCCACCTGGTTCGCGAACGACATCGTCGCAGGGGGACGGCTGCCGCTGTTCTCCTTCTGCGTCGGTCTGATCGTGGGCTTCATGGGGATCCGGATCAGCGTGCGACTGATCCGGGCGGACGTGAGCTGGTGGTTCGGCAACGTCAAGCCCGGCGGCCTGCACCTGCACCACATGGTGTTCGGCGTGGTGCTGTGCCTGGGCTCGGCGATCGGGCTCATCGCGAACTTCGACAAGGCGACCCAGACGACGGCGGCGGTGCTCGCGGGCGTGTTCGGGCTGGGGGCGGCGCTGATCCTCGACGAGTTCGCGCTGATCCTCTACCTGCGCGACGTCTACTGGCAGGAGGAGGGCCGCGCTTCCGTGGACGCCGTCTTCGTGGCGATCGCCATGAGCGGCCTGCTGCTCCTCGGACTGCGGCCGCTGGACCTGGTGGACTTCGCGGGGTTCCGCGACTCGCCGGAGCGGGCCGCGCAGATCGGCTTCGGCGTGATCAGCCTCGGGACGGCGGCGATCGTGCTGCTCAAGGGCAAGATCTGGACCGGCCTCATCGGCCTGTTCTTCTTCCCGCTGCTGCTGATCGGCGCGATCCGGCTCTCGCGTCCCGGCGCGCCGTGGGCCCGCTGGCGGTACGAGCAGGACTCGCGGCGCATGCTCCGCGCCCTGCGCCGCGAGCGCCGGCTCCGCCGTCCGCTGATCCGCGCCAAGATCGCGGTGCAGGACCTCATGGCGGGCCGCCCGGACCTGCTGCCGCACCTGCGGGAGGACGCGGAGAAGGAGCTGGACCGCACCGTCGTGCCCGCGCCGGCGCCGCCCCGTCGGCCCCGGTCGATGGCCCGGCGCCTCACGATTTCGAGAAACCGGCGGCGATCTGGCACAATCAACAGGTTGCCCGGGCTGCGTGCTACCCGGGCGTATCCGGCTGCGGAGCGGCCGGCAGGACAGGAGTACGAACCGGTCGAACCCCCGCGGCAGTAGTCGCGACGGGCCGCCAGGGTCCTCTGCTCACGAAGACATGTAAGAAACGGATGATCCAGCGATGAACACGCTCGACTTCATTGACCAGCAGTCCCTGCGCAGCGATGTGCCCGACTTCCGCCCCGGCGACACCCTTGACGTGCACGTCAAGGTCATCGAGGGCAGCAAGGAGCGCGTCCAGGTGTTCAAGGGCGTCGTGATCCGCCGCCAGGGCGGCGGCGTGCGCGAGACCTTCACGGTGCGCAAGGTGTCCTTCGGCGTCGGTGTGGAGCGCACCTTCCCCGTGCACTCCCCGAACATCGCCAAGATCGACGTCCTCACCCGTGGTGACGTGCGTCGCGCGAAGCTGTACTACCTGCGCGACCTGCGCGGTAAGGCCGCCAAGATCAAGGAGAAGCGCTGACACCAGCGCCGCCGGCGATCCGAGTGACCGCCGCGTAGCACCTCCCGAGCGCCCCACGATCCCGCGGATCGTGGGGCGCTCGTCTGTCTCCGCCTAGGCTCGACGGCGAGAACGGACTCTGCGCGGGGCAAGGGGGAGCAGTTGAGCGAGAGCTGCATCTACGTGATCTCGGTGGCACCGCCGGGCGACCCGGGACGACGGGCGCGCGCCGAGGCGGTCGCGGAGATCGCGGAGCGTCGTGGGGCCGAGCTGAGGCTCGCCGACGCCAGATGGTGCCTCGACGAGGCTCGAGCGGATCCGCGGATCATGGAACTGTGCGGGCACGCCTATCGAGGCGTCATCGACGCCTCGCCCGACTTCCGCGACGGAGCTTACGACGCGGACGCGCTGGAGGAACTGGCCATCTCCCGGTGGCGATCGATGTACCCGCAGCGCCCTGAGATCGACCCGGGCTTCGGCTGCGTCACCGCCGTGGAGGCCACGGACGATCCCCGATGCCCGGGATGCGCTCGCGATTTCACGGAGATTCCGATGGGCGAGTGGTGCCAGCAGTGGTTCGACAGTCGCGTCGAGCCGACGGTGACGTGCAACAACTGCGGAACCACGGGCCTCATCGGCGATTGGCAGGGCGAAGGCGGAACCTACTTCACCGACTGCACGGTCGCGCTCTGGAACTGGCCGACCCTGTCGCTCGTGCCCGGGCTCGACGCCGACCTCCTGCGCGCGATCGGGACTCGTCCACGCATCGTCTACGCGCACATGTGACGGCGACGCGGATTCGCCGGCGTTCGACGGATGCTGTCCGCGGCGGCAGACTCGCCCGCCCAGCGGCTCCGCGATCGGATGTCCGCACCGCCTGCTCGGTAGTGTGTACCCGTGCCCGAGCAGACGAACTCCCCGGAGACCCCCGAGCCGTTGCGCAAGGGCGGCCGCCACGCCGCACCGGACCCGGCACCGTCGGGCGACGAGCGGGGGACCACCGGCTCCGACGCGCCCACGGACGGGAAGGGCGCGAAGGCGAAGAAGGACAAGAAGACCAACTGGCCGCTCGAGGTCGGCGCCATCGTGCTGGTCGCGCTGGTGCTCAGCTTCTGCCTGCAGACCTTCGTCGGCCGCCAGTGGTACGTGCCGTCCGAGTCGATGGAACCCACCCTAATCGGGTGCGAGGGCTGCACCGGCGACCGGATCGTCACGCAGAAGATCAGCTACTTCACCGGCGACCCGAAGCCGGGTGACGTGGTCGTCTTCCGCGCGCCCACCGAGTCCTGGGGGCTCGCGCCCGTGACGCCGGTGCGCTCGAACAACACGGTGATCCGCGGTGTCCAGGAGGCGCTGTCGTACGTGGGCCTGCAGCCGCCCAATGAGAACGACCTCGTCAAGCGGGTGATCGCGGTCGGCGGGCAGACCATCCAGTGCCGGCCCGAGACCGGCGTGACGGTGAACGGCAAGAAGATCGTCGAGCCCTACCTCGCCGACGCCGCCAAGCAGCAGGCCGAGCAGGACGCCTGCTGGGGCGTGCCCTTCGGGCCGGTCACGATCCCCGACGGCAACGTCTTCGCCATGGGCGACAACCGCACCATGTCGCGCGACTCGCGCTTCCACATCGACAACGACCCACTGCAGGGCACCATCCCCAAGGCCGATATCCGCGGCAAGGTCGTCGCGATCATCTTCCCGTTCAGCCGCTGGCAGACGGTGGATTCGATCAACCCGCAGCAGGGCTAGGGGCACATGCGCGACCGATGGCCCCCGCGACCGGTGGTGCGGGCATCGTCGGGCCTGAGCACGCTCGAGACCGTGCTCGGCCGGGCGGGGCTCGGGCCGGTGGCGGGCATCGACGAGGCCGGGCGCGGCGCCTGCGCGGGCCCGATGACGGTGGCCGCCTGCATCCTGCCGGCGCGCATACCGCCGTCGTTGGCGCGTCTCGACGACTCGAAGAAGCTCACCGAGATCGCCCGGGAGCAGCTGTATCCGAAGATCCTCGACCTCGCGGTGAGCTGGTCGGTCGTGTCGATCCCGGCCCCCGAGATCGACCGGATCGGCGTGCACGTCGCGAACATCATGGGGATGCGGCGCGCGATCGCCGGCCTGCAGGTGCGGCCCGGATACGTGCTCATCGACGGCTTCACCGTGCCCGGCCTCGGCATCCCGTCGCTGCCGGTGATCGGCGGCGACGCCTCCGCCTCGTGCATCGCCGCGGCCAGCGTGCTGGCGAAGGTGACACGCGACCGCGTGATGACGGAGCTGGACGACGACTTCCCCGGATACGGCTTCGCGGTGCACAAGGGCTACTCGACGGCGGTGCACATGACGGCGCTGGGGGAGCTGGGGCCGAGCACCCAGCACCGCATGCGGTACCAGAACGTGCGGGCCGCGCTGGACGCGTCGTCGAGGAACACCGCGGCGGCGCGGTAATCTGGAGCGGTTACGACAGATGACATCAGGTGAGGAGGACGACGTGAGCGCAGAGGATCTCGAGAAGTACGAGACCGCGATGGAGCTCTCCATGTACCGCGAGTACAAGGACGTGCTGAGCCAGTTCACCTACGTGGTGGAGACGGAGCGCCGCTTCTACCTCGCCAACGGGGTCGATCTGATCCCGCGCAACGCGGACGGCGAGGTCTACTTCGAGGTGCGGATGACCGACGCCTGGGTGTGGGACATGTACCGCCCGGCGCGCTTCCTCAAGCAGGCCCGCGTGGTGACGTTCAAGGACGTCAACATCGAGGAGCTCGACAAGCCGGAGCTGCGACTCCCGGAGTGAGCCGGTCGATCCTGCTGCAGGCACCGTTCCCGTCGGGGACGGTGCCTGCGGCGTCTCCGCCGGAAAATTAACGGTGCACAGTGTCTCGAATACCATACCTGCTATCGTTCCATAACGAGTCACATTGTCTCGATATAGAAGGAATAGCTCATGTTGCTTGATCGGACCGCGGTTCCCTACCGCGTCGCGCCGGCCGTGGTGTGCACGGCCTTCGCGTTCCTGGTGGTCATGATGGGGGTACCACCCTCCCCACCTCCCTCTACTCGATCTACTCCGCGCAGTTCGGATTCAGCTCGCTCACCGTCACCGTGCTGTTCGCGGTGTACGCCCTCGGCGTCGTCGCCGCGCTCACCGTCTTCGGGCGGCTCTCCGACGAGATCGGGCGCCGCCCGGTGCTCCTCGTCGCCGTGACGCTGGCGATCGTCAGTGCCCTGCTCTTCCTGCTGCCCCCGTCGCTGCCGCTGCTCATCGTGGCGCGCATCGTCTCCGGCCTCGGGGCCGGGCTCATGAGCGGCACCGGCACCGCGGCGGTCATCGACCTGTTCGCCCCTGAGAAGCGGGCGACCGCCGGGACCCTCGCTGTCGCGGTCAACACAGGCGGCCTGGCGGTGGGCACGCTGCTGGCGGGCGCCGTCGCCGACGTTTCGGCGTCGCCGCTGGTCGTGCCGTTCGTCGTCCACCTCGTGCTCTCGGTGGCCGCCTTCGCCGGGCTGTGGGCGTTCGCCCCGAGGACCGCGGTCGCCGGCTCGGTGCGGCTGCGTCCCCGGCGATTGCGGGTGCCGAGCGAGATCCACGGCGCCTTCGTGCGGGCCGTTCTCGCCGCCGGTTCGGCGTTCGCCGTGACCGGTGTGCTCACCGCGGTCTCCGCGATCTTCCTCGCGCGCTTCCTGCACCTGCCCGGACACACCCTCGCCGGCTTCGTCGTCTTCCTCGCCTTCGCGGGCATGGCGATCGGGCAGCTCGTGGCCCGCCGGATGGTGCCGCGCACGGCGCTCGTGGTCGGCTGCGGCGGCCTGGTGGTGGCCGCGGCGCTGCTCGCCGTCGCCCTCGCGGCGGAGTCCGTCGCCGCGCTGCTGCTGTCGGCCGCTGTGCTGGGCCTGTTCGGCGGACTCTGCATGAACGCCGGCATCGCCACCACCGTCGAGCAGGTCGAGCCCGCGCACCGCGCCGAGGTCTCGTCGTCCTTCTTCGCGGGGTTGTACGTGATGCTCGCCTTCCCGGCGATCGGTGTCGGCGCGCTCTCCGCGGCGGTCGGCCTGCGCACCGCGGGGTTGGTCTTCTGCGCGGTCGTCGCAGCACTGGGCGCGGTCGTGTGCGCCGTCGAGGCGCGGTCGGCGGCGCGCGCCCGCGCCCTGGCGTCGCATGCGTGACGGGGGATCAGGGGCGGAGTCGGCTGTTACGGTGACGCGATGACGCAGACCGAGCGCCCGGTCGGGCGGCCCCGCAGCGAGGTGGCGCGCACGGCGGTGCTGCGGGCGGTGGACGACATGCTCGTCGACGAGGGCTACGCCGCGATGACGATGAAGGGCATCGCCGAGCGCGCCGGGGTCGGCCGGCAGACCGTCTACCGGTGGTGGTCGACGAAGGCCGAGATCCTGCTGGAGGCGAGCGCGGCGGACGCGGTCCTCGAGCTCGCGGTGGAGCCCCGGCCGACGGTGCGCGAGGACGTTGAGAACCTCCTCGCCGCGGTCGTGGTCTTCCTCACGGAATCCGATGCCGGACTGGCCTACCGGGCCCTGATCGGCGAGGCGCAGCACGATCCGAAGGTCGCGGAACTGATGGCCGGCGCCGACCCGCTCGGCGATGCCGCCCGGGCCGTCATCGACCGCAACCGGTCCGCCGGGCGGCTGGCCGCGGACCTCGATCCGACGGTGGCCGCGGCCGAGCTGGTGGGTCCGGTCGTCTTCCGGATCCTGGTGCAGGGCGCCGTTCCGGACCGTCGTGAGGTGGCGTCGATCGCGGAGCGGTTCGTCCGACAGTGATCGCCCGTCGGGGCCGGTTATCCACAATTTTGCGTACATAACCTTTTTTCTCCACAGGCACCGTCTTCGCGGACGGTGCCTGTGGTGCGCCGGCGGCACGATCAGGCCATGGGGAACAACGAGACGGGGCGTGCCGGCGAGGACGTGGTCTGCGGCTTCCTGGCGGACCGCGGGTGGACGGTGCTGGCGCGGAACTGGCGGTACTCGGGCGGAGGCCTGCGCGGCGAGTTGGACGTGATCGCCCGCGCGCCGGACGGGATGCTCGCGATCGTCGAGGTGAAAACGCGGTCCGGCACGGCGTTCGGCACCGGCTTCGACGCGGTGACGCCGCGCAAGGTGGCCCAGCTGCGGGCCCTCACGTCGCGCTGGCTGGCCGAGACGGAGGGCGCCTTCGCGCAGGTCCGCATCGACGTGGCGTCGGTCTACACGCCGCCGGGCGGCCCGGTCACGCTCGAGTACCGGGCCGGGGTGGCGTGATGTCCGCGCTGAGCAAGGTGCACTCGGTCGCGATCACCGGGGTCGACGGTGCGGTGGTCGAGATCGAGGGTTGCATCGGCCCGGGCCTGCCGGCGGTGCACCTCGTGGGCCTGCCGGACACGGTGCTCAAGGAGTCCCGCGACCGGATCCGCGCCGCGATCGTCAACATCGGGATCAGGTTCCCCGATACGCGGGTCACGGTCGCGCTGTCTCCTGCGACGTTGCCGAAAGTGGGCTCGGTCTACGACCTTCCCCTGGCGATCGCGATCCTCGTCGCCGCCGAGCGGGTGCCCGTGGGGCGGATCGACGGTGCCGTCCTCCTCGGCGAGCTCGCCCTCGACGGCCGCGTGCGGGCGGTGCGCGGGGTGCTCCCGGCGGTACTCGCCGCGAAGGAATCCGGCTTCACCCGCGCCGTCGTGCCGCTGGCCAACCTCGACGAGGCGGGCCTGGTGGACGGCATCGAGGTGCTGGGCGCCGCGCACCTCTCCGCGGTCGTGGCGTGGCTCGCCGGGGAGGGGCGGCTCGCCGAGCCGGGGCCGCTCGTCGCCGAGGAGTGCGATCCCGCGGTGGCGGACCTGGCCGACGTGGTGGGGCAGCCCGAGGCTAAGTACGCGCTCGAGGTGGCCGCCGCCGGCGCGCACCACATCATGATGACGGGGCCGCCGGGCATCGGGAAGACGATGCTCGCGTCGCGGCTGCCCGGCATCATGCCGGCGCTGGGACGGCGGGAGGCGCTCGAGGTCAGCGCGATCCACTCGATCGTCGGCAACCTGCGGCCGGACCGGCCGCTCATCACGGTGCCGCCGTTCGTGGCGCCGCACCAGACCTCGTCCGTGAGCGCGCTCGTCGGCGGCGGCACCGGGCTGGCACGGCCGGGAGCCGTCTCCCTCGCCCACCGCGGCGTGCTCTTCCTCGACGAGTGCGCCGAGATGGGGCCGCGCTCGCTCGAGGCGCTGCGGACCCCGTTGGAGGAGGGCCAGATCCGGCTCGCGCGCCGCGACGGCGTGGTGAAGTACCCGTCGCGGTTCCTGCTCGTCATGGCCGCGAACCCGTGCCCGTGCGCGCCCGCCCGGAACCAGGACTGCACGTGCACCGCGACGGTCCGCCGCCGCTACCTGGGCCGCCTGTCCGGGCCGTTGCTCGACCGGGTGGACCTGTGGGTGCGCATGGAACCTCCCGGCACCGGCGCGCTGCACGAGGACGGCGTCGCGGAGGAATCCAGTGCGACGGTGCGGGACCGGGTACGCCGAGCGCGGGAGGCGGCGGCGGCCCGCTGGGGTGCCGAGGGCTGGCTGACGAACTCGGAGGTCCCCGGCGTGGTGCTGCGTCGTCGGTTCCGGCTCTCGGCCAAGGCTCTTCGGCCGCTGGAGCTCTACCTGCGGGGCGGGCAGATCACGGCGCGCGGCGCGGACCGCTGCCTGCGCCTGTCGTGGACCCTCGCGGATCTGCTCGGCCTGGACAAGCCGGGCGAGCCGGAAGTGGTGCAGGCCCTGCAGTTCCGAGACAAGGAGTGACGATGACCGACGACGTGAGGCGCGCGTGGGCGTATCTGAGCCGGGTCGCGGAGCCGCCGTGCGGGCCGCTGGTCGCCCTCGTCGAGGAGGTGGGACCGGTGGCCGCGGCGGACATGGTGCGCCGCCGGGAGTTCGCCGACGGTTTCGAGGACGTGGCCGACGGCACCGTCGGCCGGGCGCAGGAGGATCGGGCCGTCGCCGATCTCGCCCACATCGAGCACCTCGGCGGTCGGCTCGTGACGCCGGACGACGACGAGTGGCCCGAGCAGGCCCTGCGGCGGCTCGCTGAGCGCCTGCCGTCGGAGGACACCGAGCACGAGGACGAGGTCCGCGAGCTGCGGCCGGTGGCGCTGTGGGTGGTCGGCCGGGGACGTCTCGACGAGCTGCTGGAGCGGTCCGTCGCGATGGTGGGGACCCGCGCGCCGTCGAGTTACGGGGAGCGGGTGACGGACGATTTCGCCGGCGACCTCGCGGCCGAGGGGTTCACGATCGTCTCCGGCGGCGCGTACGGGATCGACGGGGCGGCGCACCGCGCGGCGCTCGCCGCGGAGGGCCCGACGGTGGCCTTCGTCGCGGGCGGCCTGGACCGGCCGTACCCCGCCGGCCACGCCGGCTTGTTCCGGCGCATCGCGGAGACGGGTCTCCTCGTCTCCGAGTACCCGCCGGGCGGCGTGCCCGCGCGGCACCGGTTCCTGAACCGCAACCGGATCGTGGGCACCGCCACCGGCGGCGTCGTGGTGGTGGAGGCCGGGTTCCGGTCGGGCACCAAGAACACCGCCACGTGGGCGCGGCGTCGCGGGGTGCCGGTGTGCGCGGTGCCCGGCCCCGTGACAGCGGCGACCTCCGTGACCTGCCATCAGCTGATCCGCGAGGGGGGCGTGCTGGTCACCCGGTCGGCCGAGGTGATCGAGGAGGTGGGCCGGATCGGTGAGCTCGCGCTGGAGCTTCCGGTGCCCGCGCGTCCGACGGACGGGCTCGACGGGGCGGCGCTGCGGGTGCACGGCGCGCTCCCGGCGAAATCAGGGCTGCCGGTGTCGGAGATCGCCGTGATCGCGGGGCTGCCCGCCCGCGCGGTCATGGGGCAGCTCGCCCTGCTCGAGACGAAGGGGTTGGTGCGGCGTGACGGCGCACTGTGGCGCCTGGACGGCTGACCGGTGCTCGCCGCGGGGTGTAGATCCGGTGAAGTCGCACCCGCTGGAATTTGCAAACGCCTCAGTCGAACCCGATGCGACCGGGTGAAATGTCGTGAATGCGATCGCTTGTCGCGGGAGTTGGGGGTGTTGACGCGAGATCGGCACGCGGAGTGCCTAGGGTTGGCCCCAGGGTGGCGGTGTCCAGTAACCGGCGTGGTCCCCAAGTCCTTCCCGTGGATATCCGCCACGCGTTCGGCGTGCCCGGGTATCGCTGATCGAGAGGTGAACCCATGACCTCCCAACTCGCCATCGACTACGGGGCCGGGCTCTCGGACGCCTGGAGCTCCGTCGCGACCTTCGTTCCCAAACTTGCCGCCTTCCTGGTCATCCTGATCATCGGCTGGATCGTCGCGAAGATCCTGTCCAAGATCATCGCGAAGATCCTCGCCAAGGTCGGCTTCGACCGGCTCGCCGAGCGCAGCGGCCTGCAGGGCGTCCTCGCCAAGAGCGACTACGACGCCTCGACCCTGCTCGCCAAGGTCGTCTACTACGCGGTCCTGCTCATCACGCTGCAGCTCGCGATCGGGGTCTTCGGCCCCAATCCGATCGGGGACCTGTTGTCCCGGTTCGTCGCGTGGCTGCCCAAGCTGTTCGTCGCGATCCTCATCATCGTGATCGTCGCCGCGATCGCGAAGGCGGTGAAGGACATCGTCGGCGGCGCGCTCGGTAGCGCCTCCTACGGCCCGCTGCTCGCGACCATCGCCTCGCTGTTCATCTGGGGTGCGGGCATCATCGCGGCACTGAACCAGATCGGCGTCGCCACCACGGTCACCACCCCCGTCCTCGTCGCCGTGCTCGCCACGATCGGCGGCGTCATCGTCGTGGGCGTCGGCGGCGGACTGGTGAAGCCGATGCAGCAGCGCTGGGACGGCTGGCTGAGCAAGGTCGAGACCGAGATCCCGGCCCGACGCGCCGAGCGCGAGGAGGCCGCGAAGGAGGCCGCCCGCACCAGTAGGGCCCAGAGCCCGGCGGGGCAGGCGACGGGGCAGCCTTCGACGGCGCAGCCGGCACCGGGGGAGCAGCCCCTGGCGCAGGCGGCCTACCAGGGCCAGGCCTATCAGGCCCAGAGCTACCAGGCCCCGCTGCCGCCCCAAGCCCCGCAGGCGCCGCTGTCCGCGCAGGCGACCCAGGCGGTGCCGCAGGCCGCGCCCGGCACCGGCGAACCCGTCGCGCAGGGTGGGCAGCCGCCCACCGTCGGACTGCCCGCGCAGCCCGCGGGCCAGCACCAACCCGGGCAGCACCAGTACGGCGGCCGGGCGCCGCAGCACAGCGCCCCGAGCCAATCGCCGGCGTGGCAGCAGGGCGTCGACCCACAGGGGTGGCAGAGCGGGCCCGACGCCTGGAACCGGCAGGTCCCCGAGCCTCCGGCGCGGCAGCCGGGCGAGACCACCCACACCGGGCAGCACGCCGGCCATCCCGGCGCCGAGCCGCAGGGGTGGCAGCAGGGCTGGCAGCCGGGACCCGACCCCGAGCGCTGGCCCGGCCCGGACCCCCAGGATCCGGGTCGCCCGGGCGGACAGCAACCACCCCAGAACTGAATCCGAACGACCGCTCACCGGCCGGCCTGCGCATCTCGCGGACCGGCCGGTGCGGCGTTCGGGGGGCTACGCCGGGCGGAGCGCCGCGTCCTCGGGCGCGATCAGCTCGCCGTTCTTCATCAGCTCAGGATCGGTGCACGAGGCGAGATCGAAGCAGCACGGCCGGCGCTTGCCCGAGCGCATCTTGGAGATCGTCACGTCCACGCGCTTGGCCCGGGTCGCCGGGTTCTTCGTGGCGCCGATCCACCGGACCCACTCCCACCGGGCCATCGGCGTGATGTCGCTCCACACGTCGGCGGTGTCCGGCGCACCGTCGAGGGCCGCCCGCAGGTCGTCGGGCACCGTCGGCTCCGGCCACTCCTTCGTCGGCACGAGGTCCAGGGCGACCTCGTCTCCTGCCTCGACCGGGGCGTCGTCGAGGGCGATCCAGTGCCCCTTGCGGCCGTCCGGCTCGACGACGGTGCGGAAGTCCCCGCCGTCGAGGGTGCCGGTCACGGCGACCTGGCCGCGCGACGGGAGCGCCGCGCTGGCCTCGGCGGGCAGCCGGACGAGGGTCCGTTCGCCGAGCAGCTCGGCGGTGGCGGTGAAGCGGACGGCGGTGGCGCTGCGGGCGGTCATGGTGCTCTCCTCGCGGTGGTCCTCGGGTTCACCACCGAGACTACGAGCGGCCGACCGGGCGGGCTTCTCGATTCGTGATCGATCCGGTCCGATGCGCCCGTCCGGGGGCGGCCGATCATTCGGTGCACTCATGAGCGAAACCGGCGGCGGACCGTCGAACCTGGTCACGGAACCGCGCGCCGGGCCCAACCGCGCGCTTGTCCCACCGATGTACTAACCAGTAGGTATCGTTCACGCAGCTGGGAGATCCCCGGTGCCGTCGAGTTGGAGAACATCAACCGTGAAGATGAAGCGTTTCGCGCTCGCCCTGGTCGTGCCCATCGCCCTCGCCTCGGGTGTCGCCGCGTGCGGCTCGAGCTCGAGCAGTGACGCCGTCACCATCGGCGTGACCGACGGTGCCCAGGCGTTCTGGCAGGTCTACAAGGGCCTCGCGAAGGACCAGGGCATCGACGTGGAGCTGAAGAACTTCAGCGACTACAAGCAGCCCAACGCCGCGCTCAACGACGGCGACCTGAACATCAACGAGTACCAGCACCTGCTGTTCCTGGCCGACTACAACGCCAAGAACAACACCAAGCTGGTGCCGATCGGCGCGACCGCGATCTACCCGCTGCCCCTGTACTCGAAGAAGCACAAGTCGGTGGCCGAGATCCCGCAGGGCGGCACCATCGTCGTCCCGGACGATCCGACCAACCTCTCCCGCGCGCTGCTGGTGCTGTACTCGGCCGGCCTCGTGAAGTTCAAGGTCGAGCAGAACCCGTTCGTCACGCCGGCCGACATCGACACCGCCGCGTCGAAGGTCACCGTCAAGACGGTGGACGCCAACCAGACCGCGCTGAGCCTCGACAGCGTCGACGGCGCCGTCGTCAACAACGATCCGGCCGAGAACGCCAAGCTCGGCAAGAACCTGATCATCGCCAAGGACGACCCGGCCAACCCGGCGTCGGAGCCCTACATCAACGCCTTCGTCGTCCGCGAGGCCGACAAGGACAACCCGAAGTACCTGCAGCTGGCCAAGCTGTACCAGGACCAGAAGGTCGTCGAGGCGCTGCGCAAGGACAAGGGCGACACGTTCATCCTCATCCAGAAGCCCGCGAACGAGCTGCAGCAGATCACGGTCAAGCTGCAGGAGCAGGTCAAGGCCCGCGGCAAGTGAGTAGCGCGACCGATACCCGGGTGGCGATCGAGTTCCGCGACACCACCCGGGATTTCGGCACGACGAAGGCGCTCGACGGCGTCAGCTTCGCGATCCCCGAGGGATCGATCACCGGCGTGATCGGGCAGTCCGGCGCCGGCAAGTCGACGCTGATCCGCACCATCAACGGCCTCGAGTCCACCACCTCCGGCGAGGTGCGTGTGCTCGACACCGTGGTGGGCACGCTCGGCGAGCGCGACCTGCAGAAGCTGCGCGCCCAGGTGGGCATGATCTTCCAGCGGTTCAACCTCATGAACTCGCGCACGGTGGCGGGGAACGTCGAGTACCCGCTCACGCTGGGGGACATGTCGAAGGACGAGCGCCGCACGCGCGTCGCGGAGCTGCTCGACTTCGTCGGCATCGGCGACAAGGCGAAGCAGTACCCGAACAAGCTGTCCGGCGGGCAGAGTCAGCGCGTCGGCATCGCCCGCGCCCTGGCCCGGAACCCGAAGATCCTGCTCGCGGACGAGGCCACCAGCGCGCTCGACCCGGGCACCACCAGCGAGGTCCTCGACCTGCTGCTGCGGGTCAACCGCGAGTTCGGCACCACCATCGTCGTGATCACCCACGAGATGGACGTGATCCGCCGCATCTGCGACACCGTCGCGGTGCTCGATCACGGCAAGCTCGTGGACTACGGCCCGGTGTACGACGTCTTCGCCGCGCCCACGTCGCCCGCGACCACGTCGCTGGTCCACGCGGCCGTCGGCGACGACGTCACCCCGGAGACGCTGCAGCGCCTGCACGCGGCCCGACCCGGCACCGTCGTCACCGTCGACGTGCGGGACGAGCCCGACGCGCTCGACGCGGCGGAGGTCTTCGCCGCGCACGGCACCGGCGCGCGCGTGCTCTACGGCGGCGTCGCCGAGGTCGGCGGCCGCCCGTTCGGCTCGCTGACCTACTCGGTGACGGGCGACGAGGCCGCGGTCGCCGCGGCGGTCGCGCAGCTCGGAGCCCTTGCGCACGTCAAGGACCCGCAGACCGGTCAGGAGATCGTGCGATGACCTACCCGACCTTCCTCGACGACGTCTTCCCGCCCGGGACGCAGGACGTCTTCATCGACGCCATCGGCGAGACCGTCCGCCTGGTCGGCATCACGATGATCGTCGGCGGCCTGCTGGGGCTCGTCTACGGCACGCTGCTCTACGCCACCCGGCCCGGCAACCTGCTCGCCAATCGCGCGGTGTTCTCGGTGCTCAACGTGCTGGTCAACATCATCCGGCCCATCCCGTTCATCATCTTCATCACGGCGATCGCACCGATCACCAAGGAGGTGATCGGCACCCGGATCGGCGTGGAGGCCGCGGCCTTCGCGATGACCGTGATGGCGACCTTCGTGATCGGCCGCGTCGTCGAGCAGAACCTGGTGACCGTCGATCCCGGCGTGGTCGAGGCCGCGCGGTCGATGGGGGCGAGCAAGGTCCGCACGCTCGCGACCGTCGTCATCCCGGAGGGCCTCGCGCCGCTCACCCTGGGCTACACGTTCATGTTCGTCGCGGTGGTCGACATGTCGGCCATGGCCGGCTACGTCGGCGGCGGCGGCCTGGGCGACTTCGCCCGCCAGTACGGCTACCAGCAGAACAACTGGCAGCTCACGCTGGTCGTGATCGTGGTGCTCATCGTCGTGGTGCAGATCGCGCAGTTCTTCGGCAACTGGCTCTCCCGCCGGTTGCAGCACCGTGACTGAGACCGGCACGGTCACGTCGCCCGCGACGGGACCGAATCGGCGCACGCAGATCCTCACCGGGACGGTGGGGCACCTCGTCGAGTACTTCGACTGGAGCGCCTACTCCTTCCTCGCCATCTACTTCTCCCGCCAGTTCTTCCCGGGCGACGCGGAGTCGGTGGTGCCGCTGCTGGCGACCTTCACCGTGTTCGCGGTGGGCTTCCTCGCGCGGCCGATCGGCGGCGTCCTGATGGGCCGGATGGCGGACCGGTACGGGCGCAGGCCGACGCTGGCCGTCGGCGTCGCGATGATGGGGCTGGGCAGCCTGCTCATCGGCGTCGCCCCGACGTACGCGCAGGTGGGCGTGCTCGCCCCGGTGATCCTCGTGGTGGCGCGCCTGATCCAGGGCCTGTCGACCGGCGGCGAGCTCTCCACGGCGACCGCCTTCCTCGTCGAGTCCGCCCCCGGCGACCGCCGCGGCGCGTACGGGAGCATCGTCAACGTGGGCTCCAGCCTCGGCAAGGTGCTGTGCCTGCTCGCCATCACGCTGCTGGTCGGGACCGTCGGCGCGGACGCGATGGCGGACTGGGCGTGGCGCGTCCCGTTCCTCCTCGGTGCCGTCCTCGCGGTGGTCGCCTGGTGGATCCGGCGCAGCGCCGCGGAGACCCTCGCCGATCCCGGGGCGTCCGTCGGGACGAACCCGTACCGCGAGATCCTCACCGGCCACCGCGCCGACTTCGGTCGCGCCTTCGTCCTCGCCTCGACCACGGCCGCGGTCTTCTACGCGTGGAGCACCTTCGTGCCCACGTGGGCGATCCTCACCGAGGGGCTGAACAAGGAGAGCGCCGTGACCGTCTCGGCGATCGCCTTCGTCGTGTACGGGCTCGTCCAGATCCCGCTCGGCCTGCTCTCCGACCGAATCGGCCGCAAGCCCCTGATGTACGCCTTCCTCGTCGTCGGGGCCGTCGCGACGATCCCGCTGTTCCTCGCGCTCTCCGGCGCATTCGTCACGGTGCTCGCCGTGCAGTGCGCCGGCATGGTGATCACCGCGCTCATGATGGCGAGCCTCGGCACCGCCCTCGCGGAGATGTTCCCGGCCCGGATCCGCGTGCTCGCCACCGGCACCGCCTTCGCCCTCGCGACCGCGATCTTCGGCGGCACGATCCCCGCCATCGGCACCGCGCTGCACGAGCGCGGCCTCGACCTCGCCTTCCCGGTCTACCTGGTGGTGCTCCACCTCGTCGCCCTGCCCGTGGTCCACCGCTGCCGCGAGACCGCGCACACGCCCCTGCCCGATTGAACACCGTTCCTGTTCATCGCGACCTGCGGCTTTCCGGTCCGAAACGGTGTTCAATTCGGGGGCTAGGGTGGGGGTATGAGCGAGGCGCTGGCGGAGTACGAGACGTACCTGCGGCTCGAGCGCGGCCGCAGCGAGCACACCGTGCGCGCGTACCTCGCCGATCTCACCGCCCTGCTCGCCTTCGCCGCGGAGCGCGGGGTGGCGGCGGACCGTCTGGACCTCGCGACGCTGCGGGCCTGGCTGGGGGAGCGGGCCGCGGCCGGCGCCGCCCGGACCACCCTCGCGCGACAGGCCTCGTCGGCCCGCACGTACACCGCCTGGGCCGCCCGACGGGGCCACCTCGACGCCGACCCCGGGGTCCGGCTCAAAGCCCCACGCGCGCACCGGACCCTGCCCACGGTGCTCTCCTCCGACGATGCCGGGCAGGCGCTGCGCAACGCCGCCTCCGGTGCGGCGGAGGGCGACCCCCTCGCGGTCCGCGACCTCGCGATCGCGGAGACCCTCTACGCCACGGGGATCCGCGTGAGCGAGCTGTGCGGGCTCGACCTGGGGTCCGTCGACCACGGCCGGCGGGTGCTCACCGTGATCGGTAAGGGCGACAAGGAGCGGACGGTGCCCTTCGGCGCACCCGCCGCCGCGGCCCTGCGGCGCTGGCTCGACGAGGCCCGGCCCACCCTCGTCGCCGAGCGCTCCGGCACCGCTCTGTTCCTCGGGGCGCGCGGCGGGCGGCTCGACCCGCGGCAGGCGCGGACCGTCGTGCACCAGGTCACCGGGTCGGTGCCGGGCGGGCGCGAGGTGGCGCCGCACGGCCTCCGGCACACCGCCGCCACCCACCTGCTCGACGGTGGCGCGGACCTGCGCGTCGTGCAGGAACTCCTGGGCCACAGCTCGCTGGCGACGACGCAGCTCTACACGCACGTCTCCGTCGCCCGGCTGCGCGCCGCGCACGAGCAGGCGCACCCGCGCGCGTAGCGCTCAGTCGCGCCAGTTGCCCTCGAAGGGCAGGCGCCAGGCGTTCGGGGCGATCAGCTGGTGGATCGAGTTCGGCCCCCAGGAGCCGGGCTCGTAGAGCTTGACCGGCGGCGGATCGTCCAGCAGGGGGATGGACCGCTCCCACAGCGATTCGATGCCCTCGGCCGTGGTGAACAGGGTGTGGTCGCCGTGCATGGCGTCGAGGATCAGCCGCTCGTAGGCCTCGAGCACGTCGTCGGCGCGGTCGGTCTCCTCGGTGGAGAACTGCATGGACAGCTTCTCCAGCCGCATGCCGGGCCCGGGGCGCTTGCCGTAGAAGCTCAGCGACACCTTGGACTCGTCGGCGAGGTCGAAGGTCAGGTGGTCCGGGCCCTGCTGGCCGATGCCCGAGCCGGCGGGGAACATCGACTTCGGCGCCTCCTTGAAGGCGATCGAGATGATCCGCATGCCCTGCGCCAGCTTCTTCCCCGTGCGCAGGTAGAACGGCACGCCGGCCCAGCGCCAGTTGTCGATGCGCGCCTTCAGGGCGATGAAGGTCTCGGTGTCGGACTCCGGATCGACGCCCTTCTCCTGCCGGTAGCCCGAGTACTGGCCGCGGACCACGTCGTCGGGGTGGATGGGTTCGAGCGAGCGGAACACCTTGTTCTTCTCCTCGGAGATCGCCCGCGGCTCGAGCGCGGTTGGCGGCTCCATCGCGACGAACGCCATGACCTGGAAGAGGTGGGTGACCACCATGTCCTTGTAGGCGCCGGTCGGCTCGTAGAACGCGGCGCGCGCGTCGAGCCCCAGCGACTCGGGGATGTCGATCTGCACGTGATCGATGAAGTTGCGGTTCCAGATCGGCTCGAACAGTCCGTTGGCGAAGCGGAACGCGAGGATGTTCTGCGCCGCCTCCTTGCCGAGGAAGTGGTCGATGCGGAAGATCTGCTTCTCGCGGAAGGTTTTGTGCACCTCCGCGTTCAGCGCCAGCGCCGACTCCAGATCCTCGCCGAAGGGCTTCTCCATGATCACGCGCGAGCCCTCGGTGAGGCCCGCCTTCGCGAGGGTGTCGATCACGGTGGTGGCCGCCTTCGGCGGCACGCTCAGGTAGAACAGCCGGCGCACGCGCACGCCCTTGTCGGCGCCGAGCTCGCGCTCCTTCTCCGCCACGGCCCGGGCGAGCGCCTCGGGGCCGGCGGTGGTGTTCACGTACGACAGGTCGGGCTCGAACTCCGCCCACTGCTCGGGCGTCAGCTTGCGTGCGCCCACGTCGTCGATCGCCGTGCGGGCGAACTCGCGGAATTGGGCGTCGTCCATCTCGTCCAGGCTGGTGCCGATCACCCGGATGTCCGGGCCGAGCCCCGACACGGCGAGATAACCGAGGCCGCACAACAGCTTCCGGCGCGACAGGTCGCCCGTGGCGCCGAACAGCACCACCACGGTCGGGTCGTGTTCCGGTGCCTTGCGCTGGCGCCCGGAGTAACTGCTCGGGTACGCGATGGTCTGTGCCTCCTGTAGCCGGTCGGCCGCGTCGTCGGTCTCGCCGGTGTCCGCTGCTGGCGTGGTCTCGTCCGTCACGGTCCCATCGTTGCACCCGACGACGGTGCTCGCGCGCCGTCCGGCAGGTAGGTCGGTCCTCAGCCGGTGCCTTCGTCCGGGAGCAGTCGGACCGGGGCGGCGCCGACGAGCAGGAGCGGGTTGAAGTACTGCGCCGCGTGGCCAGCGCCCCGCCGGAGCCCCCAGTGCAGGCATGCGGCCGTGGGGCAGCCCTCGTGTCCGGCGGCCACCCGTCCAAGCGGCGTCCCGATCCCCACCTCGTCGCCCGCGCGGACCGCGGGCTCCTCGATCGGCTCGTAGGTGGTGAGCAGGCCGTTCGGGTGCAGCACCGACACCACGACGCGGTCGTCCACGCGCCCGACGTGGTGCACCCGCCCGGCGCCCGCGGCGTGCACTGTCTGCCCGGGGGCGGCTGCGAGGTCGGCGCCGCGGTGCCCCGGCTGCCATCGCTTCTCCGGGTTCGCGAAGGGCCGCGCGACCGCCGGCCGGGGGTCGAGCGGCCAGTCGTAGTCGCCGGCCGCCCGTGCGGGCGCGGCGCCGGCGAGGACGGCGAGGATCAGGGCGAGTGCCGAGCGGGTGACCGTGCGCATGTCCCGACGGTGCCGCACGGCACCGTCGGGAACCGGCCCGGAACGGGGAGCCTGTGGAGGAAAACGGTCCATCCACAGGACGGTTGCGATCGCCTCTTTCGGACCGTGGTCCGTCGGTGTTGCGGCGTACACTGCGACCCATGACCGCCGCGCCGCAGCATCCGGAGACGATGTCGCTGGAGCAGTGGTGTGCCTTGGGGGAGGACACATCGGCGCGGTTCGAGTTGGTGCGGGGGGTCGTGGACGTGTCGCCGAGGCCGAGGCTGGATCACGCGGAGGCGATGATCGGACTGTGTCACCAGATCAGGGGCCAGATCGACCGCAGCCACCGATGCTTGGCGGAGATCGAGGTCGTGATCGATGGCGGCGCGCGGCCCACGATCCGCGTACCCGACGTGGTGGTGTTCGAGTGCGGTGCCGGCCAGCCGATGCCCGCGGAGCGAGTGCGCCTCGTCGTCGAGATCCTGTCACCGAACAACAGGCGTACGGACCAGGTGGTCAAGCGCGCCGAATACGAGCGGGCGGGTATCGACGCGTACTGGATCGTCGACCTCGACGATGGGCCGTCCGGCGTCCTGTTGACGCTGGTCGACGGTGCCTACCGCGCTGAGACCGTGCGGGGTGCGTTCACGGCGACGGTGCCGTGCCCGCTGCGGATCGACCTGAACGCGCTGAGCCCGCAGGCCTGAGCTACCGCCCTCGGAGCTCGCGCGGCCCGCCGCCGAGGGCGTCGGCCGCGACCTGGAGCACCGGCGCGAGGACCGGGGCGCGCAGGATCCAGCCGACGACCGCCCAGCCCAGGCCGAGGTGTTCGAGCCCTCGGCCGATCGCGGCGAGGCCCGACGCGGTGCCCGTGCCGTCCGGTCGGGAGTACCGGACACGGCGCAGGCCCACCGGATGCTCCTCCGCCGCACGGATCGTCAGCTGTCCCAGGGCGCGACGCGCGAACCACACGCCGACCGGCGCGCACACCGCGCACGTCGCCGACACCCACAGCTCCGCCGGGGCGTTCCCGTCGACCGGCCGGAGGCGGGGGCGCCACGCGCGCACGGCTCGCCGGTACGCGCCCCAGGCGGGGCCGAACCGCGCGGTCAGCTCGTCGTCCTCGTGCCGCGCGGCGAGGGCCGCGGCGAAGACCGCCGCCACGATCGCGGCGGCGGCGAGCCGCCATTCGAGGAGGGCCGCCGCCTCGACGAGCAGGATCGCCGCGGCGCACGCCTGCATCGGATTGGCCAGGTAGGCGTACGGACCCGTCCGGACCAGGCGCGGCGGCGGATCCCACGGGAACGGCGTGCCGCCGTGCTCGGCGAACTCTGCGACCGCGCGCTGCGCGACGATCGCGAGCAGCACGCCGGCCTGGATCCACAACGACAGGACGGGCCGCGGCCACGCGGCGAGCGCCTCGCCCCAGGTGCGGTGGGCGAAGCCCAGCGCGACCGTCGGCAGGCACCACGCCAGGATCGCCGTGAACAGCACCGTCTGCAGCCACGACCGCACCCGGACGGCGCGGCCGCGCGCCGTCAGTTCGCCCAGCAGGAGCCCCGGCACGAGGGCCACGGCGACCGCCGCCGCCTCGCCCCACAGCCAGCCGGGGCGCAGGACCACGAGCGGCGCCAGCGAGGCCATCGCGATCAGATCGCCGGCCACGAGCACCGCGCCGGTGAGCGCGGGCCGCACCACCGCGCCGAGCAGGACGGGGACCGCGCCCCACAACACCGCCCAGCCGTGGACGACGTCCACCGGCACGCCCGCCCACACCGACCCCGTGACCGGCTGCGAGGCGGTGCCGAAGGACCACAGGCCGAGCCGGACCGCCGCGGCGTTGACGGCGAGCAGCGCCACCGCGTTCCACAGCGTCGCCAGCGCGGCCCCGGCCCGGCGCGGCCGGTCCGCCGTGACCGCCGCGGCGGCCGCGAGGAGCCACGGCACCAGGGCGACCGCCGGGCGCAGCACGTCGAGGGGGAGGTCCGTGGGCACGTCAGGAGGGCAGGGCCAGCGAGCCGATGAGGTAGTCCGCGGCGCGTTGCGCGACCGTGCGCTCGAGCGGGGTCCAGTACGCCGCCGGCGCGAGGCGCCGGTCGAACGTGAGCGACCAGGTGACGCGCGTGCCGCCGTCGACCGGCTCCCACCGCACCGTCGACGCGCGCCAGGTGAGCCAGGTGGCGATCGGGGTGGCGTCGTGCTCCGCGACATAGTCCACGGAGCGGTCGCCCGCCGCGGCCACGCGCAGCGTCAGGGTCGACGGTGCCGTGCCCCAGTGGTGCCCGTGCAACATCGCGGCGCGCTGCGGCGCGCCGCTGAAGACGATGTGCCGGGCGTCGCCCGGATCGAGCCCCTCCGGGTGATCCTCGAGCGGGCGGGGGAAGCCCAGCGCCAGCGCGCCCGAGGGCTCGGCGAAGCGCAGCGGCGCGGCGACGGCGGCGCGGACCTGCTCGGGCGTGGCCGCCACGATGCGTTCGGCGGAGACGGTGTTCTCGGCGGGGAGCGTCAGCGCGGGCACGGCGCCCTCGGTCGAGGCGACGGCGAGCAGCACCGCCGGGACGACGATCGCCCGCGCGCCCCGCCCGGACTTCCGCCCGGCGTTGATGAGCGCCGCGACCAGCAGCGCGACGGCGTAGACGAGCGGGGCCGCGAAGAGGACGCAGACGACGCCCTCGCCCGCGAAGATGGTCGCGATCAGCAGGAAGAGGGTCGTGCCCTTGAGCACGATGCCGTAGGCGCTCGTCGACGGGCGCGAGATCACCAGCAGGGCGGCCAACAGTGCCGGCAGCCCGACGTAGAACACCGAGGTCTGGTTGAGCCAGCCGTTCATCGACCGCATGAGGAGGCTGCCGATCACGCACACCACGATGAGCGCCAGCATGGTGAGGACGGCGGGCCGCCGGCTCAGCGGCACGGTCTTCGGCTCGGCGGTCGCTTCCGGCTCAGCGGCCGGCTCCGGTTCCGGGGCCGGCTCGGCGTCAGGTGCGGGGGACTCCGCGTTGGCCGAGGATTCGGCGTGCTCCGGGGATTCCGGCGGCTCGGGCGCGTCGTCCGGCCCGAGCGGGGGCGTGCTCACTCGTCCTCGTCGCGCTTCCGCGCCGAGTTCCGGCGCCACTCGTCGATCTTGCGGCCGACGCCGGTCGCGACGTCGGTCACGCCCTGGCCGACGGTGTTCACGGCGGAGGAACCGAAGTCGCGCAGGGTGGTGATCAGCGGATCGGCGGAGGCGTCGAAGCCGTCCTTGTACCCGCGCGCCGCGGCCTTGAACTCCTTGGCGGGGCTGGCCTTGTCGTCGTCGGCGCGCTGCGGGTACTCGCCGCCGACGATGCGGCCGTAGTCGCCGCGCTCCACCCAGCGGTTGAGGTCCGCCGCACGCAGCACGGAGAAGGGGTGCGACTGCAGCTCCAGGTTGAGCAGCTTGAGCACGCCGTCGCGCAGGTCGCCGGTGCGCTCGTACTCGGCCGCCTGGGCGAGGAAGCGCTGCGTGTCCATCTCGGAGAGCTTGGTGCCGCCGGCCGTCTTCATGTGCACGCGCATCGCGACGTCGGGATCCTGCACGCACAGCAGGCCCGCGCGGTCGCCCGACAGCTCGGACTTGCGCTGCCACTCCATGAGCGCGGCGACGATCGCCCGCAGCGCCCAGCCGCCGATCGGCACCCAGCCGAAGCTGCCCGCGAGGCGCAGCAGGTGCATGAGCATCGTGCGGTACACCGCATGCCCGGAGAGCGCGTGCCCCAGCTCGTGGCCCACGACGAAGCGCTGCTCCTCCTCGTCGAGCAGGTCCAGCAGGCCGGTGTTGATCACGATGAAGGGCGTGTCCATGCCGATGGTCATGGCGTTCACCGTCGGGTCCTGCACGACGTACAGCTCGGGCGTCGACGGGGCGTCGAGCACCCGGACGCAGTCGGTGAGCAGATCGTGCAGGTGCGGGAACTGCCGGTCGTCCACGCGCACGCCGGAGGCGAGGAAGAGCAGGCGGTGCTGGCGCTCGCGCAGCAGCGCGGAGATGGCCTTGAGGACGGTGTCGAAGCCCTTGAGGTTGCGCAGCGCGACGAGGGCCGCGCGGTCGGCCGGGTGCTCCCACGCGCGGGTGCTGATTCCGGGCAGCGAACGGTAGCTTCGGGACACTGAATCGGTCATGTCGGCCACGTTACCGGCTCGCGGTTGGCGCTCGCTTGGCGGCGGCGAAGGAGAGCGCGGCACCCACCGCGCACAGCACCATCACCGTGCCGAGCACCACCGGGTTCCCGCCGATACCGGCGAACAGGGCTGCGACGCCGCCCAGCACCATCCGGGCCGCGCCGAGCGCCGCGGAGGCGGTGCCGGCCAGGTTCCCGTGGTCGTCGAGGGCGAGTGCCGCCACCGTCGGCATGACGAGGCCGAGGCTCGAGACGGTGACGAACAGCGAGACGATCACCAGCGGCGGATTTCCGATCGCCAGCGTGACCAGCGACGCGATCGAGCCGATCACCATGCCCGCGAGCCCGATCCGCACCAGCGACGCGACCGGCACGCGGCCCACGAGCCGCCCGCCGATGAGGTTCGTGGTGAGCAGGCCCACGGCGTTCAGCGCGAAGACGATGCTGAACTGCGACTCGGTGTAGCCGTAGTGGCTCTGGAAGACGAAGGCGGAGGTGGAGATGTAGGCGAACATGGCAGCGAAGGCGAGGCCGCCGGTCAGCGTGAGCGCGACGAAGCGCCGGTCCCGCGCGAGGGACGCGAAGCCGCCCGCCACTGACGCCCAGCCCACCGGCCGACGGTCCGCCTTCGGCAGCGTCTCCGGCACCTTGGCGGCGGCGATCACGAGCAGTGCCACGCCGAGCGCCGCGAGCACCACGAACAGGCCGCGCCAGTCCATGAACCGCAGCAGCTGGGCGCCCGCGAGCGGCGCGACGATCGGGGCCACGCCGCCGACGGCCATGAGCGCGGCGATCATCCGGGCGGCGGCGACACCGTCGAACAGGTCCCGGACGATGGCGAGGCTCAGCACGATCCCGGCCGCGCCCGCGGCGCCCTGCAGCAGTCGGGCGACGTCGAGCAGGTACACGGACGGGGCGACCGCGCACAGCAGCGAGCTGAGGATGAACAGCGCCATCCCGACGACCATCGGGCGACGCCGCCCGATCGAATCCGACAGCGGGCCCACGAAGATCTGCCCGACGGCCAGGCCGATCAGGCACGCGGTGAGCGTGGCCTGGATCGCCGGCTGCGAGGCGCCGAGGTCCGTGGCGGCGGCGGGGAGGGCGGGGAGGTAGAGGTCGGTCGTGATGGGACCGAACGCCGACAGCGAGCCCAGGATCAGGGCCAGCCGCAGGTTTCCTCGGGAGTCTGCGCGGGGTTGTGACACCCGTCAATCCAACCGCAGGTGCGCGGACGCGGCGAAATCGGGTGCGAGGAGCAGCGCGCCGTCGGGGCCGCGGCGGCACGCGGCCACGGCGAGGTGGGCCGGGCGGGGCAGGTCGCCGGGAAGGACTGCGCCGCCGTCGATCTGGTAGCGCGTGTTGGTCACCTTCCACGACCGTGCGGTCGGGTCGACGGGCGAGCGCGGCGGCCCCCCGACCCGCGAGGACACGTAGACCTCCGTCACCTCGGGCGGCCAGTCGAAGGTGAGCCGGCCGTCGGTGAGTGCCACGTTCGCGATCGCCGGGAACTCCGCCGGTGTCGACGGTGCCGGCGCCGGGCCCGGGGCCGGGGATACGGGTCGCGGCTGTGCGGGAGCCGATGGCGCCGGCACC
The DNA here is from genome assembly GCF_049844855.1 of Tsukamurella sp. DT100. Lineage (NCBI taxonomy): Bacteria > Bacillati > Actinomycetota > Actinomycetes > Mycobacteriales > Tsukamurellaceae > Tsukamurella > Tsukamurella sp. DT100. The sequence continues at coordinate 161,122 of NZ_JBNCLV010000011.1, forward strand.
GGGGCGGGGCGGGCGTCGGAGCGGGCCTCGGTCGACGGGACCCCGTCGACCATCGCGATCACGGCGTAGACCGGCACCGCGCGGCGGGGCGCGCCGCCGTCCTCGAGCCGGGTGTCGCGGGTGCGGCCGACGACCGTCCAGCCACCGTCGGGCCGCTGCCGGCTGACCTTGAAGTCCGCCGCCGGATGCGGGGACGACCAGGTGACCAGCACGGCACCGTCGACCTGGTGGGCGGTGACGGCCGTGGGCGGCGCGGGCACCGGCGAGTTCGGCGCCGGCGGGGCGGGGGACGGCGGGGGAACCGCGGTCGCGGTGTGCGGGGCGGGCCCGGTCGCCGGGCCCTCCTGGGCGCGACGGACCTCGTCGATGGCGTCCTGCAGCGCCGGCTGGCCGGGCGGCGGGGGAGCGTCGAGGGCCCGCCGCTGCAGCAGGGCCAGCGCGCGGGCGGCGTCGGCGTACCGACCGGCGGCGCGGGCGGCGGCGACCTCGCGCCACAGGCCCGCGGCGTCGTCGAGGACGCGCTGCGCCTCGTCGGCGACGGTCCGCAGCTGGGTTCCGGCCGTGCCGTCGTCGAGCGCCCGGGCCTCCGCGGCCAGGCGCGCCGCCTCCGCCGGGCGGCCGCGGCGCAGGGCCGCGCGGGCCGCCTTGAGCGGCGCCTCCCATGCCCGCGGACCGCTCGCCGGAGCCGGGGCGGCCGTCGGTGCCGATCGGGGTGACGTCGTCGGCGGGGCGGTGCGGGCGGGCGTCGATGCGGGCGGCGCGTGCCCGACCCCGCCGCCGTACTCGGCGGCCAGCTCGGCGAGTACCCGCTCGGCGGTGGCGCGGTCGAGCCCCTGCTCCTCGCCCTCCGTGGCGAGGTACTCGTAGTCGGGGCCGATGAGCCGGTCCTCGATGAGGATCGCGGCGCGGACCTTGGGACGCAGCGCCTCCGTGGCGTCCTCGACGACGGCGCGGGCGTAGGCGTCGGCGAGCGGGCCGCCGGCGGTGAGCACCTCGCGCACGTGCACGCCCAGCTCGTCGAGCACCGCGCGGCCCCGGCCGGCGCGCATCTCGCGCGCGCGGCGGTGCAGGATGTCGGCCCGCTCGCGGATCTCGACCCCGTCGTGCGCGTCGGTGATCCCCAGTCCGAGCAGGGCGAACAGGGTGGGCACGGGCTCGCCGCAGAGCTCGCTCCACTCCGTGAGCAGGGCCCGGATCTGCGCCCGGCGCTGGGCGGTGAGACCCGCGGGCTCGGGTGCGGGTGCCGTGCCCGGCAGCACACGATGGCGCCGCAGCCGGGTGGCGACCTCCGCCGCGGTCAGCCCGCCGAGCGCGCCGATCTCCTCGAGGCCCGGGACCTTCTCGGCGGGCACGCCGGCGTGGCGTTCGACGAGCCGCGCGATGGCGGTGTCGAGGATCTCGTACCGGGCGGCGTCCCGATCCTCCCGCTCGGCGCGTGCCCGCGCGGCCTCGGACGCGCGGCTCGCGGCGGACCGCAGTGGGGCGCTGCGCTGCTCGTGTTCGTCGACGAGCCGCGCGACCAGGGTGCGGTACTTCGGGTGGTCGCGCTGGCGCTGCCAGAAGCCCCACACCTCGTCGAGGCGCGCCGCGACCTCGGCGTCGCTGAGGCTCTCGGCATCGTCCAGGGGCAGGTCGTACAGCTCGAAGGCGTCGGCGTTCTCGGGGCCGCCACGTCGGGCGACGTCCGCGAGCACCCGCTTGCGGTAGCCGTTGGGATCGAACGGCGGCATCGGCGTCATGTCGGGTCCTTCTCAGTCGCGGCGCCGCGACCGCTGCACCTGGCCGAGCTCGCGTTCCACGTCGGCCTGCGAGAGCATCGCCCCGGTCTGCGCGGACAGGGTGAGCGGCAGGTCGGCGTCCACGTGGTGCGCCGTGACGTGCAGGACACCGTCGAAGCCCATCTCGAAGGTGATGCGCACCTCGCTCCCTGCGGGGTAACCGGGCGGGATGTCGCGGATCGTGCCCTCCACCAACAGCTTCGCGTCGCCGAGGCGCTGCGAGGCGACCTGGCCCTGCTGCTCGACGACGGTGACCTCGATCTGCTGCTGGTCCTCGCGCATGGTGCCGAAGGAGCGGCGCACGCGGACCGGCAGCGTCTGGTTGCGCTCCACCAGCCACGTCACGCCGAGGTCCCCGTGATCGTGCACGGCGAGCACGCCGAAGCCGCGCGAGATCACGGTGTCGACCTGGATCTCGAGCATCCGCCGCACCAGCGAGACGGGCTGCTGGAAGGAGGCCGCGACGCGGGCGATCGAGTTCTCCAGCTCTGCCGCCTGCGCGTGCAGCGGGGGAGCGCCGTCGGGCAACAGGCCGCGGGTCACGAGATCGGCCGCGACGAGGCGCTCCATCTCGAGCTTCTCGCCGTACAGGGCGGCGCCGCGGGCCACGGCGAGGTCCGGGTCGTGGAGTTCGCCGTCGAGGCCGAGCTGCTCGCGCAGGGCGCGGGCCACGGCCGGCATCCGCGAGGAGCCGCCGACGAGCAGCAGCCGGTCGACCTTGTGCACGCCCCGCTTCTCGGCGGTCTTGAGGCAGTCCCGGGCCAGGTCGACGGTGCGCCGCAGCAGCGGGGCCGTCATCTCCTCCAGCTCCGCGCGGGTCAGCGTGACGACCGCGCGGGCGCCGTCGTGCGCGATCACCACGTCGGTGCGGTCGGCGAGGGTCAGTTCGTGCTTGGCCCGTTCGGCGGCGAGGACCAGCGCCTGCGAGCCCGCGGAATCGTCGAGCGGGTCCTCCGCGTCCGGGTTGGCCTCGCAGAACCGCTGCGACAGGTGCAGCGCGAGCCGCTCGTCCCAGTCGGCGCCGCCGAGCTGGTGGTCGCCCTCGACCGCGAGCACGGAGATCCGGCGGTCGGCGAGCTCGATGACGGTGGCGTCGAAGGTGCCGCCGCCCAGGTCGTAGACCAGCACCGTCTCGCGCGGGGCGCCCTTGCCGAGGTCGAGGCCGCCGTCGAGGCGCCCGAAGCCGTACGTCAGGGCGGCCGCGATGGGCTCGGAGAGCACGCCGGCCACGTCGAAGCCCGCGTAGACGCCCGCCTGGATCGTGGCGCGGCGCTCCTCGTCGCCGAAGTAGGCGGGCACGGTGATCACCACGCGCCGCACCGGCTCGCCGCCGCTGAACGCGACGTCGCCCGCCAGGCTCTTGAGGATCAGCGCGGACACCGCCGGGGCGGACCAGGTCTCGCCGTGCGCGCGGAAGCGCCACTGCGAGTCGCCCATCCGCCGCTTGACCAGGCTGCAGACGTGCTCGGGGTCGAGGCGCGCCTCGCGCCGGGCGCCCTCGCCCACGAGGTGGTCGTAGGCCGACGCGAACAGCACCACCGAGGGCACCGTCGTCTCCCCGCCCAGCCCGCGGACGATCTCCGGGCGACCGTCCGCGCCGATGCGCGCGATCGCAGAATTGGTCGTGCCCAGGTCGATCCCATAGACCCCCATGGCGGGGATATTAGCAGCGCAGGGGGCGCGCTAGGGTTGGCGAGCATGAGCGCAGAGGACGCCCCGACGGAGCCCGGGCCCCGCGACGATCGGCTCGCCGAGCGGGTGGAGGACCTGGCCCGGATCCTGGCCCGCCAGGCCGGCACCGTCGAGCGGCTGGCGGATGCGGAGGGCGCGCGGGAGGCCCGGGACCGGGCCGGCGCCGACCTGCCGCTCGTGGTCGAGCTGTTCGCCCTCCTCGGCGAGGTGACGGCGTGCGCCGACACCGCCGAGTCCGAGCGGGAACGGGCTGCCTTCGTGGCGGTCGCGGTGCGGGTCGAGCGACTGCTCGTCGGCCGGGGCGGCACCGTCGTGACCCCCGGGGTGGGGGAGGCCTTCGACCCGGCGGTGATGGAGGCGGCCGACGTCGTCGCGACGGAGGACGCGGGGGAGGACCGGACCGTCGCGGAGGTGCTGGCGCCCGGCCTCAGCGTGCCGGCGCGCAATGTACGGCCCGCGCGGGTGGTGGTGCGAGCCTTTCGCTCAGCGTGAGTGAAAGGGAACACGGGTCGGCCGCGCGTCGTTGCACCCCGACATGTCCTCTGTGGAAACCCCGTCGCGCGTACCCGCGCTGCTGAAGAATTTCGGCTTCCAGATCATCGTCGGCCTCGTCGCCGGCGTGGTGCTGGGCCTGATCGCCCGGAACATGGCGCCCGCGGCCGACGGCAACGTGAACTGGCTGGTCGGCACGCTCAAGACGATCGGTTCCAGCTACGTCAAGCTGCTCACCGTGGCCGTCGTGCCGCTGGTGTTCACGGCGGTCATCGCGTCGATCGCGAACCTGCGCAACGTGACCAACGCCGCGCGGCTGGCCGGTAAGACGCTGCTCTGGTTCGCCATCACCGCCTTCATCTCGGTGATCATCGGCATCATCCTGGGCCTGGTGCTGCAGCCCGGCGCGCACACCACGGTCACCGGTGAGGGCAAGGCGCCGTCGAGCACCGGTTCGTGGTGGGCCTTCATCACCGGCCTCGTGCCGTCGAACTTCCTCGGCCTGCAGGCCAAGGCGTCCGACGGTTCCGTCTCGCTCAGCTTCAACGTGCTGCAGGTGCTCGTGGTCGCGGCTGCGATCGGCATCGCCGCGCTCAAGGTGGGGGAGAAGGCCGAGCCCTTCATCGCCCTCAACGCCTCGCTGCTGGCGATCATCCAGAAGGTGCTGTGGTGGATCATCCGCCTGGCCCCGATCGGCACCGCCGCCCTGATCGGCACCGCGGTCGCCACCTACGGCTGGGACGCCATCGGCTCCCTCGGCGTGTTCACGGGCGCGATCTATCTGGGCCTGCTGATCGTCGGGCTCGTGGTGTACCCGTTGATCATCCGGGCGCACGGCCTCTCGGTGAAGCAGTTCTTCAGCGGCGTCTGGCCGGCCGCGCAGCTCGGCTTCGTCTCCCGCAGCTCGATCGGCACGCTGCCCGTCACCGAGCGCGTGACCGAGCGGAACCTGGGCGTGCCGCGCGAGTACGCCTCCTTCGCGGTGCCGCTGGGCGCCACCACCAAGATGGACGGCTGCGCGGCGATCTACCCGGCGATCGCGGCGATCTTCGTCGCGCAGTTCTTCCACGTCCCGCTCGGCATCACGGACTACCTGCTCATCGTGGTCGTCTCGGTGATCGGCTCGGCCGCGACCGCGGGCACCACCGGCGCGACGGTCATGCTGACGCTGACCCTCTCGACCCTCGGGCTGCCGCTGGCCGGCGTGGGCCTGCTGCTGGCCGTCGAGCCGATCGTCGACATGGGCCGCACCGCGCTCAACGTCACCGGCCAGGCGCTGGTCCCGACCATCGTCGCCAAGCAGGAGGGCATCCTCGACGAGGACTCCTACAACGCGCCGCGCAAGGACGTCTACGTCGACGAGTCGGCCGAGGACCGGGTCCCCGCTACAGCGTGAGCACCACCCGCGAGCCCGCGGTGTCCGCCCGCCAGACCTCGGCGACGGACTCCGCGGGCACCGCGGTGACGTCCATCGCGATCCCCAATTCGACCACCGCGGCGAGGATGTGCGGCCGCGCCGCGGCGACCTCCTGCGCGGTGAACGAGCCGAAGCCGCTGCCCAGCAGGCGGATGTCGGTCGACCGGAGGAGCGCGCCGGTCAGCGCGATCTCGGCGCCCGCCATCGTGCCGATCTGCACGAACTCCGAAGGTCCGCGCTTCTCGAGCGCCGCGAGGGTCAGCTCCGCGGGGCGGCCCCACAGGTAGTCGACGACCACGTCGATCTTCTCGCGGCGCAACGCCTCCGCGATCTCCGCCTCCGGAGCGCCCAGGTCGATCGTCGCGTCCGCCCCCACCGTCGCGAGCACGTCCGCGTTGCGTCCCGCGGCGATCACGCGCGCGCCGAGGTGGCGCGCGACGGCCACCGCGGGCCGGCCGGAGCCGCCGGTGGCGCCGAGCACCAACACGGTCTGCCCGGGGCGGACGCGGGTGCGGACCGTCATCGCCATCCAGGACGACATGACGGCGTTCACGGCGGCGGCCGCCTGCAGGTCGTCGAGCGCGTCCGGCACCTCGACCAGTGCGGAGGCGGGGACCGCGACCGTCGGGGCCGCGGTGCCGGGCGCCGCGACGTAGACCCGGCGGCCGTCCTCGGTGACGCCGACGCCGTCGACGCCGATGACGAAGCCCGGCGCCGCGGGGGCGGCGTAGTGCCGGCCGTCCGCGATCCCGCGCGCGAGATTATGCAGCGGGACGGCCCGCATCGACACCGCGACGAGGTCGGGCCCGGCGGCCTGATCGGGTGCGTCGGCCCAGACGGGCGCGTCGGCGTAGGTGGCGAGTGCTGCCTTCATGCGAGTCTCCTTAACGGCGTTAAATTCGACATCACCTTAACACCGTTAAGCTGTCGGGGTGGGACTCACTCGGACGGACGTGGTGGCCGCGGCGCTGGAGGTGCTCGACGAGGTCGGCGTCGAGAGCCTGACCCTGCGCCGGATCGCCGACCGCCTCCAGGTCAAGGCGCCGGCGCTGTACTGGCACGTCGCGTCCAAGCGCGACCTGCTCGACGAGATGGCCACGGAGCTGATGCGGCGCGCCTTGCCCGCGGGGCCGCCCGCGTCCGAGTGGCGGACCGAGCTGTCCGACGGCGCCCGTCGGCTGCGCGCCGCACTCCGCGCGCACACCGACGGCGCCCGGGTCTTCAGCGGGTCGAAGTTCACCGACGTCGCCGTCGTGCGCGCGAGCGAGCGGCCCCTGCGCCTGCTGGTCGATGCCGGATTCCCGCTGCGCGACGCCGCGCTCGCCCTGTCCACCCTGCGGGACCTGGTGGTGGGGTTCGTCATCGAGGAGCAGGAGGTCTTCGAGCCCGACGGTGCCCCCGCCGCGGGGTACGACCCCGTCGCGCGCGCGACCGCGATCGGCGCGGACGAGTACCCCCTCGCGGCACAGGCCGGACCGACCGCGTGGGGCGCGCCCGACGAGCGCTTCGACGACGCCGTGCGTTTCCTGCTCGACGGTCTCGCCGCGCGGCTACCCGGCTGAGCACCGCCACAGGCGGCGCAGTGCGGCGTTCACCTCCGCGGGGTGCTGGGTGTGCGGGTAGTAGCCGGCCACGCGCAGGCGCCGGGCGCCGATCCGGTCGGCCACCGCGTCCGCGCAGGCCAGGAGCGGCGCGCCCGCGTACCGCCGGTACTCCTCGGGAGCGTCGTCCCACGTGCCGGTGACGACCAGCGAGGGCCACGGCGCGGCGGCGAGCGGCTCCAGCGGCGGATCCGCCTCCCAGACCGGGCGTTCGCGCATCGACGTGCTCACGGCGCGCAGCCGCTGCGGCGTCGGCTCCGGCATCGTCATCCCCATGCCCTCGGTCGAGAGCCGGAGGAACTCGGCCGGATCCAGGTCGGGCGGGCCTGCCGCGGGCCCGGCGTGGACGCGGGCCAGGAGGTCGCGCACCGTCGGGTGGTCGGCCGCGGCCCGCAGTGCCGACGGCTGGATCAGGGCCAGCGAGCGCACGGCCTCCGGGCGCCGCGCCGCGGCGAGCATCGCCGCGAGCCCTCCGTTGGAGTGCCCGACGAGGTGCGCGCCGTCCGGGCAGGTGTCGAGGAGCGCGACGAGATCTTCGGCGTCCGTGGCGAAGTCGCTCCGATCCGTGTCGGGGGACCGGCCGTAGCCGCGGCGGTCGACCAGCAGCAGCGTCCTTTCGTCGGCGAGCGGACGCTGCGCGGCGAAGCCGTACGCGTCGTCGTCGCCCCAGGTGAAGACACCGTGCACGAAGATCGCGGGCGTCGCGGCCCGGCGGCCCGGATCCATGGGCCTCCAGGTGGTGACGTGGACCGGTGGGGACATCGCTGCTTCTCGACGGTCCGCTCAGGCGGGGGCGAACGGCAGCGGCGGGCGGCTCTCCCAGATCCGGCGCGAGCGCTCCTCCGGATACGGCGCTGTCGTCGACGGGGCGTCGAGGAGCCGAGTCGTCCGGCCGTCGGCGTCGTAGCGGGGCCAGCCGGGATCGCCGGTGGCGCAGAACCGCACCCAGGTGTGCAGCAGTTCGTCCGACACCGCGCGCGCACCGTCCGGCGCGTCCGCGCCGAGGAGGAGGACGCCGGTGGGGCAGTCGAGGGTCCCGAAGGCGAGGGGGACGTCGATGCTGTGGCAGGCGCCGTAGACCTCGGAGGCGTACTGCATCTCGAACAGGTACGAGGTGCCGCCGGCGTCGGCGTTCGCCGCGGCGAGTAGCGCCGACGGCATGCGGAACGTGGCGTCCGAGTACACGATCTCCACCATCTCGTCCGCCGTCGCGTCCGGGTACGCGGCGCGGTACTCGACGGGGTCGCCGGGCGCGAACACCGCCAGCGCCGTCGCGGCGTCCTCCTCGGTGAACGTGCCGCGGACGCCCATCATGACGCTGAACAGCCGGAACTCGTCGCGCATGTGCCCGACGAGCAGCTCGATGCCGGCGGCGTTCCCGTCGGTCAACGCCTCCCACGGGGTCTGCGGCAGCAGGTCGCCGTCGATGATCGGGCAGACGACGATCCCGAGGTGGGCGAGCCGGCCCCACCGGTCCTTGTGCGCGGGCGAGTCGGCGCAGAGCGCGGTGACCTCCTCGGCGAGGCGCTGCGGCCCGACGTTCGCGAACCCCGCCGCGGTCGGCGCGACCCCGAGGCGGTCCGCGAGCGCGTCTGTGATCTCCTTCGCCAGCGCCGGAGTGATGTTCAGGCCCGGGACCGAGTGGGCGATGGCCCGCCGGAACAGCGGTCGCGCCGCCGGGATCGTGAGCAGGGCGGCGACCGATCCCGCACCGCCCGACGTGCCGGAGATGGTGACCGCGTCGGGATCGCCGCCGAACGCGGCGACGTTCCGCTGGATCCACTCGAGCGCGGCGATCTGGTCGAGCAGGCCCCGGTTCGACGGTGCGCCGTCCAGCAACGCGAAGCCCTCGGCGCCCATGCGGCATTGGGCGATCACGACCACGAGGCCCTCGGTCGCGAGGGCTGTGGGGTCGAACATGGGATCCGCCGCGGTGCCGGCCATGTAGCCGCCGCAGGAGATCCACACCAGGACCGGCAGTCCGGACCGCGCGGGGTCAGGAGTGCACACGGTGGCGGTGAGCCAGTTCGCGTCGTCCGAGGCCTCGGCCTTGGGGCCGGGGCCGGATTGCGGAGGCGGGGGCCCGAACTCGATCGCGGGGCGAACCCCGTCCCAGCGGGGGACGGGCGCCGGCGCCGCGAAGCGCAGCGCCCCGACGGGCGGCTGCGCGTACGGGATCCCGCGGAAGATCGCGGTGCCTCCGACGAGTTCGCCCTCGACGACGCCCTCCGCCGTTCTGATCCTCGGTCGCTGCTGCATGTCGGCTCCTTCGGTCTCGGCGTGTCCTGCCCTCGACGTTATCAGCCAGTTGTATTATTTCAAGTGTATTGGAATGGACGAGAGGAATCGCCGTGCCGAAGCAGGTCGATCACCAGGAGCGCCGCGAGGCGATCGCGCGGGCGCTGTGGCGGGTGGTGGACGCCTCCGGCGTCCTCCGGCTGAGCCTGCGCGAGGTGGCGAAGGAGGCCGGGATGTCGCACGGCCAGGTGCAGCACTACTTCGCCTCGCGGCAGGAGCTGCTCGGCTTCGCGATGGACTTCGCCGCGGAGCAGACCGGGGCGCGGGTGGCGGAGGGGCTGGCGGACCTCGGGGCGGACCCGCACCCGCGCGCCGTGCTGCGCCTGGTGCTCGTCGAAATGCTCCCGCTGCACCCGGATTCGCGCGCGACCAGCCGGATGAACGCCGCCTACGTCCTCGAGGCGCTGCACGACGACGATATCCGCGCCCGCACTCGCGAGGGAATGGTCCGGGGGCGCGCGCAGGTCGAGCAGCTCGTCGGTGCCGCGATCGCCGACGGCCGGATCGCGGCGGACCGCGCACCATCGACCGAGACGGACCGGCTGCTCGCGCTGACCGGCCTGGCGCCCCTGCTGGAACTGCGGGTGATCGCGCCGGCCGACGCCCTCGCCGCGATCGACCGCCATCTCGACGACCTGTTCGTGCGCTGAGCGGCGCGGTGCGACGGCGAATCTTTGCGGTGGGATTACTTGTGAGTAACCAAAGGTCGTCGATGCGCTCCGATCCCTTGGAGTTCCCTTTAGGGTTGCTCGCATGTCTGACCTGCTGGCAACCCTGAACGAGTACGTGTGGAGCCCCGCCCTGATCTACCTGTGCCTCGGGGTCGGCGTCTACTTCTCGATCCGCTCGAGGCTGGTGCAGGTGCGCCAGATCCCCGCCATGCTCGGCCAACTCATCCACGGCGAGAAATCCGCGTCGGGCGTGAGCTCGTTCCAGGCGCTCGCCATGTCCCTGGCGGGCCGCGTCGGCACCGGCAACATCGCCGGCGTCGCCACCGCGATCGCCTTCGGCGGACCGGGCGCCGTGCTGTGGATGTGGGTGATGGCCTTCCTCGGGGCGTCCACCTCGTACGTCGAGTGCACGCTCGGCCAGATCTACAAGGAGCGCGACCAGCTCACCGGCGAGTACCGCGGCGGCCCCGCCTACTACTTCCGGCGCGCCTTCGCGCACGGCAAGTACGCGGTGGTCGGGAACGTCTACGGCCTGCTCTTCGCCGCGGTCACCGTGCTGGCCTGCGGCCTGCTCATGCCGATGGTGCAGGCGAACTCGATGGCCGTCGCCATGGAGAGCGCCTGGGGGATCGAGCCCTGGGTCGCCGCCCTCGGCACCGTCATCGTGCTGGCCTTCGTCATCATCGGCGGGGTCAAGCGGATCGCGACCTTCGCCTCCGTGGTCGTGCCCTTCATGGCCATCCTCTACATCGCGGCGGCCCTGATCATCATGGCCTTCAACGCCGGCGCGATCCCCGGCGTCCTAGAACTGATCGTCCGCGAGGCCTTCGACCTCTCCGCCGGCTTCGGCGCGCTCGTCGGCACCGCCGTCATGTGGGGCGTCAAGCGCGGCGTCTACTCCAATGAGGCCGGGCAGGGCACCGGCCCGCACGCCGCAGCGGCCGCCGAGGTCAGCCACCCCGCCAAGCAGGGCCTCGCGCAGGCCTTCGCCGTCTACGTCGACACCCTGTTCGTCTGCTCCGCCACCGCGTTCATCATCCTCAGCACCGGCGCCTACCGCGTCTTCGAGGGCGACTCCGCGTCCGGCCGCGTGCTCGCCGACGGCGGCGCGCTCGTCGGCGACCCGGAGGTCGGTCCCGCGTACGCGCAGCAGGGCTTCGACACCGTCTTCAACGGCTCCGGCGCCAGCTTCATCGCGATCTCGCTGGCCTTCTTCTGCTTCACGACGATCGTCGCCTACTACTACATGGCCGAGACGAACCTGCGGTTCATCCTCGGCCGCGCGGCCACCGCGATCGTGCCCGTCCTCAGCGCCCCGCTCGGCCGCATCCTCACGATGCTGCTGCAGATGCTGATCCTGGCCTCGGTCGCGGTCGGTGCGGTATCGACCGCGAAGGACGCCTGGGCGATGGGCGACCTCGGCGTCGGACTCATGGCCTGGCTCAACATCATCGGCATCCTGGTCCTGCAGAACGCGGCCTTCAAGACCCTCCGCGACTTCGAGCGGCAGCAGAAGCTGGGGGTCGACCCGCAGTTCGACCCGACACCGCTGGGCATCGTCAACGCGACCTTCTGGGAGGAGCGCGCCGCCGCGCGCCGCGCCGACCCCGTCGACGCGTAGCCGGCGCACCGTCGACCTGCGGAATCCCGGCGATTTCGCAGGTCGGCGCGGCGGGCGTACACTTGCTCTTGCACTCCGTCCCTATGGCGGGGTGACTACGCGTGTTCCCCAGGCGCCCGATGGGCGTGCCGTGCAGCGCGGTCTCCTTCTCGAAGGAGTGCAGCGCGGCGGAGCACCAGGACACCGCGCATCGCCTCTCGCCCGCTGACCAGCGGAAACGAGGGTCGTCGCGGCGTGTACAACTGCAACTACGAAAGAGGCATCATGGCTGTCGTCACCATGAAGCAGCTGCTGGACAGCGGCGCGCACTTCGGTCACCAGACCCGTCGGTGGAACCCGAAGATGAAGCGTTTCATCTTCACCGACCGCAACGGCATCTACATCATCGATCTGCAGCAGACGCTGACCTACATCGACAAGGCCTACGAGTTCGTCAAGGAGACCGTCGCCCACGGTGGCACCGTCCTCTTCGTCGGCACGAAGAAGCAGGCCCAGGAGTCGATCGCCGAAGAGGCCACCCGCGTCGGCATGCCCTACGTGAACCAGCGCTGGCTGGGCGGCATGCTCACCAACTTCCAGACGGTCCACAAGCGCCTTCAGCGGATGAAGGAGCTCGAGACCATGGAGCAGACCGGTGGCTTCGAGGGTCGCACCAAGAAGGAAATCCTCATGCTCACGCGTGAGAAGAACAAGCTCGAGCGCACCCTCGGCGGTATCCGCGACATGGCCAAGGTCCCCTCGGCCATCTGGGTCGTGGACACCAACAAGGAGCACATCGCCGTCGGCGAGGCCCGCAAGCTGGGCATCCCGGTCATCGCGATCCTCGACACCAACTGCGATCCCGACCTCGTCGACTACCCGATCCCGGGTAACGACGACGCGATCCGCTCCGCCGCGCTGCTGACCAAGGTCGTGGCTTCGGCCGTGGCCGAGGGCGTGCAGGCCCGCGCGGGTGTCGCCACCGGCGATGCCAAGCCCGAGGCCGGCGCCGGCGAGCCCCTCGCCGAGTGGGAGCAGGAGCTGCTGGAGTCCGCCACCGTCGCTGCCGAGGCCCCCGCGGCTGAGGCCGTCGCCGCTGAGGCCCCCGTGGCCGAGGCCGCTGCGACCGAGGCTCCCGCCGAGACCCCCGAGGCCTGATCCGGTTTCGGACCGATTCCCTTCTACTGCAAGGAGCCGCATACATGGCGAACTACACCGCCGCTGACGTCAAGCGTCTCCGCGACCTCACCGGGTCGGGGATGATGGACTGCAAGAACGCGCTCACCGAGACCGACGGCGATTTCGACAAGGCCGTCGAGGTGCTGCGCATCAAGGGCGCGAAGGACGTCGGCAAGCGTGCCGGTCGTTCCACCGCCGAGGGCCTCGTGGCCGCCAAGGACGGCGTGCTGATCGAGCTCAACTCCGAGACGGACTTCGTCGCGAAGAACGCGGAGTTCCAGGAGCTCGCCGACGCGATCGTCGCCGCCGCTGCCGCGTCGGACGCCGCCACCGTCGAGGCCGTGTTGGAGCTGCCGCTCGACGGCGAGACCGTCGCTGCGCGCATCGAGGCCGCTTCGGCCAAGCTGGGCGAGAAGCTGGTCGTGCGGCGCATCGCGCGGTACGACGGCCCGGTCGCCGTCTACCTGCACAAGCGCAGCACCGACCTGCCGCCCGCCGTGGGCGTGCTGGTCTCGTTCTCGGGCGAGGGTGACGCCGCTGCCGAGGCCGCTCGCGGCGCCGGCATGCAGGTCGCCGCGCTCAAGGCGAAGTACGCCAGCCGGGACGAGGTTCCGGCCGACGTCATCGAGAACGAGCGTCGCATCGCCGAGGAGACCGCGCGTGCCGAGGGCAAGCCGGAGCAGGCGCTGTCGAAGATCGTCGAGGGCAAGACCGTGGCCTACTACAAGGACACCGTCCTCCCCGACCAGCCGTCGGTGACCGACAACAAGAAGTCGGTCCAGCAGGTGCTGGACGAGTCCGGCGTGAAGGTCCTCGCCTTCACCCGCTTCGAGGTCGGCCAGGAGTAACTCCTCCGTCCCCGCGCACGAGGCCCGCACCGATCCGTCGGTGCGGGCCTCGTCGTGTGTCGGCCCTGTGTGATTGAACGCTGTTCTGGAGATTCCGACCTGGGGTTTTCCTCTCCAGAACGTCGTTCAATCGGGGGGCGGGTGGGCGTGCGGATTTCTTCAAGCCCGACGGTGCCGTCGGCTGCCAGTCTTGGAGGCATGAACACGACACGCACCGACACGAACATCTGGCCCGGACTGACCTACGACGACGCGCTCGCCGCGCGGGCATGGCTGCGGGGGATCGGCTTCGACGAGGGGATCCTCGTCGAGGGCGACGGGGACGGCGAGGTCGTCCACTCCGAGATGCTCTGGCCCGACGGGGGCCGCGTCATGGTCCACTCCACCTGCAAGCAGGACACCACCTTCTCCACGCCGCGCGGCAGCGGCAGCGTCTACGTGGTCGTCACCGACCCCGACGCCGTCTACGCCCGCGCGCAGGAGCTCGGCGCCCGCCTGGTGCGGGAGATGCGCGAGGAGGACTATGGGTCCAAGGGATTCTCCGTCGCCGATCCGGAGGGCAACACGTGGAGTTTCGGTACCTACGCGGGGTGACGGCACCCGGGATCGCCCGCGCGGCCGCCTACGACATCAGCGGCGTCCTCCCGGGCACCCACCTCGCCGTCCCGTCGCCGACGCTCACGATGATCATCGACCTCGGGCACGGCCTGGACCTGACGGGGCCGGGCCTGCCCGACCGCACCACGTTCCGGCTCTGCCTCTCCGGCATGCACCCCACGCCGTACCTGGTGCACCACGACGGGCTCCAGCGCGGCGTCCAGGTGGACGTGAAGCCGAGCCTTGTCCGCGCCCTCACCGGCGCCCCCGCGGCGGAGCTCGGGGGAGAGGCGGTCGAACTCGACGACCTCTCCCCGGGGCTCGCCGCCGAGCTGTACGGCCGCGTGGCGGCGGCCCCCGCCGCCGACCGGGAGGCCGTCGCGGCCGCCGTCCTGGCCCGGTACGCGACGTCGGGCCGCGAGGTCCAGCCCGACGCCGCGGCGGCGTGGGCCCACCTCGCCGCCCGGCAGGGACGGGTCACCGTCGCCGAGCTCGTCGAGCGATCCGGCTGGTCCGCCCGGTACCTGGCGATGAAGTTCACCGCCGAGTTCGGCATGGGGATCAAGCAGGCGGCCCGCCTGATGCGCTTCGACGCCGCGCGCCGCGCACTCGAGGAGGGCGGGAGCGCCGCCGACGTCGCGGTGCGGGCCGGCTACGCCGATCAGGCGCACCTCAGCCGCGAGGTCCGGGCCTTCCTCGGGCAGTCGCCGTCCGCGTACCTCGCGCGTCGCAGGGGCGAATTCACGCCTGTGTAGTGTCGCCGGGGTGTCCTGGATCCGGCGTGCGATCGCATTCGCCCTCGTGGCGTGCCTCGTGCTCGCCGTCGGGGCGTCGACGGCGATCGGCGGGGGCAGCGGCTACGAGCACCATCAGACCAACGGCGTGAGCTACCTCTCCGACCTCCCGGGCGGGGCTCAGTACGTCTCCCTGGGCGACAGCTACGCGGCGTCCGGGTCCCACGCCAAGGTGCGGCCGATGGACCTGTGCGCCCGTAACGGCGACGACCTCGGCCACGTCCTCGCGCAGCGGCTGCAACCCAACACCTTCACGGACCGCTCCTGCTCCGGCGCCACGCTCGACGACCTCACCCAGCCCTCGCCGAAGCCGAACACCTCGCCGCAGCTGTACGGCGTCGGGCCGTTCACGCGGCTGGTCACCGTGATCATCGGCGCGAACTCCCTGGGCTTCGGCAACATCGTCGTGCACTGCCTCGGCAACCCCGACGACCGCTGCGCCGCCGCATCCACCCAGGACCTGCCGGGCTCGCAGGGCTGGAACTTCGTGCGCGCGCAGTACGCGGCCACCGTCGACGCGATCAAGAAGGCCGCCGCGCCGGACGTCCGGGTCGTCCTCGTCGGCTACCTCCCGCTGTTCCCGCTCGACGGTCCGCCCGACCTCGCCTGCCTGGACCGGGCCGGGATCCCGCCGGAGAACGTCGACCACTGGCGCACCTGGTACCGCAGTCTCGACCGGCTCATCCGCGAGGTCGCCGCGGACCGTCGGGTGATGTACGTCCAGCCCCCGATGGACCGCACCGCCTGCGACCCCGATCCCTACGTGCGCCTGGGCGGCATCAAGCTCAAGGAGCAGGAGCCCGAGGCCAACGGATTGCATCCGACGGTGGCCGGACAGCGCGCGTTGGGCAACCTGATCGAGGACCGGCTCCGAGGAACTGCGCCGCCCGCATAGGATGGTCGTCGTGACGGACACGGCCCAGGGACAGCAGACGGATCAGGACACGGAGCATCAGGTGCGGCACGGCTACAAGCGCGTGCTGCTCAAGCTGGGCGGCGAGATGTTCGGCGGCGGAGAAGTGGGGCTCGACCCCGACGTGGTGAGCACAGTGGCGCAGCAGATCGCGGAGGTCTCGCGCAGCGGCCACGAGGTCGCGGTGGTCATCGGCGGCGGCAACTTCTTCCGCGGCGCCGAACTGCAGAACCGCGGCATGGACCGCGCCCGCTCGGACTACATGGGCATGCTCGGCACGGTGATGAACTGCCTCGCCCTGCAGGACTTCCTGCAGAAGGAGGGCGTCGACACCCGCGTGCAGACCGCCATCACCATGGGGCAGGTCGCCGAGCCGTACCTGCCGCTGCGCGCCAAGCGCCACCTGGAGAAGGGCCGCGTCGTGATCTTCGGCGCCGGCATGGGCATGCCCTACTTCTCCACCGACACCACCGCCGCACAGCGCGCGCTGGAGATCGGCGCCGAGGTCGTGCTCATGGCGAAGGCCGTCGACGGTGTGTACGACAGTGACCCGCGCACCAACCCCGACGCGAAGCTGTTCGACGAGATCACCCACCGCGCGGCGCTCGAGAAGGGCCTCAAGGTGGCCGACGCGACCGCGTTCAGCCTCTGCATGGACAACAGGATGCCGATGCTGGTGTTCAATCTCCTGGAGGAGGGGAACATCGCCCGCGCCGTCGCGGGGGACAAGATCGGCACCCTCGTCCGGCCGTGACGCCGGACCCGACCATTCATTTCGCAGCAAAGGACGTGTGACCCAAGTGATCGACGAAACGCTCTTCGACGCCGAGGAGAAGATGGAGAAGGCCGTCTCGGTGGCCCGGGAGGACTTCCAGTCGATCCGCACCGGTCGCGCGAACCCGGCGATGTTCTCCAAGGTGGTCGTGGACTACTACGGCGCCCCCACGCCGATCACCCAGATCAGCTCGATCTCCACGCCCGAGGCGCGGCTCGTGGTGATCAAGCCCTACGAGGCGAACCAGCTCGGCCCGGTGGAGACCGCGATCCGCAACTCGGACCTCGGGGTCAACCCCACCAACGACGGCCAGCTGATCCGCATCGCTATCCCGCAGCTCACCGAGGAGCGACGCAAGGACCTCGTCAAGCAGGTCAAGAGCAAGGGCGAGGACGCGAAGGTGTCCATCCGCAACGTGCGCCGCAAGGCGAACGACCAGCTCGCCAAGATCGTCAAGGACGGCGACGCCGGCGAGGACGAGGTGGCCCGCGCCGAGAAGGAACTCGACAAGACGACGGCCAAGTACGTCGCCCAGATCGAGGACCTCGTGGCGCGCAAGGAAGCCGATCTGATGGAGGTCTAGCCGTGCCGGATACCCCCGACTCGGTCGGCTCCGACGCTCCGACCCCCGGTACGCCCGAGGCGGGCCAGGAGGCCGCGAAGCGCAAGATCAGCGCCGGACGCGACCTCCCGGCCGCCATCGGCGTGGGCGTGAGCCTGGGCGCGCTCATCGTGGCGATCCTGTACTTCGCGCCGCACCTGTGGGTGCCGCTCGTGGCCGCCGCGATGGCGGTCGCCACCTGGGAGGTGGTCAAGCGGTTCCGCGCCGCCGGCACCAACCTGGAGCTGTGGCCGATGCTCATCGGCGGCCAGGCCATCATCTGGCTGAGCTGGCCGCTGGGGACCGAGGGCGTGCTCGCCGCGTTCGTGGCGACCGTGCTGGTCGCCATCGTCTGGCGACTGCTGGGGCATCAGAGCACCGCGGAGCCGAACTCCTTCACCCGCGACATCTCGACCACCGTCTTCGTGCTCGCCTGGATCCCGCTGTTCGCGTCCTTCGGCGCGATGCTGGTACTCCCCGAGGACCGCGGGCCGCAGCGCGTGGCCGCGCTCATCATCCTCGTGGTCTGCTCGGACGTCGGCGGCTACGCCTCGGGCGTCGTCTTCGGCAAGCACCCGATGGTGCCGGCGATCAGCCCGAAGAAGTCCTGGGAGGGCTTCGCCGGGTCGATGGTGGCCGGCGCGGTCGGCGCCGTGCTCGTGCTGAAGTTCCTGCTCGACGTGAACCCGGTGTGGGGCCTGCTGCTGGGCCCCGTCGTGGTGATCACCGCGACGCTCGGCGACCTGCTCGAATCCCAGGTCAAGCGCGACCTGGGCATCAAGGACATGGGCACCCTGCTACCCGGTCACGGCGGCATCATGGACCGCCTGGACTCGCTGCTGCCCAGCGCCGTCGTGGTGTGGGCCGCGTTGACCGCGCTGATGGGCTCCTGAGGCCGATGGTGTCCTGAGGCGGGTCAGGCGCGGCGGCGCAACGCCTCGCGCAGCGGCCGCGGCACGACCCCCTCGCGACGGCGGGCCTTGCGCCGCGTGATGATCACGCCGATCAGCGCGATCGCCCACAGCGGGTACTGCGCCATCCACGCGGCCCGGAAGCCGTCGAAGGTCAGGCCGGCGCCGGAGCCCATGATCATGCCCATCGTCTGGATCAGGACGAGGCTCGCGAGGAAGCCGCCGATGTTCACCATGCCCTGTGCCGTGCCGAGCACCCGCGTCGTGTTGAACGTGCGGGCGTAGTCGAAGCCGATCGCGGAGCTGGGGCCGCCGACGGCGATCACCAGCACGAGCAGCGAGAGCAGCCAGACCGGCGAGGGCTCGTCGCGCAACAGGACGATCGTCCACAGCGCCGCGCTGGCGAGGATGATCGTGATCACCATCCAGGAGCGGCGCACCGGGAACCGGCCGGTGAGGAAGCCGATGACGGGGCCCGAGGCCAGCGTCGCCAGCACGCCGAAACTGACGACGCCGCCCGCTGTGGCCGACGAGAGCCCCTGGGCGTTCGTCAGGTAGGGCACGCCCCACATCAGCATGAACGCGGTCACCGAGAACATCGTGCCCATGTGCGTGAAGAAGCCCAGCCGCGTGCCCGGGTGCATCCAGGTCGTGCGGAGAATCCCCGGGATCTCCGCGACCCTCACCGTGATGTGCGGGGCCGTCCGGCCGGGCGGGGCGTCGCGGACCGTCGAGAGCACGGCCAGCGCGGCGAACAGGCCGAGCGCCGCCGCGGAGGCGTAGGCGCTGCTCCACCCGCTGCCGTGCAGCAGGGCGAGGAAGGGCACCGCGGACAGCACCTGGCCCAGCTGCCCCGTCATGCCCGTCAACTGGGTGACGAGCGGGATCCGGCGCACAGGGAACCACGCCGGGACGAGGCGCAGCACCGAGACGAAGGTCAGGGCGTCGCCACTGCCCACGGCGACGCGGCCCGCGATGGCGAGGGGGAGGGACTCCGTGAGCGCCAGCGCCAGCTGGCCCAGCGCCATGAGGAGCGCCCCGCTCACGATCAGGCGACGGGAGCCGAACCGGTCCAGCAGCAGACCCGCGGGGATCTGCATGCCCGCGTACACCACGAGCTGGAGCACCACGAAGGCGGCGAGCGTCGCCGGGGCGGCGCCGAACCGCTCACCCGCCTCGGTGCTGGAGACGCCGAAGGACGTGCGCTGCAGGATCGCGACGACGTACGCGAGCGTCGCGACCGACCAGACGACCCATGCGCGCATGGACCCATCGTTTCATCGCTGGCGCCGCCTCCGCACCGCGACCCGTCGGACCGGTGCGCGGTGAGATCAGTCGCGGAGCTTCTTCGCGGCGCGGCGCAGCTGGAGGATGCGGAGGCCGCCCGCCGAGCCGACGAGGAGCGCGCCGAGGATGGCGGCGATCAGCAGGGACACGCCGAGGGGGAGGTTCGCCTCCCAGAACAGCAGCGTGATCTGCGTGTTCTGCTGGTTCTGCACGATGAACGCGAGCAGCACGAGCAGGATGACGGCGCCACCGACGAGTCCGGACCACAGCGACGCCGACCGGGTGTGCTTGACCTGTTCGTACGCGTCGCGGGTGTCGCCCCGCTGCTTCGTCGCCGGTGCGGCCGCCGCCGGATCGGCGGTCGGTTCCACGGCGTCCCGCTCCGCGGGAAGGTTCCGAGCGTCGGGCGCGTCGACGTCGGGATCGGGGATCCCGATCGCTTCTTCGCTGTCTCGAACGCGGTCTTCGTCCTTGGCCATGGCGCCATCCTGCCACCTCGAGCGGGCCCTCACGCGGGGACGCGCGGTGGCTCGGATCACGCTGGTCGGCGCCGCGCCGTCGACGTGGGAGAATGGGGGAGTTATGAGCACCTCCCTGCCTCTGGTATTCGACGCGCCCAAGCGCGGCAAGCCCCCGCGCCACCTGGCCGACCTCACCGACGACGAGCTGCAGCAGGCCGTCGTCGACCTGGGGTTGCCCAAGTTCCGCGCGAATCAGCTCGCCCGCCACTACTACGGCCGGCTCGAGGCCGACGCGGCCACGATGACGGACCTGCCGGCCGCGGCGCGCGGCACCGTCGGCGAGGCGCTCCTGCCCGAGCTGATGACGCCCGTGCGGCACATCGCCACGGACAGCGGCACCACCCGCAAGACGCTGTGGCGCCTGCACGACGGCACGCTGCTGGAATCCGTGCTCATGCGGTACACCGACCGCGCGACGCTGTGCATCTCCAGCCAGGCCGGCTGCGGCATGGCGTGCCCGTTCTGCGCCACCGGCCAGGGCGGCCTCGACCGCAACCTGTCGACCGCGGAGATCGTGGACCAGGTCCGCAGCGCCGCGAAGGCGATGCAGGACGGCGACGTGGCGGGCGGCCCGGGCCGGCTGTCGAACGTCGTCTTCATGGGTATGGGGGAGCCGCTCGCGAACTACAAGCGGGTGGTGCAGGCCGTGCGGCGCATCACCTCGCCGGCCCCCGAGGGGATGGGCATCTCGCAGCGGCACGTCACCGTCAGCACCGTGGGCCTGGCGCCCGCGATCCGGAAGCTGGCCGACGAGGGCCTGTCGGTGACGCTCGCCGTCTCGCTGCACACCCCCGACGACGAGCTGCGCGACACGCTGGTGCCCGTCAACAACCGGTGGAGCGTCGCCGAGGTGCTGGACGCGGCGCGGTACTACGCCGACCGGACGGGCCGGCGGGTGTCCATCGAGTACGCGCTGATCCGCGACGTGAACGACCAGCCGTGGCGCGCCGACATGCTGGGCGAGAAGCTGCGCAAGAAGCTGGGGCAGTTCGCGCACGTGAACCTGATCCCGCTGAACCCGACGCCGGGCAGCGAGTGGGACGCCTCACCGAAGGATCGGCAGGACGAGTTCGTGCGCCGCGTGATCGCGCAGGGCGTTTCGTGCACCGTGCGCGACACGCGGGGCCAGGAGATCGCGGCGGCCTGCGGTCAGCTGGCCGCCGAGGAGAATTAGCTCAGTGCTTCCACTTCTTGCGGCGGGTGGAGATCCAGTTGATGAGGATCACGCCGAGGATGGCCACGGCGAAGCCGATGAGGAAGATGTCCTCGGTCTTGCCCTGGTGGTTGCCGATGTTCATCAGCAGCAGGAGGACCGCGAACAGCACGCCGGCGATCTTCGCCGCGTTGGGGGCGTTGCCGCTCCAGCCCCAGTCGCGCGACGGCACGTCGGCCTCGTCGACCTTCGAGGTGGTCTGACGCTCCAGGTCGGTGGTTGCCACTCGCTTCTCCTTCGTCGCTTCCTCAGCTGAGCACCGGGCCGGGCCCGGGATACGGATGAATCCTATCCCGCTACGACCGTGTGTCGTACGAGGGGCGGCGATTCCTCGGTACCGTGGCGCCGGTGATCTTCCATCTGGCTCTCGTGACCGACTGGGACGCCGCGCGCGCGGCCGGTGAGTACGCGGTGTCGACGCGCGGCGCGACGCTCGCCGACGTCGGCTTCGTCCACTGCTCCACCGCCGCGCAGTGGCGGGCCGTGCGGGACCGGTTCTACGCCGACCTCCCCGCATCGGACCTCGTGCTGCTGTCCATCGACCCGACGGGGCTCGACGTGCGGTACGAGCCGCCCGCGCCCGGCGTCGACGAGCTGTTCCCGCACGTCTACGGCCCGATCCCGGTGTCCGCGGTGGTCGGCGTCGAGGCCCTGTCGGCGGAGTGATGGCGGCATAGACTGAGCCGGCGAAACCTGTCAGACCGAGGATCTACCGTCATCGCCACGAGAGGAGGTGCCGACATGGCTCAGCCGACGTACTCGTTCCCCGACTACTGGGGCGAGGCCGATCTGGAGGATCTGCCGGACGACGGGCACCGCTACGAGATCGTGGACGGGAGCCTGCTCATGACGCCACCACCGTCACAGGGCCACCAACGCATCGGCGGGAACCTGTTCATGGCGCTCCGCCTCGCCGTGCCGGACGGTTGGCGCGTGCTCTACGAGATCGGCGTCAGGGTGCCGGGTGGGAACTTCATCCCCGACATCGTGGCTCTGAGACCCGGCGCCGCTCCGAACGTGGAGTGGAGTGAATCCGACGACGTCGCCCTCGTGGTCGAGATCGCATCGAAGTCCACGCGGGTCACGGACCGGACGCTCAAGGCGGCGAAGTTCGCGGAGGCCGGAATTCCGTCCTGCTGGCGCGTCGACGCCGACGGCACGGTCACGATCCACACCGAGCCCGTCGACGACGAGTACACGCAGGCGGCCGTGGTCCGTCCCGGAGAACGGGTGCTCATCGAGCAGCCCTTCCCGGTCGAGTTGGTGCCGGCGGACCTCGTCGACTGACGGCCGCAGCCGGTCAGGCCCCGCTGTATTCGACGACGAAAGTGCCCCAGCCGAGCGGTGCGATGCGGTGCGCGCCGCCGCCCGCGAGGGCGCCCAGCTCCTCCGCCGTCCGTAGGCCCCCTCCGTAGAGGCACAGGTTCCGCAGGTCGTCCTCGGTCTCGTGATCGTCGGTGGTGGCCGGGTCGAGCACGTTTCCGACGAAGACCACTCGATCGGCGCTGCCGCGCAGCGTGGTGACGAGCAGCTCGGCGTCGGCGTCCGGCAGCGTCTGCAGGAGGTCGATGCCCACGACGAGGTCGTAGCGCTGCGGCAGCGCGGCGAAGACGGTGCCGGGCGCCGCCGTCACCCGGTCGCGGCGCTCGGGCGCGACCACCGCGATCTCCCGCTCGACGGTGCTCGGCATGCCGATGATCGCCACGGTCACGTCGGGAAGCAGGCGCGCCAGGTTGTCGGCGTACACGCCGGCGCCGTCGCCGAAGACCGCGACCGTGCGCACGGATGCGAAGTCGACCGCCTCGGGCAGGGCGGGCGCGCGGTAGGTGGCCCAGCGACTCGCGACGGAATGCAGCTGCTCGGCGAGGTTCTCGTCCGCGGCCCGCGAGCTGCGGAGATCCCCGCCCTCGAAGGGCGCCGCGGTGCCCGTGCGGACCGCGTCGACCAGGTGCACGAAGGACATGTCCAGGCGGGTGCGCACCTGGTCGTGGTGCAGGCTGCCGGCGAGGAGCTCGTCGGGGTCGGTGAGCAACTCGCCGCGGCCCGTCAGGGCGTAGCCGTTCCCGCCGAGCGCGACGAAGCCCATCAGGGCGAGGTGCCGGAGCAGCTTCTCCGTGGCGCGGGCGTCCGTGCCGCACGCGGCCGCGATCGCCGCCGCCGTGCTCGCCCCGTCGTCGATCGCGGCGAACAGCCCCAGCGTGACCGCGGCGCGGACCGCGAAGGGCGGCAACAGCTCCGTCATCTCGTGGATCTCCGAGAGGATGTTCTCGTCCTGGCTGGTGTCCACCAGCTGGTCGTCGCCGTCGACGGTGGCGACCACGCGGTGGCGCCAGTACCCGGTGATCTCGACGCGGTCCTTGGCGAGGCCCTTGTCGTTCTTCGCCCAGCGGCGCAGGGGCTTGATGCCCAGGGTCTCGCCGGCGACCCAGAGGTAGGGGCACTCGCCGCGCCACGCAACGTTCTGCACCGCCTCGACCATGCGGGACTCGCCGTCGGCCTCGGAGCGGTACAGCCAGACGAACTCGACGTCCCCGTCGGTGGCGAGCTCCTGGTGGTGCCCGGGCTCGGCCACCTCGATCACCGCGGTCGCCTTGAATCCCGCGGGCAGCATCTCGATGCAGCGGCCGATCGCGGGCAGCGCGGTCTCGTCGCCCGCGATCAGCAGCCAGTCGGTGTCGCGGGGGAGCGCGGCCGAGTGCTTGGGGCCGGCGATCAGCACCTTCGACCCGACCTCGACGCGGCGTGCCCAGGTGGCCGCGAGGCCCGTGCCGTGCAGCACGAAGTCGATCGTCATCTCGCGGGCCTCGGCGTCGAACTCGCGCACGGTGTACGTGCGGGCGTGCTCGAACGAGCCGTCGGTCCAGTCGACGCGGCCCTGGTCGGTGTTCTTGGGCACCTCGAAGGGGAACTCGCCGGTCTGCAGGTCCGGCAGCAGCACCTTGACGTCGTCGTCGAAGCCGGTGCTGTGCACCGCCGGAAGGTCCACGCCGTCGCGCACGTGCGGCCCGATGGCGTCGCCGCCGACGACGATGCGCCGCATCCCCGGCGTCACGTCCGACACCCGCAGCACGTCGAACTCGCGGAGGCAGATCGGGAACACCGCGCCGTCGCGGAGTGTGCTGGCCATCGTGGACGTCCCTTTCGTCGGTTTACCGTGCAAGGCTAGCCTGCCCTGTTGAACCGGTGCCGACGGCGGACCGTCGGGCGGGGTCGTCAGTCGACGACGGTGCCGTCGGGGGCGAGGATCAGCGTGGGGGAGGCGTCGTTCGGGCCGCTGTAGGCGATGGTCACCGCGCTCGCGGCGAACTCCACCGACGTCGGCTCACGGACCGCGCGCGTGATTCCCGGCGCGTCCGCGATCGCGGCGGTGATCCGATCGAGGTTCATCGCCGTGGGTGCGAAGCCCGGCGCGTCGGCGTTGCCCCGGTCGTACGGGGCGTACTTCCACACCCCGCCGGAGAGCGTCCACTTCTGGCTCCGCGACGGATCGTCCGCGCGCACCACTTCGGCGTTGGCGCTCCACTTCGTGACGGACAGCGAGATCACCGAGGTCGGGGCGAGGGCCGTGACCATCGATTCGTAGGCCTTCCGCACGTTCGTCGACGCCATGGGGTTGCCCACGAGGGCCACGCCGTCGATGGGCGGCTGGTCGCGAGGCATGTCGGGGACCGACCTGCCGTTCTCGTCCTTGCAGTTCTTACCGTCACCGTCGCACATCGTGAACCCCGGCTTCGCCCCGAGGGGGCCGACGCCGGTGTCGTCGCTCTTCCCGATGTTCGCGCCGATCACGATGAGGACGATCACGACGGCCGCGGCGGCCAGCATCGACGCGACCGTGCTGGTCGTCCGGTCCGACCCGGTGCCCCCGGACGACGGTCCCGCCGGGGTGGGAGCTGCGGGTCGCGGCGCGGCCGGCGGGGCGGGGTGACGCGGCGGCGCCACGGCGGGCGCCGGTGGGGTCGGGGGTTGCACGGGCGGCAGGAGGAAGGTCGGCGTCGGGACCTGGAGGTCCGCGACGGTCGCCCCGAGCTCGCCCAGGGTCCCCGAGCGCAGGGCTCGCGCTACCCGCTCGCGATGCTCGAAACCGTCGAGCTGGCCGTCGGCGAGCGCGCCGTCGAGCAGGCCCATGACCTGCTCGCGGTCGGCGTCGCGGGCCCGCTTCCCCGACGATTCACTCTGGGTTGGGTCGAAGTTTTCCGACATGCATTCAGCGTAGCGTTCGCGACCGCACGGGGCGCGACTCCTAGGCTGAACCCCGTGACCACCCGCGTCCTCATCCTCGGCAGTACCGGCTCCATCGGCACCCAGGCGCTGGAGGTGATCGCCGAGAACCCCGACCGGTTCGAGGTGGTCGGCCTCGGCGCCGGGGGCGGCAACCCCGAGCTCCTCGCGCAGCAGGCGCGCGCCGTCGGCGTCGACGGGGCCCGGATCGGCATCGCGGACCCGGCCCGCGCCACCGGCTTCGACGGTGCGCTGACCGGCCCGGACGCCATGACCCGCCTCGTGGAGACCGTCGAGGCGGACGTGGTGCTCAACGGCGTCGTCGGCAGCCTCGGCCTGGGCCCGACCCTCGCGGCCCTCGACAGCGGCGCGCGGCTGGCGCTCGCCAACAAGGAGTCCCTGGTCGCGGGCGGATCGCTCGTCCTGAAGCGCGCCGCCGAGGGGCAGATCGTGCCCGTCGACTCCGAGCACTCCGCCATCGCGCAGTGTCTGCGCGGGGGCACTGCGGCCGAGGTCGACCGACTGATCCTCACCGCGTCCGGTGGGCCCTTCTTCGGGTGCACCCGCGCCGAGCTCGCCGACGTGACGCCCGAGCAGGCGGGCAAGCACCCCACCTGGTCGATGGGGCCGATGATCACGCTGAACTCCGCGACGCTGGTCAACAAGGCGCTCGAGGTGATCGAGGCGCACCTGCTGTTCGGCGTGCCTTACGACCGCATCGACGTCACGGTGCACCGGCAGTCCGTCGTGCACTCGATGGTCACCTTCGTCGACGGCGCGACCATCGCCAAGGCCTCGCCGCCGTCGATGAAGCTGCCGATCGCGCTGGCCCTCGGCTGGCCCGACCGGGTGCCCGGCGCAAGCGCCGCCTGCGACTTCACCCAGCCGCACACCTGGACCTTCGCCCCCGTCGACGACGAGGCCTTCCCCGCGATCGCCGTCGCCCGCGACGCCGGCACCCGCGGCGGCAGCCTCACCGCCGTCTTCAACGCCGCCAACGAGGTCGTCGCGCAGGCCTTCCTCGACGGCCGCACGTCCTTCCTCGCCATCGTCGACACCGTCGCGCAGGTCGTCGCCGACGGTGCCCAGTGGCGGGCTGAGCCGCGCGACGTCGCGGACGTGCTCGCGGCGGAGGAGTGGGCCCGTCGCCGGGCGTCCGAGCTGGTCGGGCTGGTCTGATCCGCCCGGTATTCTGGACGTCATGATGTACGCACTGGGGATCGCAGCGTTCGCGCTGTGCATCCTGGCGTCGATCGCCTGGCACGAGTGCGGGCACATGTGGGCGGCGCAGGCCACCGGCATGAAGGTCCGGCGCTATTTCATCGGCTTCGGGCCCACCCTGTGGTCGGTGCGCCGCCCCAAGACGGAGGACGGCATCGAGTACGGCGTGAAGGCGCTGCCGCTCGGCGGCTTCTGCGACATCGCCGGGATGACCCTGTTGGACGAGCTGAAGACGCCCGTCGAGCAGGAGAAGGCGATGTACAAGCAGGCCGCGTGGAAGCGGCTGTTCGTGCTGTTCGCCGGCC
The DNA here is from genome assembly GCF_049844855.1 of Tsukamurella sp. DT100. Lineage (NCBI taxonomy): Bacteria > Bacillati > Actinomycetota > Actinomycetes > Mycobacteriales > Tsukamurellaceae > Tsukamurella > Tsukamurella sp. DT100. Next base: position 188,057 of record NZ_JBNCLV010000011.1, read on the forward strand.
CGGGGATGAACTTCATCCTCGGCGCGCTGTTGATCTACGGCGTCGCGGTCACCGCGGGCCTGCCGTCGACGACCGCGACGCCGCGCGCGGCCGTCGCCGCCACCGGCTGCGTCGCCGACGCCACCACCAAGCCGACGAAGGAGCAGCCCAGCCGCCCGGTCGGCGAGTGCCGCCCGAGCCCCGCGGCGCAGGCGGGCCTGGTGCGGGGCGACGTCATCGCCTCCGTCAACGGCACCGCGGTCGACGCCGACACGGTCTTCGACGCCCTGCAGAACACGTCGGGCGCGATCGTCCTCGGTATCGAGCGCGACGGCCAGCAGCGGACCGTCTCCATCGACCCCGTGACCAGCAAGAAGTGGCGCCCGTCCGAGGACAGGAAGGAGCTCGTCGAGGTCTCCGGCCCGACGATCGGCATCAGCGTCGGCACCCTCGGCGTGACCGAGCACTACAACCCGATCACCGCGATCGGCGGCACCGCCGCCTTCACCGTGGACCTGGGGCACAAGACGATCGTCGCGATCGGCCAGCTGCCGCAGAAGATCCCCGCCCTGATCGACGCGATCAAGGGGGAGGAGCGCGGCCTCGACACCCCGCAGTCCCTGGTCGGCGCGTCGATGATCGGCGGCGAGGTCGCCGAGCGCGACATGTGGAGCGTGTTCTTCCTGCTCCTCGCCGGCCTGAACCTCATGCTGGGCCTGATCAACCTGCTGCCGGTGCCGCCGTTCGACGGCGGTCACATGGCAGTGGTGATCTTCGAGAAGCTCCGCGACCTGGTCACCGGCCGCAAGGGCGGCCCCGTCGACTACATGAAGCTCGCGCCGCTGACGTACGTCGTCCTGGCGCTCGCGGGCGGGTACATGTTGCTCGTCCTCACAGCCGACATCGTCAATCCGATCAAGCTCTTCAACTGAACTGGAGTAGCAGGAAATGTCCGTAGGTTTGGGAATGCCGGCAGCCCCGGCCCCGACGCTCGCACCCCGTCGTAAGACCCGTCAGCTCAACGTGGGCGGCGTCGGCGTCGGCAGCGACAGCCCCATCTCGGTGCAGTCCATGTGCACCACCAAGACGCACGACGTGAACGCCACGCTGCAGCAGATCGCCGAGCTCACGGCGTCCGGCTGCGACATGGTGCGCGTCGCCTGCCCCCGGCAGGAGGACGCCGATGCGCTGCCGATCATCGCCAAGAAGGCGAACATCCCGGTCATCGCCGACATCCACTTCCAGCCGAAGTACATCTTCGCCGCGATCGACGCCGGCTGCGCCGCGGTGCGCGTGAACCCCGGCAACATCAAGGAGTTCGACGGCCGCGTCGGCGAGGTGGCGAAGGCCGCCGGCGCCGCGGGCATCCCGATCCGTATCGGCGTCAACGCGGGCTCGCTCGACAAGCGGCTCATGGAGAAGTACGGCAAGGCCACCCCGGAGGCGCTGGTCGAGTCCGCGCTGTGGGAGGCGAGCCTGTTCGAGGAGCACGGCTTCGGCGACATCAAGATCTCCGTCAAGCACAACGACCCGGTGATCATGGTCGAGGCCTACCGGCAGCTCGCCGCGCAGTGCGACTACCCGCTGCACCTCGGCGTCACCGAGGCGGGCCCGTCGTTCCAGGGCACCATCAAGAGCGCCGTGGCCTTCGGCTCCCTGCTCTCCGACGGCATCGGCGACACGATCCGCGTCTCCCTCTCGGCCCCGCCGGCGGAGGAGATCAAGGTGGGCGACGCGATCCTGCAGTCGCTGAACCTGCGCCCGCGCAAGCTGGAGATCGTCTCGTGCCCGTCGTGCGGCCGCGCGCAGGTGGACGTCTACAAGCTCGCCAACGAGGTGACCGCCGGACTCGAGGGCATGGAGGTCCCGCTCCGCGTCGCCGTCATGGGCTGCGTCGTCAACGGCCCCGGCGAGGCCCGCGAGGCCGACCTCGGCGTCGCGTCCGGCAACGGCAAGGGCCAGATCTTCGTCAAGGGCGAGGTCATCAAGACCGTCCCCGAGTCCAAGATCGTCGAGACCCTGATCGAGGAAGCCCTGCGCATCGCGGAGGAGTCGGGGGATAGTGAGAGCGGAACGCCGGTCGTCACGGTGTCGTAGGTCGCGGCCCGCCGCTGCGTGCGGGCCGTGCCAGGGTTGAGGAGTCTTCAGTGTTGAGGATGCTGCACGAACGGCCGGTCCCGTCGCGGGACCTGCCGAGGGTGCTCGCCGTCCTCGACGACGATCCCGTGGCCGCGTGCATGGTCGCCGGCCGCGTGCAGGAGTGCGGCACCGAACCCGGCCGCCTCGGCGGCGAACTCTGGACCCACCGCGATGTGGGCGATTCGCTCTGTTTCTCCGGCGCCAACCTCATGCCGCTGCGCGGCGACCTCGAGGACGTGCGCTACTTCGCGGGCCGCGCCGGGCGCGGGCACCGGACCGCCGCGTCGGTCGTCGGTCGCGCCGAGATGGTGCTGCCCCTGTGGGAGGGGCTCGAGAGCTCCTGGGGCCCGGCCCGGGAGGTCCGCCCCGAGCAGCCGTTGATGACGATGAGCGAGCCCTCCCGGTTCGCGCACGCCGGCGTCCGGCCGGCCAGGCTCGCCGAGCTCGACCGCTACCTCGACGCCGCGATCGCCATGTTCACCGCGGAGGTCGGGATCGACCCGCGGGGCGCCGACGGGGGCCGGGCCTACCGGCGCCGGGTCGCCAACACCATCCTCGCCGGGCGCGCGTACGTCCTGTTCGACGGTGCCGAGGTCGCCTTCAAGGCGGAGGTCGGGGCGGTCTCGCGGACCGTCGGGCAGATCCAGGGCGTCTGGGTGCGGCCCGACCTGCGGGGGCAGGGGCTGGGCGGCGCCGGCACCGCCGCGGTCGCGGAGGCGGTGCTCCGCTCGGGACGGTTGCCCAGCCTGTACGTCAACAGCTTCAACGTCGCGGCCCGTCGCGCGTACGAGCGCGTCGGCTTCCGCCAGGTGGCGACGTTCGCCACCGTCCTGCTGGCCTGATCCTTCGCGCGGGCGACGTCAGATGAACAGCGCGATCCCCATGCCGCCGAAGGCCAGTGCGATCGCGACGACGTAGATCACGAGGAGCCGGCGATAGCGCCGGGGCGCGTCCTCCTCCGCGTACGAGTTGCTGAGCACGCCGACCAGCACCGTGAGCATCAGCGCCGCGGAGCCGAACAGCGTCACCACGATCACCCAGTCCGTCGCGCTCTCGACGGGCGCCTTGCCGTCGACGCGAATGGCCCACTGGGCGAGGAAGTTCAACAGGAATCCCAGGATGATGCCGAGGGACGTCACCATCGGTTGGCGCGCCTCGCGGATCTGATCGCTCATGCTTCACGCTCCTTCGTCTCGGCGGTAGGACTAGCGGCCGCGACTTGACTGAAAATTCAGTCAGGAATATCGTGGAGGGACGGCAGGGGCCCGACCGGTGCTGACCGCCGTGCACGAGACGAAGAGGAACACCCACCATGCGACGTCGCACCTTCCTGCAGACCTCGATCGCCGCCCTCGGCGGCCTGCTCCTGACCGGATGCGCCGACGATGCCGCAGGCGCGCCGCAGCCCCGCGCCGGCGGGCCCTGGCTGATGCCCGAGGAGGGGACCCGGCACGCCCGGACATGGATGGCCTTCGCCGCGAGCGATCGCATCTGGGGTGCCGACCTGGTCCCCACGGTCCAGAGCGACCTGGCGCTGATCGCGACCACCATCGCGCGGTTCGAGCCGGTCTCGATGCTCGTGCCGCCGGGGCAGATGGCGCAGGCGCAGCGCCTCGTGAGCGGCTCCCGCGTCGAGCTCGTCCCGCGCGAGCTCGACGACCTGTGGGTCCGCGACACCGGGCCGACGTTCGTGAAGAACGGGCCGGCGAAGGCCGGCGTGGACTTCAACTTCAACGGCTGGGGCGCCAAGCAGCGCCACCGGCGCGACCGGGAGGTCGCCGGGTTCGTGACCGGCCGGGTCGGCGTGCCCCCGCTGCGCACCGACTTGGTGCTCGAGGGCGGAGCGCTCGAGGTCGACGGCGAGGGGACCGCGATCATCACCGAGAGCTGCGTGCTCAACGACAACCGCAATCGCGGATGGACGAAGACCGAGGTGGAGGACGAACTGCGCGAGCTGCTCGGGATTAGGAAGATCATCTGGCTGCCGGGGATCGCGGGCGAGGACATCACCGACGGGCACACCGACTTCTACGCGCGCTTCGCGCGGCCCGGAGTCGTGGTCGCCGGGCTGGAGACCGACCGGGACTCGTTCGATTACGACGTGACCCGCAAGCACCTGGAGATCCTGCGCGCCGCGACGGACGTGCACGGCAACCGCCTGCGCGTCGAGGTGATGGAGAGCCCGTCATCCGTGCGCGAGGAGTTCGCGAGCGACGACTTCGCCGGCGGCTACATCAACTTCTACGTGTGCAACGGCGCGGTGATCGGCCCGGAGTTCGGGGCGAAGGACACCGACGCCGCGGCCCGCGCGACGATGCAGCGGCTGTTCCCGGACCGGCAGGTCGTCCAGATCAACATCGACGGGATCGCGGCGGGCGGCGGCGGCATCCACTGCACGACGCAGCAGGAGCCCGCGTGACGCACCGGCCACCGTTCATCCGGGCGGGGGCGTACCGGATCCCGTCGTGCCCGGCACCGTCGTGCCCGGCACCGTCGCGCCCGGCAGGAGGCGCGGCAGCGCTCCGATACTGTGAGGCCCCATGAGCGACCGCCGGACCCAGATCATGCAGGCCGCGGTCCGCGTCATCGCGCGCGACGGTGTCCGCGGCCTCCGGGTGGAGAAGCTCGCCGCCGAGGCGGGCGTCTCCACCGCGTTGATCTACTACCACTTCCACGATCGCGACGGGATCGTGCGCGCGGCGTTCGAGCAGATCAACCGCACCGCGGAGGCGTACACGGAGCCGCGGGCCGATGCCGGAGGTCCGCGCGAGCAGCTCCAGGCGATGCTGCTCGACGAGCTCCAGGACGCCGACGATGTGCGGACCACGAGCATCGCCTGGGGGGAGCTCCGCGCGAGCGCCGTCTTCGAGTCGGCGCTCCGGGAGGATCTGCGCGCGGCCACCGACTCCTGGGACCGCGATGTCGCGGCACTGATCGAGCGGATCCCGGCGGCGGCGGGCCGCGATGCCGCGGGGATCGCGACCCGGCTCACGGCCCTGGTGGAGGGGCTCAGCGAGCGGTGGCACAGCGGATCCCTCACGCTGGACCGGGCCCGGGCGCTGCTGATCGACGCGGTGGAGTCGGAGCTGCGTCCGGTTCGGTGACCCGCGGTCGGCGCCCCGCGGCTACTCTTCCTGCGTGAACGCATGGGGGTACGCGGCGGTCGTCGCGCTGATGGTGATCGGCTTGCTGGGGATCGTCGTCCCGGTCCTTCCGGGGTCGTCGCTGGTGGCGCTCGGCATCCTGATCTGGGCCATCTTCACGGGCGGCAGCGCCTGGTGGGTGTTCGCCGCAGCGCTGGCGGTGATGGTGCTCGCGTGGGGCGTGAAGTACCTCGTCGGCGGCCGCACGATGGCCAAGGCCGGGGTGGGGAAGTGGTCGCTGGTGGTGGGCGGCATCGCCGGCATCATCGGCTTCTTCGTGATCCCCGTCGTGGGCCTGATCATCGGCTTCATCGGCGGCACCTTCGCCGCCGAGGCGATCCGGCTGAAGGACGCGAAGGCCGGCTGGCAGGCGGCGCTCGCCGCCACGAAGGCCGCGGGCCTGCTCATCCTCATCGAGCTGGCCGGGGCGCTGGGCGCCATCGCGATCTCGCTGGCGGCGGTCCTGACCTAGTTCTCGTCTTCGTCGCGGGCGCGCTTGTCGGTCAGCCGCGTCACGCGGTCCGTGTTGTTCTGCACGATCGACCGCGCGAGCGAGCCGCCGACGGTGACGAACAGGCCGACCACGAGGATCGCGTAGACCAGGGTGAAGATCTTCGAGATCGTGAGCGTGGGGCTCAGCGCCCCGCCGCCCATCGGCAGCCCCACCGAGACCGCGTAGAACAGCGAATCGATCACCGACCACTTCTCGGTGAGGGTGTAGAAGGCCGTCGCCGCAGTGACGATGAGGACGAGGCTCAGCATCGCGGCGCGCATCGCCGGTTCCCGCCAGCTGGTGCGGATCGCGCCCGCGAGTCTCTTGAACATCAGCGTCAGCCCCAACACGACCCCAGCCTATCCACGGGTCAGGGAAGGGCGATCCGCAGCGCGGCGCTGACCATCTGCATGGTCTGCGGCGACAACGTGCCCGCGTTCTCGGTCAACTCGTCCTGGTAGAGCTGGACGAGGTCGTCTACCAGCACGAAGCCGACGAGCGGGTCGGCGGTGGAGAGCGGGACCACGGTCGGCACGTGCGAGTTCCGCCCTGTGGTCGTGATCCGCGCGGCGAGAACAGTGTCGAGGTTCCGGTTCCGCGCGTTGTTGCTGAGGATCACCCATGGCTTCGGGCCGTATCCGAGGTCGGTGCGGAACACCTGGCCGCGCAACGCCGTCACAGTCCGGCCTCACGTCGCGTGACGTACCGATCGCGGGCGGCCCGCCGCGAGGCGTTGTGCTCCGACGAGTTGAACTCCTCGGCGAGTTGCGCGTACCCGTCTTCAACGGCCTGCTCCTGCAGCGCCGCCGCTCCGGCCTGGAGGAGGGCGCGGAGGCTGGAGGCCTCGGACTTCACGTCGCCCGCACCGTGCTCGGAGGCCCAGCGGCGCAATGCCTCCGCTGCGGGCGACCCTGCTGTCAGGAACGGGCTGATCGCGGCCTCGTCCGAGTCGCGGAGGATGAGGCTCACACGCTTGCTCATGTCCATGATTTTACACCTGAATCAAGTGCATATCGTTCACGATTCCAGTGCCCGACACGACCATCTACGCCGCGCGACGAGACCGGAACGGGTAGTCGGGCTGCCGTCCATGCTCGAGGAAGGCGATGGCCCGGTCGCGGAAACGGGTCCCGGGACGCGCGGCGAGGTGCTGCGCCGGGTCCCAGACCACCCAGTGCAACTCGGTGGCGAGCGCGTTCGCGAACGCCAGCACCTCGTCGAAGGCATCGGTGATGCGGTGCGCGTTCGGTGCGATCGGGAATGAGATCACCATGATCCCGCCTTTGCGGACCTCCAGTACGACGCCACTTTCGGCATCGGCGAAGATCTCGGTATCGAGTCGACCCCACCGGACCTCCATGTTCTGGACGAGGTGCAATCCACCTGCGTAGTCGGCGCAGAATCGCCGGACGGCCATGAGCTGCTCGTCGCGATCCGAGTCTCCGTAGCCGTTGAACAGGGATTCGGTGTCCGGGTCGCGATCGAAGGCGGCGTCGTACTCGCGGCCGTAGTCGCGGTCGTCGGAACGACTGAAACCGTTGTGGTAGTTGTAGCCCAGCGGATCACGGCTCCCGCAGTCGCGGCACTCGTAGCTGCGTTCGTAGCTACGCGCGTAGGAGTCGTAGCCGTATCCCTCGCGCCTGCCTCGGGGCCCGATCACGAACGCGTACTCCTGCGCGATCGGGCCGTTGAGGAACTGCGTCGTCACGCTGGCTTTCGTCGCGCGGATCTCCGACCGCGATCCGTCGGGACCCTGCGCCACGACTGTGCCCTTGATGACGTGACCCATCGGCTTGAGGTAGTGGCGAACGAGGAATCGGAGCCACTCCGCCGAGCGATCGAAGTCGGGGTCCCGATCCCAGACGATCGTCGTGCCGTCCAGGTTGGACACCCAGTGGCATGCGCCACGCGGAACCTTCGCCCGCTCCGGCACCGGCAGACTCTGCGCGGCGATCGCCTCTCGCTCCTCCATAGTGAGGGGCGGGTCGACCGCGAACTCGCCCTCGAATGACACCTCGTTGATCATGGGTCCTCCGATCGTCTCTTCCTCTTACCAATTGGACGCACGGACCGCCGGATCGGTTCCGTAGGGTGACGGCATGCATCGGGATACGGCGGCACTGTTCGACCTCACCGGCCGCACGGCGCTGGTCACGGGTGCGAGTTCGGGGATCGGGGCGGCCATCGCGGAGGCGCTCGACGGTGCCGGCGCCCGCGTGCTCCGGGCGGGCCGCGACCGCGACCGCCTCGGCGCCGACGGGATCAGCGCCGACCTCACGCGCGGCGCTGCTGAGCTGATCGAGCAGGCCGACGCCCGGGCCAACGCCGTCGACATCCTGGTCAACTGCGCCGGCAGCAACCCGCGCCCGCCGCTCGGCGACATCGACGACGCGCTCTACCGCGAGATCCTCGCGGTCAACCTCGACGCCCCGTTCCAGCTCGGGCAGCACTACGGGCCGCGGATGGCCGCGCGGGGCTGGGGCCGGATCATCAACGTCGCATCGACGCAGGCGCACCGCGCGTTCGGCAACAGCGGCGCCTACGGCGTCGCCAAGGCCGGCATCGCCGGGCTCACCCGCTCCCAGTCGGAGGCGTGGGCACCGTCGGGCGTCACCGCGAACTCGCTGACGCCCGGACTGGTCGCGACGCCGATGACCACCGCCGTGCTCGCGGATCCCGCACGCGCCGAGTACTTCCGGCGTCGCGCGCACACCGGGACGCTCGGCGCACCGTCGGACTTCGCCGCCGCGGCGATCTTCCTGGCCGGACCCGGCTCGGCCTTCGTGACCGGGCAGAACCTCTGCGTCGACGGCGGCCTCTCGGTGACCTGAGGCTGGGGCCGGTCGTGAAATCGGCCGATTTCTCCGTCAGGAGGCCGATATCGCCCTCGTGAACCGGAAATCGGCCGGATTCACGACTACACGCGCTCGAGCACCACGCTCGCGCCGTGCCCGCCCGCAGCGCAGATGCCGAGGAGTGCGGTGTCCTTGCCGGAGAGCGCGAGTTCGTTGGCCATCGTCGTGACCATGCGGGCGCCGGTGGCGCCGAACGGATGTCCGATCGACACGGAGCCGCCGTGCACGTTGAGCTTCTCCGGATCGATCTCGCCGACGGCCTCGTCGCGGCCGAGTCGCTCGGCGGCCCACTCCGGGCTGGCGAGCGCGTCGAGGACGGAAAGGGTCTGCGCGGCGAAGGCCTCGTGGATGTCCACGAGGTCGACGTCCTCCAGCTTGAGGCCGGCCTTGTCCAGCGCGCGGGGCATCGAGATCGCCGGGCCGATGAGCACCTCGTCGGCCGGATCGACGCTGACGTAGCTCCACGAGCGGATCGCGGCCAGGGGAGTGAGGCCCAGCTCGCGGGCCTTCTCCTCGCTCATGATCAGGACCGCGGCGGCACCGTCGGTGAGCGGGCTGGCGTTGCCGGCGGTGACGGTGCCCTCGCGCTCGAAGGCGGGCTTCAGCCGCGCCATCTTCTCGGCGCTCGTGTCGCCGCGCACGAGCCCGTCGCGGGCGATGGTCGTCCCGTCGGGCGTGGTCACCGGCACGACCTCGCGGTCGAACCGGCCCGAGGCGATCGCCGCGGCGGCGCGGGCGTGCGAGCGGGCGGCGAACGCGTCCTGCGCCTCTCGCGTGATGCCGTGGATCCGCGCCATCTTCTCGGCGGATTCGCCCATCACCTCGCCGGTGGTCCGCTCCTCGATGCGCGGGCGGCTGGGAAGGAGGCCGGTGAACGGCGCCAGGCCGATCGCGGCGTCGAGGTAGGCGCGGGGCGAGGGCTTGCCGAGGGCGAGGGGAGCGGCGGCCTGGACCAGCTTCTGCGGGAGGTTGACCGCGGCGTTGGAGACGGAGTCGGAGCCGCCGGCGATCATCACGTCGTACTCGCCGCGCTCGATCGCCGCGGCGGCGGTGGTGACGGCCTGGAGGCCGGAGGCGCAGGCGCGGGTCACGGTGTGTCCCTCGACGCCGTGCCCGAGGCCGAGGTCGAGCGCGATCTCGCGGGCGATGTTGGGCGCGCCCGCGGGCAGGATGACGCCGCCCCAGACGATGGCCTCGATGCGGTCGGCGACGGCGGGAACACGATCGAGGAGGCCGCGGACGGCGTGGTCCGCGAGCGCGATGCTGTCGAGGTGGACGTAGGCGCCGAAGGCGCGGACGAACGGGGTGCGCGCGCCGGAGACGATGACGGCGCGACGGCTCTGTGGAGTGGTCATGCGGCGATCTTACTCACGAGTCAGTTCCCGTGGGTGACCCCGGTCACGGCGTTTCGGCCGTCACCTGCGCCCCACCGGTCACACCCCAGCGCGGCAACCCGAACCGGGCGGCGCACCGTCCTACGCTGGGCCGGTGAAGAAGCCGATGCGCCGCGCCGTCGTGATCGTCGCCCTCGTGGCGCTGGTCGCGACCGGCGGCTGCTCGCCGGCGAACACCAACGGCCCGGGCCCGCTCGCGGTGCGCTTCGGCGCCGCGCTCGCCGACCACGACCTCGACGCCGCGGCGGCGCTGACGACCACGCCCGAGTCGGCGAAGAAGGCGCTGCAGGCAGCGTTCGCCGGGCTGCAGGCCCGGGGCGTGCAGCTCAAGGTCGGTCAGGTGCGGACCACCGGGGCGACCAGTCAGGTCGAGTACGAGTACATCTGGGACCTGCCCGCCGAGCAGGGGCGGTCGAGCCGGTCGTGGGACTACCGCGGCACGCTGACCGGCGTCCAGGAGAACGGGCAGTGGCGGGTGCGGTGGGCGCCGTCGGTGCTGCACCCGCGGCTCGGTGCGAACCAGACGATGGTTCTCCGCGCCCTGCCCGCCGACAAGGCGCCCGTGAACTCGGCGTCCGGCGGCTCCGTGCTCGTGCCGGGCGTCATCACCCGGATCCGGATCGAGGCGTCCAAGGTCGCGGCGCCGACGACGGTGCTCGACGTCGCCGGCCAGCTGACCCGCGCGCTGCAGCCGATCCTGCCCAACCTCGACCCGGTGCAGATCACCGAGCAGGCCACCTCGCTGAGCGCCCCGTACACGGTGGCCTCGGTGAATCAGGACGACCTGCGCAAGCTCGCCGGCGACGTGACGTCGCTCCCGGGGGTCACCCTCGTCGAGCAGGCCGATCTGGTGCCCACCGACCGCACCTTCGCGCCCGCGCTCATGTCGTCGATCAAGCAGAACGTCACCGGCGATCTGGCGGGCAAGGACGGCTGGGAGGTGATCGCGCAGGCCGACACCGGCGCGCGGGTCTCCACGCTGTCGACCACGGCGGCGCAGCCGGCGCCCGCGGTGTCGGTGAGCATCTCGCCGATCGCGCAGGCCGCCGCGCAGGCAGCCGTGAACACCCGTCGCGACCGGCAGTCGATGATGGTCGTGATCCAGCCCTCGACCGGCAACGTGCTCGCCGTCGCGCAGAACCCCGAGGCCGACAAGCTCGGCTCGCTCGCCACCTCGGGCCTGTACCCGCCGGGCTCCACCGGCAAGATCGTCACCGCGACCGCGGCGATCTCCGCGGGCATCGCCACCCCGGAGACGATCGTCCCGTGCCCGGGCACCCTCACCATCGGCGAGCGCGAGGTACCCAACTACAACCGCTTCGCCCTCGGCGACGTGACGATGCAGCGCGCCTTCGCCCGCTCCTGCAACACGAGCTTCGCCTTCCTCGGCGCCAAGCTCAAGCCCGAGGCGCTCAACACTGCGGCCGCCGAACTCGGCATCGGTCCCGACTACGCCATCGCCGGTCTGCCCGTCTCGTCCGGGCAGTACCCGCTGCCCAAGGCCATGGTCAACCAGGTCGAGGACAGCTTCGGCCAGGGCGAGGTGCTGGTCAGCCCGTTCGCCATGGCGCTCGCCGTCGCGTCCGTCGCGCACGGCGGCGCGGTCACCCCGCAGCTCCTCCTCGGCAAGCCCACCAAGGTCGACGGGGAGCGGCCCCCACTCGACGTGAAGGCCGCCGACGGCGTGCGCGCCATGATGCGCGAGGTCGTCGCCTCCGGTACCGCCGAGCTGATCCGGGGCTCCGGCGACATCCTCGGCAAGACCGGTGAGGCGGAGGTCGACGGTGGCTCGCACGCCTGGTTCGTCGGCTACCGCGGCGATCTGGCCTTCGCCACCCTCGTCGTGCTCGGCGGCAGCTCCGACAACGCCGTCGCGGTCACCAAGGAGTTCTTCGACCGCTTCGACGCCCCCGTCTCCGCCGTGCCCAACTGAGGATCGGTGCCGACCCGGGAATCAATGCCCACCTGGTGCGGGTTCGTTCCGGCTCGGGGAGGACAGTGTCGGACCTATGGCATCGTGACCGTCAGTGACAATTCCGACAGCGGTGACCGTGTGTCCGAATTGTCACTGGCGGTCACGATTTCATAGCCATGTGGCGGCGCGCGACCCCGCGCCGCCCTTCGGCGAACAGGACCACACGCCGGGGAAATGCGATTGCCCGTGCGAGTCAGATCGGGCAGGGTCGGCGACATGGGCATCGAGCTGATGGCACCGACGGCCGACTGGCACGACGAGTGGCTGCGCAACGTCGCGGAGTGGGGCGACGTGACGCACCACCCGGGCTCCGGCAGTGCCCTGGCGCGCGACCTGGACCTGACGGCGCCGTCGGACTTCGCGACCTGGGTGGATCGCATCAACGAGCAGGCGATGATCGACCGCAGCGGCGACCGCGTGCCCGCCACGAGCTGGTGGATGGTCGACGGTGACCGGTACCTCGGGGCGATCCAGCTGCGGCACGAGCTGAGCCCGCTGCTCGCCGAGCTCGGCGGCCACATCGGCTACCACGTGCGGCCCTCGGCGCGGCGGCAGGGCGTCGCCGCGACGGCGCTGCGCGAGGTGGTCCGGCGCGCCGCGGGATTCGGGCTGACCGAGGTCCTCGTCACCTGCGACGAGAACAACCTCGCCTCGCGCCGCACCGCGGAGTCGGCCGGCGGCGTGCTCACCCGGATCCGCCCCGTCGACGACTTCGGCATCGGCCACGACTTCCTCGAACCCGTCTGCCACTACTGGATCCCGACCGGGCCGGACGGGGAGCGTGCGGCGCCGATTACGCTGAACGGATGACCCGCGCTGCACTCGTTCCCGGCACCGTCTCACCCCGTCTGGCCGTCCCGGCGAAGATCGTGCGACCCGAGTACGTCGACAAGCCGTCGGCGAACGAGGGCAATGAGCCGTGGGTGCAGACCCCGGAGACCATCGAGAAGATGCGGGTGGCCTCGCGGATCGCCGCCGACGCGCTGCAGGCCGCGGGCGCCGCGGTGGCGCCCGGCGTCACCACCGACCACCTCGACCGGGTGGCGCACGAGTACATGCTCGACCACGGCGCCTACCCGTCGACCCTGGGCTACCGCGGCTTCCCCAAGAGCTGCTGCACCAGCCTCAACGAGGTGATCTGCCACGGCATCCCGGACTCGACGGTGATCGAGGACGGCGACATCGTCAACATCGACGTCACCGCCTACATCGACGGGGTGCACGGCGACACCAACGCCACCTTCCTCGCCGGCGACGTCTCCGAGGAGCACCGCCTGCTGGTCGAGCGCACCCGTATCGCCACCGAGCGCGCCATCAAGGCGGTCAAGCCGGGGCGCGAGCTCAACGTGGTCGGCCGCGTCATCGAGTCCTACGCGAATCGCTTCGGCTACACCGTGGTCCGTGACTTCACCGGCCACGGCATCGGCGAGACCTTCCACAACGGCCTCGTCGTGCTGCACTACGACGAGCCCAACGTCGAGACGGTGCTCGAGCCCGGCATGGTCTTCACCATCGAGCCCATGATCAACCTCGGCGGCCTCGACTACGAGATCTGGTCCGACGGCTGGACCGTCGCCACCACCGACAAGAAGTGGACCGCGCAGTTCGAGCACACCCTCGTCGTCACGGACGACGGTGCCGAGATCCTCACCCTGCCGAGCGCCCCCACCGCGTAACCGTGCGCGGTGCACTCCTCCTCGCCGGCGCCACCTCCGACGCCGGGAAGTCCACCGTCACGGCCGGACTCTGCCGTCTCCTAGCCCGACGGGGCGTGCGCGTCGCGCCGTTCAAGGCGCAGAACATGTCCAACAACTCCGTCGCCACCGTCGAGGCCGACGGCACCAGCGGCGAGATCGGGCGCGCCCAGGCGACCCAGGCGCTCGCGTGCGGCCTGGCACCGTCGACCCGGTTCAATCCGGTCCTCCTCAAGCCCGGCAGCGACCGCCGCAGCCAGCTGGTCCTGCACGGCAGGCCGGTCGGCGACGTGGGCGCGCGCGACTACGTCACCCGGCGGCAGTGGCTGCTCGACGAGGTGACCACCACGCTGCGGGCCCTGCGCGAGGAGTTCGACGTGGTGCTCTGCGAGGGCGCCGGCAGCCCCGCCGAGATCAACCTGCGGGCCACCGACATCGCCAACATGGGACTCGCGCGGGCCGCGAACCTGCCGACGCTGATCGTCGGCGACATCGACCGCGGGGGAGTGCTCGCGCACCTCGCGGGCACCGTCGCCGTGATGCCGCCCGAGGACCAGCGCCTGGTCTACGGCTTCCTCATCAACCGTTTCCGCGGCGACGTCTCGCTGCTCACGCCCGGCCTCGAGCAGCTCGAGGAGATCACCCGGCGACCCACCCTCGGCGTGCTCCCGTACCTCACCGACCTCTGGCTCGACGCCGAGGACTCGCTCGCCGCGCTGGGCGCGGACCTCGTCGGCCGGGGATCGGCGCACCCCGACCCGATCCGCGTGGCCGCGGTCGCCCTGCCGCGCGTCTCCAACACCACCGACGTCGAGGCCCTCGCGTGCGAGCCGGGCCTGACGGTCCGCTGGACCACGCGGCCCGCCGACGTCGCCGACGCCGACCTGGTGGTTGTCCCCGGCAGCAAGAGCACCGTCGGCGACCTCGGCTGGCTCCGCGAGCGCGGCCTCGCCGACGCCCTCGTCCGTCGCGCGGCCGCAGGCGGCCCGATCGTCGGCATCTGCGGCGGTTACCAGATGCTCGGCCGAGGTATCGCCGACCCGAACGGCGTCGAGGCGGCGCCCGGCACCCGCGTCGACGGCCTCGGGATCCTCGACCTCGATGTCGAGTTCGCGCGTGCCAAATGCGTGCGGAACGTCACGGGAACCGGGCTCGGCGTGGCGGCGACGGGCTACGAGATCCACCACGGCACCGTCGTCCGGAACGCGGAAAACCCTGCGCTGCACGGCTCGGACGGCCCGGAGGGGGCGCTCACGCCGAGCGTGCTCGGCACGCACTGGCACGGACTGTTCGGCTCCGACGATTTCCGCCGGGCGTACCTCGCCCGGACCTTCCCCGGCCGGGACCTCGGGCCCGTAGCGAGCTTCGACGGTGCCCGCCTCGCCCAGCTCGACGCCATCGCCGACGCGCTCGAGGAACACTGCGACATCGACGCGATCCTGAGTCCTTTGCATTCCCCTGTCGCGTTTTCGGCGATCCTGCCGACCATCCGGATCATGAGTGACTACCGTTGACCACCATGCCGATCGATTCAGCTGACACGGTGCAGGTGCCCGCGGGCTCGTGGACCTTCGACGTGTCGGTCGGGGGGTCTGAGCACGGCGTACCCGTACTGCTGCTGCACGGATTCCCGCAGACCGAGGAGTGCTTCGACCAGGTGCGGGAGCGCCTCCACGAGGCGGGACTGCGCACCATCGCGCCCCGCCAGCGCGGCTACAGCCCGGGCGCCCGCCCGGTGGGGGTCGATCAGTACACGATGAAGCACCTCGCCGAGGACGCCGCGCGCATCCTCGACGCGCTCGAGGTGCCCTACGCGCACGTCGTCGGCCACGGCCTCGGCGCGACGGTGGCGTGGCACTTCGCCGCCGCCTATCCGCTGCGCGCCATGAGCCTGACGGCGGTCTCGTTCGGCCACCCGTCGGCGTTCGGCGACGCGATGGCCAACGATCAGGACCAGCGGCAGCGTTCGCGCTACCTGGAGCTGTTCCTGCGGTCCGGCGAGGCGGAGAAGGCGCTGCTCGCGAACGACGCGCGCACGCTGCTCGCCACGGCGCCCGGCGGCGGGATCGACGCCCTGGCGGACGAGCCGACACTCACGGCGGCGCTGAACTGGTACCGGGCGAACCTCGCGCCGGGCGGGGAGGGGCTGGACTGCCCCGTGATCGAGGTCCCCACCACCCTGGTGTGGGGCACCCGCGACGCCATCGCCGGCGCCGCGCAGGCCAAGGGCACCGCGCACTACCTCCGGGCCGACTACCGGCTCAGCGAGGTGCCCGACGGTGACCACTGGCTCCCGCTGCGCGCCCCCGCGGCCCTGGCCTCGGAGATCGCGCTGCGGACGCTCCGGAACTGACCGCGCCCGCGCGCGGCCGTCCCGGAGCGGCTCGGGCTACTTGTCGCTGCCGCAGGTGCAGCTGTCGCCGCACGAGCAGTTCTCGCACGTGCAGTTCGGGTTGGAGCAGCCGGGGACCTTCGAATCATGCTGAGTCATGCATGTGACTCTACCCCGGGGAGCTCCTAGGATCACGCGTCCTTCGCCAGCCCCAGCAGCGCGTTCTCGACCAGCTCCGGCAGCGCCGGGTGGATCCAGTACTGCCCGCGCGCGAACTCCTGCGCCGGGATGGAGAAGGACATCGCCGTGATCGCCGACTGGATCAGCGCCGAGGCCTGGTGCCCGACGATGTGCGCACCGACCAGCAATCCCGTCGTCCGGTCCGCGATGAGCTTGCACACGCCCTCGGCGTCGGCCATGGCCCAGCCGTAGGCGATGTCGGCGTACCGCTGTTCGGCGACGGCCACGTCGATGCCGCGGGAGCGCGCCTCCGCCTCGGTCAGCCCGACCGACGCGACCTGCGGGCGGGAGAAGACCGCGCCCGGCACGAACCGGTGATCGGACGTCGCGGCGGGGGAGTCCCACCCCGACAGCAGGTTCTCCGCGACGATCCGGGCCTCGTGATTGGCGACGTGCCGCAGCGGGAACCGCGTGCTCACATCCCCCAGGGCCCACACGCCGCGGACGGGGGTGCGCTGGTGCTCGTCCACGGGGACGCGACCGGCACCGTCGAGCTCGATGCCGATGGTAGGGAGTGCGAGGGAGTCGCCGTTGGGCGTGCGCCCCGTCGCGACGAGCAGGACGTCGCCCGCCACCGTCGAGCCGTCGGTGAGGTCCACCTCGACGCCGTCGCCCACCGGCCGGGTCGCGGTGACCTCGGTGCTCAGGCGCACGTCCCACCGCGACGAGGCGGCCTCGGTGAAGGCCTCGGAGATGGTCTGGTCCTGGGAGCGCAGCAGCCGCTCGCCCCGCGCCACGACGGTGACCTCGGCGCCCAGGCCGGCGAAGACGTGCGCGAACTCGGCCGCGATGTAGCCGCTGCCGACGATGATCACACGCCCCGGGAGCGCCTCCAGCCGCATGATCGTGTCGTTGGTGTGGAAGGGCGCCGCGCCGTCGGCGGTGAAGACGGGCGGGATCACGGGCCGCGAGCCGGCCGCGATCACCACGTCGCGTCCGGTGACGACGGTGCCGTCGGCCAGCTCGAGGCGGTGCAGCCCGTCGCCGGACCCGGGCAGGAACCACGCCTCCTGCTGGAAGACGGTGATGTTGGGGCACTTGTCCTCGCGGTAGCGCAGCCCGCCGGCGGCGTACCGGTCGATCCGCCCGAAGACCCGGTCGCGGATGTCGGCCCAGCGGGTGCCGGTGATCTCCGCGTCCACGCCGACCGCGCCGCCGTCGCGGGCCTCGTCGGCGACGTCGGCGGGGTAGACGAACATCTTGGTCGGGATGCAGCCGACGTTCAGGCAGGTGCCGCCGAAGGCGCCGTTGAACTGCCCCTTGTCGACGATCGCGATGCTGCGATCGTCGAACCGCTCGTCGGGGATCGTGTTGCCGGCCCCGGACCCGATGATGACGAGATCGAAGACGCGCTCGGCCATGTCAGGCCTCGATCTCGCGGGCCAGCCAGGTGCCCAGCTCGGCGTACGCGGTCTCGCGGGCGTCCTTCTCGGAGAGGAAGACGTCGTGCTTGGCGTTCTCGACGGGCACGACCGTGAGGCGCCCACCCAACGCGCCCGACCACTTCGCGATCTGCCGGGTGTCGAGGACGACGTCGGCGCGGCCGGCCTCCTCGCTCCACTCCTTGGGCGCGAAGCTCTTCGTCGAGCGCAGCACGAGCGACGGAACGCTGACGTCGAGGCCGCGGTGCAGAAGACTGTGCGCGACGCGGACGGCGCGTAGCCAGCCGAAGCGCACCGGGAAGCCCTCGATCGGCTTGATCCGGACGTCGAAGTCGAACTCGCCGTGCGCGCTGGAGTGGACCGTCTGGCCGTAGACGCCGACGGCCTCGACCGGGACGACGCGGGTGCCCACGGCCTTGCCGATGAGCTTGACGACGGGCGTCGCGACCTCGCGCAGCACCGCCGAGCCCTGCAGGTCGAACCACGGGCTGTCGAGCACGAGGCCGACGATCGGTGCGGTGCGGCCCGCCTTGCGGCGGCGGTCGAGCCACAGCGGGGTGATCAGGCCGCCGGTGGAGTGCGCCGCGACGACGACGCCGAGGCCGGGGTGCTCCTGCTCGATCGCCGCGACCGCGAGGTCGAGCTCGGCGTCGTAGACGGCGAAATCGGTCGCGTAGTGCGCCGATTGGCCCTCCCGCAGGGACCTCCCCGACTTGCGCAGGTCCAGCGCGTAGAAGGCGTAACCGCGGTCCGCGAAGAACTCCGCGACCGCCGTCTGGAAGAAGTAGTCCGAGAAGCCGTGCACCCACAGCACCGCGTGGTGGGGATCCGCGGGGCCGACGACGTGCTTGACCAGCGTGGCCACGACGTCGCCGCCCGGCTCGCCGTCCGGGTCGGGGCCCAGCTCGAAGGTGTGCGCGACGAAGTCGTCGCCGAGGATGTCGGGGGAGTAGGTCAGCTCAGTGGTCGCCACGGCTTCACTGTAATGACGGCGGGGCGGGGCGGTGCACCGCACGGACGGTCCGGTGGTACTGCACGGTGTGCCGCGCGCCACCGGAGGGCCCCGGAGTAAGGTTCTCGCGCAGAAGGGGGCCGATGCGTGGCCCCGCCCCACGTCGAGGAGTGAACTACCAGATGGCCCGTAACGTGATCAGCACGGACGTCGCGCTCGTCGGCGCGGGAATCATGAGCGCCACGCTCGGCACCCTGCTCCGCAAGCTGGAGCCCAGCTGGTCGATCAACGTCTTCGAGTCCCTCGACGCCGCGGCCGCCGAGTCCTCCGACCCGTGGAACAACGCGGGCACCGGCCACTCGGCGCTGTGCGAGCTGAACTACACCCCGCAGGCCGCCGACGGCTCCGTGGACATCTCCAAGGCCATCACGATCAACGAGCAGTTCCAGGTCTCGCGCCAGTTCTGGGCGTACGCCGTGGACGCGGGCGTGCTCGACGAGCCGTCGGACTTCATCAACCCCATCCCGCACGCCAGTTTCGTGCACGGCGCCGACAACGTCGAGTACCTGCGCAAGCGCTACGACGCGCTGTCCGGCCAGACGCTGTTCGAGGGCATGGAGTTCTTCACCGATCCGGCCACGTTCTCCGAGCGCCTGCCGGTCATGGCCGCGGGCCGCAATTTCGGCGACCCGGTCGCCGTGAACTGGTACGAGGGCGGCACCGACGTCGACTTCGGCTCGCTGACCAAGAAGCTGATCAACTTCGTCGGCAAGGGCGGCGCCGTCCACTTCGGCACCAAGGTCACCAACCTCAAGCGCACCAAGGACGGCTGGCGCCTGACCGTGCGCAACCTGCGCACCCACGAGATCTCCTACGTGGACGCGCGGTTCGTCTTCGTCGGCGCCGGCGGCGGCGCGCTGCCGTTGCTGCAGAAGTCGGGCATCAAGGAGGCCAAGGGCTTCGGCGGCTTCCCCGTCTCGGGCCAGTTCTTCCGCTGCACCAACCCGGAGCTCATCGACCACCACGCCGCGAAGGTCTACGGCAAGGCCGCCGTCGGCGCCCCGCCGATGTCGGTGCCGCACCTCGACACCCGCGTCATCGAGGGCAACAAGGGCCTGCTGTTCGGCCCCTACGCCGGCTTCTCGCCGAAGTTCCTCAAGGCCGGCCAGTACACCGACCTGCCGCTGTCGGTGAAGCCGAACAACCTGCTCCCGATGATGGCCGTCGGTCTCAAGGAGATGGGCCTGACCAAGTACCTCATCGGCGAGCTCATGCAGTCGCCCGCCGACCGCGTGAAGACGCTGTCTGAGTTCGTGCCCCGCGCGACCGGCGGCGACTGGGAGCTCATCACCGCCGGCCAGCGCGTCCAGGTGATCCGCAAGGGCCCCGGCGGCGGCAACCTCGAGTTCGGCACCGCGGTGATCGCCGCGAACGACGAGTCGATCGCCGGCCTGCTCGGCGCCTCGCCCGGCGCCTCGACGGCCGTCCCGGCCATGCTCGACGTCCTCGGCAAGTGCTTCCCGAAGCACATGCAGGCGTGGAAGCCGCTGCTGCAGGAGATGATCCCGTCGTACGGCACCACCCTCAACGACAACAAGCAGCTGTTCGGCCAGGTCTGGGACTGGACCAACCGCACGCTGCAGCTGTCGCCGGGCGTCGAGGCCGACGCGCAGGGCTAGCGCCGTGCGCCGCGCCACCGGTGACGAACTCGACGCGAGGACCCTCTACGCGCTGCTGAAGCTGCGCGCGGAGGTCTTCATCGCCGAGCAGCAGAGCCCGTGGCTCGACGTCGACGGGCGCGACCTCGCCCCGTCGACGGTCCACCTCTGGCTGCCCGACGATGCCGCCCCCGGCGGTACCGACGTCGCGATCGCGACGGTGCGCGTCACCGACGAGGGCCCGGGTCTGGCCGCGATCGGCCGGGTGTGCGCGGCACCGTCGCACCGCGGGCGCGGCCTCATCGGCGAACTGATGACCGCGGCGCTCGCGGAGCTCGACGGTCGGGCCTGCCTGCTCGAGGCCCAGTCGCACCTCGAGAGCACGTACGCCAAGTACGGATTCGCGCGCGAGGGCGACGAATTCATCGAGGACGGCATCCCGCACGTCCCCATGAGGAGGCCCGCCGGTGTCTGACCGCTACCCGTTCAGCGCCGTCGTCGGCCACGACGAGCTGCGGCTCGCCCTCACCCTGTGCGCCATCGCGCCCGCCGTCGGCGGCGTGCTCGTGCGCGGCGAGAAGGGCACCGCGAAGTCCACCGCCGCCCGCGCGCTCGCCCCACTGCTGCCGCCCCGTCCCGACGGTGCGCCCGCCCGCCTCGTCGAGCTGCCCATCGGCGCCACCGAGGACCGCGTCGTCGGCTCGCTCGACCTGCACCGCGCCCTCGGCGAGGGACGCGTCGACTTCACGCCCGGCCTGCTCGCCGACGCCGACGGCGGCATCCTCTACGTCGACGAGGTCAACCTGCTCTCCGACCACCTCGTCGACGTGCTGCTCGACGCCGCGGCGATGGGGCGGGTCACCGTCGAGCGGGACGCCGTCTCCCGCTCGTACCCGGCCCGGTTCGTCCTGGTGGGCACCATGAATCCCGAGGAGGGGGAGCTGCGGCCGCAGCTGCTGGATCGCTTCGGCCTGGCGGTCGACGTGCGCGCCAGCCGCGAGGTCGACGCCCGCGTCGAGGTGATGCGCCGTCGCCTCGCCTTCGAGGCCGACCCCGCCGCCTTCGCCGCCGAGTACGCCGCCGCCGACGCCGAGCAGGCCCGCCGCATCGCCGAGGCCCGCGACCGGCTGCCCGCCGTCGCGCTGCCCGACGCCGAGCTGCGCCGCATCGCCGCGGTCTGCGCCGCCTTCGACGTCGACGGCATGCGCGCCGACCTGGTCATCGCCCGCGCCGCCCGCGCCCACGCCGCGTGGCGCGGCGCCGCCGAGGTCACCGAGGACGACGTCCGCGTCGCCGCGGCCCTCGCACTGCCGCACCGCAAGCGCCGCGACCCGTTCGACGAGCCCGGCCTCGACGACGCCGAGCTCGACCGCGCCCTCGACGACGCCCGCGAGGCCGACGATCCCGACCCCGACGACGACGGCCCGGACGGACCCGACGACGGGGGCCCGGACGGTGGTCCCGAGGGCGGCCCCGACGGCGGGCAGCCGGAACCGCCGTCGCAGGACGACGCAGTCGCGCCGGACCCGGAGCCGCAGGGCGCCCCGCTGCCGACCGCGCGGCACCGCACCGTCAGCCGGCTCACCGTGCCCGGCACGGCAACCGGGGGCGCGACGGGCCGCCGCTCCAAGTCGCGCTCCGACCGCGGCAGCGTCGTGCGCGCCGCGCCCGCCGGCACGGGAGCCGGCCTGCACCTGGCCGCCACGCTGCGCGCCGCCGCCCCCGCGCAGGCCGCGCGCGGCCGGGTCGACGGGCCGCTGCACCTCGCGCCGTCGGACCTGCGGTCGCCGATCCGCGAGGCCACCGAGGGCAACCTCGTCGTCTTCGTCGTGGACCTGTCCGGCTCGATGGCCGCGCGCGAACGCATCGCGCTGGTCGGCGAGGCCGCCGTCTCGCTGCTGCGCGACGCCTACCAGCGGCGCGACAAGGTGGCCGTCATCGGCTTCCGCGGCGCCGAGGCCACCCTGCTCGTGCCGCCGACCCGCTCCGTCGACGTGGCCGTCGCGCGCCTGGCGCGGGCCCGCACCGGCGGCCGGACGCCGCTGGCCGAGGGCCTGATCGAGGCGCGGAAGCTGCTGCGCCGCGAGGACCTGCGGCCCGACGCCCGGCGCCCGCTGGTCGTGGTGCTCACCGACGGTCGCGCGACGGCCGGCCGGGATCCGTTGCCGCGCGCGCTCGCCGCGGCGGCGGGGCTGCACGCCGACGGTCGCGCGACGGTCGTCGTGGACTGCGAGACCTCGATGGTGCGGCTGGGCCTCGCGGCGAAGGTCGCGGCCGCACTCGGCGCGCCGATGCTCCCGCTCGGCGGCCTGAGCCCGCAGGATCTGGCCCGCGTCGCCTGACGTATGTTCCGAAAGTCGAATCCTGGCGGGCGGCGCGGCGATAGTCGTCGCCGCGCCTCGCTGGAGTGAAGTCTCGTAAGCGCCCCGACCCGAAGGAGTGACGCCATGCCGCAGGGCAAGGTCGAATCGGTCCCCGACGACGGGCTGACCACCCGGCAGCGCCGCAACCAGGCGCTGCTCGCCGTGCACACCGGGCCGGGCAAGGGGAAGTCGACGGCCGCGTTCGGCATGGCCATGCGCGCGTGGAACCAGGGCTTCGACATCGGCGTCTTCCAGTTCGTCAAGAGCGCGAAGTGGAAGGTGGGCGAGGAGCAGACGATGCTCGCGCTGAACGAGCTGCACGAGCGCACCGGCGCCGGCGGTCCCGTCGAGTGGCACAAGATGGGGCAGGGCTGGTCCTGGTTGCGCCGCGACGACGACGCCGAGCAGGACCACGCCGAGGCCGCCCGCGTCGGCTGGCGGGAGATCGCCCGCCGGCTCGGCGCCGAGCAGCACCGCTTCTACGTGCTCGACGAGTTCACCTACCCGCTCAAGTGGGGCTGGATCGACGTCGACGAGGTGGTCGAGACCCTGGCGAACCGCCCCGGGAACCAGCACGTGATCATCACCGGCCGCGATGCGCCGCAGGCGCTCATGGACGCCGCCGACCTGGTCACCGAGATGACCAAGATCAAGCACCCGATGGATGCGGGTAGGAAGGGACAGAGGGGGATCGAGTGGTGACGAACGGCTCCCGTGTCCCGGGAGGTGCGGTGGCCGGGGAGAGCAGAGGGATCGAGTGGTAGCTCCCGCGGTCGTCATCGCCGCACCGTCGTCGGGCAGCGGCAAGACGACCATCGCGACGGGGCTGATGGGCGCGCTGGCGCGGACCGGCACCGTCGCCCCGTTCAAGGTGGGCCCCGACTACATCGACCCCGGCTACCACGCCCTCTCGACCGGTCGGCCCGGCCGCAACCTCGACGCGATCCTCTGCGGGGAGCAGCGCATCGCGCCGCTGTACCGGCACGGCGCGCGCGACGCCGACATCGCGGTTGTCGAGGGCGTGATGGGCCTGTTCGACGGACGCATCGTCGACGGCCCCGGCGGCGCGGCCACCGAGGGCATCGGCTCCACCGCGGACGTCGCGCAGATCCTCGGCGCCCCGGTGCTGCTGGTGGTCGACGCCCGCGGGCACTCGCAGTCCCTCGCCGCGCTGCTCGCGGGGTTCGCCACCTACCGGCCGGGTATCGCGCTCGCGGGCGTGATCCTCAACCGCGTCTCAAGCGCCCGGCACGAGCGGGTCCTGCGCGACGCCTGCGCGCACGCGGGCCTGGAGGCGGTCGGCGCGGTCCCCGGCGCCGCGGCGCTGGAGGTGCCGGCGCGGCACCTCGGCCTCATCCCCGCCGCGGAGCGCGGCGCGGAGGCCGTCGCCGCGGTCGCCGCGATGACGGAGCTAGTGGAGCGGCACGTCGACGTCGAGCGGATCCGCGCGCTGGCCCGGCCGGTCGCGGACGGGCCGCTGTGGTCACCGTCGGACGAGGTCGCGCGCGCGGGCGTGCCGGTCGTCGCGCTGGCCGGCGGCCCGGCGTTCAGCTTCGGCTACGCCGAGCACGAGGAGCTGCTGCGCGCCGCCGGCGCTCGGGTCGAGCGCTTCGATCCGCTCACCGACGAGTTGCCCGGCGGCGCGGCCGCCGTGGTGCTCCCGGGCGGCTTCCCGGAGGTGTACGCGGAGAAACTGTCGGCGAACGCGGCGCTGCGCGATCAGCTGCGCGCCCTGGTCGACGCCGGGGGCGCGATCCACGCCGAGTGCGCGGGGCAGCTCTACCTCGCGGAATCGCTCGACGGGGTGCCCATGTGCGGGATCGTGCCGGGTGCCGCGACCTTCACCCGGCGCCTGACGCTGGGCTACCGTGACGCCGTCGCCCTCGGCGCGAGCCCGTTGTTCGCGCCCGGCGAGCGCGTGACGGGGCACGAGTTCCATCGCACCGCGCTCGCCGCGGGGCCCGCGCCGGCATGGGGGTGGAGGGACGGCGACGGATGTCCCGCGACCGATGGGTTCCTTTCGTCCACAGTGCACTCCTCGTATCTGCACGTGCATCCTGCCGGATATCCCGAGGCGGTCGAACGCCTGGTCAGAGCGGTCGCGTGAGGAGTTCGTCTCACCCTGAGCGGGGGCCTCGCGCGGGCTGAGAGCTTCCTGTACAAAAGCCTCATGCACAAGTCGATCAAGCTCGTCTCCGTCACCTTCGCCGCCGCCGCCGTGGTCGCCACCTCCGCCTGCGCCGCCGGCTCCTACGCCGCACCCGGCTCGCCCTCCTCCTCCGCCAAGCCCAGCGCGTCGGCGAAGCCCTCCACCAGCGCCTCGGCGAGCGCGTCGGCCAAGCCGTCGGCTTCGAAGCCCACCCCGGTCAAGGCCAGCACCCCGAGCGCGATCCTCGCCTCGACCGCGTGGGAGACCACCGCCGCCAAGGACGCGAAGGGCGCCAAGGTCGCGCTGACCGACAAGAACGTCAAGAACTACGTCGGCTGGGCCTACTTCAAGAAGGACGGCACCTTCACCCTCTACAACCTGGACGATTCCGCCAAGGGCAAGGGCGACTGGACCGTCTCGCCCGACGGCAAGACCCGCACCATCGTCGCCAAGAACGCCGACGGCAGCGTCCAGTACAAGCGCACCGTCGAGATCGTGACCCTCACCGAGAAGGAGTTCACGTACCGCGTGTACCCCGAGGCCTCCAACAAGGCCGTGTACTACGACATCGTGCACACCGCCACCAAGCACGCCGAGCCGCGCGCGTAGTGACGGAGGCCGCTCACTAAGCTGAGCGGAATGAACAGCCACGGCGCCCCGCACGATCCCTACCTCGTCGGTCTGGATCTGCGAGGGCGCCGTGTCGTCGTCGTGGGGGCGGGCACCGTCGTCCAGCGGCGACTGCCGGTCCTCCTCGCCGCGGGCGCGGACGTCCACGTCATCGCGCCCGAGGCCACGCCCGCCGTCGAATCGACGCCCGGCATCGTCTGGCACCGCCGCGAGTACGCCTCCGGCGACCTCCTGGGCGCCTGGTACGCCCTCGCCGCCACGAACGATCCGGCGGTGAACGCCGCCGTCGTCGCCGAGGCCGAGGTGCAGCGCACCTTCTGCGTCCGCGTCGACCTCGCCCGCGAGGGCACCGCCGTCACCCCCGCCACCGTCGCCACGGACGGGCTGCAGGTGGGCGTCCTGGCGTCCGGGGATCACCGACGGTCCGCGGCCGTCCGCGACAGCCTGCGCGCCGTCCTGACCGGCGACGAGGCCGCGCGCCCCACCCGCAAGCCCGAGGGCGTGGCCCTCGTCGGCGGGGGGCCGGGCGACCCGGACCTCATCACTGTGCGCGGCCGGGCGCTCCTCGGGCTGGCCGACGTGGTGGTCGCCGACCGGCTCGCCCCGCCCCGCCTGCTCGCGGAGCTCGCCCCGCACGTCGAGGTCATCGACGCCGCGAAGGTGCCGTACGGCCGGGCCATGGCGCAGCAGGCCATCAATCAGGTCCTCATCGATCGTGCGCGTGAGGGCAAGTTCGTGGTGCGGCTCAAGGGCGGCGACCCCTATGTCTTCGGTCGCGGCTTCGAGGAGCTCGAGGCGCTGGCCGCCGAGGGCATCCCGGTCACCGTCGTCCCGGGCATCACCAGCTCGATCGCCGCGCCGTCGGCCGCGGGCATCCCGGTGACGCACCGCGGCGTGACGCACGAGTTCGTGGTCGTCTCCGGCCACGTCGCGCCGGGGCATCCCGACAGCCTCGTCGACTGGGACGCGCTCGGCCGGCTGCGCGGCACAGTCGTGGTGCTCATGGCGGTGGAGCGGCTCGCGGCGATCGCCGAGGCGCTGATCGCGGGCGGCCGGCCGGCCGAGACCCCGGCCGCGGTGGTCGAGAACGCGACCACCGGCGGGCAGCGCACGGTCCGCGGAACCCTCACCACCATCGCGGCGGACGCCGCGACCGCGAACGTCGTGCCGCCTGCGGTGCTCGTCGTGGGTGCGACGGCCGGCTTCACGGCGGCGTTGGGCGACTGACCCGCATCCCCGGGTGTGGGTTTCCGTGTGTGTCGGCGAAATGTGACGCCCCCACGCGGGAAACCTCGACCGAGGCGGGGAACAGCGCTCTGGGCTGCGCGAATCGCCCGATTCAGGGGATTTTCGCAGAAGCGAAAACTGTCACTTCAATAACTCTCGTCACAATTGTTACCGTTCTCGACTTCCGGATCGGCCGGGGGAGTCGGTAGCCTCGGGCATCATGACTTCCACGATGGCGCCCTCCAGCCCGGCGCAGACGTACCGCGTCAAGGGCAGCGCCGTCGGCATCCCGATCCTCGTCCTGTGCGGCATGATCTTCCTCTCGGTGCTCGACGGCACCGTCGTCTTCGTGGCGATGCCGGAGATCCAGGACGCCCTCGGCCTCTCGGACGCCACCAAGGTCTGGGTCTTCGGCGCATACGCGCTGACCTTCGGCGGATTCCTCCTCCTCGGCGGCCGCCTCGGCGACACCTTCGGCCGCAAGAAGATGTTCCTACTCGGCGTCATCGGCTTCACCGTGGCGTCCGCGCTGGCGGGATTCGCGACCAACGAGGCGTGGCTGCTGGCCGCGCGCGTCGGGCAGGGCCTGTTCGCCGCGATCGCCGGCCCGACGGCGCTCGCGCTGATCGCCACCACCTTCGCGCCGGGCAAGGCCCGCAACCAGGCCTTCGCCGTCTTCGGCGCCATGGCGGCTCTCGGTTCGATCGGCGGGCTCGTCGCCGGCGGCCTGCTCGCCACCATCGACTGGCGCCTCATCTTCTGGATCAACGTCCCCGTCGGCATCGCCTGCGCCATCGGCGGCTGGTTCACCCTCGACGAGGCGATGGCCGATCGGCGGCACGCCCTCGACGTCAAGGGCGCCGCGCTCGCGGTCACGGGCTGCGTGACAGGTGTCTACGCCCTCACCGCGGGCCCCGAGGCGCACTGGCAGAGCACGTCGGTCTACGTCGCCGCCGTGGTCAGCGTGATCTGCCTCGCCCTGTTCCTGTGGGTCGAGCGCACCGCCAAGAACCCGATCCTGCCGTTCTCGCTGTTCAACAACCGCAACCGCGTGGCGGCGATGCTCGCGATCCTGGTCTGCGGCGCGCTGATCCCGACCCTCGGCTTCTACGTCGCGCTGACCTTCCAGCTGGTCATGGGCTACACGCCCTTCCAGTCCGGCCTCGCGCTGCTGCCCTTCGCCCTGGGCTTCGGCATCTCCGTCGCGGTCAGCGCAACGCTCGTGCGCCGGATCCAGGCGCGGTGGCTCGTGGCCGTCGGCGGCCTCATCGTCTTCCTGCCCTGCCTGTACGTGCCGACCCTGATGAGCAAGGCCCCGGCCACCATCGACTACTTCCCGCAGATCGCGATCCCGGTGTTCCTCATCGGCATCGGCGTGGGCATGGCCGTCGTGCCGCTGCCGCTCGGCGCCGTCGCCGGCGTCCGCCCGTCGGAGATCGGGCCGCTGACCGCGCTCATCGAGGTCGCGCAGAACCTCGGCGGCATCATCGGCCTCGCCTCGGTGCAGGTCGTCGTGACCTCGCGGATCATGGCCGAGGGCGGCCCGACCACCGGGCACCTGCGCCACGACTCGCTGACCGGCGACCAGATCCACGCCCTGGCCTCCGGCTACGGCCTCGCGTTCATCGCCTGCGCCGCGATCCTCATCCTGGCAGGCCTCGTCGTCGTCCCCTTCATGCGCTTCACCCCGGAGGAGATCGCCGAGGGCCAGGCGGCCAAGGAGTCCAGCGAGTCCGGCGGTGCCATCCCGTCCACGTCCTTCCCGGCGCAGGCCTTCGAGGACGATGACGACGATGTCGACGACGACTGGGAGCCCCTCGAGGGCGACGTCACCTCGGGCTCCTTCGCCGCGATCCGCCGCGAGGACTTCGACCGCGCCTACAACGAGCAGCCCGGCGATCCCGAGCCGGTGTACTTCACCGACCGCTTCCGGGCCATCAAGCGGGCCGAGGTCGACGAGTCGGTCTCCTCGCTCGCCGGCCTCGGGGTCCAGCCGGGCCCGCCGCAGGCCGCCCCGCAGCCCGCGGCTCCGCAGCCCCCGACGCAGCAGGTCCCCGTCGCCCGGCCGCAGCAGCGCCCGCAGCCGACGGCCCCGCAGCAGGCGTACTCGCAGCCGAGCGATCCGCTGACCCGTCCGGCGCCGACGGCCCCCCAGCAGGCCTACTCGCATCCCAGCGATCCGCTGCCGCGTCCCGTCGCCCGCCCGGGCGAGGGCCTCGCCGGCATCGCCCGCCCGTCCGGCCCGATCCAGCGGGAGAGCGTCGACCTGCCGCGTCCGCCGGTGCCGCCCGCGCCCCGGGCGTCCGTCCCCGACTACCGCCCGCCGCGCCCCGCACCGCAGCAGTACCGTGCGGACCCGCCGGCGCCGCGGCCCGACGGTGCCGTGCAGCGCCCCGGCGCCGACCGGCCGCAGCCGCAGTTCGAGGGCGTCGCAGCCGGCGCGCGCAGCGGCCGGCACGCGGCCCCCGAGCCCGACGGCATGCACCACCCCGAGCAGACGACGCAGGCCGATCGCGTGAGCCGCGCCCGCCGGCACCGGCTCGAGGACTGACTGTGAGGATGGGATCTGCCACCTCGATGTGCCAGCAGGATCGGTGTTTCGGTGGTGGGCTGTAGCT